>NZ_JACHOP010000001.1 GCF_014199935.1 Methylorubrum rhodinum
CGCCCTCATGCGGCGCCTCATCGTCATCGCAAACGCGCGCCTGCGCGACGCCTTCGCCGAAAAACGACAGGTCGCCACGAACTGAGTTGATGACGCAGGCGCGTCGATGGTCGGCCGACGAAGGCTTGACGGAGCAGGCAAATGCAACGTTATAAAGTTTCAAACTGAAGGAGTTCCGATGCCGTCCACCGATGCCCGTCTTCCCGTCACCGTGCTGTCCGGCTTCCTCGGCGCGGGCAAGACGACGCTGCTCAACCACGTGCTCAACAACCGCGAGGGCCGCCGCGTCGCGGTGATCGTCAACGACATAAGCGAGGTGAACATCGACGCCGACCTGCTGCGGGCCGGCGGCGCGAACCTGTCGCGCACCGACGAGCGGCTGGTGGAGATGACCAACGGCTGCATCTGCTGCACGCTGCGCGACGACCTGCTCGCCGAGGTGCGCCGCCTCGCGACTGAGCGCCGGTTCGACTACCTGCTGATCGAGGGAACCGGCATCGCCGAGCCGCTGCCCGTCGCCTCGACCTTCTCGTTCCGCGACGAGGCCGGCCATGCGCTCGCCGACGTCGCCCGGCTCGACACGATGGTCACCGTGGTCGATGCCGTGAATCTCCTGCGGGACTACGGCTCCAACGAATTTTTGAGGGACCGCGGCGAGACCGCGGGTGCCGAGGACACCCGCACCCTGGTCGATCTCTTGGTCGAGCAGATCGAGTTCGCCGACGTGGTGGTGATCAACAAGGCCGGCGACGTGAGCCCCGAACAGCTCGACCTCGTCCGCTCGGTGGTGCGCGGGCTGAATGCCGACGCCCGCATCGTCGAGGCCTCGCACGGGCGCGTGCCTCCGGAAAAAATCCTCGAGACCGGCCTGTTCGACGAGGAGAAGGCGCAGGAGCATCCGCTCTGGTTCAAGGAACTCTACGGCGCCCACACGCACGTGCCGGAGACCGAGGAATACGGGATCGGGTCCTTCGTCTACCGGGCGCGCCGGCCGTTCGACCCACAAAAGTTCCAGGCCTTCGTGAACGCGACTTGGCCGGGGCTGATCCGGGCCAAGGGCCATTTCTGGCTCGCCACCCGGCCCGACTGGGTCGGCGAGTTCTCGCTGGCCGGCGCGGTGGCGCATGTCGGCGCCATGGGCTTCTGGTGGGCGGCGGTGCCGCGCCGCCGCTGGCCGGAGGAAGAGGTGTTCCGCGAGCGGCTGCATTCGGTCTGGAGCGACAATTGGGGCGACCGGCGCCAGGAACTCGTCTTCATCGGCCGCGACATGGACCGGGCGGCGATTCAAGCCGCGCTCGATGCCTGCCTCGTCGGCGCGGAGGCGGCGCGGTTCGAGCCGGAGGCGTTCCGCCACCTGCCCGACCCGTTCCCGGCATGGCGCCGGGCGGCGGCCTGATGGGCTTCGTCACTCTCCGCGATTGGCGCGCCCGCTCGGCGGCGCTGGCGCAGAGCGCCGCGCGCGCCAAGGCACTGATCGCCCCGGCGCTTGGGCTCACCGAGGCCGACGCGCTTTCGGTCAACGAGATCGTCTGCCACGATCCCGCCTGCCCCGGCGCCGAGACGGTGGTGCTGGTGATGCGCGCGGGCGAGCCGACGCGGGCGTTGCGCCTCCCCTGCGGGCTCGATGCGGTGACGGGGGCCGAGGCGGCGGCGCTGGCGGTGGAGGAGGCCGCGTTGCGCGGCGTTTGAGAGCCGGCTTTCATCATTCCGTCGTGACGGCCGTGGGAGTAGGCCATGGGGCAACGTCACAGCCTCACGGCCCGAGACCGCCATGACCATCAAGCTGAGACCGCTGGAGCGCGAGGACCTCCTCTTCGTGCATCAGCTCAACAACAACGACAGCATCATGCGCTATTGGTTCGAGGAGGCCTACGAGTCCTTCGCCGAGCTGGCGCAGCTCTACGAGCGCAACATCCACAACCAGACCGAGCGTCGTTTCATCATCGCCACCGAGCGTGGAGAGCCCGCCGGCATGGTCGAGCTGGTGGAGATCAACCACCTGCACCGCCGCTGCGAATTCCAGATCGCGATCCACCCCGACCATCAGGGGAAGGGCTACGCCAAGCGCGCCACCCGCATCGCCATCGACTACGCGTTCAAGGTGCTCAACATCCACAAGCTGTACCTGCACGTGGACAAGGACAACAAGCGCGCCGCCGGCATCTACGAAAGTTGCGGCTTCCGCCCCGAGGGCATCCTCCGGGACGAGTTTTTTGTGAATGGCCGCTATCGGGATGCGGTTAGGATGTGCCTGTTCCAGCCGCATTACCTCGCCGAGCGCGGCGCGGGCGAGGTGGCCGAGCCGGTGCTGAAGACCTGATTTTTTTCACATAGGCTTCGACCACCCTCCCCGTCATTGCGAGGTGGAGCCGAAGCAATCCAGCCCTTCGCATTATCCGAAAGAGGCGCTCACGGAGCCGTTTCGTCGGCGCGGTCTCGCCTTCCCTTGAGAGGTCGCGCTCTGGATTGCTTCGGCTCCGCCTCGCAATGACGGCGTGAAGCGGAAATGGAAGCGCAGGTTCGGAAAAACGAAAACGGCCCCTACCCGAAGCGGGTGAGAGCCGAATTCTCCGGGCTTCGAAGCCGCGCCCCTTCGCGAGGTGCGCGGCTCCAAAGGTGAGCCTTACCGGCCGCCCATACCCTCGCGGCCACCGGCGCCGCCGCGGCCGGACTCCATGCCGCCCGAGGCGCCGCCCTTCATGCCGCCGGCCTCGCCGCCGCGCATGTTGCCGCCGCCCATCGAGCCGCGGTCGGCGCCGCCCTTGTCGGAGGCGTTGCGGACGGTGTCACCGCCCTCGCCACCGCGCATGCCGGCATTGCGCATGCCGTCGCGCTCCGTGCCCTTGTTGTCCTTGCCGTCGCGCATGCCGCGGTCGTTCATGGCCTTGTCGCCGCCCATGCGCTCGCCGCGGGTCCGGTCGCCGCGCATCTCGTTGCGCTGCGAATCGCGGGTCTCGGTGCGACTGGCGTTGCGGACATCCGTGCGGCTGGAGCGGCTCTCGCTGAAGCCGACGCCGACCGCGCCGCCGCGGCGCTCGGTGGTCGAGACCGTGGTGGAGAGGCGGCGGTACTCCGGCGAGCCGTAGACGACGCGCTGGCCGCGGATCGTCACGATGCGGCGCCCCTCGCCGACGCTGACGAGGCGGCGGTATTCCGGCGAACCGTAGATCACGCGCTCGCCGCGTATGGTGACGTAGCGGCGGCTCTCGCCTCCGGTGCCGACCAGACGGCGGTATTCCGGCGAGCCGTAGATCACCCGCTGGCCGCGGATCGTGACGTAGCGGCGCGGGCCGGAGCTGGTGCGCTCGGTGACGATCAGGCGGCGGTACTCGGGCGAGCCGTAGACGACGCGCTGGCCGCCGATGAACACGAACCGACCCTCGCGGCGGAAGCCGCCGTCGACCGTGGTCGAGCGTATGTCGGTGCGGCTGCCGACGCGGGTCCGGTCGCTTTCGCGGAAGCTCGAACGCTCGTTGCGGTCGCCGCGCATCCGCTCGCTGCGGTCACCGCGGTCGCCCCGCTCGGCGGTGTCGCGGTCGCGTCCGGCGCGGCCGTCCATGCCCCGCTCGCCGCGGCCGTCGCGGGCCATGTCGCCCTTCGTGTCAGCGTTCATGCCAGCCTTGGCGCCCTTGCCCTCGGCCTTGTCCATGTCGCCGCCGCGGCCGGCCATATCGCCCTTCGTGTCGCCCCGATCGGCCTTCATGCCAGCACCGCCGCGCTCACCGCCCATGCTGTCGCCGCCGCCGCGGGACTGCATGCCGCCCGAGGAACCGCCGCGCTCCGCGCCGGACTGCATGCCGCCGCGCTCCGCGCCACCCGCCGCCCCTTGAGCGTAGACCGAAGTGCTCATCAGCAGAGCGGCAAGACCTATGGCAACCGTTCTCATCGGCGTAACCTCCATATTTCGAAAGACGCACTGAAACGCAGCAGATATCGAAACGGTTCGCTAAAAAACGTGGCGGATGTGGAAGGATTTTCGCCATCTGTCTCTCTTGGTCCGCACTGAAGAGAGCTTGGCCATGAGCGCGCGAGGCCTTGGTGCGGGCCGCGATAACTGGCGACGCGCGCAAAGCGTTCCGCGCGAATGCAGACGTTGCGGCAGCAGAGCGACCCCCCTCGGCGCAGACGGCCGGCGCGGTCGCGCGAAGCCGCGTCGGCGGCCTCGCGCCGCGAGAGTTCGCGGGGCGGGCGCCGGCGATGGCGGCAAGCCGGAAACCGAAGCGAAAGCGTCGAGCGATTGCCCGGCCAATCGGCCCAAACGTCTTGCATCCGCCCGATTTTCTGCCGAAGAGGCCGCATTCCACCGGACAGGGTCACCGGAACGGGGCGGCACAAGCCGCGCCGCATGCGTCGAGCGGGGAGCGTTGGGACCGATGAGCGAAGAGCCGCGGGAGCTGGGATCGGCCGATATCCAGAAGGTTCTGGAATTGCTGCCCCACCGCTACCCGTTCCTGATGATCGACAAGATCATCGAGATCGATCGCGACGAGAGCTGCATCGGCATCAAGAACGTCACCGCCAACGAGCCGCAGTTCACCGGGCACTTTCCCGGCATGCCGGTGTTTCCGGGCGTGCTGCTGATCGAGGCCATGGCCCAGACCGCAGGGGCGATCTGCTGCCGCCACGTCATCGGCGACCGGGCGGCGGAGCTGAAGACCAAGCAGGTCTTCTTCATGACCATCGACAAGTGCAAGTTCCGCAAGCCCGTCGTCCCCGGCGATCAGGTGCGGCTGCACATGACCAAGATGAAGCAGCGCAAGACGATGTGGTGGTTTCGCGGCGAGGCCCGCGTCGAGGGCACCCTCGTCGCCGAGGCCGAGATCGGCGCCATGCTGGTGACGGAGTGAGCCCCTTGCGCGACGGTATCCACGAGAGCAGCGTGATCGAGGACGGCGCCCGCCTCGGCGAGGGCGTGCGGATCGGCCCGTTCTGCCATGTCGGCCCCGAGGTGACGCTGGGCGACGGCTGCGAACTCATCAGCCACGTGGTCGTGGCCGGCCGGACCACGGTCGGGGCCCGTACGAAAATCTACCCCTTCGCCTCGATCGGCCATCCGCCGCAGGACCTGAAATATCGCGGCGAGCCCTCGACGCTCACGGTCGGCGCCGATTGCCTGATCCGCGAGGGCGTGACCATGAACCCCGGCACCGCGGGCGGCGGGCTGGAGACGGTCGTGGGCAACCACTGCGCGTTCCTGGCCAACAGCCATGTCGGGCACGATTGCCGCGTCGGCGACCACGTGATCTTCTCCAACAACGTCATGCTCGCCGGCCATTGCACGGTCGGCAACTACGCGATCCTGGGCGGGGGCGCGGCGGTGATCCAGTTCGCCCGCGTCGGCGACCATGCCTTCGTCGGCGGCCTGTCGGGACTGGAGAACGACTGCATCCCCTACGGCATGGTGCTCGGCAACCGCGCCTATCTCTCGGGCCTCAACATCATCGGCCTGCAGCGCCGCGGCTTTTCCCGCGAGGACATCCATGCGCTGCGCCGCGCCTACCGCCTGCTCTTCGCGCAGGAGGGCACGCTGATGGAGCGGGTCGAGGACGTGGCCGCCGAGTTCGACACCCACCCGGCGATCCACGAGATCCTCTCCTTCATCCGCGAGGGCGGCAAGCGCTCGATCTGCACGCCGCGCCCCGTCGCCGCGGCCATCTAGCGGTGAGCGGAACCGCCCGGCCGCTCGCGCTGGTGGCCGGGGCGGGCCGCCTGCCCGAACTCGTGGCCGACTCGCTGGAGCGGGCGGGCCGGCCGTTCCGGGTGCTGGCCGTGCGCGGCTTCACCGAGCGGGCGATGCGGGCTCGCGCCGACGCGACCGTCGATCTCCTCGACATCCCCGGTACGCTGCGCATCCTGAAGGACTGGGCGCCCGAGGCCGTGGTGCCCGCGGGCGGCGTCGCCCGCCCGAGCCCGGCGGCGCTCCTCAACGCCGCCCACGCCGTGAAGAACCGCGACATTCTGCGGGGGCTGGCCGGCGGCGACGACCGGCTGCTGCGCGCCGTGCTGGCGCTGCTCGAAGAGAACGGCCACCGGGTGCTCGGCGTGCACGAGGTCGCCCCCGACCTGCTCGGGCGGCCCGGCCGCCTCGGCCGCCACGTGCCGGACAAGGAGGCCACGCTCTCGATCGCCACCGGCCGCGCCATGCTCGGCGCGCTGAGTCCGTTCGATGTCGGGCAGGCGGCGGTGGTCGCCGCCGAGCGCGTGATCGCGGTCGAGGGGCCGGAGGGCACCGACCGGATGCTGATCCGCGCCCGCGCGCTCGGCCGCAAGCCGTTCGGCTACGGCAACGCCCCCAAGGGCACGGTGCTGGTGAAGCTGCCCAAGCTCGGTCAGGACCTGCGCATCGACCTGCCGGCGATCGGCCCGCGCACGGTCCACCGCGCGGCGGCCGCGGGCTGTGCCGGCATCGCCATCGGCGCCGGCTACACCCTGGTGATCGATACGGAGCAGACCGTGGCGGCAGCGGACGCGGCCGGGCTCTTCCTGATCGGCCTGGAGGTCGCGCCGTGAGCCAGCACCAAAAGATCTGGCTGGTGGCGGGCGAGGATTCCGGCGACCAGCTCGGCGCCAAGCTGATCCGGGCGCTGCGCGCCCTCTCGCCCCAGCCGCCGACGCTCGGCGGCGTCGGCGGCGAGGCCATGGCGGCGGAGGGTTTTTCGTCGCTCTTCCCCATCGATGACGTGGCGGTGATGGGCTACCTGCCGGTTCTCGCCCGCGCCCGCACGCTGCTGCGGCGCATCCGCGAGACCGCGGACGACGTGGTCGCGGCCGGTCCCGACGTGCTCGTCATCATCGACAGCCCCGGCTTCACCCACGCGGTCGCGACCCGCGTGCGCAAGCGCCTGCCCGATCTGCCGATCGTCGATTACGTCTCGCCGAGCGTCTGGGCGTGGCGGCCGTGGCGGGCCAAGGGCATGGTGCCGTTCATCGACCACGTGCTCGCCCTCCTCCCCTTCGAGCCGGAGGCGCATCGGCGCCTGGGCGGCCCGCCCTGCACTTACGTCGGCCATCCGCTGATCGAGCGGCTTGCCGAGTTGCGCCCCTCCCCCGAGGAGCAGGCGGTCCGCGAGGGCCGCCCGCCGGTGCTCGCGGTGCTGCCGGGCTCGCGCCGCTCCGAGATCGAGCGGCTGATGCCGGTCTTCGGCCGCGCGCTCTCGGAACTGACCAAGCGCGTCGGCCCGTTCGAGATCGAATTGCCGGCCGTCAGCCGTCACAGGGCGCTGATCGAGCGCCTCGCGGTCGCCTGGGAGCGTCATCCGCGCATCGTCCACGGTGAGGCCGCGAAGTACGCGACCTTCCGCCGGGCCCGCGCGGCGCTGGCGGCCTCGGGCACCGTCACCCTCGAACTCGCGCTGTCGGGCGTGCCGATGGTGGTGGCCTACAAGGTCTCGCGGGTCGAGGAAGTCATCGCCCGCCGCCTGATCCAGGTGCCGACCATCGTGCTCCCGAACCTGATCCTGTCCGAGAACGCCATGCCGGAATTCGTGCAGGCCGATTGCACGCCGGAGCGGCTGGCCGACACCCTGGCCCCGCTGATGGCCGGCGGCCCCGCCCGCCGGGCCCAGCTCGACGCGCTGGCCCGCATCGACGGCAGGATGCGGCTGGCAAACGACGAGGAGCCGAGCCGCGCGGCGGCCCGCATCGTCCTCTCGGCCCGGCGGGCGGCATGAGTGCCCCTGACATGAGTGCACCCGACCCGATCCGCATCTACGTCGATGCCGACGCCTGCCCGGTCAAGGACGAGGTGTTTCGCGTCGCCGGCCGCTACGGGCTCCACGTGTACGTCGTCTCGAACAGCTTCCTCAACCTGCCGCGCGAGCCCTGGATCGAGCGCGTCGTCGTCGGCGACACGTTCGACGCCGCCGACGATTGGATCGCCGAGCGGGCGAGCCCCGGTGCCGTCGTCATCACCGCGGACGTGCCGCTGGCGAGCCGCTGCGTGAAGGCCGGCGCCACGGCCCTGAGCCCCACCGGAAAGGCCTTCACCGACGCGTCCGTCGGCATGGCGCTGGCCACCCGCAACCTGATGCAGGAATTGCGCGAGGCCGGCGCCGTCACCGGAGGACCGAAGCCGTTCTCGAAGAGCGACCGCTCGGCATTTCTCGGCGCGCTCGACCGGGCGATCGTGCGGCTGCGGCGCGAGCGGGGGATGCGGTAGCGGAGCGTCGCGCCGATCGGCCGGCGACGGTCAAAAGACGAATCAGTGCCGGTCGTCCGGGGCCGGCGGCAGGGGCATGACCTCGATGCCCTCCTCCGCCAGCTCCCGCGCCTCGTGCGCCGTTGCTTCGCCGTAGATCGGGCGGCTGTCCGCGTCGCCGTAATGGATCGCCCGCGCCTCCTCGGCGAAGCGGTCGCCGACATGCTCGGCGGTCGAGACCACGTGCTCGCGCACCGCCTTGAGCAGGGCGCGCAGCCGTCGCTCCGGCTCGGCGATCATCGGCACGGGAGCGGTGGGCGGAGGGCCTGGGACCGCGGGAAGGCCGGCCGAGGCGGGCGGCTCGGCGGCGGGACGGCGCTCCCGGTCGGTGCGGGCCACGGCCGGAGCCATCGGTGCCTTGGTGATCTTCGCCGAGTCGCAGACCGGGCAGGTCACGAACCCGCGGGCCGTCTGCTCGTCGTAGGCCGAGCCCGAGGGGAACCAGCTCTCGAAGCCGTGGCCGGAATCGCAGACGAGGGTGAAGCGGATCATGGTGACAGGAGCCTCGGGCCCCGGCGCGGAAGGCCGGGTCCGCGGGCGAGACGTGACAAAGAAATCAGACCCGGCGCACGTCGAAGGGGCGGGCGTGGGACAGGGTGGGGATGCGGGCGCGGGCGTCCGCGACGCGGGCGAGGTCGATCTCGGCGAGGATGATGCCCGGCGCGTCGCCCTCGGCCTCGGCGAGGATGCGGCCCCAGGGATCGACGATGAGCGAGTGCCCGAAAGTCTCGCGCCCGTCCTCGTGCCGCCCGCCCTGCGCCGCCGAGATCATGAACGAGCCGGTCTCGATGGCGCGAGCCCGCTGCAGGATGTGCCAGTGCGCCTCGCCGGTCTGGCGGGTGAAGCAGGCGGGCGCCGTCAGCACCGTGGCCCCGGCCTCGGCCAGCGCCCGGTAGAGCGCGGGAAAGCGCAGATCGTAGCAGATGGTGATGCCGAAGGCCGCGAGCGGCGTTTCGGCCACCACCGCGCAGGCCCCGCCCGAATAGGTCGCCGATTCGCGCCAGCTCTCGCCGTTGGGCAGATCGACGTCGTAGAGGTGCAGCTTGTCGTACGACGCGCGGATCTCGCCGTCCGTGCCGATCAGGAAGGCCCGGTTGGCGATCTTCTCGCCCTCGCGGATCGCCAGCGAGCCGATCTGCAGGACGATTCTGTCCGCCCGCGCGACCTCGCGCAAGGTGGCGAGCGTGGCGTCGGAATCCTGCGGGCCGACATGGGCGAACAGGGCGTCGCGGTCGCGCTCGATCAGCGAGGTGGTCTCGGGCGTCTGGACGTAGGCGGCGCCCGCCGCGGCCGCCTCGCGCACGGCCGTCACCGCGGCCTCACGGTTGGCGGCCGGATCGCGCCCGCCGCGCATCTGCACGCAGGCGGCGACGAACTTCGACGCGTCGCTCATCGTGGCGCTCATGCGGCCAGCAGCGGGTCGAGCCCGCCCGCGCGGTCGAGGGCGTAGAGATCGTCGCAGCCGCCGACATGGCGCTCGCCGACGAAGATCTGCGGCACGCTGGTGCGCCCGCCGGCCCGCTGGACCATCGCGGTCCGCGCGCCCGCCGTCTTCTCGACGTCGATCTCGGTGAAGGCCACGCCCTTGTCGCGCAGCAGGCTCTTGGCCGCCGAGCAATAGGGGCACCAGGCCGTGGTGTAGATCGTGACCGGCTGCATGGTCGCTCGCGCGCCCGAGGAAGGGGGAGCAGCCGATATAGGTGAGGGGGGCCGATCTTCCTACTGCGCCGAAGACACAGCGAGGGCGAACGCAGCGCCTTCGGGCGCCATGCCGAAGCACGCTGAGGGGAGAGGCACCGTCCTTCCGGGGCCGCGGAGCGGAATCCGGACCCGAAGGGCGCGCCGGAGGCGTGCAGCCCACCCTCCCGCGCCCCGGAACGGCGTTGGTGGGAGGCCGGCAGCCGTTCCCCGCCGCCGGCCGGATCGTCGAGCCATATCCGACCCGATCGCATCGGGCCGGCGGCTCTTGCTCCCTGTTCTGCCGCGCATTCGCACGACGAACCGGTTTCCGCCGCGTCGGAATGCGCTTCGGAGAATCGTCCCGGCTCCCGAATCCCGGACGACTCTCTGAGTCTTCGTGCCGCATCGGATTTTTCCGATAAGCCGGCACCCGCCTTTCGGGCCGATGCCTAACCCGGCACCTTCTTGACTGCCTGAGGCTTTGGGGTAGCGGCGTTCGCGACTTCGGCCGGGCGTGCGGTGTCCTGCACCGCCCCGGAGAGGGCGACGGCGTGGAGCGCCAGCACGGGCACGAAGACGAGCGCCATCATCAGCGCCACGACGAGACCCGCCGGGCGGCTGCGCTTGTGGCGGGCCGCGCGGGTGCGGGCACGCCGGGTGGTTACGGTGGAGTCAGTCATGGCTCACCTCCGGTCGGACCAGCCGCCAAAGGCCGGTCGCGGGGCGAGCCAGATCGGGACGATCAGGCGCGGATCACGCGGGCGGCCAGAGGCGGCGTGGTCGATCGACTACTGTCGTCGGGCATGGGGTTCGGTCGTTCCTGTGGAACCGGGCAGTGGATTCCGAGGATGGTCTCACGGCACACTGCACGGATAACGCGCCGATGCCCGACTCGTTCGCCGTCGTCAAGCGCGGGCGGGACACGGTCCCCTTGCAATCGACGCAATGCGAACGGAAACGCGCCGGCCGCATTGTGGGAGCATGGCCTCTTCTCCCATCGTCTGGTCCCAGGCCCGCTCGGCGGGCGTGCCGATGCAGCGCTTCACCGGCCATGTCGGCACGGTCGAGGTCGGGATCGTCGAGTACGACGGCTCGAACCGGCTGTGGACGTGGTGGAGCCCGCTCGCGGAAGCCGCCTGGGGCCACGGGCAGGACGCCGAGGGCGCGCAGCGCGGGTTCGAGGCGTGGCTGCGCGGCTGGCTGGAGAATTTCCGGCCGTTTTTCGAGCACGCGTGAGACGGCTCATACCAAGTTGCACGGACCATGACCGATGGTCCTGTTCCGTGCGTCCGGCGGACGGCCGCCGCCGCGCAGTCGCGCGGGCAATCGGCGATGAGTCATGATCATCGCCGATTGGTCTCAGGCCGCCTCGATGGCCGGGGCGGCGGCGTCGCGGGCACGCCAGAGGTATCGCGCGAGGATCGAGCGGTAGGGCGCGAAGCGGGCGGCGACCGCCGTGGTGTCGTTCCGCTCCGTGAGCCGGCGCAGCACGCCCACCGCCGCCACGTCGCCCGCGGGCCAGATGTCGGGATCGAGGAAGTGGAAGATGCCGACCATGTCGGCGGTCCAGGGCCCGACGCCGCGGATGCCGCACAGCACGGCCGCGCGCTCCCCATGCGGCAACAGGCCGAGATCGGCCCCGAGCAGGCCCCGTGCCTCGGCCTCGCGCACGGCATGGAGCGCCCGCACCTTGTTGGCCGATACGCCGCATCCGCGCAGAACCGCCTCGGTGCCCGGCACGAACAGGTCGCGGGGTGCTCCCCCCTGCGCCTGCGCGGCGGCCTCGATCCGCGACCAGATCGCGAAGGCCGCCTTGGTCGAGAGCTGCTGGTTGACGATCTCGACGAAGAGCCGTTCGGCCACCCCGGCATGGACCGGCGGTTCGATCGCGACCGGGCCGATGCGGGCGATCGCCGCGTGCAGGGGCGCGCTCGTCGCCTCGGCTTCGGTCAGGAGCCGGCGATAGACCTCGGGATCGAGCATGGATGCGTCCCGAGCCGACGACGTCCGAGCAGATGCGTCCAATTCCGTCCACATCTCTCGCCTCCCGCTCGTATCGGCGCTGCATATTCGCAAATGATGTTTTCAAGCTCACACAACATTTGTTGTTTTTATCGCGCGAGGCGAGCGGGTTGCCATCGCAAATGCCTGATGGATCCGACGCTCTACGATGCGGCGTCGAAAACGATCACGTGCTGTTAACTCCAATTGATCACTTATCCGTGATCCGCCCCGGTTCAGGGCGCCGCGCGGATCGCTGCAACGCCCCTCGATGGCCGATCATGAGCTGGTTCCTCGATCTCCGCCTGCTCGGAAAACTGGCCATTCCGGCGGCGCTTGCCGCGCTCGTCGCCATCGGCATCGTCGTCATGGCGCGCGGCAACATCGCGACGCTCGCCGACGTCGCGCGGGAGGTCGTGGACGTGCGCGGCGCCCGGGCTGTCGGCGCGCTTCAGGTGGCCGCCGCCACGGACGAGGCGGTCATCGCCGAGAAGAACATCATCATCGAGACCGACGAGGCGGTGATGGCGGTCCAGCACGAGCGCTTCCGGACCTCCCGTCGCAAGGCCGAGACCGCGATGGATCACCTCGTCGAGCTGGCCGACTCGCCGGAGCGGCGGGCGGTGCTGGTCGGCATCCGGGAGCAGCTCGCCGCCGTGTTCGCTGCTGCCGAGCGCTCGGTCGCGCTCGGTTTGCGTCATCGGCGCGAGGAGGCGACCCACGTCTCCTACGACGAGGTCCGACCGGCCCGGATGAAGCTGAACCAAGCGATCGAAGGCCGGATCGAGGCCAACCTGCACGATCTCGACCGCGCCCGCGACGCGGCGACGGCGCTCGCCGCGTCGGCCTCCGCGACGATGACGGCGGTCGCGGCCCTCGGCCTCGTCCTCGCCTTCGGCCTGCTCGGGCTGATCGTCGTGGCGGGCGTGACACGGCCGATGGGCCGGCTGGTCGCCGTGCTTCAGCGCATGGCGCAGGGCGCGATCGACACCGACATCGCCGAGGCGCGCCGCGGCGACGAGATCGGCGCGGTCGGCCGCGCGGTCGAGGGCATCAAGGCGATGGTGGCGCAAAAGGCCGCCGAGCAGGCCGAGATGAAGCGGATCGCCGACGCGGCCGCCGCCCAGGAGCGCCGCCGCACCATGATCGAACTCGCCGACGGCTTCGAGCGGACCATCGGCAGCGTGGTCGGCATGGTCTCGGCCTCGGCCACCGAGTTGCAGGCCACCGCCTCGTCGATGACGGCGACCGCCACCGAGACCGCCGCGCAATCGACGGCGGTCGCGGCCGCCGCGGAGGAGGCCGCCTCCAACGTCGGCACGGTCGCGGCAGCGGCGGAGGAACTCGGCGCCTCGGTCCACGAGATCGGGCGGCAGGTCGGCAGCTCGGCGGACATCGCGCAGGTCGCCGTCGGCGAGGCGGACCAGAGCGCGGTGCTGGTGAACGAACTCAGCCAGGCGGCCGCCCGGATCGGCGACGTGATCAGCCTGATCTCCTCGATCGCGGCGCAGACCAACCTGCTCGCGCTCAACGCCACCATCGAGGCGGCACGGGCCGGCGAGGCGGGGCGCGGCTTCGCCGTGGTCGCGGCGGAGGTGAAGGAACTCGCCTCGCAGACCGCGCGGGCGACCGACGAGATCGCGGGGCAGATCGCCCGCATCCAGGGGGCGACGGGTCAGGCCGTCACCGCGATCGGCGGCATCACGGGGCGCATCCGCGAGATCAACGCGGTGACGACGACCATCGCCGCCGCGGTCGAGGAGCAGGGCGCGGCGACCCAGGAGATCGTGCGCAACGTGAGCCAGGCCGCGGCCGGGGCCGGCGAGGTGACGAGCAACGTCGCGGGCGTCGCCCAGGCCTCCGAGGAGACCGGCGCGGCCGCGGCGCAGGTACTCGCCTCCGCCGCCGAGCTGTCGCGCCAGTCGGAGCATCTCAATGCCGAGGTGACGCGATTCCTGTCGGAGGTGCGGGCGGCCTGACGCCCGGTCGGGATGCGCCCTCACGCTTCCCCGAGATACCGCCGCCGCAGGTGCGCCAGGAAATCGACCGTCCCGAGCGGGCGGCCGGTGGCGGCGATCAGCAGGTCGTCGGTCTCCATCAGGCTGGCGCGGGCGTGGACGTGCTCGCGCAGCCAGCCGAGCAACGGTGAAAAATCGCCGCGCGCGAGGCCGGGCCGGATGTCCGGCACCGCGGCGCAGGCGGCGGCGAAGAGCTGGGCGGCGGCGAGCGCGCCGAGCGTGTAGGTCGGGAAGTAGCCGAAGCTGCCGCCGGGCCAGTGGATGTCCTGCAGGCAGCCGAGGCGGTCGCTCGGCACGGCGAGGCCCAGAAGCTCCTTCATCCCGGCGTCGAAGGCGCCCGGCAGGTCGGCCACCGCGAGGTCGCCCGCGATCATCGCGGTCTCCAGGCGGTAGCGCAGCAGGACATGGGCCGGATAGGTCACCTCGTCGGCATCGACCCGGATGAAGCCGGGCTCGACCCGCGTGTAGAGCCGGTGCAGGTTCTCGGAGGTCCAGGCCGGGCCTTGCCCGCCGAAGGCCTCGCGCAGGACGGGCGCGAGATACGCGCAAAATTCCGGACCGCGGCAGGCCTGCATCTCGATCAGCAGCGACTGGCTCTCGTGCAGGCTCATGCCGCGGGCGAGCCCGACCGGCTGGTGGCGCCACGCGGCCGGGCGGCCCTGCTCGTAGAGGGCGTGGCCGGTCTCGTGCAGCACGCCCATCAGGGCGCCGGTCGCGCTCGCCTCGTCGTAGCGGGTGGTGATGCGCACGTCGTCGGTCGCCCCGCCGCAGAACGGGTGCAGGCTGACGTCGAGCCGCCCGCGCGAGAAGTCGAAGCCGGCGGCCCGCATCAGCGCGAGGCCGAGTTCTCGCTGGGTCGCGACGGGAAAGGGGCCGGGCAGCTTCAGGGGCGAGGCCTCGGCGGCCTGCCGCTCGCGCACCTCGACGACCAGATCGGGCAGGACGGCGCGCAACTCCGCGAACAGCGGATCGATGCGGGCCCGGCGCATGCCCGGATCGTAGCCGTCGAGCAGGGCGTCGTAGGGCGAGAGCGCGAGTACCGCGCCCTTGGCCTCGCCGACGAGCCGCTGGAGCCGCAGCACCTCCGTCAGATGCGGGCGCAGCTTGGCGAAATCGGACTCGGCGCGGGCCTCGCGCCAGACCATCTCGCAGCGGGTCGCGGCCTTCGAGGCCGCGGCGACGAGGTCGCCCGGCACGGCGGCCGCATGGACATAGGCCCGGCGCATCTCGCGCAGGTTCGCCCGCTCCCACCCGCCGAGGTTTTCCGCATCGCCCTCCGCGGCGTCGAGCCGTTCGAGGGTGCGCGGATCGGTCAGGATCTCGTGGGAGAGCACCTTGAGCACCGCCATCTGTTCGGCCCGGGTGTCGGCGGCGCCGTCCGGCATCTGGGTCTGGGTGTCCCAGCCGAGGATGCCGCCGGCATCGTCGAGCGCGCCGAGACGAGCGAAGGTCGCCGCGAGGGTGGTGTAGGCCTGCATTGGGCTTCCCCGTGATGTCGCCGGGGCCGGTCTAAAGCATCGGCCCGAGCGACGGCAGCCGGCTTTCGGAAAAAAGCCGATGCTTCGGAGGCAGGCGGCGGTGCGAGGCGATCGGGCGATGACCGCCTACGGGGCGCGCACGATCCTCCCGCCGGATCCCGTCGCCGCTGGCGTCGAGCGCCCGCGTTCCGGAAGCGCGCCGCGATGCCGAATCGTCAGCGGCTCAGAACCCTCACCTTGTTCGGCTCCGGCTTGACGATCTGCACGATCTTCCGGTTTCGAAACTCGTCGGATTCGAGGTAGCTCTTGAGCACGTCGGCCAGATCGTTGCCGATATGAGCTTTGGTGTGCACGAGGATTTCCTCGGTCGATGGCTCGCGGCCGAGCAGGATCCTGAAACAGGCCGCGATATCGGAAAACGTTGCCTTCACACTGGCCCCCTCTGCATGCGCGGCGGCATCAAAAGCAGATTTCGCACCAATCCCAAATGGCCGTGCGTCTCAAAAATCGCGACGATCCGATCGGCGGTTCGGATTCGACCTCGGCGAGGCCACGACGCCCCGTCCGCGGATCCGTCCGGACGACGGCGCCTCGTGCCGCAGCGCGACACGGCCGTCCTGCGAACGGGATCGCGGCCTCAGCCGAACAATTGCCGCGTCATGCCGGCGAACCACGCCCGTCCCAGGTCCGCCTCCCGTGCCCGGAGCGCCGGGCTCGCGTCCTCCGGGCTGAGACCGTCCGAGCCCGGGACGGTCACGAGCCGGTCCCATTCGGGCCGGTAGACCCCGGCGATGGAGAAGCCGTAATCCGGCGCGGCGAGGCTGTAGCAGACGTTGATCAGCTTCGGCTCGGGCGGGGCGCGGCCGGCCAGCAGGTCCGCCACCGCCCCGGCGCAGACCTGGGCCTGCGCGAAGGCCGAGAAGGCCGATTTCGGCATCGCCCCGGCCGCCGCGGCGTCGCCGATGACGTGGATTCCCGGCCGAAGGGCGGATTCGAAGGTGATCGGATCGACCGGACACCAGTCGCCGGCGTTGGCCAGCCCGGCCTCGATGCAGAGCCGCGGTGCCGTCTGGGGCGGGACGACGTTGATCACCGCGGGCCGGAACAGCCCGGCCTCCGCCCTCAGCGTCCGGGCGGCGGCATCGACCGAGTCCAGCCGGCCGCCCTTCCCGAGCGGCACCCACTCGATGTGGTCGGGATAGAGCGCGGTCCAGGCGGCCTGGAACAGGGGCTGCTTGGAGAAGCTGTCCTTGGCGTCGAGGACGATCACCTTCGAGCGCGGCTTCCTCGTCTTCAGGACATGCGCGATCAGGCCGGCCCGCTCGTAGGGGCCGGGCGGGCAGCGATAGGGCAGAGCCGGCACCGTTAGCACGACGAGGCCGCCGTCCTCCATCGCCGCGATCTGGCGGGCCAGCAGGGCGGTCTGCGCGCCCGCCTTCCAGGCATGGGGGATCGTGGCGCTCGCCGCCGCGTCGTAGCCCGGGATCGCGTCGAACCGCAGGCCGATGCCGGCGGAGACGACGAGCCGGTCGTAGGCGAGGCTTTGGCCGCCCGCGAGCCCGATCCGGCGCGCGTCCGCATCGATGGCGGTCACCGTGTCGTGGACGACCGTCACGCCCGCCCGCCGCACGCCGTCGTAGCCGAAGGTGATCGCCGACATCGGCATGAGCCCGGCGATGACCGCGTTGCTCGACGGGCAGGTGGCGTAGAGCGTCGAGGGTTCGATCAGCGTCGCGGCGATCCCGCTCCGGACCAGGGCGCGGGCGGCCGCGGTGCCGCCGAAGCCGCCGCCGACGACGATCACCCGGGGCGCGGCACGGGCCAGGGCCGGTGCGGCCAGGGCTCGCGTGGACAGCGAGGCGGCCGTCAGGCCGGCGAGGAGCCCGCGCCGGGTGGGGCCCGCGCTCACCGGGCCGCCTCCTCCGGTTCGGGATCTCGGCCGAGCGCGCGCGCGAGGGCGCGGGCCTCGTCTGCGGAAAATCCCCTGGCGATGCGCGGCATCACCGTGCCGGCCCGCGCGCCGGAGCGGTAGGCCGCCAGCGCCTCCTCGATCGCCCGCGCCGACAGCGATCCGAGATCGGCGAAGGCGCCGTCCGTCTCGGGGCCATGGCAGGCGCGGCAGGACGCGGCGCCGGGCGGCGCCGGCTCGGCCCGGCCGGCGCCCGAACTCGCCGCGAGAACGAGCCGGGCGGCGCAGGCGGCGCCCCCCGCCGGAAAGGGCGGCCGGCTCATCGGCCCGCGCCGTTGCGGCTCGGGGCCGCCGGTCCCCGCGAGGCGTCGCGCGTAATAAAGTGCATCGCTCCCGACCGTCGGCCGGGTTCGAGGCGTGCCGCGAACGCGGGCTGCGCCCTCATGCGGGCGCAGGACGATGCGTCGGGATCGTCGCCGGCCGGCACCACGCGTCTCATGAACCTCTCCTCCGGACGCGTGCGAAGATCGTCCCCGCCGCGGGCGAAAGCGAGGCCGCGCGGCCATCGACCGCGGCGCTCCGCACGAACGCGCGCCGATGGCCGGGATCGCGCGCGAAGGGAGGCGAGGCGCACGACGCCCGGGCGCGCCGGGCGGCATCGACCACGTGCGGCCGGGCGGGCCCAAGGCATCGCGGCACGCTGATGGGGTATGTCCTACGCGCAGTTTGAGATAATGATAATTCGACATATGACCTGCATTATATCGCTCTTCGACGGTCGCGGTTGGTCAGGGGTATACGAGGTCGGCATGCGTAGCTTTCCCATCGCGGACACCGGACAGGCATGACCACGGATGCCCGCCGTCTCGCGGCCGCCGTCACGGATGCCTACGCCGCGCAAGCCAAGCCGCCGCTCACGCAGGAGCTGCTCGCAAAGGTTCGCGAGACGCTCGAGTGGGCCGTCGAGTCCGGTGCGGGCGCCGATAGCCTGGAGCGGCTGAACGCCGCCCTCGACGCGTTCGAGACGGATCTCGACGCCGTCGTCGGTCCCCGGGTCGCCTCGCTCGACGAGGCGTCGGGGACGGTCGCGATGCGGTCGCGCTCCGAGGCCGGGCAGCCGCTGCGTGCCTTCGGCGGCCAGTAGCGCCCTTCGACCGCCTTTCGGCACCCTCCCGTCCGTTCGCATCTCCGAAGCTGGAACACAGGTCGCGCCATGAGTGAGGATACGGGGACTGTCCGGCGCTTCGCGCATCCGGGCCGTGGCCGCAACGTCGCCCGCGCCGTGCCGAAGGGCCGTCAGGTCGATCCGCAGGCCAAGGTCGAGATCGAGGAATTGCTCGGCGCCCGCTCGCGCCAGCGCGACCTGCTGATCGAGCACCTGCACCTGATCCAGGACACCTACGGCCAGATCGGCGCCGACCATCTCGCCGCGCTCGCCGACGAGATGAGTCTCGCCTTCGCCGAGGTGTTCGAGACCGCGACCTTCTACGCGCATTTCGACGTGGTGAAGGAGGGCGAGGCCGACATCCCGCGCCTGACCGTTCGGGTCTGCGACAGCATCACCTGCGCGATGTTCGGCGCCGACGAACTGATCGAGACGCTGCAGCGCGAACTCGCCTCCGACACGGTGCGCGTCGTGCGCGCCCCCTGCGTCGGCCTGTGCGACCACGCGCCCGCGGTCGAGGTCGGCCACAACTTCCTGCACAAGGCTGACCTCGCCTCCGTCCGTGCCGCGGTCGAGGCCGAGGATACCCACGCCCACATCCCCGACTACATCGATTACGACGCCTACCGGGCCGGCGGCGGCTACGCCCTGCTGGAGCGGCTTCGCTCGGGCGAAATGCCGGTCGACGACGTGCTGAAGGTGCTCGACGACGGCGGCCTGCGAGGCTTGGGCGGCGCCGGCTTCCCGACGGGGCGCAAGTGGCGCTCCGTGCGCGGCGAGCCGGGTCCGCGGCTGATGGCGGTCAACGGCGACGAGGGCGAGCCCGGCACCTTCAAGGACCAGCTCTACCTCAACACCGACCCGCACCGCTTCCTCGAGGGCATGCTGATCGGCGCCCACGTGGTCGAGGCCGCGGAGGTCTACATCTACCTGCGCGACGAGTACCCGATCTCCCGCGAGATCCTGACCCGCGAGATCGCCAAGCTCCCGGAAGGCGGCACCCGCATCCATCTGCGCCGGGGCGCGGGCGCCTATATCTGTGGCGAGGAATCCTCGCTGATCGAGTCGCTGGAGGGCAAGCGCGGCCTGCCGCGGCACAAGCCGCCCTTCCCGTTCCAGGTCGGCCTGTTCAACCGCCCGACGCTGATCAACAACGTCGAGACCCTGTTCTGGGTGCGCGACCTGATCGAGCGCGGCGCCGAGTGGTGGAAGAGCCACGGCCGCAACGGCCGCGTGGGCCTGCGCTCCTACTCGGTCTCGGGCCGGGTGAAGGAGCCGGGCGTCAAGCTGGCGCCCGCGGGCCTCTCGATCCAGGAACTGATCGACGAGTATTGCGGCGGCATGTCGGAGGGCCACAGCTTCGCGGCCTACCTGCCGGGCGGCGCCTCGGGCGGCATCCTGCCGGCTTCCATGAACGACATCCCGCTCGATTTCGGCACGCTGGAGAAATACGGCTGCTTCATCGGCTCGGCCGCGGTCGTGATCCTGTCCGACCGGGACGATGTGCGCGGTGCCGCGTTGAACCTCATGAAGTTCTTCGAGGACGAATCCTGCGGCCAGTGCACGCCCTGCCGCTCGGGCACCCAGAAGGCCCGGATGCTGATGGAGAACGGCATCTGGGATACCGAGCTTCTCGGCGAGCTGGCGCAGTGCATGCGCGACGCCTCGATCTGCGGTCTCGGTCAGGCGGCCTCGAACCCCGTCAGCTCCGTGATCAAGTATTTTCCGGATCTCTTCCCGGAGCCGCGGGCCGTGGCGGCCGAGTGACGCCCGATCCGACGCCCACACCGACACTGACTCACCTCAAGAAGCCAGAGCCTGGAGCGGACGCATGAGCAACGGCCCCGAACCGCGCGGCGACAAGACCGGGCGGCCCGAGATCCGCGCCAACGGCCGGCAGGATGCCGGCGGCCCGGCAAACGGCGCGCAAGCCGCCACCGGCGGCGCCTATTCGCAGGGCGCCAAGGCCGGCGGCCAGGCCGCGCCGGAGCCCACGGGCACCTACGGCATCAAGGACCGCCCGACCGCGCCCGCGACCATCGCGTTCGAGCTGGACGGACAGCAGGTCGAGGCGCGGCCCGGCGAGACGATCTGGGCCGTCGCCAAGCGGCTCGGCACGCATATCCCGCATCTCTGCCACAAGCCCGAGCCCGGCTACCGCCCGGACGGCAATTGCCGCGCCTGCATGGTCGAGATCGAGGGTGAGCGCGTGCTCGCCGCCTCGTGCAAGCGCACGCCCGCCATCGGCATGAAGGTGAAGTCGGCCACCGAGCGCGCCACCAAGGCCCGCGCGATGGTGCTGGAACTGCTGGTCGCCGACCAGCCCGAGCGCGCGACCTCGCACGACCCGTCGTCGCATTTCTGGGTCCAGGCCGACGTTCTCGACGTGTCCGAGAGCCGCTTCCCGGCCTCCGAGCGCTGGACGAGCGACGTCAGCCACCCGGCGATGAGCGTCAACCTCGACGCCTGCATCCAGTGCAACCTCTGCGTCCGCGCCTGCCGCGAGGTCCAGGTCAACGACGTGATCGGCATGGCCTACCGCTCGGCCGACGCCAAGGTCGTGTTCGACTTCGACGATCCCATGGGCGCCTCGACCTGCGTCGCCTGCGGCGAGTGCGTCCAGGCCTGCCCGACCGGCGCCCTGATGCCCTCGGCCTATCTCGACGCGAACCAGACCCGCACCGTCTACCCCGACCGCGAGGTGAAGTCGCTCTGCCCCTATTGCGGCGTCGGCTGCCAGATCTCCTACAAGGTCAAGGACGAGAAGATCGTCTACGCCGAGGGCGTGAACGGCCCGGCCAACCAGAACCGGCTCTGCGTCAAGGGCCGGTTCGGCTTCGACTACGTGCACCACCCCCACCGCCTGACGGCGCCGCTGATCCGCCTGGACAACGTGCCCAAGGACGCCAACGATCAGATCGATCCGGCCAATCCCTGGACCCACTTCCGCGAGGCGACCTGGGAGGAGGCGCTCGACCGCGCCGCCGGCGGCCTCAAGCGCATCCGCGACACCAACGGGCGCAAGGCGCTCGCGGGCTTCGGCTCGGCCAAGGGCTCGAACGAGGAGGCCTACCTCTTCCAGAAGCTCGTGCGCCTCGGCTTCGGCACCAACAACGTCGACCATTGCACGCGGCTGTGCCACGCCTCGTCGGTCGCCGCCCTCATGGAGGGCCTGAATTCCGGCGCCGTCACCGCGCCGTTCTCGGCGGCCCTCGACGCCGAGGTGATCGTCGTGATCGGCGCCAACCCGACCGTGAACCACCCGGTCGCCGCGACCTTCCTCAAGAACGCGGTGAAGCAGCACGGCGCCAAGCTGATCATCATGGACCCGCGGCGCCAGACGCTGTCGCGCCACGCCTACCGGCACCTCGCCTTCCGCCCCGGCTCGGACGTGGCGATGCTCAACGCGATGCTGAACGTCATCGTCGAGGAAGGTCTCTACGACGAGCAGTACATCGCCGGCTACACCGAGAACTTCGAGGCGCTGAGGGAGAAGATCGTCGACTTCACGCCGGAGAAGATGGCGCCGGTCTGCGGCATCGACGCCGAGACCCTGCGCGAGGTCGCGCGCCTCTACGCCCGGGCCAAGTCCTCGCTCATCTTCTGGGGCATGGGCGTCAGCCAGCACGTCCACGGCACCGACAACTCGCGCTGCCTGATCGCGCTCGCCCTGATCACCGGCCAGATCGGCAGGCCGGGCACCGGCCTGCACCCCTTGCGCGGCCAGAACAACGTCCAGGGCGCCTCCGACGCCGGCCTGATCCCGATGGTCTATCCGGACTATCAGTCGGTCGAGAAGTCGGCCGTGCGCGAGCTGTTCGAGGAATTCTGGGGCCAGTCCCTGGACCCGCAGAAGGGCCTCACCGTCGTCGAGATCATGCGCGCGATCCACGCGGGCGAGATCAAGGGCATGTTCGTCGAGGGCGAGAACCCGGCGATGTCCGACCCCGACCTCAACCACGCCCGCCACGCTTTGGCGATGCTCGACCACCTCGTGGTGCAGGACCTGTTCCTGACCGAGACCGCCTTCCACGCCGACGTGGTGCTGCCGGCCTCGGCCTTTGCCGAGAAGGCCGGTACCTTCACCAACACGGATCGACGCGTGCAGATCGCCCAGCCGGTGGTCGCCCCCCCCGGCGACGCGCGCCAGGATTGGTGGATCATCCAGGAACTGGCCAAGCGGCTCGGCCTCGACTGGACCTATACCGGCCCGGCCGACATCTTCGCCGAGATGGCGCAGGTGATGCCGTCGCTCAACAACATCACCTGGGAGCGCCTGGAGCGCGAGGGGGCGGTGACCTATCCGGTCGATGCCCCGGACCAGCCCGGCAACGAGATCATCTTCTACGCCGGCTTCCCCACCGAGAGCGGGCGCGCAAAGATCGTCCCGGCGGCGATCGTGCCGCCGGACGAGGTGCCGGACGCCGAGTTCCCGATGGTGCTCTCGACGGGCCGCGTGCTGGAGCATTGGCACACCGGCTCGATGACCCGGCGCGCGGGCGTGCTCGACGCGCTGGAGCCCGAGGCGGTGGCGTTCATGGCGCCGAAGGAGCTCTACCGCCTGGGTCTGCGTCCGGGCGGCGCGATGCGGCTGGAGACGCGCCGCGGCGCCGTCGAGCTGAAGGTCCGCTCCGACCGCGACGTGCCGGCGGGCATGATCTTCATGCCCTTCTGCTACGCCGAGGCCGCCGCCAACCTCCTGACCAACCCGGCCCTCGACCCGCTCGGCAAGATCCCCGAGTTCAAGTTCTGCGCGGCGCGCGTGGCGCCCGTGGAGCCCGCGTCGATCGCGGCGGAATAGTAGCGCCCCGCTCGAAGCCGGCGGCCCGCCTCGGCGCGCCGCCGGCGTCGCAAGAACGGTCCGTCCTCCCGCAGGCCGTCGCCCCCGCCGGCCGGGCCGGTACGGCCCGCAAGGATTCGCCTCGCCCCCTGTCGGGCGGACGCGCTCGCCCCGGCGCCGCCGCGCGGGGCCTGCCGCGGCACGGCTCCGCGCCGGACGCCCCGTCACCTGCCGTTCCCCGCTCCGGGGCCGTCGAGCCGTTCGAGGCACGCACGCGACCGTGTCGTGGCCCGCTGCAACCGTTTCCGGCTCGGGACGTTTCGGGGGCGCAGCATGGGCGGGGCGCAGCTTGGGCCGCCCCCTCGGCGATCACGGTTTCGCCGCGACGCGCAGACATTCTCCCACGGCTCGACCGGGCCCGCCCTCGGCCCTCGGCCCCGGACGAGCGACGACACAGCTGAAGGCAGACGATCCATGACGACATCCGCGCGCCTCTTCCTGGCCGCCTCCCTCGTCGGAGCGGGCTTGGCCGCCGCCTCCCTCGTGAGCGCCCCCGCGCTCGGGCAGAAGGCGGACGCCGCCGGGCCCAAGGCTCCCGAGAAGGCCTTCCCCGCGGAGAAGGCCGCGGACGCGCCGAAGCCGGTCGCCCTGACGCAGGCCCAGATCGACGGCGTGCTCGCCGCCCAGCCCGAATTGGCCAGGATCGACGGCGGCTCCGCCGACAAGCCCGACCCAAAGGCCGAGGCCAAGGCGCAGGAGGCGGCCGAGGCCATCGTGAAGCGCAACGGATTCGCCAGCCTCGACGCGTTCCAGGACGCCAGCGAGAGCATCGATGCGGTGCTGGAGGGGATCGACCCCGAGACCAAGACCTATGTCGGCGTGACGCCGCTGCTCAAGAAGCAGCTCGCCGCGGTCGAGGCCGACAAGACCCTGCCGGCCAAGGACAAGGCGGCGGCGGTCAAGGAGCTGAAGGGCGCCATCGCCTCGGGCGAGCCGGGCGGCAAGCCGCCGGAGGGCAACATCGCCCTCGTGACCCAGAACTACGACAAGCTCAACGCGGCGCTCGGCCCGGACGTCGGCGACGACAAGGAGGCCGGCAAGGCGGCGCCCGCGCAGGATTCCTCGGGGAAGGCCGCCGGGAAGAAGTGAGGCTCGCGCTGCGAGCACGCGCCTCTCCTCCCCCTTGCGGGGAGGAGCCGGAGGTGGGGGTGGTTCAGGATCGAGCGCGGCGGTGCCTCCTGCCCGACCCCCACCCCTGACCCCTCCCCGCAAGGCGGAGGGGACCCGTGCTTGCCGTTCGGGAACGATCCCCGCGCACGGTGCCTTTCCGCACCGACCGCGCCCGACGCCGCTCCCCACAAGCGGCCGGGTCATCCCGGCCGCCTCAAGGCATCGCATCCGTGACCCCCTCCCCCCGGCCCGCTCCCGGCAGCGCGACGCCCGCCGCCGGGCCGCCCTGGTCGGGGCCGGGCTTCGCCGAGTTCGTTGGCATCGTCGCGCTGATGATGGCGGTCACCGCCATGTCGATCGACAACCTGCTGCCGGCCTTCCCGCTGATCCAGCAGCGCTTTGCCGTTCAGGACGCCAACAGCCTCCAGCTCCTCGTCTACGTCTACATGATCGGCTTCGGGCTGGCGCAGATCGTCTACGGGCCGGTCTCGGACGCGCTCGGGCGGCGCAGGGTGCTGCTCGCGAGCCTCGCGATCTACGCCGCCGGCTGCGGGCTGGCGATGGTGGCGCCGAGCTTCGAGTGGCTGCTCGCCTCCCGCGTCATCCAGGGCATCGGCGCGGCGGGGGGAAGGGTGCTCTCCACCGCGATCGTGCGCGACCGCTTCGCGGGGCGCGAGATGGCGAGCGTGATGTCGCTCATCATGATGGTGTTCCTGATCGTGCCGATGCTCGGGCCGGCCATCGGCGCGACGATGCTGCTGCTCGGCTCGTGGCACTGGGTGTTCGTCTCGATGCTGGCGCTCGGGGGCATTCTCGCCCTGTGGTTCGCCGCGCGGATGCCGGAGACGCTCCATCCCGAGTATCGCCGGCCGCTGTCTTTCTCGGCGACGCTGCAGGCGCTCGGCACCGTGCTGCGCACCCGCGTCGCCATCGGCTACGCCACGGCGCTCGGGCTGATGACCGGCTGCATCATGGGCTATGTCGGCTCGGCCCAGCAGGTGTTCGACACCGGACTCTACCATCTGGGGAGCCTGTTCCCGGCCGCCTTCGGACTGGTGGCGGGCGCGATGGGCGCGGCGACGCTGGTCAATTCCCGCCTCGTGCGGCGGCTCGGGATGCGCAGCCTCTCGCATGCCGGCGTCACCGCCTTCACCGCGGTCGGGCTCGTGCAGGTGGGGATCGGGCTCGCCTATCACGGACAGCCGCCGATCGCCCTGTTCCTCGGGGTGCTGGCAGCCAACCAGTTCCTGATCAGCTTTGTCATGCCGAACTTCAACGCGCTGGCGCTGCAGCCGCTCGGAGCCATCGCCGGCACCGCCTCGTCGTTCCTCGGCTTCTACACGACGATGCTGGGCGCCTTTTGCGGCTGGCTGATCGGGCGCGCCTTCGACGGCACGGTGATGCCGGTGGCGGTCGGCTATGCGGGCCTGGGCGCCCTCTCGCTTCTCGTCGTCGCCTGGACCGAGCGGGGGCGCCTGTACCGGGCCGGGATTTCCGGTTGATGGTCGGGTCCGCTTAACCGGCGATTCAGCCTGACAGGACACCGTTCCGGGACTGCTTTCCTGCCTCGGAGCGTCCCCCGTGTTCGGTTCTGCCCAGAACGGCGTGCTTCTCGCCGCCCGCCTCCTCATGGCCGCGGCGCTCCTGCCGACGGGGATCGCGCGGGCGCTCAACGTCTCTGGCTTCGCGCTCACGCTCGCGGGCGCGGGCTGCCCGGCTCCGAACGCGGTGGCGACGGCCGCTGTGATCGTGCAGGTGTTCGGACCGCTCGCCCTGATCCTCGGGGTGATGCCGCGGGTCACCGGGCTCGCCATGGCGCTGTTCGTGGCCGCCATGGCCGCCCTGCTGCATCCGTTCTGGCACTATGTCGGCGGCAGCGCCGTGACCGAGCGCAGCTTCTTCCTGGCCGATCTCGGGCTCGCCGGCGCCTTCCTGATGTACGCCATGACCGGCCCCGGCGCCTGGAGCTGGCAGGGCTATTTTGCGCGTTCTGGCCGTGGGCCCGAGCCGGCCCGGGCTCCGGCCCGGGCGGCTGCGAAGAACGCGCCGGCTAAGCGCGCGGGCGGTCGGGCGCCGGCGCGGGCGGCGGCGTGAGAGAGGGACGCGTCGAGGCCGGCCCGTCGCCGCTCACGCGGCGCTGACCCGACACCTCGGCGCCGGCATCCGGCGCGAGCCGCCGGAACACGAAGAACGAGCCCGCCGAGATGACCGCCACCGCGAGGAAGGCGATCGAAAAGTCCTCCGTCCGGATGCCCGAATGGCCGTGCCAGGAGGCCGCCCCCTCCAGCGCCAGGGCGCCGATGGAGACGCCGAGACTGAGCGAGAGCTGTTGCGCGACGCTGGCCAAGCTGGTCGCCGCGCTCATCTCCCGCGACTCGAGATCGGCATAGGCGATGGCGTTGACGCAGGTGAATTGCAGCGAGCGCACGCAGCCGCCGAAGAGCAGCACGCAGACGATGATCCAGTGCGGGGTCTGCGCGGTGAACAGCCCGTTGATCGCCAGGAAGGCGGAAGCGATCAGCGCGTTCGTCACCATCACCCGGCGGAAGCCGTGAGCCCGCAGGATGCGGGGACCCACGATCTTGATGAGCAGGGCGCCGGCGGCCGCCGCGAAGGTGATCAGCCCCGAATGCAGCGGATCGAGCCCGAAGCCGATCTGCAGCATCAGCGGCAGCAGGAAGGGAATCGCCCCGGTGCCGATGCGGAACAGGCTTCCCCCCGTCACCGCGGCCCGGAAGGTCGGATAGCGGAGAAGGTCGAGGCGGATCAGCGGGTGCGCGGTCCGCCGGGCGTGGCGCAGGTAGAGCGCCATCAGCACCGCGCCGGCGCCCATGCAGCCCCAGGACACGCCGTCCGGCAGGAGATGGCGCCCGGTCGAGGCGAAGCCGAGCATCAGGAGCGCCAGCCCGGCGCCCGAGAGCAGGAAGCCGATCCCATCGAGCGGCGGGCGCTCTTCTTCCCGAATGTCGCCGATATAGAGCGTCGCCAGAACGATCCCGGCGAGGCCGATCGGGATGTTGATGAAGAAGATCCAGCGCCAGTCGGCATAGGTGGTGATGAAGCCCCCCAGCGGCGGCCCGAGGATCGGGCCGATCAGCGCCGGGATCGTCAGGTAGGCGAGCGCCCCGACGAGTTCGGATTTCGGCACGGAACGCAGGATCACGAGGCGCCCGACCGGCACCATCATGGCCCCGCCGATCCCTTGCACGAAGCGGGCGGCGACGAAGCCGAGGAGCGAGTTGGAGGCCGCGCAGGCCAACGAGCCTGCCATGAAGACGCACAACGCCGTGCGAAAGACGTTGCGGGCGCCGTAGCGGTCGGCGGCCCAGCCCGAGACGGGGATGAAGATCGCGAGGCTCACGAGATAGGCGGTGAGCGCGAGCTTCAGGGCAATCGGGTCCTCGTTCAGGCTCGCGGCGATGGCCGGCAGCGCCGTGGCGATCACCGTGGAATCGGTGTTCTCCATGAAGAGCGCGGTCGCGACGACGAGGGGGACGATCTGGGCGGGACGCATCGGCGGAGACAAGCGCGGGGCGGGCGGATCGGTTGCAACGCGACGGGGATCGAGGCAAGCGCCGGAGCCACCGGAAACAACGTTGCCGAACGGTCACAGACGGCCGGATACGGGGCCATCGAGGCGGCACGGCCGCACGGCGTCCTTCCGGCGGGGGGCCGCTAAGGCTAGGCTTGCCGCCAGAGACGACATACCCCTTCCGCCCCTGGCGGGGCGGCGCTCCTCGGGCGCCCGCTCCGTCCATCCGCGAAAGAGACTGATGCTGCGGTCGCAATCCTCCCGCTCGCCCGTTCGGGCGGTGCGCCTCGGGCTGGCCACGGCCGCTTTCGGCCTGCTCGCCGGCTGCGGCGACGTGGTGCTCACCGACGGGCGCTCGCTGTCGCGGGCCGACCAGTTCGTGACGAGCGACGCGGTCGCCTCCGAGTCCAAGCTGTTCATCGACCCGACCCTGCCGCAGACGGTCCGCACCGTGCGGATCGTGCCGACCGTGTTCACGCAAGCCGTGTCCGGCCCCGGCCTCGACGCGGTGGAGCGACGCCTCGTCGCCAACGCCGCCGACCGGGCACTCTGCTACGACCTCTCGCTGCGCTACGACATCGTCTCCTCGGGCCGCGCCGACCTCACGGTGCGCTCGGCGATCACCCGCATCGACCTCACCAACGTGCCCGCGGCGGGCGCCACCATCGCGGCCTCGACGGCGATCTCCATCGCCGGACAGGTCGGCGTGGGCTTCGCCAACACTGTCGGCAAGGTGCCGGTGCCGCGGGTGCCGCTCGGGCTCGGCAGCCTGACCATCGAGGCGGAGGCGCTCGACGCGCGCAACCGCCAGCGCGCCGCGATGATCTGGGGCGGCGCGGCCAACGCCTTCACCAACCAGGCCCGCTTCTCGGCGGCCTCCGACGCCTACGACCTCGCGGGCGAGTTCGGCCAGGATTTCGGCTCCTACCTCGCCACCACCAAGGACCCCTTCCGGGGCGAATTGCAGATCCCGACCTACGACCGCATCCGCATCACCACGCTGGGCGAGGCGCCCCTCGATCCGGATTGCGACGCCTTCGGTCGCGCGCCGGGCATCGACGGCATCATCGGCGATTCCCTGGGCCTGCCCCCGGACTGGACCGACCGGGGACCGGACGCCCGGCCGTCCCGGTAGGGCGGCGACGCGGCGCGACGGATCGCGCGGCACCTTTCAATCGAGCGGATAATCCAGCCCGAGCACGGTCGATGGCGCGGCGCCCGGCTGCATCTCGTCCAGATCCCTCTGGAAGGGATATTCCGCCGCCACGCGCGCTAGGCGGGCCTTGAACGGAATCGTCCTGGCGTTCGGCGTCTTGAAGCCGGCGATGTAATCGGCCTCGGACATCAGGAAGTAGGGGACGAGATGGCGGCCCCGCCCCTTTCGGGCGATCAGGTCGGTCAGGTCCTCGCGGGAGAACGACTTCACGCGCCCGGCCAGCTTCTGCCGCGCCGAGCGCAGGAGGCTGGCATAGGGCCGGTTGTGGAAGTGAAGCAGCGCGATGCTGCGAACCGTCTCGGACGTGCCGTTGACCGCCTGGCCGTGGTGGAAACCCGTGTCGAGGGACTTCAGGGTTTCCCTTTCGAAGAACGACTTGCGTTCGTTCTTGAAGTAGAATTTGTCGATTTCGGTCGGATGGTTATTGTACGTCCCGCGAACGTACTTGGCCGACCCGGTTCTCGGCAACGCTTCCAGGACGCCCAGAACGGCGCCGTCCGAAAGGTCGACAGCATTCTTGTCGTTGACGGCGACGATGAATTCGTCGCAATCGAGGAAAATGAAGTAGGTGTAGTCCGGATCGCTTTTTTCGAGCTGGCGGACCTTGGACTTGAAGACCTCGCCCTTCTTCTCGAAATGCATGTGCGTCTTGCAATCCAAGATCACTTGGGCGCCGGCCTCGCCGGCCCGGGCCACGATCCCGAGCGTTTCCTCGTCCGTGCTTCCATTGTCGAAGACGTACAGGTTTTCGATCCCGAAGAGATCAGCGTGATAGCGGATCCAGCTGTCGAGCATCCTCCCTTCGTTCTTCTGCATCATCAGGCAAGCGACTTTCACCGACACCATCTCCCATCCGAGCTCCGGCAGGCCGCGCCTGCTCGGATCGTCCACCTTCGTCGCCGAGCACTTCGAGATCCGTTCCCGAGGCGGATGCCCGATACACCGATGAAGGGATGGGCATCGCCGGGCGGCCCTCTCCGAAGCGTCGTGCGGAATGCCGCCGGTGACGCTCGCCGACCTCACGATCCGCCGATATACACGCAGTGCGGCCTCCTCCCATAGGCCCGGGACCACACGGATTAAATGTGTCCTCCGATCGTCACGCCGTCCCGGCCGGACGGGCGAGGTCGGAGGCCCTCACGCGCTCCGGCTCACCGGCTCCGACGGCTTGCCCTCGCGCGGCGCGGCCGGTTCGGGCGCGATCCCGCTTCCCTTCCCGCTCTCCTTGCCGCTCTCCTTGCCGACGGTGCGGCGGGCGCGGAAGACCGGGCGCTGGTCCGCCTCCTTGCGCTTGAGCATGGTCCGGTACTCGTCCCGGCGCTCGTGGATCGAGGCGATGACGTGGCCCATCGGCACGCCGACATCGACGAGCAACGCCTCCGAGAGCTGGAGCGAGGCCTCGATCGTCTCCGGCACCGCGTCGGTCACGCCCATCTCGTAGAGCTGCGTGGCGTGGCGGGCGTCGCGGGCACGCGCCACGATGGTCAGGTCGGGCCGCTCGGCGCGGGCGGCCTGCACCACCGCCTCGACGGCGCTCGGATTGTCGAGGGTGACGACCAGCGCCCGCGCCGTGGCGATGTCGCAGCGGCGCAGCATCTCGGTGTTGGCCGAATCCCCGAAATAGACCGGGCTGCCCAGCCGCCGCTGCTCGGTGACGCGGGCCGGATCGGCGTCGAGGGCGAGGTAGGGGATGTCGTGGCGTTTGAGCATCTCGCCGACGAGCCGCCCGACCCGGCCGAAACCCGCCACGATCACCCGGTTCTGCACCGTCTCGGGCACCGGCTCGGCGCGCGCCCGGCCGAGCTGCGCCTTCGAGACGCGCCGGCCGACGCGACGCCCCAGCGCCGCGAGCGCGGGGATCGCGATCATGGTGACGGTGGTGACGATCAGGGCCGCCCCGCCGACGGGCTCCGGCACCAGCCCCGCGATCATGGCGCCGCCGATGAGCACGAAGGCGAACTCGCCGCCGGGGCCGATCAGCAGCGCCGTCTCCAGGGCGACGGGGCGGGGGATCCCCATGAAGCGGGCGCCGGCCAGCACCACCGCGCCCTTGATGGCCAGGAGGCAGAGCGCGAGGCCGAGGATCGCGCCGGGCGCGGCGAGAAGCTGGGCCGGATCGAGGCTCATGCCGACCGAGACGAAGAACACCCCGAGCAGCAGACCCTTGAACGGGTCGATCGTCGCCTCGATGGCGCGGCGATACTCGGTCTCAGCCAGCAGCAGGCCGGCGACGAAGGCCCCGAGCGTCATCGACAGGCCGCTCGCGGCGGCCACCAGCGCGGTCGCCACGATGACGAGCAGGCAGGCCGCCATGAACAGCTCGGGCGAACGGGTCAGCGCCACGAGGTGGAACAGCGGGCGCAGCGCGACGCGGCCGGCGACCACGATCAGCGCCAGCGCCACCGCCGCCTGACCGAGCGCCAGGGCGAGCGCCGCGCCGAGATTGCCGCCGTCGTTGCGGCCGAGCACGGCGATGGCGAACAGGATCGGGGCCACCGCGAGGTCCTGGAACAGCAGCACGGCGAAGCTGGTGCGGCCGGCGGGCGTGCCGAGCCGTTTCTGCTCGGCCAGGACCGGCAGCACCACCGCGGTGGAGGAGAGCGCCAGCGCGAGCCCGACCAGCACCGCGCCCGCCACCGGCTGTTCCAACACCACGAGGATCGCCGCGATGATCCCGGCCGAGGCGATCACCTGGATCGAGCCGAGGCCGAAGACGAGGCGGCGCAGCACCCGCAGGCGCTCCCAGGACAGCTCGACCCCGATCATGAACATCAGGAAGATGACGCCGAATTCGGCGAGATGCGCGATCTCGGAGCGGCTGCCGATGGTGACGGCACCGAGCCAGGGATGGTTCTCGGCGAAGCGGCCGAGGCCGAACGGCCCGAGCAGGGCGCCCGCGCCGATGAAGCCGAGCACCGGGCTCACCCGCAGGCGGTGGAACAAGGGCACCACCACGCCCGCGGTGACCAGAAAGAGGATCGCCTCCTTGTAGCCGCCCGCCTGCGCGCCGGCCTCGGCGGCGATCTGGGTGGCGGCCTGCACGGGAACGGTCATCGAGGGATCACGCTGGGGCCTGTCGGTGAGGGTCGGGGCTTGCCACAAGGTCTGCCGCCATCATGGGCGGCGGGTCCACGCGGGGGCAACCGATTTCATCCCGCAGGACGATCGCCTCGCGAGGAATCCCGCGCTGCGGCAATCGGCAACGCCTTCGTCCACCACTCAAAGGGCGAGCCGGCACAACTTCGGCACAATGCACGCTTACGCTTGAGTAACGCGATGTTAGGGAATGGCCCGTTCGCCGCCCCGCAGAGGCCCGTCGAGATCCATGTTGAGCAAGCCGCCGAACCGGGACGTCGCGCGGGAACGGCGCGAATGGGCGCTCGACCAGAGCCGGTGGAAGCACGAGCGCGCCGTCGAGCGCGGCTACCGCATCAAGTGGGGCTACGTCGGAATCGCCTACCTCGTCGAGTTCATGGTGATCGGCGCCTCGCTGGCGGGGGCGTGGCTGTTCGCAGATTACTACAGCGACGGCGACAACCGGGCCTTCTACTTCATGCTGCTGGCGCCGCTGGTCTACGCCGCGGTGGAGCTGTGCCGGGTGCCGCTCGGCATCCTGGCGCGCACCCAGCGCTCGTGGTTCGTGAAGGGGCTCGCGATCATCGGCATCGTGTTCGCGGCGGGCGTGACGACGAAGTCGGTGTCGCAGCTCGGCGAGATGATGTTCCATCCCCGCCTGATGGACGCGGCCAAGGCCAAGACCGCCCTCAAGGACGCCCAGGCCGACCGCGACAGCATCGACACCCGGATCGCCGCGGCCAACGCCCGCGTCGAGCAATACGCGACGGAGCTGGAGCAGATCGAGAAGCGCTCGGCGGAGAACGCCTCGCAGCTCGCGGGCCTGCCGGCGCAGCGCTGCGAGCGGGTCTACGGCACCAACAGCCGGGGCGTGCGCTACTCGAACCTCAAATGCGTCACCGATCCGCGCACCGCGACCCTCAACGCCGCGGTGTCCAAGGCCGGCACCGACCGCGGCGCCGTCGTCAAGGAGCTGGAGGAAGCACGGAAAGCCCGCGGGCTGCTCGATCGGGGTGCCGCCGACCGCAAGGTGGCGGATGCCGAACAGACCTACCGCAACGCGGTCAACCGCTCGCAGCTCCACTCCTTCACCGCCATGGTCTACGGCGTCGATCCGATCGAGGTGAGCGACGCGCAGGTCCACGCCTTCCTGCGCATCTTCGTGTTCGTGCCCGCGCTCTGCGCCGCCTTCGCCTCGACCATCCTGGCGCTCTCGGCGGTCTCGGTGCGCAAGACCTTCATGGACGAGGACGATCTCGGCGCCGCGGTGAGCGCGGAGGCCGCGCCCTACCTGCTGGCCACGGTCGCCGAGACGGTGCGGCAGGAGATGGCGACCAACCCCCTCCGGCCGGCGGCGGCGCGGGAGGGCTCGGTCATCCCGCTCGACCGCCGCACCGCCCCGACGGTGCCGCCGGGCCCGCCCGCCCCCGTGCCGGCCACCGCCGGCGCCTCCGCTTAGGTCTTCCCGCGCACGTCTAACGGCGCGAATCTTCCGATGAGTGTTCGGTCATGAGCATCCTCACCGACGGCACGCACGAGAACATCGTGCTGGCGCAGAGCGTGAACAGCCGCCTGCGGGCGGAATCGCGCATGACCTCCGCCCGGGCCTTCCTGCTGCAGGCAACCGGGGCGGGCGCGTTCGTGGCGCTCGCCGGCCTCGGAATCGGCCTCGCCTCCTACGGCTACGCCTACATGAACCAGTTCGACTCGGCCGCCGAGAAGATCGCGACTGCGATGCAGACGGCGCTCGCCGACGTGACGCTCAAGACCAAGGGCGAGGTGACGCTCACCGACACCACCCTCAAGCTCGAAGGGCTGCCGGCCCCGCGGGCCGAGGCGGTGCCGACCCCGACCAAGGCGCAGCTCGGCGCCGAGGCCACCCCGGCCTCGAAGGCCCCGGTCAACACCACCTTCACGGTGTTCAAGCAGGTGCCCTATCTCGACGGGCAGATCGTGACCGGCTGGAACTTCAAGGCCAACGAGGACCGGCCCTACCAGCAATATTGCTACTTCTCCCGCCGGTCGAACGAGACGAAGGGGCAGGTCGAGATCAAGATCGACCTCGCCATGGACGGCCGGACCCTGCCGCAGCCGCAGAAATCGGACGTGAACCTCGGGATCCTCGCCACCAACTGCGTGTGGCACGACGGGAAGACGCTGTAGGCTTGCGGCGGCAGAACGGGACGCGTAGGGCGACGGACACGCCCTTGCATCGGAAGCCCCCATGCGATTCACCGGAACCGACACCTACGTCGCGCCGCCCGATCTCACCACCGCGGTCAACGCCGCGATCGTGCTGGAGCGTCCGCTCCTCGTGAAGGGCGAGCCCGGCACCGGCAAGACGGTGCTGGCGGAGGAGATCGCCAAGGGGCTCGGGGCGCCGCTGCTGACGTGGAACGTCAAGTCGACGACCAAGGCGCAGCAGGGGCTCTACGAGTACGACGCGGTCTCGCGCCTGCGCGACTCGCAGCTCGGCGACCCGCGGGTGTCGGACATCGCCAACTACATCCGCCGCGGCAAGCTGTGGGAAGCCTTCACCGCCCCGGAGCGGCCGGTGCTGCTGATCGACGAGATCGACAAGGCCGACATCGAGTTCCCCAACGATCTCCTGACCGAACTCGACCGGATGGAGTTCCACGTCTACGAGACCGGCGAGACGGTGCGGGCGGCCGTGCGCCCGATCGTCATCATCACCTCGAACAACGAGAAGGAGCTGCCGGACGCGTTCCTGCGGCGCTGCTTCTTCCACTACATCAAGTTCCCGGACGCGCAGACGCTGCAGGCCATCGTCGAGGTGCATTATCCGGGCATCAAGCACCGCCTCGTCGAGGAGGCGCTGCGCGTCTTCCTCGAGACCCGCGAGGTGCCGGGCCTCAAGAAGAAGCCCTCGACCTCGGAACTCCTCGACTGGCTCAAGCTGCTGGTGGCCGAGGACATCTCGCCCGAAACCCTGCGCGAGCGTGACGGCCGCAAGCTGATCCCGCCGCTGCACGGGGCGCTGCTCAAGAACGAGCAGGACGTCGGCCTCTTCGAAAAGCTCGCCTTCCTGATGCGGCGGGATGGGAGGGGCGGGTAGACAATCAAAACCTTAGCGCTAAGAGTCGTATGTATTTGACTTGGAAAAAACGATGAGTATGTTCCTGGATGCAAAAGATGTATTTTTGATATTTATCGGATTTGCGCTCAATTTAGCCGCAGCAGCTGTCTATACATGGTGGGGAGCAAGATCGCAGAAAGCTAAGGCGACATCCGAAGAAAATACCAACGTATGGAAGCGGCGAATCAATAGCAAAGATATTAATGATAGAACCGATGCGTTCTTCGAAATAATTATCAGATCATTTTACTGGCTGATTGTTGGAAATATGCTTTTTGCAGCCTCGGGTCTGGCCTGGGTTCTAGATTTGACTGGAATCGATGGATTTCAGTCTGTGTTTGCGTCAGCAACATCTTTCATTGCTTTATTCTTCTTTTGGATTTCCCTAAAATGGCTGAGGATGTATTTCAAATTAAAAACTTCGATTTGAAATATAAATAATTCCAGATATGCAAGTCATAATTGGCAGGGCGGAATTGCCGCCCTGCTCGCTGATACCAAATTATCAATTCGCCCGGCGCGAGACCGAGACCGCGTAGGCCGGCGAGCGGATCGCGAACATCGGGTCGTCGCTCGGGCCGGCCACGCCCTCGGGCAGGTCCACCACCGGATCGAAGGTGCGGGCGTCGCAGGTGGCGTCGGGCTCGATGGCCGTGATCGAGAGCGTGCCGAGCGTCTCGGCCTTGCGCTCGTCCTCCGGCCACGCCACCGTCGGGTCGCTGGTCGTGTCGCCGGGCTGCCCCAGGACCGCGACGAGGTCGAACTTGGCCGGGCCCTTGGCCAGACGCTCCTTCAACTCGTCGGCGTAGAAGCTGTCGGGCTTGGCCTTCAGCTCGTCGTCGGAGAGGCCGGCCTTGTCGGCGGCGACGAACTTGAGCCGGGCGGTCTTGGTCTCGCCCCCCGCATTGGTCAGCGTGTAGGCGTGGACCGCCCAGTAATCGACGCCCGCGAAGCTCGCCGGCACCGGGCGGGCGTTGAGCCACGCGGCCTGGCGCGTCGTCTCGGGATTGGCGGCGGCGAAGGCCTTGACCTTCTCGGCATCCGGCTTGCCGTCCGGGCCCGGCGCCCGGACCCGCACGAATTCGAGGAGTTGCGCCGGGGTCTTGGCCGAGAAGACCGGCGCCGAGATCGTCACGAACACCATGTCGCCGGCCTCCCCGCTCATCCGCACCGAGAGGCCGCGGGTGACGGGCTTCACCTTGTCCGAGACCTTGGGGTTGCTGCCGCCCATGGAGAAGCGGGCGGTCACCGGCACTTCCTTGGCGAAATGCGGGGCCTTCGACAGGGTCGCCGCGCCGGAAGCCGGCGCGAAGCTGCCCTTGAGGCAGACGCCCTTGGCGCCGCTGGCGCGCACGCCCGCGTGGTTGCCGCCCGCCGCGAACTGCCCGGCGACGATCGCCGCCGGGTCAGTCTCCTCCGCATGCGCGGCCGTGAGGAGGCAGGCGGTCGCGGCGAGGCCGCCGAAGAGCGCGCGGGTTCGGCTCATGGTCGTGGTGTCCCCTCACTTTGGAATCGCGCGAAATTGCGCATGGCCACTCGTGAATTGCGCGCAATCTTTTTGCAAGCGCCTTGGTCGTCACGGGCCCGTCATATCGCTCGAAAAGATCCGCCCCCGCCGCAAGCCTCACGCTTGCCGCAAGCCCCGCGCTTGCCACAGGGCCGGGCCGCGGTGACGATCGCCGCGACCGCCCCAATTAAGGGCGCGTCGCCCTCCCGCGCGGTGCCATTCGCATGAAGACGAAGAAACTCGGCCGCACCGGCCTCGACATCTCGCCGCTCTGCCTCGGCTGCATGACCTACGGCGTGCCGGAGCGCGGGCCCCATCCCTGGACCATGGGCGAGGAGGAGAGCCGGCCGCTGATCCGCCGGGCGCTCGACCTCGGCATCAACTTCTTCGACACCGCCAATTACTATTCCGACGGCACCTCGGAGGAGATCGTCGGGCGCGCGCTGAAGGATTTTGCCCGCCGCGACGACATCGTGCTGGCGACCAAGGTCTATTATCCGCTCACCGACCGACCGAACGCGGGCGGCCTGTCCCGCAAGGCGATCTTTGCCGCCATCGACGCCTCGCTGAAGCGGCTCGGCACCGACTACGTCGATCTCTACCAGATCCACCGCTGGGACTACGACACGCCGATCGAGGTGACGCTGGAGGCGCTGCACGACGTGGTCAAGGCCGGCAAGGCCCGGACCATCGGCGCCTCGTCGATGTACGCGTGGCAGTTCTCCAAGGCGCTCTACACCGCCGACCGCAACGGCTGGACGCGGTTTTCCACGATGCAGAACCACCTCAACCTGCTCCACCGCGAGGAGGAGCGGGAGATGATCCCGCTCTGCGCCGATCAGGGCGTCCCGCTGATTCCCTGGAGCCCCCTCGCCCGCGGCCGGCTGACCCGCGACTTCGACGAGGGCAGCGCCCGGCAGGAGAGCGACCTCGTCGGCAAGGGTCTCTACGACGCGACGGTCGAGTCCGACCGCAACGTGGTCGAGGCGGTGGCCGGGATCGCGCGGGCGCGCGGCGTGTCGCGGGCCCAGGTGGCGCTCGCCTGGGTGCTCCAGAAGCCGGGGGTGGCCGCCCCGATCGTCGGCGCCTCGAAGCCGGGCCATCTCGACGAGGCGATCGCCGCCCTCGACCTCGCCCTCACGGCGGACGAGATCGCCGCGCTGGAGGCGCCCTACGTGCCGCACGCCGTGGTGGGCTTCAAATGACCCGCCGCCTGCTGCTCCTGCGCCACGCCAAGTCCGCCTATCCGCAGGGCGTGGCCGATATCGACCGGCCGCTCGGCCCCCGCGGGCGCGAGGCCGCCCCGCTGATGGGCGCCTACATCGCCGGCGAAGGCCTGCGGCCCGACCTCGCCATGGTCTCGCCCGCGCGGCGCACGCAGGAGACCTGGGCCGCCGTGCGCCCCTTCCTCGACGGGACGCGCGAGGAGACCGTGCCCTCGATCTACGAGGCGCCGTCGAACCGCATCCTCGCCGCGATCCGCTCCGCGCCCGACGCGGTCGGCACCCTTCTGGTGATCGGCCACAATCCGGGGATCGGCGAGGCGGCGCTTCGCCTCGTCGGCGAGGGCGAGAGCGACCTTCGGCGCGACCTCCGCGAAAAATTCCCCACCGCGGCGCTCGCGGTGATCGCGTTCGAGGCCGAGCACTGGACGGCGATCGCGGACGGGGCCGGGACGCTCCTGCGCTACGTGCGCCCGCGCCAGCTCGCGGCGGAGATGGAGGACGATTGAGGCGCAAGGGACTTCGAAGCGACGCCGCGGCGTGACTCCGCCGCGCCGCATGGGTTAGGCCTCCGGACAGGGCGCATAGAACCGTCCGGAGGCCTCCGCCGTTTCCGACCGAAGCCGCGCCGAGAGCGCCCGCAGATCGCCCGACGGGGAAAGTCTTGCTCCTCGAAGCCCTCCTCGTCCTGACGATGCTGCCGCGCGAGGCCGGGACGGCGGGCCGGGCCGCCGTGCAGGCGGTGCAGGCACGGCTCCCGCCGCGGCCGGCCCCGGAGGCGGCGCCGGCCCCGCCGCCGAGCCTCAGCCTCGTCGCCCGGGCGGTGTCGAACTGGCGCGAACAGGCGGGCGACAACCTCGCGCCGCTCTCGCTGGCCTTCGTGGTCCGCCACGCCGCGACCGAGCCCGGCTTCGTCGCCCGCTGCGTGCGGCTCAACAATTACTGGTGCGTGAAGCAGGCACGCTGGTCGGGCGAACTCGGCGGCGACGCGGAGGGCCATACCGGCTTCGCCACCGCCGCCGACGGGGCCGATGCCGCGGCCCAGCTCCTGCGCCGCTACTATCGCGGCTACGGCCGCCGCACCGCACTCGCCATCGTGCGGCGCTGGGCGCCCGCCGAGTGCGGGGCGCCGCGCCCGGCGGCCCGCGCGGCCCCGCAGGCCGGGGCGGTCTCGTCGGCTATCGCGCCGCAGGGCATCGGCCGGACGCTGCGCGCCCGCTTCCTGGCGCGGCACGGTCGGGGCGGCGTGGCGCGGGCGGCGCCGGTCGCGGTCGGCTTGAGGGTTCAGCCCTGGTCGGCGCGCGCGCGTCTCGCCGGCCATCCCGGCCGCATCCCGGTGCCCCGGGCGGCGGCGCTGCCGCCGCTCAGGCCCTCCGCCGATATCGCGACCGGCCTGACCGCCGGGACGAGCGCCCGTCCGGGGACGGCCTCCGCCGGTTCCGCTCCCCGCGCCGCGGCGGACCCCGCCGCGCTGCTCGCGCCGAATCGCCTCGCGGCGGAGGCCGCCGCCCTGCCGCCGCTCGCCGCCCTGCCGAAGGGAAGCCTGCTCGACCTCTCCATCCCGGCCCCGCTCTGCGCTGGCGACGAGACGCGCATCCGCAACTATGCCGCACGCATCGCGGGCAGCGTCGGCGTCGGACCCGAGGACGATCTGCGGTTGTTCGGCGAGGACGGCGGGGCGGGAGAAAACCTCCTGCCGGTGATGCGGGCGATGTCGGCGGTGGAACTCGGCACGCTGCATGCCTCGCGAGATCTGATCGCGGCGGCCGTCGCGCGTCTTCGGGATCGTCCCGCCGCGGCCGCGGCCGCGGAACCCTAGGCTGAGAGCGGCTTTCAGGTCGCGGAACGCAGCATCGATCCGATCACGGCCCGCACCCTGCACGCAAGACTATTATCGTCGAGCGCAATATCTCGTAAGAAACTAACCAATACCTGTCTCAATATCACCTCGATCCGTAGATATTGATATCGGATACTCAGTCATTCGTCGCTTGACCGAGCGGATCGGTTCCCATACTGACGGTTACGCCGGTTGTCGACATCGGGGGCGTGGTCGGCCGCGGCGGCGCGAACCCTCGAAACGACATCCAAACCTCCTGTCGACAGGGCCATCGGGACATGACCATCCATCGCGCTCAGGAAGATGCGAAAGGCCATGTGGCGTCCTACAAGATCTGTTCCGACAAGACGATCGAGTTCATCCAGGCCGGTGCACCGGATATCGAGGCTTCGGTCATCCTGCGGGATCGTTACGGCTTCCAGGAGACCGGCGTCACCCTGAGCCGTCGCGCCCTCGACCGGAAGACGGTCAACCATCTGGTCACGACCGACAAGGGCCTGATCTGGCGGCTCGTCGAGACGCCGACGGGCGCGCGCATCGGCAAGAACGTCCGCAACTGGACCCTGACCGGAAGCGACACCTACTTCATCTTCACGGAGAACGACCTCGCCGGGGGCGGCCAGCCCGCCAATGCCGTGGTGCGGCTGCTCGACCCGCTCGGCGGCGAGGACCTCGCGGTGGAGCCGCGGCAGCCCTACCTGTTCTCGGCCCTCGTCGCCGCCCATCGCTGCGAGGCCCGCTTCGTCTTCCAGTTCCTCGATGCCGACGGGCAGACCCTCCACCGGCAGATCCACGACGTCGCCACCGTCCGCCGGGGTGGGGCGCGGATCGAGGATTATCAGCCCGTGGTCGTCCGCCTCGACGTCCCCGCCGCCGCCGCGGGCCTGCGCATCCTGGTCGAGAAGGGACCCAGCACCAGCCAGACCAACAGCTACCTCTTCCTGGCCAAGCCAGCGCTGGCCGTGGAGGTCGAGGATCCGATCGTCCTGTCGAGCGAGTTCCTCCGGCTGACCCGTGAGGAGGGTCCCGCCCAGATGCTGGCCTACACGGCGAAGCTGCCGCTTCTCGCCTTCGAGGGCCGCAAGGGCACCAACGACATCGCCATCGTCATCGGCGAGCAGGAGCACGTGATCAAGAATGCGATCTCGTACGGGTTCGATTTCAAGATCAACGAGTTCCGGGTCAACTTCGATCAGATCAACGTCTCGGTCTCGCGCAATTCGGCGAACCATACCTACGTCAAGCTCGGCGCCTATATCGACGAAGAGCTGATCGGCCAGCTCGATCTGATGCTCGGCACCGATCAGATCGGGCACAGCCTCAAGATCGACCGCAAATACTTCGACGGCCAGTACCACCTCGTCTCGATCCGGAACATGGACGACGGCACGGTGCTGCATCACACGACCGTGGTGCTCGACTTCCAGATGACCCCCTGGGAGGCGCTGCAGACCTACGCCAAGAAGCCCTTCGACACGACGCTGTCGCCGCTGGCCGCCTATCACCTCAAGTCGTTCCGGAGTTGGCACCGCGACCCGCGGGACGCGGAGCGCATCCCGAACCTCTACGCGCTGCAGGAGACGCTGCTCGACGGCATCCGCAAGCGCGCCAGCTACCGGCCGATCGCCTTCCCCGCGGTCGAGACGCCCGATGTCAGCATCGTCATCCCGCTGCACAACAAGTTCGAGGTGACCTATCTCTGCCTGTCGGCGCTTCTGTTCGCCTACACGGCCTACAGCTTCGAGGTGATCGTCGTCGACGACGGCTCGACCGACACGACCGTCTCCATCGCCGAGATCGTCTCTGGCCTCACCTGCCTGCGCAACCCGACCGCCAAGGGCTTCGTCGAGAGCTGCAACCGGGGCGCCGCCGCCGCGCGGGGCCGCTACACGGTGTTCCTCAACAACGACACCGAGGTCACCGCCCACTGGCTCGACGAACTGATCCACGCCTACGAGGATTTTGACGAGGTGGGCCTCGTCGGCTCCAAGCTGATCTACCCCAACGGTGCGCTGCAGGAGGCCGGCGGCGTCGTCTGGGGCAGCGGCAACCCGTGGAACTACGGCCGCAACCAGAACAACCACGACCCCAAGTTCAACTACCTGCGCCAGGCAGACTACGTCTCCGGGGCGGCGCTGCTGATCGATTCCGGCCTGCTGCGCGAGATCGGCTATTTCAGCCGCGAGTTCATCCCCGGCTATTTCGAGGACACGGACCTCGCGATGAAGGTGCGCAACGCCGGCAAGCGCGTCCTCTACGTGCCGAGCTCGGTCGTGGTGCATTACGAGGGCCAGTCGTCGGGCACCGACGTGTCGTCCGGCATGAAGAAGTTCCAGGAGGTCAACCGGCCCAAGTTCAAGAAGAAGTGGGTGAGCCTGTTCAAGGACCACGGCCGCGAGGGCGTCAACGTCGACCGGGAGAAGGACCGGCACGTGCGCCAGCGGCTGCTCGTGATCGACAACCACTATCCGATGGTCGACAACGACGCGGGCAGCTACGCCGCCTTCCAGGAGATCCGGCTGTTCCAGAGCCTGGGCATGAAGGTCACCTTCCTGCCGCTCAACCTCGCCTTCATGGACCGGCACACCCGGGTCTTGCAGAAGATCGGCGTCGAGTGCCTGTACGCGCCGTTCGTCACCGACATCTCGGCCTTCATCCGCGACCGCATCGGCGAGTTCGATCTCGTCTACGTGACGCGCTACTATACCTTCGGCAGCGTCATCTCGCTGATCCGCGAGCATTCGCGCGCCGTCAAGGTGATCCTCAACCTCGCCGACCTGCACTTCCTGCGGGAGATGCGGGCGGCCAAGGCGCAGGAGCCGAACTACAGCATCGAGGGCGCGATGGAGACCAAGCGCCGCGAGCTGGAGATGATCGCCGAGGCCGACCTGACGCTGAGCTATTCCGACGTCGAGCTGACGGTGCTGGAGAGCCATCTCCCGGCGGCGAAGCTCGGGCGGGTGCCGTGGGTCGTCGACATGCGCGCCGACCTCAAGCCGAGCTTCGCCGACACCAAGGACATTCTGTTCCTGGGTGGCTTCGGCCATCCGCCGAACGTCGAGGCGGCCCGCTTCTTCGTGTCCGAGGTGATGCCCGAGCTGCTGGCCCGGGACCCGTCGATCGTCTTCCACATCGTCGGCAGCAACCCGACCAAGGAGGTGATGGACTTCGCCTCCGACAGCGTGAAGGTGCACGGCTACGTACCGGATCTCGAAGCGGTGCTGACCTCGACCCGCGTCTTCGTCGCCCCTCTCCGGTCCGGGGCGGGCATCAAGGGCAAGGTGCTGGAGAGCCTCTCCTACGGGCTGGCCGGCGTGTTCTCGCCGATCGCCATCGAGGGCACGGGCCTGTCGGACTCGCTCGACTGCCTCGTCGCCCAGACCAATCAGGATTGGGTCGAGCAGGTGCTGCGGCTCTATTCCGACGAGGATCTGTGGGAGCGCATCAGCACGGGTGCCCTGGCGCGCGCCAAGCGGTTCTCGTTCGAGCACGCCCGCGACGAGTTGCAGAAGACGCTGGCGACGGTCGACATCTACACGACCAAGGACGGCCTGCATTACCAGCGCGTCCGGCCGCGTTCCTACCTCTGACGCCCCGATGACACCCGCCGCTCCGTCGGCGGGCGTCATTCCCGGAGGACGGGTCGCGTCCGCGCCGATCGACGGCGCGCCCGGTCGCCGTCAGGTCGCCTCGCCCGGCGCCTTCTTCAACTGGCAGCCGGTGATGCGCCATTGGCCGTCGACCTGCCGCTGGAGCGTATAGAGCGCGACCCAGTCGATGCCGGCCTCGTCCTGCAGGCTGACGCCTTGCGCGATCTCGTCTTCGGCCGTCTCCTTGGCGGTCTCGAAGCGGTAGCTGCGCGGGCGCAGCACAGGGGCGTAGCCCTTCTCCACCATGGCGATGAAGGTGTCCGGCGAGGGGAACAGGTTGCGGATCTGCGGGGCGGCCTCGGCATAGGCGGCGCCCGAATCGTTGCGGCGGAAGGCTTCGATCTGGCGCTCGATGGTGGCCTGGGCGGCCTTGCGGGCCGCTTCGTCGGCCCGGACGGGCGGGGCGGTGACGGCGCCGACGAGGGTGAGAGCGAACAGGACGGCGGCTCTGCGCATCGCGGGGGCGCTCCGTGCTTCCGGCACCGGAGACATGTCCGGCGCGGCCTGCCTTCGTGAAGCAGGCGGTGGGCCAACGCGGTCAGGCCGCGCCGGGCTCCGCCGGATCGTGCAGGCGCCGCCACGCGAAGACGGAGAAGACGCCGACGAGGCAGGCGGCGATGCCGAACCACGTGAAGGCGTATTGCAGGTGGTTGTTGGGCAGATCGACCCGTAAGTTCCCGCCGCGGGGCCAGCCGCCGGGATTCTCGGTGGCATCCGCCTCGATCAGGTAGGGGGCGACGTTCGTCAGCCCGCGGGCGGCTCCGATCGCCGCGATGTCGCGGATGTACCACTGGTCGCGGGCCGGGTCGGATTCGGGCACGAACATCGTGCGGACCTCGCTGCCGCGCAGCATGCCGGTGACGCTCGCCGCGCCCGCGACCTGTCCGGCCGCCCGGCTCTTCGGGTCCTTCAGCTCCGTCGGGATGAAGCCGCGATTGACCAGGATGGTCGTGCCGTCGTCGCGCTCGAGCGGGGTCAGCACGTAGAAGCCCTGGAGCGCCCGGCCGGGCTCGCCCGGCGCGAGGCCGTGGACCAGCGTCTCCTTGTCGTGAAGGAAGGTGCCGCTCGCCCGCACCCGGCGGAACTCGTCTGCCTTCGGATCCCAGGCCTCGAAGGGCGGCGGCGCGGCCGGCGGCTCGGCGCGGGAGCGCTCGATGATGCGGGCGATCAGCGCCTCCTTCTCGCCCTTGCGGGCGAGCTGCCAGACGCCGAGGCCCAGCAGGATCGCGAGGCAGACCAGCGCCGCGAGACCGGGGGCGATCAGGCTGCGCAGGCGGGCGACGCGGTCGGCGGCGGTCACGGTCACGGTCGAAATCGTCCCTGCTCGGCCTTGTTGGCGAACTGGACGGCGGCCAGCACCCCCTTCAGCGGGCGGACCAGCAGCAGGCTCAAGCCGATCGCGAGCGTCCCGGCCACGGCAGCGTGGACCCAGATCGGCGGCTCGAAGGTGAACTCCATCCACAGCGCGGTGCCGGCCACGACGAAGCCGGTGATCGACATCACGAAGAAGGCCGGACCGTCGGCGGAGTCGAACCGCGAAAAATCCTGGCCGCAGACCTCGCAGGCCGGGCGGACGGCGAGGAAGCCGCGGAACAGATGCCCTTCGCCGCAGGCCGGGCATCGGCCGCGCAGGCCGGTCGGGATCGGGGCGGGGGTGGTGACGGTTCGGTTCACGGGCTTTTCCTCGCGCCCTCTCGGTATGACGAGCCGGGAGGGACGGCGCACGCGAAAAAGGGCGGCTCGCGCCGCCCTTCAGGGTTGCCGCCCACGCAAGACGCGAGGGCGGCGGAGTGCGAGAGGCCTCAATGGGCCGAGGTGCCGGCGCCCCAGACGTAGATCGCGGCGAACAGGAACAGCCACACCACATCGACGAAGTGCCAGTACCAGGCGGCGAACTCGAAGCCGAGATGCTGCTTGGGGGTGAAGTCGCCCTGATAGGTGCGAAGCAGGCAGACGGCGAGGAAGATGGTGCCGATGATGACGTGGGCGCCGTGGAAGCCCGTCGCCATGAAGAAGGTCGCCGAGTAGATCGAGCCCGAGAAGCCGAAATGGGCGTGGCTGTACTCGTAGGCCTGGCAGGCGGTGAACAGCACGCCGAGGATGATCGTCAGCCACAGGCCGTATTTCAGGCCCTTGCGGTCGCCGTGCAGCAGGGCGTGGTGGGCCCAGGTCACGGTGGTGCCGGAGGTGAGCAGGATCAGCGTGTTGAGCAACGGCAGGTGCCAGGGGTCGAACGCCTCGATGCCCTTGGGCGGCCACACGCCGCCGGTGAATTCGACGCGGGTCGCCTGGATCGGATCGGCGGTGTAGATCGCGGCCTCGAAATAGGCCCAGAACCACGCCACGAAGAACATCACCTCGGAGGCGATGAACATGATCATGCCGTAGCGGTGATGGAGCTGGACGACGCGGGTGTGGTCGCCGGAATTCGCCTCGTGGGTGACGTCCTTCCACCACGACAGCATGGTGTAGAGCACGCCGAGGGTGCCGGCGCCGAACACGTAGGGTCCGACGGCCAGACCGCCGAGCGACAGGCCCTTCATCCAGAAGACGGCGCCGAAGGCCATCAGGAACCCTGAGAACGCACCGATCAGGGGCCACGGGCTCGGGTTGATGATGTGGTAGTCGTGATTCTTGGCGTGCGCCCCGGCCATCGCAATGGGTCTCCCTTCGCCCCTACCCGTCTCGCCGCATCGACGGCCGGGCCCTCTCTTGCCTTGCTCGAGGACCGCGCCCGTCAGGCCCGATCCCGGTGAAGCTCTACTGCGGTCCCCGCGCGCTTGTCACGCTTCGGCCTTCAGAAATTCGTGGTCCTGGCCGGCTTGGCCACCTCCGCCACCGGCGCCCCGTTCTTCGACGGGAAGTAGGTGTAGGACAGCGTCATCTCCGCCAGCGTGCCGATGTCCGGATCCTTGCGCAGGGCCGGATCGACGTAGAACACCAGCGGGAACTCCGCCGACTCGCCCGGGTGAAGGGTGTGCTCGTCGAAGCAGAAGCACTGCACCTTCACGAAGTAGGGGCCCATCAGGTCGGGCTGAACGTTGAACACGGCGATGCCCTTCGAGGGCTCGGTGCCCGTGTTCGTCACCTTGAAGAATACGGTGGCGGTCCGGCCCGGCACCGCCTCGACGCTCGACTGCTCCGGCCGGAAGCGCCACGACAGGTTTTTTGCGACGTTCGTATCGAAGCGGACGGTCACGGGGGCCAAAGCCTCGCCGTCGGTGATCGCGGGGGCGGCACCAACGAGCGGCGTGCCGTTGAAGCCGGTCGCCTTGCAGAACATGTCGTAGAGCGGCGCCGAGGCGAGCGCGAGGCCGCCCATGGCCAGCACCACGCCCGCGCAGGCCGCCACGGTGCGGCGCACGCCGCGGGCCGCCTGACTCTGCCTGTCGGAGCCTTGCGTCATTCCCTCGCCCCTAGAGCGGCCGCTGCAGGACCTGCGGTCCGAGCTTGGCGATCGTCAGCACGAAGAACAGGATCACCAGGGCGCCGAGCGTCAGTGCGATGGCGATCGAGCGCTTGCGGCGGGTCTGCGCCTCTTCGGGCGTCAGCGGGCGCAGGCCGTCGGGAAGGTCGCTCATACCCGGCCTCACACCAGCACCGCGCGGTAAAGGCCGAGTCCCTGTTCGGCCAAGAGCGCCGAGAACAGCAGGAACAGGTAGAGGATCGAGAAGGCGAACAGGCCCATCGCGGCCTTGCGCTCGGATTCACCCTGGCGCAGGCGAAACACCTGCACGGCGCCCGCCAGCATGCCGAGGCCGCCGAGCACGCCGACGAGCGCATAGAGCCAGCCGCCGAAGCCGAGATAGACCGGCGCGAGGCCGAGCGGCGCGAGCAGCAGGGTGTACCAGACGATCTGGCGGCGGGTGGAATCCGGGCCGGCGACGTTCGGCATCATCGGGATGCCGGCGCGCGCGTACTCGCCGCTCTTCACCAGCGCCAGCGCCCAGAAATGCGGCGGCGTCCAGATGAAGATGATGGCGAACAGGATCAGCGACTCGATGCCGACATGGCCGGTCACCGCGGCCTGGCCGACCACCGGGGGCAGCGCGCCCGCGGCGCCCCCGATGACGATGTTCTGCGCCGTCGCCCGCTTCAGCCACATCGAGTAGATCACGGCGTAGAAGACGATGGTGAAGGCGAGCAGGCCCGCGGCGAGCCAGTTGGAGGCGAGCCCGAGGATCAGCACGGAGCCGACCGAGAGCACGATGCCGAAGGCGAGCGCCTCGTCGGGGCGGATGCGCCCGTCGGGGATCGGCCGCTTGGCGGTGCGGGTCATCAGGGCGTCGATGTCGGCGTCCCACCACATGTTGAGGCAGCCCGAGGCGCCCGCGCCCACCGCGATCATCAGGAGCGAGATCGCCGCGATCACCGGGTTCACGGTGGCGTCCGACACCACCATGCCGACGAGCGCGGTGAAGATGACGAGCACCATCACCCGCGGCTTCAGCAGCGCGAAGAAGTCGCGCACCTCGCCCCCCACGGCAGGGGCGAAGGACGGGGTGTCGGCGGTGACGCTGTTCGACAGGGTCGTCATGAAAACCGTGATCTGAACGCTTGGGTGGAGGCGTGGGGTGGGGGAGGTTCGGATCGCCGCCCTTTGCCGGAAGCCTTCGGTTGTCCGCGAAGGCCTCGGGGAAAGGGCGAGGACCGCCGGGGCGGTCCTCGCGTTTGGCCTAGGTTCTGTGCCGCATCGGCTTCTTCCGAAAGCCGGCACCCACCTTTCGGGCCGATGCTTTAGTGGGCCGGCTCGTCGACGATCTTGGGGAGCGTCTCGAACTGGTGGAAGGGCGGCGGCGAGGACAGGGTCCACTCCAGGGTGGTGGCACCCTCGCCCCACGGATTGTCCGCGGCGCGGGTCTTCGAGCGGAAGGCGAGCACGATGCCGATCACGAAGACCACCATGCCGAGCGCGAAGATGTGTCCGCCGAGCGTCGCGACCTTGTGCCAGCCGGCGAAGGCCTCCGGATAGTCGGCGTAGCGACGCGGCATGCCGGCGAGCCCGAGGAAGTGCATCGGGAAGAACAGGACGTTCGCGCCGACGAAGGCCAGCCAGAAGTGCAGCTTGCCCGCCCACTCGGGGATGATGTGGCCGGTCATCTTCGGGAACCAGTAGTAGACACCGGCGAAGATGATGAACACGGCGCCGAGCGAGAGCACGTAGTGGAAGTGCGCGACGACGTAGTAGGTGTCGTGCAGGTACTTGTCGACCGCCGAGTTCGCGAGCACGACGCCGGTGACGCCGCCGACCGTGAACAGGAAGATGAAGCCGACCGCCCAGTGCATCGCGGCGGTGAAGCGGATCGAGCCGCCCCACATGGTGGCGATCCACGAGAAGATCTTCACGCCGGTCGGGACCGCGATCACCATGGTGGCGAAGACGAAGTAGGACTGCGTCTGGAGCGACAGGCCGACGGTGTACATGTGGTGGGCCCACACGACGAAGCCGACGACGCCGATGGCGACCATGGCGTAGGCCATGGCGAGGTAGCCGAAGACGGGCTTCTTCGAGAAGGTGGCGATGATGTGCGAGACGATGCCGAAGGCCGGCAGGATCATCACGTACACCTCGGGGTGACCGAAGAACCAGAACAGGTGCTGGTAGAGCACCGGGTCGCCGCCGCCGGCCGGATCGAAGAAGGTGGTGCCGAAGTTGCGGTCGGTGAGCAGCATCGTGATCGCGCCGGCGAGCACCGGGAGCGACAGGAGCAGCAGGAAGGCGGTGACGAGTTCGGCCCAGGCGAAGAGCGGCATCTTGTGCAGCGTCATGCCGGGAGCGCGCATGTTCAAGATGGTGGTGATGAAGTTGATCGCGCCGAGGATCGAGCCCGCGCCCGCGAGGTGGAGCGAGAAGATCGCGAAGTCGACCGCCGGGCCCGGATGGCCGGCCGTGGAGGAGAGCGGCGGGTAGACGGTCCAGCCGGTGCCGGCGCCCTGTGCGCCGGGCGAGCCCTCGACGAACAGCGAGCAAACGAGGCAGGCGAAGCCGGCCACCGTCAGCCAGAACGAGATGTTGTTCATCCGCGGGAAGGCCATGTCCGGCGCGCCGATCATCAGCGGCACGAACCAGTTGCCGAAGCCGCCGATCAAGGCGGGCATCACCATGAAGAACACCATGATGAGGCCGTGGCCGGTCACGAACACGTTGTAGGTGGCCGGGTTGGAGAAGTACTGGAGCCCCGGCTCCTCCATCTCCATGCGGATGCCGAAGGAGAGGAAGGCGCCGATCGTGCCCGCCATGAAGGCGAACACGAGGTAGAGCGTGCCGATGTCCTTGTGGTTCGTCGAGAGGAACCAGCGGGAGAAGAACGAGGGCTTGTGGTCGTCGTGGGCGTCGTGCCCGGCATGTGCTGCGGCTGTGGCCATCTCTCGTGCCTTGCTCAGATCTCTGTCGCCTCTGGCGAGTTCAGGGTTCGGCCGGAGCGGTGCCCCGGCCCGACGAAGCGTCAGCGGGCGTCCGCGAGGCGCGAGCCGTTGTCGATGGCGGCGTACTTGGTCTTCGCCTCGGTCAGCCACTCGGCGTAGGCCTGCTCGGAGACCACGCGCACGGTGATGGGCATGTAGGCGTGGCGGGCGCCGCACAGCTCGGAGCACTGGCCGTGATAGGTGCCCTCGCGGTCGGCCCGGAACCACCACTGGTTCAGGCGGCCGGGGATCGCGTCGATCTTGCCGCCGAAGGACGGCATCGCCCAGGAGTGGATCACGTCGCCGGAGGTGACCTGCACCTTCACGACCTTGCCGACCGGCACGACCATGTCGTTGTCGGTGGCGAGCAACTTCGGCTGCTTGTCCTCGTCGACGTTGGCGTCGAAGGTGAAGCCGCCCTTGTCGCCCTCGGCGGTCGGGTACTCGTAAGACCAGTACCACGCGTGGCCGATCACCTTGACCATCACGTCGGCCTTCGGATCGGAGAGCTGGGTGCGCAGCGTCCGGAACGAGGGGATCGCGACGGCCACGAGGATGAGGACCGGGATGATGGTCCAGGCCACCTCAATCATCGTGTTGTGCGTCGTGCGCGAGGGCGTCGGGTTCGCCTTCTCGTTGAACTTGAAGATGCAGTAGACGATCAGCGCCAGCACGAACAGCGAGATGCCGAACGCGAGCCAGTGCAGCCAGTTCTCGAAGACGTGGAGGTCGTGGGCTTCCGCCGTCACGGCGACCTGACGGTCCATCTGCCACGGCTCGGGCTGGCCGATGCCGGCCGCCAGCGCGATGGAGGACGGGACGAGGAGGGCGCCGAGAGCGGCGGCCCCTCTCAGTGACCAATGTTGCGCCTGCGTCGTCCGCATGTTCCCCGCCTGGCTCCCCAAAGTGCCTGTTGAGTTCTTAGCCCTTGAATTCGCGAAGCTTGGTCGCAAATCCTTTGGGCAACCCGACCCTGGCGTGCCAAGCCGTTGTTCGGCTTGATCTGGCGCTGCCGGTTGGGCGATCGCGACGTAGAACCATACTGATCGTAAAACCGCAACCGCAACGGCGTCGCTTCGCGTCGGTTGGACGCGGGTCAATGGGTGCGGCGTGACAGCCGGCGTGGTCTGAAGGTGCGACGATGGAGCAGGGCGGAACCGGCATGGACGCAGGCCTTCCCCCCACCGCCGTCCGGGTCGGCACGCTGGTCGTCGCCTACGGGTCTCCCGAACCGAGGCCCGATTCGCGTGCTCTCGCGGTCGAGACACCGGTCAACGTCGTCTACGGCAGCGTGCCCTACGCCGTGATGATGCTGACGCCGGGCGACCTGACCGACTTCGCCTACGGCTTCAGCCTGACCGAGGGCGTGGTCGAGTCGGCCGACGAGATCCGCGGCGTCTCGGTCGAGGAGGGAGAGGGGGGCCTGCGGCTCCTCGTCGATCTCGCGCCGGGGCGGCTTCGCGAACACCTCGCCCGAAAGCGCGCCATCGCGGGCCGGACCGGCTGCGGCGTCTGCGGCATCGATGATCTCGCCGCCCTCCCCATGGCGAAGGCACGGGACGACGCCGCCTCGAGCGGGCCGCGCGTGTCCCTGCTGGCGATCCAGGCGGCGCTCGACGCGCTCTTCGACAGGCAGTCCCTCAACCGCGAGACCCGCGCGGTCCACGCCGCCGGCTGGGCCCGGCTCGACGGCAGCCTGCTGGCCGTGCGCGAGGATGTCGGCCGCCACAACGCGCTGGACAAGCTGATCGGCGCGCTGATGCGCGAGCGCGTGGGGCCGGACGAGGGCTTCCTGGTCATCACCAGCCGCTGCTCGTTCGAGATGGCCGAGAAGGCCGCGGTGCTCGGCGCCTCGGTGCTGGTGGCGATCTCGGCCCCGACCTCGCTTGCCATCGAGCGGGCGCGCTGCCACGGCCTGACGCTGTGCGCCATCGCCCGCTCCGACACCCTCACGGTGTTCTCCGGCCGGGAGCGGCTGGTGCTGGCGGGCGAGGAGGGCTGACGCCCTCCGTCGCGCTCAGTTCGCGCCGGCCTCGCCCGTGCCGCCGGGGACGATCGTCGCACCGCCGATCACCCGGACCGGCTTGCGGTCGGCGGGCGGGTCCTGCCAGTTGCGATCCTTGGGTGCGGGCGCCGGAGCCGGGGACGACTCGGCGGTCTTCACCGCGCCGGAATCGCCGGCCGGCTCCGTCGTCTTCGCGGGGGCCGCGGCGTCCACCGGCTTCTCATCCGACTTCGCCGCCGGCGTCATCTCGCTCGGAGCGACAGCTTCGGCCGGGCGCAGGCTGGGCGCGGGGGCGGGCGGGGCCGTGCGGGCGACCGAGGGCTTGGCCGGCGGGGCGGTCCTGGCCGTCCGGCGCGCGGCGTCCGCGCGGGGGGGCGCGTCGGGATTGAGGCCGTAGGGATTGGCCTCGGGCGCGGCCTGCGGGGCGATGCCCGCATGGGCCTCCTGGCGCGGCAGCGCGGGGCGCGACGGGCGCTCGGCCCGGACGCGGCCGTCGTCGAGGGACGGGCCGCGAGGGGCAGGGACCGAAGGCGCGGCGGAGGGGATGTCGGCGGGCGGCAGGAACGCTTCGGCCTCGCGGAAGCGGCGGGGCCGGTCGTCCTCCTCGGTCCAGCCGTAGCCCGGCGTCACCGGCCGCGGGCGGATCGCGGACGGGTAGTAGGCATCGCCGACGACCTCGCGGCCGATCACGGCGCCGTCGCGGGCATCCACCACGAGGCGCAGCCGCGCGCCGCGCGGGCCGGTGGCGTCGACCACGTAGGCGCGCCCGTCGAAGCGCGGGCGGCCGATCTCGGTGAAGCCGCGATCCTGCAGGCTGTAGGCGACGGAGCGCGGCGACAGCGGCGGCTCGGCGCGATAGACCGCCCGCGGTGGCCCGTAGACCTCCTCGGGGCCGTAGCCCCAGGAATAGCCTTGCGCGGCGGCGCCCTGCATGCCCGCGCCGAGGAGAAGCCCGGCGGCGCCTGCGCGGCGCAGGATCGTCGCGGCACGACCGGAGACGGAACGGCTCGGAGCCATGCGGACCTCGCGAGATCGAAACTGGAAAAGACCTTGTATCCGGGAGCCCGCTGTTGGCCTCGGGTCTCCCGGCGTCACGGGCGGTCGCGTTTCCCCGCATTCCCTCCGTGCCGGCGGACACGGTTGAAGCCTCCGAATGGGGCGAGATTGCGAAGCGCCGAACCGATACACCGGCTGATTGCGCGCGCCGCGCCAGGGTCGCGTCGGGCGAATTGGGGGCATGCTCCGGCGCATGGTTGAAAGGCGCGCCGCTGCGGCTCTGCGCCCCTTGCTGGAAACCCTAAAATCTGGCAACGTCCCCTATAGGACAGCAACACTGTCCCATTTATCGCGCCGGCCGCCGGGCGAGCTTTGGGGATCCCTCACGTGATCGACGTGACGTCCGAACGAGCTGACAAACCGGCGACCGTCAAGGCGATCCGGGCGAGCGACGGCTGAAGCGAGCCGGATGCTGCAGCCCGCGGGTCTCGCGGGCGATTCCGGCAGGAAGACCCCGACAGGACCGATCGGCCAAAAGTCGCGCGCGGCCCGGGCACCGTTGGTGTTCGGGCACGAAACATGCTCGCATGCGGGCAGGGTCGGAGATTGGCGGACGATGAGTGGAATTTCGTCTGAACTGTCGGTGGTCGAACACGAGGCGCCCGCTCCGTCGCGGGCCGGGCCCGCGACGCTGATCGTGCGCGATCCCGCCCTGCCGATCGCGCAGGGCGCCTACGATCCGGCCCGGGAGCGCGACGCCTGCGGCGTCGGCTTCGTCGCCGACATGCACGACCGGCGCAGCCACGCGATCGTCCAGCAGGGTCTCAAGATCCTGGAAAACATCGACCACCGCGGCGCGGTCGGCGCCGACCCGACCATGGGCGACGGCTGCGGCATCCTCACCCAGATCCCGCACGGCTTCTTCGCCGAGGAATGCTCGCGCCTCGGCTTCGAGCTGCCGCCCGCCGGCGGCTACGCCATCGGCCAGTTCTTCATGCCGCAGGCGGAGGACGCCCGCGCGATCATCGAGGGCATCGTCGAGAAGACGCTGGCCGACGAGGGCCTGCCCCTGCTCGGCTGGCGCGACGTGCCGGTCGATTCCGCCGATCTCGGCAAGGCCGTGAAGGAGACCGAGCCGCATCACCGCCAGCTCTTCATCGGCTGCCCGGCCAGCGTCACCGATCAGGACGCCTTCGAGCGGCGCGTCTACATCGCCCGCAAGGCGATCTCGGGGAAGGTCTACGGCCACGACGACAAGCGGCTGATGGCGTTCTATCCCGTCTCCGTGTCGAGCCGGACCATCGTCTACAAGGGCATGGTGCTCGTGCACCAGCTCGGCCACTACTATCTCGACCTGAAGGACGAGCGCTTCGTCTCGGCGCTGGCCCTCGTGCATCAGCGCTTCGCCACCAACACCTTCCCGACCTGGCGCCTGTCGCACCCCTATCGGCTGGTGGCCCATAACGGCGAGATCAACACGCTGCGCGGCAACGTGAACTGGATGGCCGCCCGCCAGGCCAGCGTCGATTCGGAGCTGTTTGGCAACGACATTTCGAAGATCTGGCCGATCTCCTACGAGGGCCAGTCCGACACCGCCTGCTTCGACAACGCCCTCGAATTCCTTGTGATGGGCGGCTACTCGCTCTCGCACGCGATGATGATGCTCATTCCGGAGGCATGGGCCGGCAATCCGCTCATGAGCGAGGAGCGGCGCGCCTTCTACGAGTACCACGCCGCCCTGATGGAGCCGTGGGACGGCCCCGCCGCCGTCGCCTTCACCGACGGCCGCCAGATCGGCGCGACGCTCGACCGCAACGGCCTGCGCCCCGCCCGCTACATCGTCACAGACGACGGCCTCGTCGTGCTCGCCTCCGAGATGGGCGTGCTGCCGATCCCGGACGAGAAGATCGTCCAGTCCTGGCGCCTCCAGCCGGGCCGGATGCTGCTGATCGATCTGGAAAAGGGCCGCATCGTCTCCGACGAGGAGATCAAGGGAGAACTGGCCGGCGCGCATCCCTACGCCGACTGGGTGAAGAACACCCAGATCGTGCTGGAGGAACTGCACCCGATCCAGCCGCGGGCCTCGCGCACCGACGTGTCGCTGCTCGATCGCCAGCAGGCCTTCGGCTACACCCAGGAAGACCTCAAGCTGCTCATGGCCCCGATGGCCGTGACCGGCCAGGAGGCGGTCGGCTCCATGGGCTCGGACACGCCGCTCTCGGCGCTCTCCGACAAGCCCAAGCTCCTCTACACCTACTTCAAGCAGAACTTCGCGCAGGTCACCAACCCGCCGATCGACCCGATCCGCGAGGAGGCCGTGATGAGCCTCGTCTCGTTCATCGGCCCGCGGCCCAACCTGCTCGACATGGAGGGCGCCTCCCGTCGCAAGCGGCTCGAAGTGCGCCAGCCGATCCTGACGAACGGCGACCTCGAAAAGATCCGGTCGATCTCGCATTTCGAGGACCGCTTCGACACCCGCACCCTCGACATCACCTACGCGGCGGAGGCCGGCGCGAACGCGATGGAGGGCGCGCTCGACCGCCTGTGCGACCGCGCCGAGGTCGCCGTGCGCGGCGGCTACAACATCATCATCCTGTCCGACCGCGCGGTCGGGCCGGACCGCATCCCGATCCCGGCGCTGCTGGCGACCGCGGCGGTCCACAACTACCTGATCCGCAAGGGGCTCCGCACCTCGGTCGGCCTCGTGGTCGAGTCGGGCGAGCCGCGCGAGGTGCATCACTTCGCCTGTCTGGCCGGCTACGGCGCCGAGGCGATCAACCCCTACCTCGCCTTCGAGACGCTGATCGCGATGAAGGGCGAGTTCCCGCCGGACCTCACCGACGACGAGATCGTCTACCGCTACATCAAGTCGATCGATAAGGGTCTGCTCAAGGTCATGTCCAAGATGGGCATCTCGACCTACCAGTCCTATTGCGGCGCGCAGATCTTCGACGCGATCGGCCTCAACGCGGACTTCGTCGCCCGCGACTTCTTCGGCACCGCCACCACCATCGGCGGCATCGGCATGGCCGAGATCGCCCGCGAGACGGCGGAGCGCCACCGCGACGCCTTCGGCGACGCCCCGATCTACCGCACCGCCCTCGATGTCGGCGGCGAGTACGCCTATCGCCTGCGCGGCGAGACCCACACCTGGACGCCCGACACCGTGGCCACGCTCCAGCACGCGGTGCGCCTCGGCGCGCCCGAGCGCTACCGCGAATACGCCCGGCTCGTGAACGAGCAGGAAAACCACCTCAAGACCCTGCGCGGCCTGTTCCGCATCAAGACCGCCGCCGACCTCGGCCGCGAGCCGATCGACATCTCGGCGGTCGAGCCGGCCGTCGAGATCGTCAAGCGGTTTGCCACCGGCGCGATGTCCTACGGCTCGATCTCGAAGGAGGCGCACGAGACGCTGGCCATCGCCATGAACTCGTTCGGCGGTCGCTCGAACTCGGGCGAGGGCGGCGAGGAGCCGCGCCGCTTCGTCACCGGGCCGGACGGGCGCTCGCGCCGCTCGGCGATCAAGCAGGTGGCCTCGGGCCGCTTCGGCGTGACGACCGAGTACCTCGTCAACGGCGACATGATTCAGATCAAGGTGGCCCAGGGAGCCAAGCCCGGCGAGGGCGGCCAGCTCCCCGGCCACAAGGTCGACGCCAAGATCGCCAAGGTCCGCTACGCCACGCCGGGCGTCGGCCTGATCTCGCCGCCCCCGCACCACGACATCTACTCGATCGAAGACCTCGCGCAGCTCATTTTCGATCTCAAGAACGTCAATCCCGCCGCCGACATATCCGTAAAACTGGTCTCCGAGGTGGGCGTCGGCACGGTTGCGGCAGGCGTCGCCAAGGCGCGCGCCGACCACATCACGATCTCCGGCTTCGACGGCGGCACGGGCGCGGCCCCGCTGACCTCGATCAAGCACGCGGGCGGCCCCTGGGAGACGGGTCTCGCCGAGACTCAGCAGACCCTGGTACTCAACGGTCTGCGCGGTCGCGTTGCGCTCCAAGCCGACGGCGGCATCCGCACCGGCAAGGACGTGATGATCGCCGTGCTGCTGGGCGCCGACCAGATCGGCTTCTCGACCGCGCCCCTGATCGCGGCCGGCTGCATCATGATGCGCAAGTGCCATCTCAACACCTGCCCCGTGGGTGTCGCCACCCAGGACCCGGTGCTGCGCAAGCGCTTCAAGGGAACGCCGGAGCACGTCGTCAACTACTTCTTCTTCGTGGCCGAGGAGCTGCGGGAGCTGATGGCGGCGATGGGCTTTGCCCGGCTCGAAGACCTGATCGGCCGCTCCGATCTCCTCGACAAGCGCGAGGCGATCGAGCACTGGAAGGCCCGCGGCCTCGACTTCTCCAAGCTGTTCCACCGGCCGGATGTCGGTCCCGAGGTGGCGATCCGCCATGTCGAGAAGCAGCACCATCCGATCGACACGGTGCTGGACCGCCGCCTGATCGCGGGCGCCGAGGCCGCGCTCGCCGGCGGCGAGGCGGTGACGCTGACCGACGTGATCCGCAACTCGGACCGCGCGGCGGGCGCCATGCTCTCGGGCGCGGTCGCCAAGGCACACGGCCACGATGGTCTGCCCGACGACACCATCGTGGTGAAGCTCTCCGGCACCGCCGGCCAGAGCTTCGGCGCGTGGCTTGCCGCGGGTGTCACCTTCGACCTGACCGGCCACGGCAACGACTATGTCGGCAAGGGCCTGTCCGGCGGCAAGCTGATCATCCGTCCGAGCGACGCGCTGAAGGCGCCTCCCGCCCGCACGATCATGGCCGGCAACACTGTGCTCTACGGCGCCATCGCAGGCGAGTGCTACATCCGCGGAGCCGCGGGCGAGCGCTTCGCCGTGCGCAACTCGGGCGCCATCGCGGTGGTCGAGGGCATGGGCGACCACGGCTGCGAGTACATGACCGGCGGCGTCGTCGTGTCGATCGGCGTGACCGGCCGCAACTTCGCGGCGGGCATGTCCGGCGGCCTCGCCTACGTCCTCGACGAGGACGGCTCGTTCCGCGACCGCTGCAACCTGTCGATGGTCGATCTCGAACCGGTGGAGGAGGAGGACGACATCATGCGCCGCTTCCACCAGGACGGTGACCTGGAGACCAAGGGCCGGGTCGACATCCTCGCCGACATGTCGGGCCACGACGAGGAGCGGCTCAGCCAGCTCCTCACCAACCACCTCAAGTACACCGGCTCGCCGAAGGCCAAGCAGATCCTCGACGACTGGGCGGGCTTCCGCACCAAGTTCGTCAAGGTGATGCCGGTCGAGTACCGCCGGGCCCTGCGCGAGATGGAGATGGCGCGGATGCCGGCGGCGGCGGAGTAGGGGCGCGATGGGCGAGCAGACGGCGCGCGTCCGCCTCGTCCGGACGCCGGACGGGCAAAGGCTCGACATCCCGCCCGGCTTCATGCTGGGCGGGGACGAGGCGATCCTGACGGCGAAGGACGGGCGGCTCGTCGTCGAGCCGGTGGCCCGGTCTTCGCTCCTGTCCGTCCTGGCCGGTCTCGACGACCTCGACGAGGATTGGCCGGAGATCGACGACGCGGCGCCGGGCGACGTCTTGCTTTGAATGCCGTATCTGCTCGACACCAACATCCTCTCGGCGCTGGTGCGCGCGCCGCGGGGACCGGTCGCGGAGCGGATTCGACAGGTCGGCGAGGCGCAGGTTTATACGAGTGTCATCGTCGCGGCGGAACTTCGCTACGGCGCGGCACGGAAGGGGTCTGATCGGCTGTCGCGGCAGGTCGAAGCCGTGCTCGGATCGATCCGGATCGCCGGATGGAACGAGCCCGCCGACCGGACTTACGCGGGATTGCGTCTCGCACTGGAGTGGGCCGGGACGCCGATCGGTGGAAACGACCTGCTCATCGGGGCCCAGGCGCTCGCCGATGGCAGCGTTCTGGTAACGGACAACACGAGGGAGTTCGAACGGATCACCGGATTAACGATCGAGAACTGGCTTCGGCCATGATCGACCGTCTCATCCGAGCGAACCGGGTGTTCCTCGCCACAGGCAAAGCGGCGCGATTGGACTGATCGATGGGCAAGGTCACGGGCTTCCTCGAATTCGACCGGCAGGAGCAGAAGTATCAGCTCGCGGCCGACCGCGTGCGGCACTTCCGCGAATTCACGCTGCCGCTCGACGAGCACGACCTGTCGAAGCAGGCGGCGCGCTGCATGGATTGCGGCATCCCGTTCTGCCACGGGCCGACCGGCTGCCCGGTCCACAACCAGATCCCGGACTGGAACGACCTCGTGTTCCAGTCGGACTGGCAGGAGGCCGCGCGCAACCTCCACTCCACCAACAATTTTCCGGAGTTCACCGGCCGCATCTGCCCGGCGCCGTGCGAGGAAGCCTGCACGCTCAACCTCGAGAACCAGCCGGTCGCGATCAAGACGATCGAGCAGGCCATCGCCGATCGCGCCTGGAACAACGGGTGGGTCAAGCCCGAGCCGTCCGAGACCCGCACGGGCAAGCGCGTGGCAGTGATCGGCTCCGGCCCCGCCGGCATGGCGGCGGCGCAGCAGCTCGCCCGCGTCGGCCACGACGTGCACGTCTACGAGCGCGAGCCCAAGGCCGGCGGCCTGCTCCGCTACGGCATCCCGGACTTCAAGATGGAGAAGCGCCACATCGACCGGCGCGTGAAGCAGATGGAGGCCGAGGGTGTCGTCTTCCACTACAAGGCGAATATCGGCGTCAACGTGCCGCTTGAGGAGCTGACCGGCAAGTTCGACGCCGTGCTGTTCTGCGGCGGCGCCGAGGACCCGCGCAACCCGCAGCTGCCGGGCCAGGAGCTCGACGGCGTGCACTACGCCATGCCCTACCTCGTCCAGTCGAACCGCCGGGTCGGGGCGGAGCCGATGCCGGGCAACGGCGAGCTGCCGATCCTGGCCGCGGGCAAGAACGTCGTCGTCATCGGCGGCGGCGACACCGCGTCGGACTGCGTCGGCACAGCCTTCCGCCAGGGCGCGCTCTCGGTGACGCAGCTCGACATCCGCCCGCGCCCGCCCGAGCGCGAGGACAAGCTGACCGTGTGGCCCTACTGGCCGACCAAGATGCGCACCTCGTCGAGCCAGGCGGAGGGCGCCGAGCGCGAGTTCCAGGCCGCCACCCTCAAGCTCCAGGGCAACCGCAAGGGCCAGCTCACCGGCGTGGTCTGCGCCCGCGTGGACGAGAAGCGCCAGCCGGTCGAGGGCTCCGAGTTCGTGCTGCCCGCCGACCTCGTCTTCATGGCGATCGGCTTCGCCGGCTCGATGCGCAAGGGCCTCGTCGAGGAATCCGGCGTGGCCCTGGACAAGCGCGGCAACGTGGTCGCCGACGACGAGAGCTACCAGACCTCGAAGGACAAGATCTACGTCGCGGGCGACATGCGCCGCGGCCAGTCGCTGGTGGTCTGGGCAATCCGCGAGGGCCGCCAGGCCGCCCGCTCGATCGACGAGGCGCTGATGGGTGCAACGGTCCTGCCGCGCTGAGCGCGATTTTTGGAGATGATCGGGGCCGTCGCTGCGAAGCGGCGGCCTTTTCTCTATACCGTCCAAGCATGAGGTGCGTGGTCAGCCCGGCTCCGTCTCACGATGACGGCGCGACGCGAAAGTCCCCAAAAATCACCCCGGCGGCCACCGGAAATCGTCCGCCCGGCCCGGCTGGGGCAGCGGTGCGGCGCCGCGTTGCAGGCTGCGCTCGCGGGTGCCGGTGGCGTCGCCCTCGGAGGGGCGGCCGGTCATCAGCGTGCCGCCCGGCGCGGTCTCGGCCCGGCCCAGCGGCACCACCGGGCCGGCCGCGGGCTTCACGGGAAGCGTCGGGATGCCGGGGGGCTCGGGCAGGCTCGGCAGCATCGCGGTGATCTTGCGGTCGATCGCCGCCGTATCGTCGAGGTTCGATGCCCCCGAGGCCGGCGCGCCCTCGGGGGGAGCCGTGGTGGCGACCGGGGCGGCGGGTTGCTCGGCGGGCAGGCCGCCGCGGGCGCCCATCAGGCGCTTCAGCTCCACGTCGGCGAAGTGGGCGACCTTGCGGGCGCCCGCGCTGGTGAAGTGAATGCCGTCGGCGGTGCGCAGCCGCGCCTGCTGGCCCTCCACGTCGGGGCCGTTGGCGGCGAAGCGGTTGCGGTCGTCGACGAAGCCCTGCCAGATCTCGACATAGGTCTGGCCGGCCTTCTGCACCCGCTCCCGCACGAGGTCGTTGATGCTGGCATAGTCGCGGGTGAGGCTGTCGCTGCGCACCGGCGGCAGGCCGACCCAGATCAGCGGCACCTTGGCGTCGGCGAAGACCTTGAGCACCGCATCGACGCGGGCGGCGTAGAGTTCGCGCCAGCGGTCGGACAGGGCCTCGCTGCTCTGATCGCCGTCGCGGATCGCCTGCCGATCGTTCGCGCCGACCATCATCAGGGCGTAGGAGAGATTGGGATTGGCCTTGAGGAAGTCCTCGGCGCTCTTGGCCCAATCGACCACGTCCTTGCGCACAAGGCCGCTGTCGCCCTTGGAGCGGTCGATCACCGCCACGTCGGCGTTGTCGGAAAACGCCTCGTCGACGCCTTTGCCGAGATAGCTCGCCAGCGAATCGCCGAACACCGCGATCTGCGTGGTCGGCGTCGCCTTCGGCACCGCGGGGCCGGGCGGCTGGGCGATGCTCGGCGACGGGCTCGGCCGGCGGCGGCGGGCGGCGCGCTCGTCTTCGGGGCGGTTCGTCGCCGTCGGGGCGCGGGGGCGGGTGGGCCGCGCAGTGCCCGGCGCGCCCTGTGCCGCCCCCTGGCTCGGCGGCTGCTGGGCCGGCTGGCCGCGCGGCTGGTCCTCCCAGGGCCAGAAGAACGAGCGCGATTCCTGCTGCGGCTGCGGCGCATAGCGGCGGGGTTGGGGCCGGGCGTAACCGTCGTCGCGGTAGCCGCCGCGGGGGCGCCGCGGGGCGTAGTAGGGATCCTGCGGCGGCGCGTCGTAGGTGTCCCCCCACTGCGCCGCGGCCGGCGAGGGGGCCGTGAGGCAGGCCGTGAGCGTGAGCAAGCCGAGGATCGCGGCGGCGCAGGGCAGCGCGGGGCGATCTTTCGGGCGGTGATCCATCCGGGAACCTCGGGGCGATGATGCGCGGGTCGGGCGCGCGGCCGGCCCGATCTGAAGGGGTCAGGATAGCGCGGGAGGGCGCCCGCGTCGAAGCCTTGGGACAATCGGGCTCACGGCCGCCCCTCCAGCCGCTCCAACAGAGCCGGGCGGGCGTAGCCGTCCGCGGGCAGGCCCTCGCGGATCTGGTAGCGGCGGATCGCCTCGCGCAGCTTTGGCCCGGCCCGCCCGTCCTGATCGCCCTCGTAGAACCCCTCGCGGGCAAGCCCCGCCTGGAGCCGCTTCAGGCCCGGCCCGTCGAGGCGGGCGGCCCCGTTCGGCCAGGGGGCGGCGAGCGCCGGGGCGCCGGCGAGCCGGTCGGCGAGGTGGCCCACGGCGAGCGCGTAGGAATCGCTGGTGTTGTAGCCGCGGATCGCCTCGAAGTTCGGGGTGATGAGGAAGACCGGGGCGCCCAGGCCTCCGGGCAGGAACAGGCTCGCCTCGCCCGCCTTCGGCAGCGGCTTGCCGTCGGTGCGGCGGACACCGCGGGCGGCGAAGTCGGGAATCGGGCCGCGGTAGCGCGTCAGGTCGAAGTCTTTCGGCAGGGTGACCTCGTAGCCCCAGGAGAGGGCCGGATCCCAGCCGAGCGAGCGCAGGTAATGGGCGATGGAGGCGAGCGCGTCGGCCTCCGAGCGCCAGATGTCGCGTCGCCCGTCGCCGTCGAAATCGACCGCCTCCCTCAGGTAGATCGAGGGCAGGAACTGCACCTGCCCCATGGCGCCGGCCCAGGAGCCGACCATACGCGTCGGCTCCACGTCCCCGTTCTCGAGGATCTGGAGGGCGGCCAGGAGTTCGTCGCGAAACAGGCGGCCGCGATGCCCGACCGAGGCGAGGCTCGCCAGCGACCGCACCACCGGCAGGCTGCCCGCGCTCGCCCCGAAATCCGACTCGATCCCCCAGAAGGCGAGCACCACGGCGCGCGGCACGCCGGTCTTCGCCTCGATCGTCGCGAGCGTGGCCGACAACCGGGCGGCTTGCGCCTTGCCCTTGGCGATCCGGGCGCCCGAGACCGCGCCGACGAGATAGTCCCAGACTGGGCGGCTGAACTCGCTCTGGCGGCGGGTGCGGGCGATCACGTCCGGATCGGGCCCGCTCACCCCGGCGAACGCCGCGTCGAAGGTCTTTTGCGAGACGCCGCGGGCCTTGGCCTCGGGCCGCAGCGAGGCGACGAAGGCGGAGAAGTCGCCCTCCTGCGCCCGCGCCGGACCGGAGGCGACGAGGACCGCCGCGAGCAGGGCCGCGAGGCGCCGCCTCACCGCCGATTCCGCTTGGCCAAGGAATCCTCCCAGGCCAGCGCCTGGGCCACGATGGCGTCGAGGTCGTCGTGCTTCGGGGTCCAGTCCAGCTCGGACCGGATGCGGTCGGCGCCCGCCACGATCTGGGCCGGATCGCCGGGGCGTCGGGGCGAGAGCCGCACCTCGAAGTCGCGGCCGGAGATGCGCTTGACCACCTCGATCACCTCCAGAACCGAGTAGCCGCGGCCGTAGCCGCAATTGAGCGTCAGGCTGTCGCCGCCGGAGCGCAGGTGGTTCAGCGCCACCATATGGGCCTCGGCGAGGTCGGAGACCTGGATGTAGTCGCGCAGGCACGAGCCGTCGCGGGTCGGGTAATCGGTGCCGAACACCTCCAGATGCGTGCGCTGGCCCAGCGCCGCCTGCGTCGCGACCTTGATCAGGTGGGTGGCGTTCGGCGTCGATTGCCCGGTGCGCCCGCGCGGGTCGGCGCCGGCCACGTTGAAGTAGCGCAGCACCACGTACGTGAAGCCGTGCGCCGCCGCCGCATCGGCCAGCATCCACTCGCTCATCAGCTTGGAGCGGCCGTAGGGGTTGATCGGGTTGGTGGCCAGAGTCTCCGGCACCGGCACGGTCTCGGGCTCGCCGTAGACGGCCGCGGTGGACGAGAAGATGAAGTGCTTCACGCCCGTGCGCGCCGCGGTCTCGATCAGCGCGCGGGTCTTGACCGTGTTGGCGAGGTAGTAGCCGAGCGGGTCGGTGACCGAATCTGGCACCACGATCTTGGCGGCGAAATGGGCGATGGCATCGATCCGATGGCGCAGGATCGTCTCGGTGACGAGCGCCTGATCCGAGACGTCGCCGACGACGAGGCGCACCTCGGGCGGCAGCGCCCAGTCGAAGCCGGTGGAGAGGTCGTCGAGCACGACCACCTCCTCGTGCCCCGCATCGACCAGCGCCAGCACCATGTGGCTGCCGATATAGCCCGCGCCCCCGGTGACCAGAACGGCCATGGATTTCCCCCTCGATCGGTTCGGCGCCAGCATAACGGCGAAAGTTTCAGGCCCGATTAATCGCGAAAAGCGCCGTCTGCCGGGCGAAGCGGGGCTGTTGCCGGGCGCGAGCGTGCTATCTCAGCATGATCGACCAGGGTCGTCCCGAAACACGCCATCAACGGGTCCCGCCACATGAAACCGATTCGCAAGGCCGTCCTCCCCGTCGCCGGCCTCGGCACGCGCTTCCTGCCGGCCACCAAGGCGGTGCCCAAGGAGATGCTGACGGTCGTCGACCGCCCGGTGGTCCAGCACGTGGTGGACGAGGCCCGCGAGGCCGGCATCGAGCATTTCATCTTCGTCACCGGCCGCGGCAAGGCCGTGATCGAGGATCATTTCGACATCGCGTTCGAACTCGACCACACCCTGCAGGAGCGCGGCAAGACCGCCGCCTACGAGGAACTGAAGCGGGACCTGCCCAAGGCCGGCCAGACCAGCTTCACCCGCCAGCAGGCCCCGCTCGGCCTCGGCCACGCGGTGTGGTGCGCCCGCGAGATCGTCGGCGACGAGCCGTTCGCGGTGCTCCTGCCGGACATGCTGAGCCGCGGCTGCATGGGCCAGATGCTCAAGGCCTACGAGCAGCACGGCGGCAACGTCATCGCCGTCGAGGAGGTGAAGCCCGAGGAGACCCACCAGTACGGCATCGTCGCCGTGGGCGAGACCTTCGGCCAGACCTTCGAGATCACCGGCATGGTCGAGAAGCCGAAGCAGGGCACCGCGCCCTCGAACTTCATCATCTCCGGCCGCTACATCCTCCAGCCCGAGATTTTTTCCATTCTGGAGCGCGGCGACAAGGGCGCGGGCGGCGAGATCCAACTCACCGACGCGATGATCCGCCTCTCCGAGCAGCAGAAGTTCTACGGGATGCGCTTCGACGGGCGCACCTACGACACCGGCTCGAAGATCGGCTTCCTCACCGCCAACCTCGCCTACGGCCTGGAGCGGCCGGAACTCGCCGAAGCGCTGAAGGCGGAAATCCGCGCGCTGCTCGGCTGAGGCCGACGGCCGGGGCGAGCGATCCCGGCTCTTGAGAGAATCCGATACGGATCAGACGTTTAGGGGCCCGCCTGGGATACCGTATCCCATGCGGGCCCCCGTTTTTGGAAGGTTCCCTGCCGGAATGCGGGCCGGCCATGCATATGGCGCAGGTGGAATCGTTCTCACGAGACTTGCGCTTTGTGCAGCGCGATGCGAATTGTGCGTTGCGAGATCGCGATGGCGTCGCGGTCCCGCAGCCCTTCTTGGGCGTTTCCTCCCTAGACTTCGGGCCGTCCCTCGGGACGGCCTTTTTTCTTTTCTTTCGGGATTTGCCTCAGCCCGGCTCGCCGCCAAGAGGAAACCGGCTACTCGGCCGCGATGCGAAGGGGCGTCGTATCGACCGTCTCGGCCGCGACTTCTGCGAACACCTGGGCGAGATGCCGGCTGAGCGGGGCGAAGCCCGCGGTGAGCGCCAGCGACTGCTCGTTCATGTAGAGCGCCCGGTTGATCTCGATCTGCAGCGCGTGCCGCCCGAGCCCCGGCTCGCCGTAATGCTCGGTGATGAAGCCGCCGGCATAGGGCTTGTTGCGCACCACCCGGTAGCCCAGCGCCCGCAGGCGCACCTCGACGCTTTCGGTCAGCGTCGGCGCGCAGCTCGTCCCGAAGCGGTCGCCGAGCACGAAATCGGCCTGGGCGGCCTCGTCGCGCCCGAGGCTGGAGGAGGGCATCGAGTGGCAATCGATCAGGATCGCCTTGCCGAAGGTCCGCGCCGTGCGCTGGACCAGGCCGCGCAGGGTCCGGTGATAGGGCTTGTAGAGGGTCTCGATCCGCGTCACCGCCTCCTCGACGGGGAGCCGCTCGCGGTAGATCTCCTGTCCGTCGGCGACGATGCGCGGCACGGTGCCGAGGCCGCCCGCGACCCGCATGGAGCGGGTGTTGGCATAAGCCGGCAGGCGCCCGGTGAACATGCGCGGGTCGAGCTCGTAGGGCTCGCGGTTCAGGTCGAGATAGGCGCGGGGAAAATTCGCCCGCATCAGAGGTGCGCCGAGCCCGACCACGGCGGCGAACAGCCGGTCGACATGGGCGTCCTCCGAGCGGCGCAGCGTCAGCGCGTCGAGCCGGGAGGCGGCGAGGAAGGCCGGCGGGTAATGCGCGCCCGAATGCGGTGCGTTGAACACGAACGGAACGGCGTGCGTGGCGGGCTCGTCCACGTCGAAGGGCGGATCGAACGTCTCGTTGCCGTCGGCGGGGGGGAAGCTCATCGCGTGGCGGGCGCCGATCTGCGGTTCGGGAGGACCATCGACATCACTTTGCGGCGGCGGCGGCGGCCTGTCCACTGGGGCTCACGCCGTCGCGAGCGGGCGCGCCGAGCGCGATCGGACGCCGCGCGTTCTTAACCCCGTGTTTACCATGCCGCCGCTTTATGGAATGAACACCCCAGGGCGTAGAGGCATCGGGACGTCGTGCGATGAAGATCCTGCTCGCGGAAGACGACAACGACATGCGTCGGTTCCTGGCCAAGGCGTTGCAGAACGCCGGCTACGACGTGCTGTCGTTCGACAACGGTCTGTCCGCCTATAACCGCCTGCGCGAGGAGCCGTTCGAGCTCCTGCTCACCGATATCGTGATGCCCGAGATGGACGGCATCGAGCTGGCGCGCCGCGCCACCGAGCTCGATCCCGACATCAAGGTGATGTTCATCACCGGTTTCGCCGCCGTGGCGCTGAACCCCGATTCGAAGGCTCCGAAGGACGCGAAGGTCCTCTCGAAGCCCTTCCACTTGCGCGAACTCGTCAACGAGGTCGAGAAGCTGCTCGCCGCGGCGTGAGGCGCGAAAGCCGCTGGACGAGGCGGCGCTTCGATCCGCGTCCGGCCATCGGCGGGTGCCAATGATACATCGGCAACGGTGTCTCCAGGCCGTTGCTCGATGGGTCGGGCGGCACACCGAACCGGGGCGGCGCGCGCCCGACGGCCACAGCTCGTCTGCCTGCCGCCCGACACGCCCGAACTCCAGCCCGCATATCCCTCGACAAGCTCAGGATGAGGAGCTCCGGCGCCTCGTCGACGAGCACTTCGATACGACGGCCGCGGATCCAGCCCCGCATCGAAGCGCGATGCCGCGACCTCGACGCCGATCCGGACACGAGGCGGAACCACACCCTCTTCCACGGGTAGCCCCCCGAGACCAAACCGATCCGATCGTCCGGAAATGACATGATCCGCGCCCGGCCCGACTTTTGGATTGCACGCGGCGTCGGGGCGCCTTAACGGGGCCGCCCTCCCGGCAGACGAGAAGCGATCCCGTTCCATGGCGGCCTGCGGCCTCGATTTCGGCACGTCCAACACCACACTCGGAATCGGCCGCGACGGCGTTCCGTCCCTGGTGCCGCTGGAGGGCGCGCACCGCACCCTGCCGAGCGCAATCTTCTTCGCCCCCGGCCGCGAAACCCAGATCGGCCGCGCCGCGATCGAATCGTATGTCGAGGGCACGCCCGGCCGGCTGATGCGGGCGCTCAAATCCGTGCTCGGCTCGTCGCTCGTCGAGGAATCGACCCCGGTCGGGCGCGAGCGCATCCGTTTTCGCGACGTCATCGCCCGCTACCTCGCCGCGGTGAAGGCCCGCGCCGAAGCCGAGACGGGCATGAGCCTCGACGCGGTGGTGCATGGCCGCCCGGTCCACTTCGTCGACGACGACCCGGCCGCCGACCGCAAGGCCGAGGACACGCTGCGCCGGATCGCCGAGAGCATCGGCTTCCGCCACGTCCGCTTCCAGTACGAGCCCATCGCCGCCGCCCTCGATTACGAGCGCACCGTGACGGGCGAGGAGATCGCCCTGATCGCCGATATCGGCGGCGGCACGTCGGATTTCTCCATCGTCCGCCTCTCGCCCGAGCGGCACCGCCGGGAGGATCGCGCCGACGACATCCTGGCCAATGACGGCGTGCGCATCGGCGGCACCGATTTCGACCGCACGCTCAGCCTCGGCGCGGTGATGCCGCTCCTCGGGCTCGGCAGCCCGATGAAGCGGGGCGATCTCGCCGTGCCGAACGCCTATTTCCATGATCTCGCCACGTGGTCGAGCATCAACCGGCTCTACAACCCGAAGACCCTGCGGGAGATCGACGAGGTGGTGCGCGACGCAGCCCGCCCCGAACTCGTCACGCGGCTGCGCCGGGTGGTCGAGGCCGAGCGCGGGCACGCGCTCGCCATGGCGGTGGAGGGCGCCAAGATCGCGACCTCCGACGAGGGCCGGGGCACGGTCGATCTCGGCTGGGTCGAGCCCGACCTCTCGGCCACGGTCGATCGCCCGCGGCTCACCTCCCACACCGACGACCTCGCCCGCCGCATGGCCCAGCGCATCGGCCGCTGCCTCGATCAGGCCGGCCTCTCGGCCGAGCGCATCGACGCCCTGTTCCTCACCGGCGGCTCGACCGGCCTGCCCCACGTCCGCGCGGCGCTGACGGCGGGCGTGCCGGGCGCGCGGGTGGTGGACGGCGACACCTTCGGCTCGGTCGGGCTCGGGCTCACCCTGGAGGCGGCCCGCCTCGCCGGCTGATTCCTTGTGATGGAAACAGCCGTGTCTCACCGGTCTCCGCTTTGGCGCATCGGTAGGTGCCGAGCGTGTCCCCTCCCCACAAGGGCGAGGAGAGCGCCTGCGGCATCCTCAGCTTGCGTCCGCCCCGCTTTGCGCCGTCATCCCAGGATGATAGCAGCGGACCATGAAGGGACGTCCTCCACATCGCGGCTCGGGCGGCAAGCGCCCCCCGGGCAAGCCCGGCTTCGCCTCGCGGCCGGGCACCGGTCCGCGCACCTCCGCCCTGGAGGCGGCCAAGCGCGCCGCCCGCAACCGCGGCGAGGACGCGGGCGAGCGCGCGCCCTGGGGCGAGGCGGAGGCCGCGCCGCCGCCCCGCCCGCCGCGCACCCGCAAACCGGCGCCGGCCGAGGCGGAAGCGCCCCCGCCGCGCCGCTCGGCTCCCAAGCCGTTTGCAGCCAAGCCGTCTGCAGCCAAGGGGCCGTCGCCCAAGGGACCCTCCCCTAAGGCGCCCTCCCCTGATAAGAACCCGGCCCCGCCCGCCGGCCCGACCCGGCGCGAGCAGCGGGCCGCCGCCTCGGCGACGCTGGCGAGCGGCGTGCAAACGCTCACCGTCGCCCCCGACGAGGCCGGGATGCGCATCGACCGCTTCCTGAGCGTGCGGTTTCCCCAGCTTCCCTTCACCCGCGTCCAGAGTCTCGTGCGCAAGGGCGAATTGCGGGTCGACGGCAAGCGCGCCAAGGCCGCCGACCGGCTGGAGCCCGGTTCCTCCGTGCGGGTGCCGCCGCTCAAGCTCGATCCGCAGCCCGACCGCCCGCGCAGCCCGGGCAAGGCCGCGAACGACGCCGAGTTCCTGCGTTCGCTGATCCTCTACGAGGACGCGGAGATGATGATCCTCAACAAGCCGTTCGGGCTGGCCGTGCAGGGCGGCTCCGGCACCGTGCGCCACGTCGACGGCCTGCTGGAGGCGCTGACCGGGCCGGACGGGCAGCGCCCGCGCCTCGTCCACCGCCTCGACAAGGACACGGCCGGCTGTCTCATCGTCGCCAAGACCCGGCTCGCCGCCGCGACGCTCGCCAAGAGTTTTCGCTCGCGGGCGGCCCGAAAGATCTACTGGGCGCTGGTGGCGGGCGTGCCGCGCACCCGGCAGGGCCGGGTCTCGACCTACCTCGCCAAGGACGAGCCGACGGACGCCGACGCGCGCATGCGGGTGGCCAAGCACGGTGACGAGGGCGCGAGCCACGCGCTGACCTACTACGCCACCGTCGATCAGGCGGCGCAGAAGCTGGCATGGCTCTCGCTGAAGCCCGTCACCGGCCGCACCCACCAGCTCCGCGCGCATGCCGCCCATATCGGCCACCCGATCGTCGGCGACCCGAAATATTTCGAGGTCGAGAATTGGGAGCTGCCCGGCGGCCTCCAGAACCGCCTGCATCTGCTCGCGCGCCGGATCGTGATCCCGCATCCGCGCACCGGCCAGCCGGTCGATGTCAGCGCGCCGCTGCCGCCGCACATGGCCCAGAGCTGGAATCTTCTGGGCTTCGACGCCGCCCGCTACGACCCGATCGTCGAGGCGCCGGAGGCCTGAAGGTCCCTGCCCTCGCCTTGGAAAGCGGACCTTCCGCCATAGGTCGTGGCGGCGCGCGAGAGTCACGCCCGGACAGCGCGCCCGAAACGTCGCCGATGCCGCGTGGACGGGTGAGCGGCGAGATGATTGTATTCGCGCGATCGAGATTCGGGAGGAGGCGGACACCGCCTTCCCCGGTCGTGCCGACGACGCCGTCGCATCGAGGTCAGGAACGCATGAGGCTGCCCACGCTGATGTCCCTCGTGCTGGCCGTATCGCTTGCGGGCGCGGCCGTGCCGGCCCCGGCGGCGGCGCCCGAGCGCGACGTGGCCCCAGAGCGTGCGCCCGCCGAGCGGACCCCGCCCGTCTCCGGTGTCGCGGCGAATCCCGTGAATCCTGCCACCAACCCCACTTCGGCTCCCAATACGGCCCCCGCGACGCGGCCGGGCGAGCGCCGCCGCCGTCCCTCCTACGCCGCCTGCAACCGCGAATCGCATCGGCGCAATCTCTACGGCGGCCCGCGCCGCCGCTTCCTCATCCGCTGCCGCCTCGGCTACGAGCAGCGGCGCCCCGGCCCCGCCGCCGGGCCGGCGCGCCGGCCGTGACGGATCGATCGCACCCGTGGTGAAACTCGTCGTCTTCGACGTCGACGGCACCCTCGTCGACAGCCAGCACCTCATCGTCGAGGCGCAAAGGCGCGCCTTCACCGAGCACGGGCTGGTGCCGCCGCCGCGCAAGGAGGCCCTGTCGGTGGTCGGCCTGTCGCTGCCCGACGCTTTCCGGCGCCTCGTCGGCGAGGCGGGGCCGATCGAGGCACTCTCCCACAGCTACCGCCGCGCGTTCCAGGCCCTGCGGATCGACCCGGACTACGAGGAGCCTCTGTTCCCCGGCATGGCCGAGCTGATCGCGCGGCTGCGCGGGCGCACCGACATCAGCCTGGGCATCGCCACGGGCAAGTCGCGCCGCGGCGTCGACCATCTCGTCGACAAGCACGGCTGGGACGGCTGGTTCGCCACGATCCAGACCGCCGACGACGCCCCCTCCAAGCCCGATCCGACCATGCTGCGCCAAGCCATGGCGGAAGCCGGCGCAGAGCCGGCCATGACGGTGATGATCGGCGACACCACCTTCGACATGCTGATGGCGCGGGACGCGGGCGCGGCCGCCGTCGGCGTCGCCTGGGGCTATCACGCGCCGGGCGCCCTGTTCGGCGCGGGCGCGGTCACGGTGGTCGAGACGGCCGAGGCTTTGGGCGACCTGTTCTCCGGCCCCCTCGACGCGTCGGAGGCCACCCCGGTGACGGAACGTCTCGGCCTGCGCTGAGGCTCGCGCGGACCGCGCAAAACCCCTATCTGCGGGACATGAGCACCGATGACGACGTGACCCGCGACTGGCTCGGCGGACCTGGCGATCTTGGCGAGACCCGGCGCCCCGATCCGCTCCGCGCCGCCCGCGCGAGCACGGCCCCGCCCCTGCCGAAGCGCTTCTACGAGCAGGCGGGCCTTGCCGAGATCGAAGCCGGCCACCGCCTCGTCCTCGACGGGCGCGGCGCCAACACCCCCGGCCGCCGCCCGCTCGCGGTGCCCTCGCGCGCGCTCGGCGAAGCGCTCGCCGCCGAGTGGGCGGCGCAAACCGAGACCATCGATCCGCGCACGATGCCGCTGACCCGCCTCGTCAACACCGCGATCGACGGCGTCGCCGAGCGCATGCCGGAGGTCGCGGCCGATCTCGGCGCCTTCGCCGACACCGACCTGATCGCCTACCGCGCCGCCTCGCCCGAGCGTCTCGTCGCCGAGCAATCCGCGGCCTGGGACCCGCTGGTGGCCTGGGCCGGCGAGACCCTGGGCGCACGCCTGTTCCTCGCCGAGGGCGTGATGCATGTCGCACAGCCGGAGGCTTCCGTCGCGGCGCTCCGCGCAGCGGTCCAGGCCGTGGACGATCCCTTTCGGCTCGCCGCGCTCCACACCCTGACGACGCTCACCGGCTCCCTGGTGATCGGCCTCGCCGTGCTGCACGGGCGCCTCTCGCCCGACGAGGCCTGGGCCGCGGCGCATGTCGACGAGACCTATCAGGCAAGCGTCTGGGGGCCTGACGCCGAGGCCGAGGCGCGGCTGGCGCATCGGCGGACGGAGTTCGAGGCAGCGGCGACGGTGGCGGCCCTGGCTTGAGAGCGTAGGCCCGCGCGCGGCTTCAGGCCGCCGGTGCCGCCACATCTGCTCGATACCCGCTCCCTTCGCTCAGATACCCGGCATTCGCCTCGCGCAACTTGGCCGCCGCCTCGTCGTAGAGGAACGGCAGGAAGGCGAAGCGGCGGCCCGTCGTCACCCGCGAGACCGCGTGGAGCAGCGCGCAGGGGAAGATCACCGCGCCGCCGGGCGGGGCCTTGAAGCTGCGCTTGCCGTATTCCGGAAAACTGACTTCGCCGCCCTCGAATTCGGCGTTGAGGTTGATCGAGACGGCGAAGCGCCGGTGCGCCGTGCCGCGGGTGGTGTTGTCGCGGTGCGCGCGGAAATGGCCGCCGTCCTCGGCCGCGTAGCAGGAGACGATGTAGCGCTCCATCCGGGTCGCGTCGAAGTGGAAGATCTTCTTGATCTCGCTCGCCACGCGGCGCCGGATGCGGGCCTGGATCGCGCCGACGAGCCCCGGCTCCTCCACCGTCACGTCGCGGCGCCGCTTGTGCGCGTGGTCGTGGACGAGCGTCGTCTTGCCGTCGACCTCGCGCATGAAGCCGGATTCCTCGCCGCCCTGGCGCTCGTAGAGGGCGATCAGGTCGCGGCAGAGCGCGGGCTCGAACACGTTGGGCAGCACGAGGATCGGCGGCGGGATCTCGAAGCCGGCGAAGCGGTCGGGCGGCGGCAGGCGGGCGAGTTCGGAAAACAGGGCCTCGCGGTCGCTGCCGTCGCGGGTGAACGGGATGCGGGCCAGCACCCGCAGGGTCGGGTCGAGGACGATCCAGAACGGCCGGATCTCGACGCGTGCGCCGGTCTCGGCCTCCCGCGGCACGGCGCCGTAGAGGCGCGAGACCTGCCAGTCGAAATCGAGGAAGTGGCGGATGCCCGGCAGGTTCTCGCGGATGCGGTCCTCGGCCCGGTCCGCCGGATCGAGGCTGACGCCGAAGAACGAGATCCGCTCGTCGTCGAACAGCGTCCGGTTCCGCTCGATCGCCGCGAGCGCCGCCGCGCCCGCCTCGCTCCCGGCCGAGCCGTAGAAGCCCAACACGATGTAGCGGCCCGCCGCCGTGTCGAAGGTGTAGCGTGGGTTGCCCGTGCTTCCTTGCGCGAACCAGGGCGCCGGATCACCGGGCGAGAGCACGACGTAGGACATCTTGGGTTCGGCGGAGGCGCTCATCGGCGATTCTCAGGGCGATTTCTTCGCACACCATCGCACCACCCTCGGGTGAATGCCCCCGACTCATCGCATGCGGCGGCGCCCCTCGCCAAGTGGCCGAGGGTGGGGCCGTGCAGGAGCGTCCAAGCCCCGTTTCCGCCGGCAAGGCCGCGTGCTAAGGGCGATTCATCCAAGCAAGGTCAAGCTGTTCGGCTTCGTCTTGTATTCAAAAAACGTTTGTGCCCGCAGGGAGGCTCCTCAGGACCATGAAGGACATTCTCGAGAAGCTTGAGGAACGTCGCGCCCAGGCCCGCCTCGGCGGCGGTGAGAAGCGGCTCGAGGCCCAGCACAAGCGCGGCAAGCTCACCGCGCGCGAGCGCATCGAACTCCTGCTCGACCACGGGTCGTTCGAGGAGTTCGATATGTTCGTGCAGCACCGCTCCACCGATTTCGGCATGGAGAAGCAGAAGATCTCCGGCGACGGCGTCGTGACCGGCTGGGGCACCGTCAACGGGCGCACCGTCTTCCTGTTCTCGAAGGACTTCACGGTCTTCGGCGGCTCGCTGTCCGAGGCGCACGCGGCCAAGATGGTCAAGGTTCAGGACATGGCGCTCAAGATGCGCGCCCCGATCATCGGCATCTTCGACGCGGGCGGCGCCCGCATCCAAGAGGGCGTGGCGGCGCTCGGCGGCTACGGCGAGGTGTTTCGCCGCAACGTGATGGCCTCGGGCGTGATCCCGCAGATCTCGGTCATCATGGGCCCCTGCGCGGGCGGCGACGTGTACTCGCCGGCCATGACCGACTTCATCTTCATGGTGCGCGACACGAGCTACATGTTCGTCACCGGCCCGGACGTGGTGAAGACCGTCACCAACGAGGTCGTCACGGCCGAAGAACTCGGCGGCGCCAAGGTCCACACCTCGAAGTCCTCCATCGCCGACGGCTCGTTCGAGAACGACGTCGAGGCGATCCTGCAGATCCGCCGCCTTCTCGACTTCCTGCCCGCCAACAACATCGAGGGCGTGCCGGAGATCGAGAGCTTCGACGACGTCGAGCGCCTCGACAAGTCGCTCGACACCCTGATCCCGGACAACCCGAACAAGCCCTACGACATGGGCGAACTGATCCGCCGGGTCGTCGACGAGGGCGACTTCTTCGAGATTCAGGCGGCCTACGCCCGCAACATCATCACCGGCTTCGGCCGCATCGAGGGCCGGACCGTCGGGTTCGTGGCCAACCAGCCGCTGGTGCTGGCCGGCGTGCTCGATTCGGACGCCTCCCGCAAGGCCGCACGCTTCGTACGCTTCTGCGACTCGTTCTCGATCCCGATCGTCACCTTCGTCGACGTGCCGGGCTTCCTGCCGGGCACCGCGCAGGAATACGGCGGCCTGATCAAGCACGGCGCCAAGCTGCTGTTCGCCTATACCCAGGCGACGGTGCCGCTCGTCACCATCATCACGCGAAAGGCCTTCGGCGGCGCCTACGACGTCATGGCCTCCAAGCATGTCGGCGCCGACCTCAACTACGCGTGGCCCACCGCGCAGATCGCCGTGATGGGCGCCAAGGGCGCCGTCGAGATCATCTTCCGCAGCGAACTCGGCGACCAGGAGAAGATCGCGGAGCGGACGAGGGAATACGAGGACCGCTTCCTCTCGCCCTTCGTCGCGGCCGAGCGCGGCTACATCGACGAGGTGATCATGCCCCACTCGACCCGCAAGAGGATCGCGCGGGCGCTCGGCATGCTGCGCACCAAGAAGATGGAGCAGCCCTGGAAGAAGCACGACAACATCCCGCTCTGAGGGGGATGCTCGGCGATCATCCCGACCAACTGTCCTCATCCTGAAGTGGCGGCGCAAAGTGCCGCCCTCGAAGGAGGGCTCCCGTGCATCGCGCGATCCCTGGAGCCCTCCTTCGAGGCCGCTTCGTGGCACCTCAGGATGAGGGTGAGTGTCGGAGAAAGCCGTCTTGGCGCGCTACTCCGGCACCGCCGCCACGCACAGCCGCACCGCCGCGTCGAGTTCGAGGTCGCGCGGGTCGCCGATATTCACCGTTTCTTCCAGGCAGCGGATGAAGTAGTCGCGATCGAGCCGCGGCGAGAGCGCCGAGAACGACTTGGCGAGGCGGTTGGCGAGGTCGATCCGGTCCTCGCTCGACGCGCGGCGATAGGTGCTGAGCTTGTCGGTGACCGAGAGCCGCGCCTCCGCTGCCCCCGTCAGGGCGCCGAGCAGGCCGCAGGCCAGGAGCAGCGCACGGATCGGACGCGGCGCGGCCGTCGTCGGGATTCGGGAAGGGGCGAGCGGCATCGGCGATCCATGGTCGACCCCCGGATGCGGGGGGCGCCCATCTCGCCGTGCGGCCGATGAAGGGTCAATGGCAATCGGTCAGGCAAAAGTGCCCGGCGGGCCCGCCCGTCAGCGCGAGGTGCGGAACACCTGAAGGTCGAGATCGCGCACCTTCTTGCGCAGGGTGTTGCGGTTGACGCCCAGAAGCTCCGCGGCGCGGATCTGGTTGCCGCGGGTGGCGGCGAGCGCCGCGCCGATCAGCGGCCCTTCGATCTCCCGCAGGATGCGGTGATACAGGCCGGGCGGGGGCAGCGTGTCGCGGTAGCCCGAGAAATAGTCGGCGAGGTGCCGCTCGACGGCGCCGGACAGAGTCTCGCTGTCCGAGGCGCCGTTCTTGCGCGGCGCTCCGTTGGCGGCCGCGGGCTGGGCGAGCGGCAGGGTGTCGAGTTCGGCCTCGATGACCGGGCCGGTGATCGTCTCCTGCGGGTAGAGGGCGGCCAGCCGCCGCACGAGGTTCTCGAGTTCGCGCACGTTGCCGGGCCAGCGGTAGCGCTTCAGCCGCTCCATGGCGTCGCCGTCCAGCGTCTTGCGGGTCAGGCCCTCGCGCTCGACCAGGACGAAGAAGTGGCGGATCAGGTCGGGTACGTCCTCGGCGCGCTCGCGCAGGGCCGGCAGCCGCAAGGGGACGACGTTGAGGCGGAAGAACAGGTCCTCGCGAAAGATCCCCTGCTGGATCGAGACGCGCAGGTCCTTGTTGGTGGCCGCGATGATGCGGACGTTGGTCTTGATCGGCACGCGCCCGCCGACGGTGGTGTACTCGCCCTGCTGAAGCACGCGCAGGAGCCGGGTCTGCGCCTCCATCGGCATGTCGCCGATCTCGTCGAGGAACAGCGTGCCGCCCTCGGCCTGCTCGAATCGGCCGGCCGAGCGCGACAGCGCTCCCGTGAAGGCGCCCTTCTCGTGGCCGAAGAGTTCCGACTCGATCAGGTCGCGCGGGATCGCCGCCATGTTGACCGGCACGAACGGCCCGGTGCGGCGGCGGCCGTAATCGTGGAGCGCACGCGCCACCAGCTCCTTGCCGGTGCCGGACTCGCCGGTGATCATCACGGTGAGGTCGGTCGGCATCAGGCGCGCGAGCGCCCGGTAGATCTCCTGCATCGCGGGCGAGCGGCCGACCAGCGGGATGTCCTCGTTCTCCGGCCCTGCCCCGGGCGCGGGCGCCCCGCGGGGACGGGACAGCGCGCGGCCGACGATGGCGGTCAGCTCCTTCAAGTCGAAGGGCTTGGGCAGGTACTCGTAGGCGCCCCGCTCCGAGGCGCGGATCGCCGTCATGAAGGTGTTCTGCGCGCTCATGACGATGATCGGCAGTTCGGGCCGGACCCGCTTGATGCGCGGCAGCAGATCGAACACGTTCTCGTCGGGCATCACCACGTCGGTGATGACGAGGTCCCCCTCCCCCTGCGCCACCCACCGCCAGAGCGTGGCGCAGTTCGAGGTGGTGCGGACCTCGTAACCGGCCCGCGACAGCGCTTGGTTGAGCACGGTGCGGATCGCTGCGTCGTCGTCCGCGACGATGATGTGGCCGTTGGGCATGACTCTCGACTCAGCGCTCCGCGGCCGATTCACGCCCGTCGCGGGCGCTCGACATGGGCAACAGGATTCGGAAGGCGGTGCGGCGGGGGACGGGATCGCACTCGACGATGCCCCCGTGGTCCCCGACGATCTTGGCGACCAATGCAAGTCCGAGGCCGGAGCCCTGCGCCTTGGTGGTCACGAACGGGTCGAACAGGTCGCTCAGCAGGTCGGCCGGGATGCCCGGCCCGTTGTCGCGCACCGCCACCTCGATCGGCAGGCTGACGCGCTCGCGCGAGCCCGGCACCTGCAGGCGAAGGCCTGTGCGAAAGGCGGTCGACAGCGTGATCTCGCCCTCAACCGTGTCGGTGCCGATGGCTTCCGCCGCGTTCTTCACGAGGTTGAGGATCACCTGGATCAGCTGATCGCGGTTGCCGAGCACGGGGGGCAGCGAGGGATCGTAGTTCTCGATGAAGCGGATGTGACGGGCGAAGCCCGATTGCGCCGAGCGCTTCACCTGATCGAGCACGCCGTGGACGTTGACGGGGCCGCGCTCCACGGGCCGCTCCTCGCCGAACAGCTCCATCCGCTCGACGATGCGCACAATCCGGTCGGACTCGTCGCAGATCAGCCGCGTCAGCACCCGGTCCTCGTCCTCGCGGTCGAGTTCGAGCAACTGCGCCGCGCCGCGGATGCCGGCGAGCGGGTTCTTGATCTCGTGGGCCAGCATCGCGCCCAGCGCCACCATCGAGCGGGCGGCGCCGCGATGGGTGAACTGGCGGTTCATCTTGTCGGCGATGGTGCGCTCCTGCAGCATCAGCACCACCGAATCGTCCTCGTCGCGCAGCGGCGTGGCGAAGACGTCGACGCTGCGCTCGGCGCCCGAGCGCGGCTGGATCAGCTCGACGCGATACTCCGCGACCGAGGAGCGGCGGCGGCGCACCTCCGCCACCAGCGCGATGATCGGCGAGGCGAAGGGGATGATGTCGCGCAGGCGCCCCCGCTGCATCACCTTGGCGGAGGCGTCGAAGAACAGCTCGGCGGCGTGGTTGACCCGCAGGATGCGCTCGTCCGGCCCGATGGTGAGCACCGGCAGCGGCAGGGCGTTGAGCACGGATTCCGCCGCCGGCAGGGAGGCGGGATCGGGCTCGTCGCCGGAGAAGCTCATGGTGTGGCGCCCGGTCATGCGGCCTCGCCGATCGTCGTGGCGGCGGATGCCGGATCGAGGAAGGCCGGATCGAGGAAGGCCCGCCGCAGCAGGCCGAGCGCGTCGGCCGGGTCCGAGGTGGTGACGAGCCGGCGCCGGTCGGCCGGGTTCAGCGCGCCGGGGCCGGCGGCGTCGGCATAGGCCGCCAGATGCTTGCGGGCGTGGCGCACGCCCATGGCCTGCCCGTAGAGCGCGATCAGACCCTCGTAATGCTCGGTGGCCGCCGCCACCCGCGCCTCGGCCGAGAGCGGAGCGAGGGTGCGCCCGGCGAGCCCCGCGGCGATTTCGCCGACGAGCCAGGGGCGGCCGACCGCCGCGCGCCCGACCATCACGCCCGCGGCCCCCGAGGCCGCGAGGCAGGCCCGGGCGTCCTCCAGGCTCGTCACGTCGCCGTTGGCGATCACCGGCAGGCCCGTGGCCTCGACCACCGCGCGGATCGCCGACCAGTCGGCCCGCCCCTTGTAGAATTGCTGCCGGGTGCGGCCGTGGACGGTGACGCCGTTCAGGCCGAGCGCCTCGGCGCGGCGCGCCAGTTCCGGCGCGTTGAGGCTCGCGTGATCCCAGCCCAGCCGCATCTTCACCGTGACCGGCACCGCCACCGCCTCCCGCACGGCGGCGAGGAGGCGGGCGGCGTGGTCGAGGTCGCGCATCAGCGCCGAGCCCGCCACGCCCCCGGTCACGGTCTTGGCCGGGCAGCCCATGTTGATGTCGATGGCGTCGGCGCCGTTGTCCACGGCGATCCGGGCAGCCTCGGCCATCGGGTTCTCCGCACAGCCGGCCAGCTGCACCACGTGAGGGCTGACGCCCTCGCCTTCCGCCCGCACCTGCGATTCGGCATCGCCGCGGGCGAGTTCGGCCGCCGCCACCATCTCGGAGACGACGGCGCTCGCCCCGAGCCGTTGGGCGATGCGGCGCATGTGCAGGTCGGTGACGCCCGACAGCGGAGCGAGCAGCACCGGCGGCGAGCCTGCGCGCCGGACGTCCGCGGAGCGCAGGGCGCTCAAATAATGGTCAGGCTTCATTCTGCCCAATAAGTAGCCAAACCCCGGCAGGACGCAAGCGCCGCCTGCGTTTGCCTTCGGACATTCCGACGCATATGAGCCCTGCAATCCCGGCTTTCCCCAGCCGAAATCAACCGAGGCTCGATCATGTCCGACAGCGCCGCGCGGCAGGAGGTGGCCGCCGTCGTGGTGGCGGCGGGCAAGGGCCTGCGCGTCGGCGGCGATCTGCCGAAGCAGTATCGCCGCGTCGGCGGGCGCGCCGTCCTGACCCGGACGCTGGCCGCGCTGGCGGATTCACCCCGCATCGGCCGCATCCAGCCGGTGATCGCCCCGGACGCCGCCGACTTTTTTTCAGAATGCGTCGCGGAGCTGGAGCCCGCCCATCGCGAAAAGCTCGCCGAGCCGGTGCCCGGTGGGGCGACGCGCCAGCAATCTGTGGCCGCCGGACTCGAAGGGCTGGCCCGCATCGGCGCGCCCGATCTCGTGCTGGTGCACGACGCCGCCCGCCCCTTCGTCGACGAGGCGCTGATCGCCCGCGCGGTCGCGGCGGGTGCCGAGCACGGTGCGGCGGTGCCGGGTGTCGCCGTCTCCGACACCATCAAGCTGGTGGAGGAGCTGTCTCCGGGCATCGGCCGCGTCCACGAGACGCCCGCCCGCGAAGCCCTGCGCGCGGTGCAGACCCCGCAGAGCTTCCGCTTCGGCCCGCTCCGCGACGCCCATCGCCGGGCGGTCGCGGAGGGTCGCGACGGCTTCACCGACGACGGGGCGCTGGCCGAATGGGCCGGGCTCTCCGTCGTGGTGTTCGAGGGTGATGCCCGGAACCGCAAGATCACTCAGGCCGCGGACCTGATCGAGGCGGATCGGGCTTTCTCCGGCCAGACTTTCGCTGACGGCCCGCCCGCGATATCTGAGGGCCCCATGACCACCTACGTGACCCGCCTCGGCACCGGCTTCGACGTCCACGCCTTCACCGAGGGCGACCATGTCTGGCTCGGCGGCATCCGAATCCCGGCCGACCGGGGCGTGCTCGCCCATTCCGACGGCGACGTGGCGCTCCACGCGCTGACCGACGCGCTGCTCGGCGCCATCGCCGACGGTGACATCGGCACCCACTTCCCGCCCTCCGACGAGACGTGGCGCGGCGCCTCCTCGGACCGGTTCCTGGCCCACGCCTGCTCCCTGGTGCGGGCGCAGGGCGGCAAGATCGACCATCTCGACATCACCGTACTGGCGGAAGCCCCGCGCATCGGCGCGCATCGCGAGGCGATCCGCGCGCGCATCAGCGAGATCGCGGGCGTGCCGCTCACCGCCGTCTCGATCAAGGCGACGACGACGGAAAAGCTCGGCTTCGTCGGGCGCGCCGAGGGGCTCGCGGCCCAGGCCGCCGCCACCGTGCGCCTGCCCGAGGTCGAGGTGGACACCGGCAGCGAGACCGCCGAGCGCCGCTCGTGATCGAGGACGCCGCGCTCCTCGCCCGCGCCGAGGCGCTGGTGCGGGCCTACGCGGCGTCGGGCAGAAGAATCGCGACGGCCGAATCCTGCACCGGCGGCCTCGTCGCAGGGCTGCTCACCGCCGTGCCCGGCTCCTCCGCGGTGGTGGATCGCGGCTTCGTCACCTATTCCAACGCGGCCAAGGCCGATCTCGTCGGCGTGCCGATGGACCTCATCGACACCCACGGCGCGGTGAGCGAGCCGGTCGCCCGCGCCATGGCGGAGGGCGCGCTCGCCCGCTCGCTCGCGGACGCGGCGGTCTCGATCACCGGCATCGCCGGGCCGGGCGGCGGCTCCGCGGACAAGCCGGTCGGCCTCGTGCATTTCGCCCTTGCCGCGAAGGACGCCCCCACCCGCCACGTCGAGCGCCGCTTCGGCGACCCCGGCCGAGCGGAGATCCGGCTTCTGTCGGTGGAGCAGGCGGTGGCGCTGCTACAGGACGCGGTCGAGACCTGATGCCGCTCGCACGCGGTCATCGTCTCCCCCCGACCGGAAGAGGCGGGTTCAGGGTGAGGCCGATGCGTTTCGGCAAGCGAACCATCGTCGCCGTTCTCTTGGTCGCCGTTCTCCTGGCCGCGAACATCTGTCGACTGGACACGGCCTCGGCCGATTCCCCGATGCGGTGCCAAAACCTCGACGATCAGGAGCCGATCACGATCGATGCGGTTCCGGCGCGGCAGCGCGCACGGGCTCGATTCCTTCTGGAACAGGCCGCGTCGATCGCGGCGCGCCGCGGAACCGCGGGTCTGCCTGTGCTGATACGGCTGAAGAGCAACGATCCAGGCGTCGTCAGCCTCGTGGCGTGGGTGCGCGATCCGGCCGGAGGCGCCGTCGTCCTGATCCTCTACACCAGCGGCCTCGACCAGATGCATTCGCTCGTGGACGGATCGCCGTTCTTCGTGAAGAGCAGGAATGAGCCCGTCTTCAAGGGTGCTCATTCCGAGGAAACCGGCTTCAGTTACCAGTTCTACGACCGGACGAACGACCACATCCACCTGTCCGACTCGATGATCCGAACCGCGCGATCAGGGAAGGCCGATCGCACGTCCTATCGGCAGACGATCATGACCGGCTATTCCTACGGCGGCTTGCCGACAGCCTGCCGGACCTCCGGTGGGACCGGAGCCGAATGAGCGCGCCAGACGTCGCGCTTGGAACAATCGTTAAGCGATACGGGTCTGCGTCTCATCCCCGATCCGACGGAAACGGACTCGCGAACCGCAGCGGCGGCGGGTCGCCGGGGCCGGGCTCTCCCTTCTGCGCCACCACGACGATGTTGTAGGGGCGGCGCGCCTCCACCGCGAGCGGGCGAAATCCCGCCTGCCGGAGCATCGCTTCGGCGAGGCCCGTGTCGAACACATGGTGGTGCAGGGCGCGGTGGGCGAGGTTGTCCTGCGAGCGCCGCACGAAGTCCTCCCGCGTGCCGCCTCCGGGATCGCGCGACAGATCGTGGTGCGCCAGGATTTCGGGCAGATGCGTCCGGTCGTCCTCGCCCGTGCCGGCCTCGAAATCCGCGATCAGGTGATCGAGGCGCGTCACCGGCCGGCGGTGATCGAAGGTGCGGTCCTTGTGCGGGGCGATCAGCACCAGGAGCCCGTCCTCGGTCAGCAGGCGGCGCCATTCGGCGAGCGCCTTCAACGGGTTCGCCGTGTGCTCGATCGTGTGCGAGGACAGGATCACCTCGTAGGCGCCCGTCGGCACGGCGGCGAGATCGGTCGCCTCGGCGATGAACTGGCGCCCCGGCGGACGGGCGGGATCGGTGTGGAAGCTCGCCCCGGCCTCGATCGTGCCCTCCCACAGCGTGGTCGAGGCGAAGTTGCAATTGTCGACGCCCGCGAGCCGCGGATAGACCGGGAAATAGCCCTGCGCCCGGAAGCAGGCGCTCGGGCCGCCGATCTCCAGGGCGCGGCGCCCGTCGAAGCGCTGGTGCAGCGCCTTGAAGCTGCCGGCGCGGGCGCGGACGAGCCGACTTCCGGCCCGGTGCAGCAGGCCGCCGATCCCCTCCGTGCGCGCGACCGACAGGATCTGGTTGAGCAGCATGGCGGTTCGCGTGAGCCCCGGCCGGAAATCCGAAGCGCTCTATAGCAGGCCCTCGGCCGATCGCATCCGGGCGGCGCCGTCGAAGCCCGGATGCGTGACTTCGGATCTCGAACGCGAGGCGCCGCGACGCCCAGGTTGCGAATCACCACCGCGCCGCTTACCTCTGGCAGCGGTCGCACGGGAACAGGGAGAGGACCGTATGAGCGTCATGCCTGCCTTCTCCCCCCTCGGAATCGCTGCGATCCGCGCGCGAGCCGGGCTCGCCTAGGCGCTTTCCCTCGAGCCGCCGGCCTCGCGGCCCCGCCGCTCTTCACACCCTCCCGATCCGACCCTGCCGGTCCGCTCCGTTTCCTTTGCGCGGGCCCGTGCCTTTCGGAGCCGACGCCCTGGCGTCGGGCGCTTCCCATGGCCCTGTCTTCTCCCCGGCGCACGGACGCGGTCCGTCGCGTCCTCGTCTTCGTCGTCCGCGGCTGGCGCAGGCGGCGCGCCACCGTCTCAGGCCTCGTCGCCGCGATCACGCTGGCGACCCTCGCCGACGTGATGCTGCCGATCTTTGCCGGCCGCCTCGTCGATGCGCTGGCCGGCGCCGACCGCGAGGCGGCGCTCGATGCCGCGATGCCGGCCTTCGCCGCGATGACCAGCTTGAGCCTCGCGGCGGTCGGCCTGCGTCATGTCTCGTGGGCCCTCGTCGTGCCGCTGACGCTCGGCACCATGTCGGACGTGCTCGGCGACAGTTTTGCGCGCGTCCAGCGCCTCTCGACGGAGTGGCACGCCAGCACCTTCGCGGGCTCGACCGTGCGCAAGATCTCCCGCGGGATGTGGGCGATCGACAGCCTCAACGACGTGCTGCTGCTCTCGCTGCTGCCCTCCCTCGTCGTGCTCGCCGGCACCGCCCTGGTGCTCGGCCTGCACTGGCCGGCGATGGGGGCGGTGGTCGGGATCGGCGCGCTCGCCTACGTCGCGGCCTCCGTGTTCCTGGCGACGCGGGTGATCGCGCCCGCCGCCACGCTCTCGAACGCCCTCGACACCCGGCTCGGCGGCGCGCTGTCGGACGCGGTCGGCAACAACGCCGTGGTCAAGGCGTTCGGCGCGGAGGCGCGCGAGGAGGCGCGGCTCGCCCGCATCCTCGGCCGCTGGCGGCGGCGCACGCACCGCACGTGGATGATCGTGACGTGGAGCGGCACGGCGCAACTCGGGCTGCTGCTCGCCTTCCGCACGGCCATCGTCGCAACGGCCTTATGGCTGTGGTGGGTCGCGCGGGCGAGCCCCGGCGAGGTCGCCTACGTGCTGACCACCTACTTCGTGGTCCACGGCTACCTCCGCGACATCGGCGGCCACATCAACCACCTCCAGCGCGCGGTCAACGAGATGGAGGAATTGGTCGCGCTGGAGGCCGAGCCCGCTGGCGTGGCCGACCGGCCGGACGCGGTGCCGCTCGCGGTCACGGGTGGCGCGGTCCGGTTCGAGGGCGTGCGCTTCCACTACGGCGAGCACGGCACGCCGCTCTACGACGGCCTGTCGGTGACGATCCCCGCCGGGCAGCGCGTCGGCCTCGTCGGCCGCTCGGGCTCGGGCAAGACCACCTTCGTCAAGCTGATCCAGCGGCTCTACGACGTGGCGGACGGGCGCATCGCCATCGACGGGCAGGATGTGGCCGGCGCCACGCAGGCGAGCCTGCGGGCGCAGGTCGCGATCGTGCCGCAGGAGCCGGTGCTGTTCCACCGGAGCCTGGCCGAGAACATCGCCTACGGCCGGCCCGGTGCCTCGCCGGAGGCGATCGAGCGGGCGGCGCGGCTCGCCAACGCGCACGACTTCATCGCGCGGCTGCCGAAGGGCTACGCCACGCCGGTGGGCGAGCGCGGGGTGAAGCTCTCGGGCGGCGAGCGCCAGCGGGTGGCGCTCGCCCGCGCGTTCCTGGCCGATGCGCCGATCCTGATCCTCGACGAGGCGACGTCGAGCCTCGATTCGGAATCGGAGGCGCTGGTGCAGGAGGCGATGGAGCGGCTGATGCGTGGGCGCACCGCGATCGTGGTGGCGCATCGCCTCTCGACGGTGCAGGCGCTCGACCGCATTCTCGTGTTCGACCGCGGCCGCATCGTCGAGGACGGCCCCCATGCCGCCCTGATGCGCCGCCCGAACGGCGCCTACCGGTCGCTGTTCGAGCGGCAATCGGTGCTGGCGCAGAGTGCGTAAAGGCGCCTCCGGCAATCCCTCTTCCCGCATGCGGGAAGCGCAGGCGAAGCCGGAGCGATGGTGAGGGGGAGTTGCCGAAGGAGTCTCTTCCGTCGAAGCCCCCTCACCCCCCGCTGCCGCCTCGCTTCGGCGACGACCAGGTCGCCGAAGCCCTCTCCCCGCACGGCGGGGCGAGGGGATGCTTCGGCCAACGGCCGCTCAGAAAACCTGCGCGGCGTTCCCGTTGCTCTTCGGCGCGCCGGGCACGCCGGCCGCGGCGTCCGCCCTGTCGGCGGCGTGCTTGTCGAGGGCGCGTCCGACCACCTTGGCCAGCCCGACCATGATCTTGTCGAGCTCGTAGTCCTTCGGCGTGTAGACCGCGGTGACGCCCATGTTCTTGAGCACCAGCTCGTCCTCGGGCGAGATGATGCCGCCGACGACGACCGGCACGTGGTCGAGCCCGGCCTCGCGCAGCTTCGCCTTTACCTCGCGCACCAGCGGCACGTGGCTGCCCGACAGCACCGACAGGCCGATGACGTGGGCGCCGCGCTCGACCGCCTTGGCGACGATCTCGGTCGGGGTCTGGCGGATGCCGTCATAGGTGACGTCGAAGCCGACGTCGCGGGCGCGCAGCGCGATCTGCTCGGCGCCGTTCGAATGGCCGTCGAGGCCCGGCTTGCCGACGACGAGCTTCGGCGTCTCGCCGAGGCGCTCGCCGAGATCGGCGATGAGGAGCTTGGCCTCCTCCGCCGCACCCGACGAGACGGTCTGCAGCGTCACGCCGGTCGGCGCGCGGTACTCGCCGAAGACCTGGCGCAGGCGCCCGCCCCACTCGCCCGTCGTCACGCCCGCCTTCGCGGCGGCGATCGAGACCGGCATGATGTTGGCGCCCGAGCGCGCGGCCGCTTCGAGATCGTCCAGCGCCTTGCCGACCGCCTTGTCGTCGCGCTTCGAGCGCCACTCGCGGATGCGGGCCTCGGCCTCCATCTCCACCGTCTCGGAAACGGTGAAGATCGCGCCTTCGCCCGCAGTCAGCGGCGAGGGCTCGCCGTTCTGCCACTTGTTGACGCCGACGACGATCTGCTCGCCGCGCTCGATCGCGGCGATGCGCTTGGCGTTCGACTCCACCAGCGCCCGCTTCAGCTCGCCCGCCTCGACCGCGGTGACGGCGCCGCCGAGTTCGGCGATGCGGGCCAACTCGGAACGGGTCTGTTCCTTCAGCGCCTCGACGCGGGCCTCGATCACCTTCGAGCCGTCGAAGATGTCGTCGTATTCGAGGAGATCCGTCTCGAAGGCGAGGATCTGCTGCATCCGCATCGACCATTGCTGGTCCCAGGGGCGGGGCAGGCCGAGCGCCTCGTTCCAGGCCGGGAGCTGCACCGCGCGGGCGCGGGCGCGCTTCGACAGGGTGACGGCCAGCATCTCGATCAGGATGCGGTGGACGTTATTTTCGGGTTGCTGTTCCGTCAGTCCGAGACTGTTGACCTGCACGCCATACCGAAAGATGCGCTTCTTGGCGTCGGTGATGCCGTAGCGCTCCTGGGCGATCTCGTCCCACAGCTCGGCGAACGCCCGCATCTTGCAGATCTCGGTGACGAACCGCATGCCGGCGTTCACGAAGAACGAGATGCGGCTGAACACGTTCGAGAAGTTGGCCTCGTCGAAATCGGGATCGTCGCGCACGGTGTCGAGCACCGCGATGGCGATGGCCAGCGCGTAGGACAGCTCCTGCACCGGCGTCGCGCCCGCCTCCTGCAGATGGTAGGAGCAGACGTTCATCGGGTTCCACTTCGGCACTTCCTTGGTCGTGAACAGGATCACGTCCTTGGTCAGCCGCAGGCTCGGCGCGGGCGGGAACACGTAGGTGCCGCGCGAGAGATATTCCTTGATGATGTCGTTCTGCGTGGTGCCCTGGAGCGCCGAGATCGGCGCGCCCTGCTCCTCGGCCACCGCGAGATAGAGGGACAGCAGCCACGGCGCCGTGGCGTTGATCGTCATCGAGGTGTTCATCTGCGCCAGCGGAATCTGGTCGAACAGCGTGCGCATGTCGCCCAGATGCGCCACCGAGACGCCGACCTTGCCGACCTCGCCGCGGGCGAGTTCGTCGTCCGGATCGTAGCCGGTCTGGGTCGGCAGGTCGAAGGCGACCGACAGGCCGGTCTGGCCCTTGGCGAGGTTGCCGCGGTAGAGCTTGTTCGATTCCGCCGCGTTCGAATGGCCGGCATAGGTCCGGATCAGCCAAGGTTTGTCACGCTCGGGCTTGTCGCGCTCGGGCTTGTCGTTCTTGGTCTCGGCGACGCTCGCGGTGGCGCTCATCCGGCTCGACTCCCTCAACAGTCTTGGTCTGCGCGCCGCGCGCGCGATGTGAGCGGCACCGTAGCGAAGCTGCGGCGGCCCGTCATCCGGGAGAAAGGTCGAGGAGCGACCCGAAACTCTGAGGAAAACTTGACGAGCCCGTGAAGCGGACTTTTCGGGGACGGCCCGCCCACCGGAGCGGGCGGACCGTCCGGGATCAGCGGGCGCCGCCGCAGACGCGCATCCGGCCCGGCCCGCCGTTGCTCTGATGGCTCTTGGCGTGGCCGATCGAGCCGGTCATGTCCTGGGTCGGGTTGCCGCCGGGACGCTTCACGACGATGTCGCAGCGCTGGCCGCCACCCCAACCGGGGAACGGCATCGTCGGCATGCCGCCGACGACCGGGGCGGGCACGATGCGGCCCGGTGCGGGCAGCGAGCCGACCCGATCGACATCGGGTGCGATGCTCGACCAGTGCGAGGCGGGTTTGCCGATCTTGGCCTTCTTCGGCGCGGTCCTGGCCGGGCGGCGGTCCTGGCCGGCGACCGGTCGCGCATCGGCCGGCAGGGCCGTGCTGGCGACGAAGACGAGGGAGAGCGAGGCAAGGGCGAACAGGCGCGGCAAGGTTCTGCTCCAAAAGATGTCGGACACTGATGAAACGAACGGCGCCTGCATCTTCATTGAGCGATTTTTTCGACGATGTGTGTTTCGTCACAAATATAAAAAGCCGATTTAATCCTGAAATATGGAATTTATCTCGATGGATTATTTGCGCAGTGCGCTCTCATGACTTCGGCCGTTGGGCCTGCAACGACCGCGACCGGGGGGCGTACGACACGGGCCTCACTGCGATCCGTTCGACTTTCGCGGACCGCTCAGATGGCGTCGAAAAGATTATTTTGCATTCACAGGGGTCGGCATAGATTGCTGCCTATTTTTTATGCGGAGTGGAGGAATCCTCGCCTTTTAGGCCACTTGGAAGGCCTGGAACATCATGCATATAGCTTCAGCCAAGTTCGCTGCGGCGCCTTCGCCCGCGGACCAGCGATGATAATGATAGGGAGTGCATGATGGCTGACAGCGCAGCGCCGGCCTGGACCGGGCAGACGGCGGAAGCCAAGGACCTTTACGAACTCGGTGAGATCCCGCCGCTCGGCCACGTGCCGGCCAAGATGTACGCCTGGGCGATCCGCCGCGAGCGCCATGGCCCGCCGGAGCAGTCGCACCAGCTCGAAGTGCTGCCGGTGTGGGACATCGGCGACGACGAGGTGCTGGTCTACGTCATGGCCGCGGGCGTCAACTACAACGGCGTCTGGGCGGGCCTGGGCGAGCCGATCTCGCCGTTCGACGTGCACAAGGGCGAGTACCACATCGCCGGCTCCGACGCCTCCGGCATCGTCTGGAAGGTCGGCGCCAAGGTGAAGCGCTGGAAGGTCGGCGACGAGGTCATCGTCCACTGCAACCGCGACGACGGCGACGACGAGGAGTGCAACGGCGGCGACCCGATGTTCTCGCCCTCGCAGCGCATCTGGGGCTACGAGACGGGCGACGGCTCGTTCGCGCAGTTCTGCCGGGTGCAGTCGCGCCAGCTGATGAAGCGCCCGCAGCACCTCACCTGGGAAGAGGCGGCCTGCTACACGCTCACCCTCGCCACCGCCTACCGCATGCTGTTCGGCCACGCCCCGCACACCGTGCGTCCGGGCCAGAACGTGCTGGTTTGGGGCGCCTCGGGCGGCCTGGGCGTGTTCGCGGTGCAGCTCTGCGCGGCAAGCGGCGCCAACGCCATCGCGGTGATCTCGGACGACACCAAGCGCGACTACGTGATGAGCCTCGGCGCCAAGGGCGTCATCAACCGCAAGGACTTCGAGTGCTGGGGCTAGCTCCCGAAGGTCAACTCGCCAGAATACAACACCTGGCTCAAGGAAGCCCGGAAGTTCGGGAAGGCGATCTGGGACATCACCGGCAAGGGCAACGACGTCGACATCGTGTTCGAGCATCCGGGCGAGTCGACCTTCCCGGTCTCGACGCTCGTGGCCAAGCGCGGTGGCATGATCGTGTTCTGCGCCGGCACCACCGGCTTCAACATCACCTTCGACGCCCGCTACGTCTGGATGCGCCAGAAGCGCATCCAGGGCTCGCACTTCGCCCACCTCAAGCAGGCCTCGGCCGCGAACCAGTTCGTGATCGACCGCCGCATCGACCCCTGCATGAGCGAGGTGCTGCCCTGGGACAAGATCCCGGCCGCCCACACCAAGATGTGGAAGAACCAGCACCCGCCGGGCAACATGGCGGTGCTCGTCAATTCCACCCGCGCGGGCCTGCGCACCGTCGAGGACGTGATCGAGGCGGGGCCGCTCAAGGCGATGTAAAACGAGCTGAAACTTCAGCGAGCTTCGAGTAGAAAATGAGCGCAGGTCGGGCAGCTTTATCAAGAGATCATGCTCGACCTGTGCGTACCTCTGGCGCTATCGATGTCAGTAATTCCATTAATTTGGAGGACTGGATTGTTTGGCCGAAAGACCATTTTCAAAAAATTTTCGAGGAAGCATTAGACTCCAAGACTGATGGAGAGCTGGAGCTGCCGGATGAAGAGCCGCCAGACGAAAAAGAATTAAATGGTATTATTAGGTCTGAAATCGACAAATTTTCGACCGCCGTCTCCCTGCAGATAATTAAAAAGGCTCCTTTTGATCGAATTTCTTATCTTATCGAGTATGAGCAAACTGAGGCGTTACAGCAAATTCTGCTGCGCAAAGTATGGGGGCTGACCTTCGAACAAGCTAAATATCAATGGTTTATTGCTCGTGATACATATTCTTATGTATATAAAAATCACACAAGCAGATTTAAAAAGAGTAAGCGAGAAGCTATCGGCTCTATCATTACAAGGTCGTTGTTGGTCTATAGAGAAATTCTTGCTCTTTGTGAGGCGGGATTTCCAGACGGAGCCGTAGCTCGGTGGCGGACATTATACGAGCTTTATATTGTTTTTCTCTCGATCCGGAAGATGGGTGGTAAGGCGTACGAGCTTTTTTTAGTTTCAGAGCAGATGCAGAAATTTCGATACCAGGAATCGCTTGAGCGCCAGATAGGTAATAGCTCAAAGAAATTTGAGGCCCTAAGGAAGGAAATCGAAAGTCTCCGGCGCACGTATGGAATCGCCATCACAGAAGATTATGGTTGGGCAACGATTTGCTTAAACAAAAAACGCGTAAATCTGCGGGATTTAGAAATATTTGTTGGACATGAGCTCCAAAGGGCAGAAGTCAAATTCGTTTCGAAATTTATCCACGCTGGGCACCTGAGTCCTGACCAATTTTTAGCATTCCCGGATTGGGCCGGGTCGCTTAGCCCTATCGTTGGGCCAAGTCCTTATGGAATACAGTATCCCATTAACGAAGCGGCTCGAACCCTAACGTTGCTGGCCCTCGAAATCGCCGGTATAAAATATACCATGGATACAATAATATTATCCAAGGCAAACGTTGCAAATTACAATAAGATAGAAAATTCTATCAGAATTTCCCTGAGGTTGTTAAAGCTCCATACCCAAGAGGTTAACAAGCGTTGAGCGTTTGATTGCTTGGAATGGTATCTAATAATCAAAACAGCAGTGATATATCTGTTGATAAGACATCATAAAAGATGCGTCCCTTTTTTTAGGGGCTCGCACTGTGGGTCCTGGTCTTCGCCCAATTCTTCGGTCTCGTGCCGCTTGGCTGCACGACGAATTCGACCGACCGCCCGTAACGATTAACCGTGTGGAGCGGCGTCAGCGCCGCTTCGGCTCGTCCTGGCGCAGGTGGCGCTCGTAGCCCTCCTGCTTCGCCTCGCGCTCCTTGATCAGGTCGGCATAGGCCTGCCGCATCTCCGGCGACACCGCCACGCTCTTGCCCTTGGACGGCTTGCGCTTGGGCGCCTTCTTGAAGGTGTCGGACGTGTCGGCCATCGGTCGCAGCAACCCCTCGCGTGCCGGCGGCGGCGTGGAGCGAGGCTCGAGGCCGGGGCGGCGCGCATCCGCGACGCCTTCCGGCACGGCGGCCCCGCTGCTAGAACGCGCCGGACATCGGAACGAGCCCAGCATACCCGTTCCGCGCGACGGTATCGAGACGAGCGACCGAGACGAGCGATGGAAAAGTTCACGACCCTCGAGGGCGTCGCCGCGCCCATGCGGATCATCAACGTCGACACCGACCGGATCATTCCGAAGCAGTATCTCAAGACGATCAAGCGCACCGGCCTCGGCACGGGTTTGTTCTCGGAGATGCGCTACAACGACGACGGCTCGGAGAAGCCGGATTTCGTCCTCAACCAGCCGGCCTACCGCCACGCCAGGATCCTCGTCGTCGGCGACAATTTCGGCTGCGGCTCGTCGCGGGAGCACGCGCCGTGGGCGCTGGCTGATTTCGGCATCCGCTGCCTCATCTCGACGAGCTTCGCCGACATCTTCTTCAACAACTGCGCCAAGAACGGTATCCTGGCGATCATCGTCTCGCCCGAGGATCTGGAGAAGCTCTTTCAGGATGCCGAGCGCGGCGCCAACGCGACGCTGACGATCGATCTCGCTGCCCAGACCATCAAGGGCCCGGACGGCGGCACGCTGCATTTCGACATCGACGAGGGCCGCAAGCACAACCTGCTCAACGGCCTCGACGAGATCGGCCTGACGCTGGAGCGGGCCCCGGCCATCGCGGATTTCGAGGCGAAGCTCGCGCAGCGGGAATGGGCCTGACCGCCCTCCCCTGTCAGGAAGTCGCGGCTCCGCGGTTGCTTCGCGGGGTGAGCCGACATCCCTCTGTCGTCATTCCGGGGCGCCGTAGGCGAACCCGGAATCCACGACTGGCCGCGTCGCTTTGCCGATGCCGCGCATCACGGGTGGATTCCGGGTTCCGCTGCGCGGCCCCGGAATGACGGCGGAGGATGGAAAAGTTCGGCTCAGTGCCGCTCGTTCGGCTTGCTGCGGAACGGGCGCAGCATCCAGGCGAGGCGCCCGATCTCGTCGTCGCGACGGGCCCGCTTCGGGTCGGCGCGTTCCGTGTTGATCTCGTGCATCACCTGGCCCAGCAGCGGCGGCAGCGCCTGCCCGTAGGCGTCGAGCAGCTCGGCGGCCTCGACGAGGGCGCGCAGCTGCAGGTCGGGGATCGGACGGTGCTCGATCTGCGCGTCGAGCGCTTGGTCGGCCAGCAGGGTCGCGAGGCGCGAGACCTCCGACAGCCGTGCCGGCGAGGAATGGATGCCGCTGCTCATGGATAACGCTCCCTTCGGGTCCGAGCCGATGCAGGCTAGACCGCTAAGGTGAGCCAATCGTTAGGGCGCGGTTTTGCGCATTGTCCTCATCCGGCCGCGGCGCGCTCCAGGGCGGCGACGTCGATCTTCACCATGCCCTGCATGGCGGTGAAGACGCGGGCGGCAACGGCCGGATCGGGATCGGCGAGGAGGCGCGGCAGACTCTCGGGAAAGACCTGCCAGGGCACGCCCCAGCGGTCGCGCAGCCAGCCGCAGGCGATCTCGGCGCCGCCCTCCGTCAGTGCCGCCCAGAGGCGATCGACCTCGGCCTGATCGGCGCAAGGGACCGAGATCGAGGCGGCGGTGCCGTATTCGGCCCGCGTGCCGCCGTTGAGCGCCTGGAAGCTCTGGCCGCCCAGCGTGAACGCGATCAGGATCACGTCGCCTGCCGCGCCCGCCGGCCACGGGCCCGGGGCGCGCTGGACGTGATCGATGCGCGAGTCGGGCACGAGCGCGACGTAGCGGGTCACCGCCTCTTCCGCGTCCCGCTCGAACCAGAGGCAAGTACTGACCTTGAGCGTGCTGACCTTGAGCGTGCTGATGTCGGGCATGGGCGTCCTCGCTGCACGGCGACTCGGTCGAGGATAGCCGGATCGCGCGCCGCGCTGAACCCGCCGCCGCTCAGCGGGCGGGGCCGGAGCGCCTGGGGCCGCCGGAGCCGAGCACGCTCCGGAGCACGCTTCGGGTCGAGGGGCTCAAGCCCTGATCGCCGCGCAGGCGCCGCGGGTCGGCCCGGTCCAGCCGCTCGATCTCGACGGCGCATCTCCGGACGGCGTCTCCGGCCCCGGCGCGCTGCGCCCGCGCGCCTTCAAGCTCGAACCGCAGGCACGTGGCCAGATCGGCCTTGAGATCGTCGAAGGCCGCGGCCCTGGCCTCCGGGCCGAGGGCGAGAAGCAGCAGGACGAGCGCGGCGGCGCGGGCGGGCATGGAACGGCTCCGGTGGAGGGCGACTGAAGCCGACAACGCGGCAGCCGGCGGATCGTGGCGTGCTCTTCGACGGCGGGCCGAACACCCTTGTCGAATGCCGGCATCACGGGAAAAGTGTCCGGCAGGTCCGACCGGCCGGCTCGCCCAGGCTCCGGCGGCGCGAACCGCAGGTGATGGACCACCGCAGGAACTTTCTTTAAGGTGTAATTTTATTGAAATTCAACTTCAGATAGGATAACTCGATGCTCCCGTATCGATGGGGGCACATCATGAAGATCCGTGTTCTTTCATTCCTGGCGTTTGCCGCCGCGCTGCCGGCGGCACCGGCCACGGCGTTCCAGATGGGCGACGCGACGCAGACGCTCTGCGCCGACGGGACGAACGCCCTGTGCAGCACGCAGCCGACCGACATGAACGGGCACCCGCCGTCGATCGGCTACGATCCCAACACGTCCGAGGGAGGTCCGCAGAGCTTCAACCAGACTTTCGTCGATTACTTCGGCTGGCAGGCTTTCGTGGCCCTCAACTGGCCCGTCGATGCCGATGGGAGGCCCTCGACCGGTCGGACGATCGTGACGGACACCACGTCGCCGCGTGTCTGGACGACGTTCAAGACCAAGGACGACGTCTTCGGGACCGAGAAGAGCGCGCTGAGCGGCACCGATTGCGCGACGAAGAAGGGCAGTCTCAAGCTGTTCCGAACCTCGAAGTTCGGCTTGTCCGATTTCACCGAAGCCTTCACGCCGTATCCGCTCATCGACCGCCAGGGCAATTTCGTGCTCTACGATGTCAGGCTGAACGACACGGAGGTGAAGTACCTTCTGTCGAACAACCTGACCACGAAGGCCGGTCAGCAGGCCTTCGGCAAGGCCTACGATTTTCCCGGAGGAAGCGGCACGCAGGTCGGCTCGATCGAGATCAAGTCGTCATGGCGGATCATGACCGACAAGGACGACAGGTCGCGCTACTACACCTCGCCCGCCACGATCGTCGTGCCGGCCAAGTACAGCGAGACCGACCAGCCGATGTGCATCGAGGCGGTCGTCGGACTGGTCGGCATGCACATCATGCAGAAGTTCAGCAATCCGAGCCTGTTCTCGAACTTCTGGTCTTGGTCGACGTTCGAACATGCGCTGAACGCGCCACTGGCCGACGGCGCGCCCGTGTCTCCGGTCAATCCGCGTTCGACGGTGACGTCGCTGGCGCCGCCCGCCTGCAACCGCTCCCCCGATCCGGGCGATACCACGTCCTACTCCTTCTACAACCAAGCCTGCCAGTCCGGCACCCAGAACTGCCCGGTCAACCAGCCGCCGAAGCTGCAAGGCTCGCAGACGGTCTACAAATGGTCGGCCTCGCAGCCCTACGCGAGCGCTTACCTGACGGCGGGGGCGAACGGGAAGTACGGCACCCAGGTCGCCCGCTGCTTCGCCCTCTATCCGAGCGCCCTGATGGTGTCGAAGACCTTCCAGGCACAGTTGGCGAACTCGCCCTGGTCCAACTACATGCTGGTGGGGGCGCAGTGGGCGGCGAACACGACCACCGAAACCGGACCCTTCCAGAAGTTGAGCCCCTTCGCGGCGCCGCTCTACTTGGCGAACACCACTTCGGAAACCTACCTGCAGACCGGCTCGCTGACCGATCCGAACAAGGGGTCGGGGTCGTGCATCACCTGCCACAATCTCGGCACGGACACGGCGAACAACCCATCGAACTTCAGCTTCCTGCCGGGCGACGCGCAATAGGAACGGCTGTCGGAGCACGCTCAGACCCGACCGAGCGGCCCGGCATTCGAGCCTCGTTCTGAATATCGGATCCGGGACGAGGCTCTCTGTCCTTGTGCCGGATCGTCTTTTTCGAAAGCCGGAAACCAGCTTTCTTGGCGATGCTCTACCGGCTCCAGCGCCCGAGGCGCCGGGTCTTCCAGCGCTCGCCGCGGGGAAGCTCCGCGACCGGCAGGTCTTTGCGCTTGCGCGGGCCGGTGGGGGACGGGGCTGCGGGTTCCGGCGAGACGGCGGTCTCGGGCTCCGCGACCACCTCGACCTTCGCGAGGATCGGCGCCTCGACGGGCAGCGCGAAGGGAAGCGGGTTCTTGCGCGGACGTCCGCGCGGGCGCCGCGGGGCTGCGTCCTCGGCGACGGGGGGCGGGACGGCCTCGATGTCCGGCACCTCCGGCACGATCAAGTTCGGCAGGACGCGGCGCTTCTCGGCGGCCGGCTCGCGGGCGGAGGCGGGGGGCGAGAAGATCGAGTGCGTGGCGGGCGCCGGAGGCGCGGCGACGCGGGTCGGGATGATCGCCGCGGAACGGCGGCCGACCGATTTGACTTCGACGGTGAAGGACCGTCGAGAAACATTGCGCATGTGGCAGGACTTCCGGGCCGGAGCGTTCCGGCCGACACGATGATTATGAAGATGCGATCTTAACGAAAGAACACCGGGCTCAGTTCGGTCGCGAACAGTCGATTCGCGGGATCGCTCGGGTCTCGATGGCGTAGACTGCGAAACGACGAATAGGCAAGGGCTAATCCGGTCGTTCCGGTCATCGTCGGCACGATTGCGGCGGCCGTCGATCGGCGGCCATCCTCGTGAAGATCCGGTTGGGAAAACTGGAGCGGGCGAAGGGATTCGAACCCTCGACCCCAACCTTGGCAAGGTTGTGCTCTACCCCTGAGCTACACCCGCTCTCTGTTCCGTCCGGTGGCGCCGTGGCGCTCGCCGTCGGTGGCGTGTCTAAACACCATTCCGGCGGACGGCGCAAGTGCGAACTTCGCCTTTCGTTGCCCGGGCTCACCATGCCTCCGACGGGACGCCTCCGGTGCGGATCTCGTCGAGGCGCGCGCGGGTGGCGCGGGTGGTCTCGGGCGGCAGCGCGTCGAGGGGGAAGAAGGCGCATTCCGCGATCTCGCGGTCGGGACGCTTCGGGCCGGTCACGGCGAAGGCCGGGGCCACGTAGACCGCGATGTGGTCGCGCCGGGGCGCCCGCGCGTTGAGGAAGAAGCCGTGCAGCCGCAGCGGCACGGCGGGATCGACGGTGATCTCCGCCTCCTCGCGGAACTCCCGGCGCATCGCCTCGGGGGCGCTCTCGCCGGGGTCGATCGCGCCGCCGGGCAGGTGCCAGCCGCCGACATAGGTGTGGCGCACGAGGCAGACTCGGCCCTCCCCGTCGATCGCCGCGCCCCGCACCCCCAGCGTCATGCCGCGGGTGAGGAGGCCGGCGCGCATGAAGAGGCCGTAGAGCCAGGGGCGGTCGAGACTGATCATGGCCCGTGTCTATCCGGCGCGCCGCCCTCAGGCGACCATCAGCGCGAGACTGCCGACGCCCTCGATCCGCGCGTGAAGCGTCTGGCCGCGCCGGACCGGCCCGACGCCCGACGGCGTGCCGGTGAAGATCAGGTCGCCCGGATGCAGCTCGAAATAGGTCGAGAGCAGAGCCACCTGCTCCGGCACCGACCAGATCATCTCGGACAGGTCGCCGCGCTGGCGCTCGGCTCCATCGCAATCGAGCGTGATCGCGCCCGCCCTGGGGTGGCCGATATCGCCCGCCGGGTAGAGCGGGCCGACCGGCGCTGAGAAATCGGCGGCCTTGCCCATCTCCCAGGGGCGTGACAGGCGCTTGGCTTCGTCCTGGAGGTCGCGCCGGGTCATGTCGAGGCCGACCGCGTAGCCGTAGACATGGGTGCCCGCATTCTCGACCGGGATGTCGCGCCCGCCCCTGCCGAGCGCGGCCACCAGCTCCACCTCGAAATGATAGTTGTTGGTGCGCGGCGGATAGGGGTGCTCGGCGGTCTCGCCCTCGGGGATCACCTGCAGCGTGTCGGCGGGCTTGAGGAAGAAGAACGGCGGGTCGCGCTCGTCGGCGCCCATCTCGCGGGCATGCGCCCGGTAATTGCGGCCGACGCAATAGACCCGGCGGACCGGAAACAGGTCGGCGCTGCCGTGGATCGGCAGGGCGGGGCGCGGCGGATTCGGGATCACGGACAGCATGGCGTCGGGCGGCCTCGGGTCGATGGCGTCGGGGAGAGTGTAGCGCAGGTCGCGCGGCCTCGCGCTGCGGATCGACAACGGCGAACCGGCGCCCCGCGTGCCGCTCAACCGTGCAAAACCGGGCGGGCCGGCTTATGATCCGCGCCCGTTCCGGAGCCCCCTGCCCCGCCGATGTCCGACACCTCCGCCGCACGCCTGCTCGCCACCCTCACGGAGCGGCTCGGCGCGCGCCATGTGCGCACCGACGCGGAGGCGCTGGAACCCCACCTCGTCGAATCGCGCGGGCTCTATCGCGGCCACGCGCTGGCCCTGGTCGAGCCGGGCAACACCGAGGAGGTGGCGTTCACGGTCGCGGCCTGTGCCGAGGCGCGGGTGCCGGTCACCGCGCAGGGCGGCAACACCGGCCTCGTCGGCGGCGGCGTGCCGTTCGGCGGGATCGTGCTCTCCTTGAATCGCCTGAACCGCCTGCGCGCGGTCGATCCGCTCGGCGCCAGCATGACGGTGGAGGCCGGCATGGTGCTGGCCGACGTTCAGGCCGCGGCGGCCGAAGCCGGCATGCTGTTCCCGCTGTCCTGGGCGGCGGAGGGCTCGGCCCGGATCGGCGGCGGCATCGCCACCAATGCCGGCGGGCTCGCGGTGCTAGCCTACGGCAACGCCCGAGACCTCGTGCTCGGTCTCGAAGTGGTGCTGGCCGACGGGCGCGTCTGGAACGGGCTGAAGGCGCTCCGCAAGAACAACGCCGGCTACGACCTCAAGCACGCCTTCATCGGCTCGGAAGGGACGCTGGGCATCATCACCGCCGCGACCCTGAAGCTGTTTCCCCGCGTGCTGTCGCGCAGCGTCGGCTTCGTCGGGCTGCCGTCAGTGCGCGCCGCGCTCGCCCTGTTCGAGCGGCTGCGGGCCGGGGCCGACCGGGGCTTGACCGCCTTCGAGTACATCCCCCGCTTCGGCCTGGAGATGGTGCTGCGCCACGGCATCGACGTGCGGGCTCCCCTCGAAGGCCGGCACGCGGCCTACGCGCTCGTCGAACTCTCCTCGCCGCGACCCGGCGCCGACACTCGCTCCGAGCTGGAGGAACTGCTCGGTGAAGCGATGGAGGCGGGCCTCGTCGAGGACGCCACCATCGGCGGGAGCGCGGCCCAGGACGCCGCCCTGTGGCGCCTGCGCGAGTTGCTGCCGGAGGTGCAGAAGGCGGAGGGCGGCTCGATCAAGCACGACGTGTCGCTGCCGCTCTCCCGCCTCGCCGACTTTCTGGAAGAGGCGGAGGCCGCGTGTCTGGCCGCGATGCCGTCCTTACGCCCCTGCCCGTTCGGGCATTTCGGCGACGGCAACATCCACTTCAACCTCACCCAGCCCGTCGGCATGGACAAGGCGGCCTTCCTCGCCGAGTGGGCCCGCTTCAACGACATCGTCCATGCAATCGTCGCGCGGATGGACGGCTCGATCGCCGCCGAGCACGGCGTCGGCCTGATCAAGCGCGACGAACTCGCCCGTACCGCCGATCCCGTCGGCCTCGACCTGATGCGCCGCCTCAAGGCCGCGCTGGACCCGCACGACCTGCTCAATCCCGGCAAGGTCGTGGCGCTGTCCGACGATCCGCCCCCCGCCCTGCCGGTGTGAGGCACAGGGCTGCGATCCGGGAACGACCCGCCCGCGCGTCCGCGTTCTTCCGATGACGATCGCGTGACGCCGCGCACGCCGAGCCGCCTCGGACCTTCACCGGTCATTGTGCATCGCACAAGAAATCGGCATGATCTTCCCCGAACCCGTGGGGAATCAGCCTTGCGCACAACCGGAAACGCGGTCCGGATGATGGAAGCGTTAACCATTGCGGCCCGACAATCGCCTGAAACGGCGAGGCTTGGCGGGTTTTCCCGCCTCGGTTTCGTCGCAAGGCCCGCTTACCCCGATCCCCATGCTGCGCTGCGGCGCATCGGAGAGCCCGGCGCCCCGCGCCGGCGATCCGTTTGACAAGACCATTCCGAAAGGAGACGACATGCCCACCTCTCAGGCCCGTGTCCCCACCGCGGAAGCGAGCCGTTACCTGAAGCAGCTCTGCCGCCACTGGAGCCACAAGTTTCCGGTCGAGGCGAGCGAGGAGCACGGCCGCGTGCCCTTCGGCGAGGACCGCATCTGCACCTTCGAGGCGAGCCCCGACGCCCTGCTGATGCGCGTCGCCACCCCCGATCCCGCCGCCCTGACCCGGCTGGAGAATGTGGTCTCGGACCACCTCCTGCGCTTTGCCTTCCGGGAGAATCTGGGCGAGATCACGTGGTCGCGCGCGGCCTGATCCGACCCTGACCGGCCGGCGCGCATCGGGACGACCCGCCAGGAGAAGGCTCCACGATGACCGCCATCCCCACCCCGCCGGCCTTCGCCGAGCGCCTCGACCGGCTCGCCGAGGTCGCGGTCCGGGTCGGCCTCGGGTTGAAGCCCGGCCAGGAACTGGTGATGACGGCGCCCCTCGAGGCGGTGCCGCTCGCCCGCGCCATCACCGAGCACGCCTACCGGGCCGGCGCCTCGCTGGTCACCACCTTCTACGCGGACGACGCCGCGACGCTCGCGCGCTTCGTGCACGCCCCCGACGAGGCCTTCGATCACGCCGCGGGCTGGCTCTATGCGGGCATGGCCGACGCCTACCGCAACGGCGCCGCGCGTCTCGCCATCTCCGGCGACGACCCCTCGCTGCTCTCCGGCCAGGACCCCGCCAAGGTCGCCCGCGCCAACCGGGCGCGCTCCCGCGCCTACGTGCCGGCTTTGGAGTTGATCGCGGGCTTTTCCACCAACTGGACCATCGTCTCGGCGGCCACAAAGCCGTGGGCCCGCACCGTCTTCCCCGAACTCCCCGAAGATGAGGCTTTGGCCCGCCTGTGGGACGCGGTGTTCGCCGCCTCGCGCATCGACGGGCCGGACCCGGTCGCGGCCTGGGAAGCGCATAACGGCGATCTGCGCGCCCGCACCGAGCGGCTCAACGCCGCCCGCTTCGCCGCTCTGCGCTTCACGGGCCCCGGCACCGACCTGACGGTGGGACTCGCCGACGACCACGAATGGTGCGGCGGCGCGACGACCGCCAAGAACGGCGTGGTCTGCAACGCCAACATCCCGACGGAAGAGGTCTTCACCACCCCGCACAAGGACCGGGTGGAGGGCACCGTCACCAGCACCAAGCCGCTCTCCTACCAGGGCACCCTGATCGACGGCATCCGCGTGCGCTTCGCGGAAGGCCGCATCGTCGAGGCCACCGCCCGCACCGGCGCCGACGTGCTCGCCAAGGTGCTGGAGACCGACGAGGGCGCTGCCCGTCTCGGCGAGGTCGCCCTGGTGCCGGCCTCCTCGGCGATCTCGGCCTCGGGGCTCCTGTTCTACAACACCCTCTACGACGAGAATGCCGCGAGCCACATCGCGCTGGGCCAAGCCTATTCGAAGTGCTTCCGCAACGGCGGCGAGGGCCTGAGCGAGGCCGACCTCTCCGAGCGCGGCGCCAACCGCAGCCTGATCCACATCGACTGGATGATCGGCTCGGCCGAGATCGACGTCGACGGTGTCACCGGCGAGGGCGAAGCCGTGCCGGTGATGCGCCGGGGCGAGTGGGTGTAAGGGTCGGAGGTTTCGAAAGGACAAGTCCTTTCGCGGGTCCAGGGCAGAGCCCTGGAAGGAACGCAGGGCCTACAATCCCGGCCCCTTGGCCGCCCCCAGAATCCGCCGGTTGGCGCCGCCGGCCTGGAGCAGCACGGCGTAGCCGTCGGCGCCGCCGATGCGGGCGGTGGCGCGGGAGAGTTCGAAGCGGGCCGCCGCCCCCGTCCACGTGCCGACCCGGTGGAAGCCGCGCACGACGTTGGCGTAGACGGCGACCCGGCCCTCGTTGGCGCCCCGCCCGATCACCACCGGGCGGCTGCGGGCGACCGGGACCAGCCAGATCTCCGCCGGGCGGGCCGTGGAATCGGCATCGATGTCGATGACGATGCGCTCGTTGTGCTCGTACACCTTGACCCGTACCGGCAGCGTCCCGGATTCGGCGATGAGGCGGGACAGCCGGCCCCGGTCCGAGCCGGGGATCAGCTCGCGGCCGCTCACCACCGCCTGCGGCGTGGCGAGCTGGTGGAAGCGGTTCTGGACGGCGTAGGCGCGCTGGCGCTCGTCGAAGGCGTGCTCGGCGAGCGTGTCCTTCCAGCCGAGATAGTCCCAGTAGGTCACCGGCACGGTCAGCGCGAGCAGCCCCGGCTCGCGGCTGAACTCGCCGGCCAGCCGGTCGGCGGAGAGGCAGGCGGAGCAGCCCTGGCTCGTGAACATCTCGACCACCGCCCGCACCGGAGGGGCGGGGTCGGCGAAAGCGGGGCGGACGGGGAGCGCGAGGGCCGCCGCCAGCCACACCGCCCAGGTGCTCCGCATCAGCGGCCCCGCGCCCCGTCGAGAGCGGGCTCGGTGGCGGTTTCGACCGGGCCCGGCGTCGCGACCGGGCTCGGCGCCGCGAGGCCCTCGGGCAGCATCGACGGGCGCCAGCGGCGGTGCATCCACAGCCACTGGCCGGGATGCTCGCGCACCCACTCCTCGATGACCGAGGTCATCGCCTGCATCGCACCCTGCACCTCGATCAGCCCGTCCGGGCCGCGGGGCAGGTTCAGGGCAGGCGTCAGTTCGAGCAGGAAGCGCCCGCCGGCTTTCCGCACCACCCGCACCCCGTGAACCGGGCAATCGTGATGGCGGGCGAGCTTGCCGAGCAGCGGGTTGACCAGCACCGGCCGGTCGAAGAAGCGCACCACCACGCCGCGGGTGAAGTGCTGGTCGATGAGCTGGCCGAGATGCCCGCCGCGCTCCACCGCGCCCTGCATGGCGAAGACCGCGCCGGGGCCGGAGGCGGCCAAGCCCCCCATGGTCTTGCGGCGCACTTCCTGCACCAGCTGCGCCGCGGCCGGGTTGTTCGGCGGGCGGAACACGGCGGTGGTCTCGAGCCCGAACTTGTGGGCGCAGATCGCCGGCAATTCCCAGTTGGCGAGATGGGCGGAAAAGATCAGCCCCGGCCGGCCGTCGTCGCGAATCGCATAGAACTGCTCGATGCCGCGCACCTCCATGCGCTGGCTGTCGGTGTTGTCCGGGTCGTAGTCGAAGATCGTGTCGAGATGGGCGTATTCCGCGCCCGTGCGCCCGAGATTGTCCCAGGCCCCGAGCGCGATCGCCCGCAGCCCCGCCTCGTCCGTCTCCGGGTAGGCGGCGCGCAGGTTGGCCATCGCGGTCCGGTGAGAAGGCAGGAGCGGGCCGACCGTGCGGGCGATCCATCCGCCGAGTGCGCTCGCCCGGTCGGTGCCGAGTGCGCGGGCGAGCCAGAACAGGATCCGGATCAGGGGAACGGTCGCGAAGCCCGCCAGCCGTGGCAGGTTGCGCCGGAGGATCAGCGCGAGACGCAGCACGGACGGATCATCGAGGCATGGACATGGAAGGGCGGATACCAGGCGGCATGGTTCATCGATACCAGTAGCATGCGGACCCTGCGAGAAAATGCGGCATTTTCCATACCGTATCCGAAAGGGTTGCGGAGCCTCATCTCGGAACGGAGGTCCGGTTCGTCCCGGATCGTGTGCGGAATCCTCCCGACCGCCGCCGACAGGGTCCTGAAACGTCTGGGCAATTTCGCCTGTCGATCCCGGGGCGGGAGGCCGGTTGCGGCATGCCGCGAACATGCCAGAGCCGCCGGCCCGTTTCCGGATCGGCGGCTCTGGCTCGCGGTATCGTGTCTGAGGCGCGGACGGCGCCCGATCAGACGAAGTGCTGGCCGCCGTTGATCGTGATGGTCGAGCCGTTGACGAAGCCGGCCTCGTCCGCCGCCAGATACTCGACGGCGTGGGCGATCTCGTCGGCCTCGCCGAGGCGGCCGGTGGGAATCGTCGAGATGATCTTGTTGCGGATGTCCTCCGGCACGGCCATCACCATCTCGGTGGCGATGTAGCCCGGCGCCACCACGTTGACCGTGATGCCCTTGGAGGCGCTCTCCTGGGCCAGCGCCTTGGCGAAGCCGATCACGCCGGCCTTGGCGGCGGAGTAGTTGGTCTGGCCGGCCTGGCCCTTCTGGCCGTTGATCGACGAGATGATGATGATGCGGCCGAAGCCGCGCGAACGCATGCCCTCGATCAGCGGACGGGTGCAGGTGAACATCGAGTCGAGGTTGGTCTTGATGACCGCCTGCCACTTCTCGAAGGTCATCTTGTGGAAGGCGCCGTCGCGGGTGATGCCGGCGTTGTTGACGAGGATGTCGATCGGGCCGACCTCGGCCTCGATCGCCTTGATGCCGGCCTCGCAGCTCGCCAGATCGCCGACGTCGAACTTGAACACCGGGATGCCGGTCTCGGCCTTGAAGGCGTTGGCCGCCTCGTCGTTGCCGCCGTAATTGGCGGCGACCTTGTAGCCCTTCTCCTTCAGGCGCTTGGAGATGGCGGCGCCGATGCCGCGCGTTCCGCCCGTGACGAGGGCGACGCGTTCCTGAGCCATGATTTCCTCCGTGTGTTGGGTCGTGTTCTGGTCGAGTTTCTGAGCTGACCTCGGCGGTGCTTCTAACCCGGCCCTACCGGGAGCGGCACGCCATTTAAATTTCCGCTGCGGTCAAAGCGGATTTGCGCAAATTTTTTTGAGTTTTGGGAGGGCCCGCAGGCCCTCCCGGAGCGCGCTCGATTGGTGTGCCGCATCGGCTTTTTCCGAAAGCCGGCGGCCACCTTTCGGGCCGATGCTCAGACGCGCTCGACGCACATGGCGACGCCCATGCCGCCGCCGATGCAGAGGGTGGCGAGGCCCTTCTTGCCGTCGCGGCGCTTCAGCTCGTGCAGCAGGGTGATGAGGACGCGGGCGCCCGAGGCGCCGATCGGGTGGCCGATGGCGATGGCGCCGCCGTTGACGTTCACCTTCTCGTCGTCCCAGCCCATGTCCTTGTTGACCGCCAGAGCCTGGGCCGCGAAGGCCTCGTTGGCCTCGATCAGGTCGAGGTCGGACGGCTTCCAGCCGGCCTTCTCCAGGGCCTTGCGCGAGGCCGGGATCGGGCCGGTGCCCATCACCTTGGGATCGACGCCCGCGGTCGCCCACGAGACGATCCGGGCGAGCGGCTTGATCCCGCGCTTCTCGGCCTCGGAGGCCGACATCAGCACGAGGGCGGCGGCGCCGTCGTTGAGGCCGGACGCGTTGGCGGCGGTGACCGTGCCGTCCTTGGCGAAGGCGGGCCTGAGCTTGGCCATCGCCTCGACGGTGGCGCCGTCGCGGATGTACTCGTCGGTGTCGACGATGGTGTCGCCCTTCTTACCCGCCACGGTGACCGGGACGATCTCCTCCTTGAAGCGGCCCTCCTTGCGGGCGGCCTCGGCCTTGTTCTGCGAGCGGACCGCGAACTGGTCCTGCTGCTCGCGCGTGAGCTGGAAGGCCTGGGCCACGTTTTCGGCGGTCTGGCCCATGTGGTAGCCGTTGAAGGCGTCCCACAGGCCGTCCTTGATCATGGTGTCGACGAGCTTGAGGTCGCCCATCTTCTGGCCGCCGCGCAGGTACTGCGCGTGGGGCGCGAGCGACATCGATTCCTGGCCGCCCGCGACGATGACGGTGGCGTCGCCGTTGGCGATCTGCTGCATGCCGACCGCGACGGTGCGCAGGCCCGAGCCGCAGACCTGATTGAGGCCCCAGGCGGTCGCCTTCTCGGGGATGCCCGCGGCGATGGCGGCCTGACGGGCCGGGTTCTGGCCGGCGGCCGCCGTGAGCACCTGGCCGAAGATCACCTCGTCCACGTCGTCGGGCGAGACGCCGGCGCGCTCCAGGGCGGCCTTGATCGCCACCGCCCCGAGTTCGTGGGCCGGCACGCTGCCGAAGGCGCCGGCGAACGAGCCGACCGGCGTGCGCGCCGCCCCGACAATGACGATATCTTCGCTGGCTGCCATCGTGCGTTCTCCTCGTTCCGGCGGCGCGATCATGAGGGACGGGAAGCGTCCGGCGCGCGGCCTGCCGTTCCCCGGATGAAGAGCGCGGACCCCCCGAAGTCAAGCCGGCACGGGGACAACCCTGGCTGATCGTCGCGCAGAAGTGGGTGGAGCGTGGCCGGAATCTGCGGGACAAGAGATAAATTGCTGTTTTCGCCGCCGGGCGAGTGCCTTAAGGTCGGCTTTGGACGAGCCAAGAACCCGCCCGCGCGCGGGCAGCCGAAATCGAAGCGGAGCGGTGAGCTTTGCGCGGACTCATGAGCGAAGCGGGAGGCGTCTCAACGATGGCCGAGAGCGGCAGGGCGCACCAGACCGTCATCAAGAAATACGCCAACCGGCGGCTCTATCACACCGGCACCTCGACTTACGTCACCCTCGAAGACCTCGCGACGATGGTGCAGAACGGCGAGGATTTCGTCGTCTACGACGCGCGCTCGGGCGACGACATCACCCGCTCGGTGCTCACGCAGATCATCTTCGAGCAGGAAAACAAGGCCGGCGACGACAACCTGCTGCCGGTGGCGTTCCTGAGGCAGCTGATTCGCTTCTACGGCGACAGCATGCGCACCATGGTGCCGAGCTTCCTCGAATTCTCCATGGCGAACTTCGCCAAGGACCAAGACGGCCTGCGCGAGAAGCTGGCTCAGAGCTTCGCCCCCTCCGCCTTCCAGCAGGCGGTGCAGGAGCAGGTGCGGGCGAACATGACCTTCTTCGGCGATGCCATGAAGATGTTCACCGGCGGCTTCGGCCCCCCCGCCCCGCCGGCCCCGTCTCAGCCCGCCTCGCCGCCCGCGCCGGTCTCCGGCGGCGGCGATCTCGACGAGTTGAAGAAGCAAATGGCCGAGATGCAGGCGCGGCTGGATTTGCTGGCGCGGAAGTAATTTTTCGGCTTCAAGCCTCTCCGGCGACACCGGATTTTGCGCGGGTCCCCTCCCCCTTGCGGGGAGGGGTTCGGGGTGGGGGTGGTTCAGAAGGCACCGCCGAGGTTCCTCCTGAACCATCCCCACCTCCTCCCTTCTCCCCACAAGAGGGAGGAGAGCCCCCGTTTGAGCCTGAGAGCGGTTCGATCGCGTTAGGCCGCCACGGCCCGCTCCAGATCCGCCGCGATCAGACCGGCCAGCTCCGCCGCCTCGTTGCGGATGTCGGGCACTGCGGTGCATTCCCATAAGACCCCGCGCAGCAGCGGACCCAGGAGCCAGAGCGGGCGGCCGCCAGCCGTCCCGCGCGCCCGGTAGTCGGGCCCGGCGTCGAGGCCGAGGCCGAACGGTTCGGGGCGCACCAAACCGCGCTCCAGCAGGCGGCGCAGCAGCGGGTCGCGGCTCTGGGCCAGATGGCCGAAGCCGGTGGCGTCGATCATCGCCTGCACGCCGAGGCGCTCGGGCGCCGCGGCCCCGCGCAGGCGCAGGGTCACGATCGCCTGCGCCGACTCGTCGGCCACGTCGAGCAGGCGCCCGGCCCGCACCGTCAGGGCACCGCGGGCGATCTCGGCGCGGATCGTCTCGGCCGCGGGCGGGGCGGTGCGGTGGCGATGCACGTCCCAGAACGGGCGTAAGTGGCGCAGGAAGCGGCGGCGCTCGGGCGGCGGCAGGCTGCGCCAGATCGTGTCGGTGAGCGGGCGCAGGGCGTCGATCACCCCGTGCCAGCCGATGCTTTGGGCGTTTGCCCTTGCCACCTCGGCGCGGATGCGGGCGAGCAGGCGCGGCAGCGAGGCGAACTCGGTGGGGGTGAGGTTCGGCGTGGGCCAGAGGGCGGCCGGGGCATGGGCGTTGGGCAGCAGTCCGCGCCGGGAGAGCGCCAGGATCGCGCCCTCGAAGCCGTGGGCACGCAGGCTCGCGACCGCGTCGAGCATGGTGAGCCCGGTGCCGAGGATCAGCACGGGGGCGTGCGGGTGCAGGCGGCCGAAATGCTCGGCGTCCCACGGATCGAGGCTGTGGCGGCTGCGCGCCGGGGCGGTGGCGAGGTTGCCCATGGCGAGCACGGCGCCTGCCACCGCATGGCTCTGGCCGCCCTCGGTGTGCAGGCGGAAGTTTTGGCCGCGCGGTTCGAGATCGGTCACGGCGTCGAGCAGGAGCCGCAGGCGGCCCGCTTCCCGGCCAGTGACGGTTTGGGCCAGCAGTTCGGTGAGGTAGCGCCCGTAGAGGCCGCGCGCCGCGAAGGTGCCGGCCGATGTCGCGCGGATGCCCTCGGCCTCCTCCGGCCCGAACTGGGCGAGCCAGTCCTCGAAATGGCCCGGCCGGTCGGGGAAGGCGCTCATGTTGGCAGCGCGCAGGTTGAGCAGATGCGCCGGATTGCCGGTGCCGTAGGCGAGCCCCCGCCCGAAAGTCCCCGCGCGCTCGCACAGCAGCACCGGCCGCTCCGGCGGCAGCGTCGAGAGCAGTTGCAGCGCGGCCATCGTGCCGCTGAACCCGGCGCCGATCACGGCGACGGGCGGCAGGCTTGCCCGGGTCATGTCCCAAAAATCCTTTTGACGGTCAGCGGGTCGGCGGCGCCCAGACCGGGAGCGCCGCGGCATCGACGGCCCGCGGCAGCAGCCCCTCGGCCCGGAAGGCGTCGGCGATGGTCTGCTGCTCGGTGAGCCCGTCGAGGGTCACCGGCTCGACCCGGTAGGTGCGGCGGGCATTGGCCCTGAGAACGATGGGCGCCTCGATCTTCCACAGGGCGGCGAGCCGCTCGGCCGCGGCCTCCGGGTTGGCCTTCACCCAGGCGCCCGTCTCCTTGAGCTTGCCGAACAGCAGGGCCAGCACGTCCGGCCGCTTGGCGGCATAGTCGTCGGAGGCGAGGTAGTAGCGCTTGTAGTCCGACAGGCCGGTGCCGTCCTTGAGGACGCGGGCGCCGGCCTGGACCTCGGCCGCCGACAGGAACGGGTCCCAGGCCACCCAGGCCTCGACGCTGCCGCCGGCGAGCGCGCTGCGCCCGTCGGCGGGGGTCAGATAGGCCGGAACGATGCTCTTGAACGGCAGCCCCTCGGCCTTGAGCGCAGCGAGCAGCAGGTAGTGACTGCCCGCGCCCTTGGTGACGGCAACCTTGCGGCCCTTCAACTCGGCGACTGACTTCAGCGGGGAATCGCCCGGCACCAGGATCGCCTGCGCGGTCGGCGAGGCGGCCTCCTGCGCGAAATAGGTGATCCTCGCGTTCGCCCCCTGCGCGAAGACCGGCACGGTGTCGGCGACATCGGCCGACACGTCGATGCGCCCGACGTTCAGCGCCTCCATGATCGGCAGGCCGCTGGTGAACTCGTGCCAGGAGACCTCGACGTTGAGGGGCTTGAGCGCGGTTTCCAGGGCGCGGTCCTCGCGCAGCAGCGCGATGAGGGTGGAGGAGCGCTGGTAGCCGATGCGCAGGGTGGACGGGTCTTGCGCCGCAACTGGCGCGAGGCCGGCGGCGAGGAGCGCGAGAGCGGCGAGGAGGGAGCGGATCACGGGGGGTACCGGTACGGGAGGACGTGAGGGTTGGTTCGGTTCTGATTTTCCCACCCAACCCCCTCATCCTGAGGTGCTGCGAAGCAGCCTCGAAGGAGGGCTCCAGTACGCGCGCGATCCCTGGAGCCCTCCTTCGAGGGCGACGCTGCGCGCCGCCACCTCAGGATGAGGGAGTTGGGTGGGATGAGGGGAAAGGGAGCTAGCTCCCCGGCTTGCGCACGGCGCCAGCGATGTCGACCGCCTTCGGGACCAGGCCGAGGCCGTGAAACGTGTCGGCGATGCGCTGCTGCTCGGCGGTCACCGCGGCATCGAGCGGGCGGATGCCGTAGGTCTGGCGCCGGAGCGCGGCGGCGAGGATCGGCGCCGGGATGCCGACGGACGGGCTCAGCTCTTTGGCGGCGGCGTCGGTGTTGTCCTTGGCCCAGGCATCGACCTCGGCCACCGCCGCCACGACCGCGTCGAGTGCGGCGCCGTTCTTCGCGGAAAAATCGCGGGAGGACAGGTAGAACTGATGGTTCGGCACGAGGCCGGTGCCGTCGGCGAGCACGCGGGCGTTGCCGCCGGCTTCCGCCGCCGCGAAGAACGGGTCCCAGATCACCCAGGCATCGACCGCGCCGCGCTCGAACGCGGCCCGACCGTCGGCGGGAGCGAGGTAGACCGGGGTGATGTCGGCGAGCGAGAGTCCGGCGGCGTCGAGCGCCCGCACCAGCAGGTAATGGACGTTCGAGCCCTTGTTGAGCGCGACCTTCTTCCCCCGCAGGTCGGCGACCGACCGGATCGGGCTCGCCTTGGGCACCAGGATCGCCTCGCCCTGGGGCGCGGCGGGCTCATGCGCCACGTAAGCGAGTGCGTCGCTCGCGGCCTGGGCGAAGATCGGCGGGGTCTCGCCGGCCGAGCCGAAATCGATCGCGCCGGCGTTCAGCGCCTCCAGCAGCGGCGGGCCGGAGGGGAACTCCGACCACTGCACCCGGTAGCCGAGCGCCTTGAGCTTCGGCTCGAGGTTGCCGCGGCCCTTCAGCAGCACCAGCGTGCCGTATTTCTGGTAGCCGATCCGCACCACTTTATCGTCGGCACGGGCGGCGAGCGTCAAGCTCGCGAAGATCAGGGCGGCGAGCGCGAGCCAGAGGCGCGACAGGATCGTCGGCGCCAAGGGGGTTCGGGAGAGCGCGCGGGAGCGGGTTTGCATCTCGCGCCTCCTCAATGTGCGCCGACGCGGCGGGTCGGCACGATGTCGTTGGCGATGACCTCGCCGAACGGGCCGTTGTTGCGCGCGGTGCTCGGCGCCCGGCCGGTGGTGGCGCGCAAGGGGAGCTTCGGGAAGACCAGTTCGGCGAAGCGGTAGGCCTCCTCCAGGTGCGGGTAGCCGGAGAGGATGAAGCGGTCGATGCCGAGATCGATGTACTCCTTCATCCGGTCGGCGACTTGGGTCGCCGAGCCGACGAGCGCCGTGCCCGCGCCGCCGCGCACGAGGCCGACGCCGGCCCAGAGGTTGGGGGAGACCACCAGCTTGTTCCGGTCGCCGCCGTGCAGCGCCATCATCCGCTTCTGCCCTTCCGAATCCTGACGCTTCAGGGTGGCCTGCGCCTGGGCGATGGTGGTGTCGTCGAGCCGCGAGATCAGTTTTTCGGCTTCCGCCCACGCCTCGGACTCGGTCTCCCTCACGATGACGTGGAGCCGAATGCCGTAGGAGAATTTTTTGCCCTTCTTCTCGGCGGCCTCGCGGGCGCGGGCGAGTTTCTCGGCAACGCCTGCGGGCGGTTCGCCCCAGGTGAGGTAGACCTCGCAATGCTCGGCCGCGACCTCGATGCCGGCGGGCGAGGAGCCGCCGAAATAGAGCGGCGGATACGGCGCCTGGACGGGGCGGAAGATCACCCGGCCGCCCTCGGTGCGCAGGTGCTTGCCCTCGAAGTTCACGGTCTCGCCGGCCATCAGCCCGCGCCAGATGTGCAGGAACTCGTCGGTCACCTCGTAGCGCTCGTCATGCGCCAGAAACACGCCGTCGCCCTTCAGCTCGACGGGGTCGCCGCCGGTGACGACGTTGATGAGGAGGCGCCCGTCCGAGATCCGGTCGAGCGTCGCGGCCATGCGGGCGGCCACCGACGGCTCCTGCAGGCCCGGCCGCACGGCGACGAGGAAGCGCAGGCGCTGGGTCAGGGGTGCCAGCGCCGAGGCGACCACCCAGGAATCCTCGCAGGAACGTCCCGTCGGCAGCAGCACGCCGAAATAGCCGAGCTCGTCCGCGGCCTGCGCGATCTGCCGGAGATAGGGCAGCGACACGTCGCGGGCGCCCTCGGAGGCGCCGAGATAGCGGCCGTCGCCGTGGGTCGGCAGGAACCACAGGACGTCGGTCTTGCCGTCGGTGGGCGGGTTGCTCGGTAGGCCGGTCGAAGTGCTCATGGGGGTACGCTCCGGAAAGTCTTCCAAAAAAATCAGGCGCCGTTGCGCAGCAGCCGGTCGAGGATGCGGCCCTCCAACTCGGCGAGCGCCGGGTCGCCGCGGCGGCGGGGGCGGGGCACGTCGACATCGACGTCGAGCGCGATGGCGCCCTCCTCGATCACGAGGATGCGGTCGGCCATCGCCACCGCCTCGCCGACATCGTGGGTGACGAGGATCGCGGTGAAGCCTTGGGCCTCCCAGATCCGCTCGATCATCGCCTGCATCTCGATGCGGGTGAGCGCGTCGAGGGCGCCGAGCGGCTCGTCCAGCGCCAGCAGCGCCGGGCGGCTGACCAGCGCGCGGGCGAGGGCCACGCGCTGACGCTGACCGCCCGACAGGGTGGCGGGCCATTGCCCGGCCTTTTCCGACAACCCGACCTCGCGCAGCACGTCGAGGGCGCGGACCTTGCGGTCGGCCTTGCCGATGTCGCGGGAGAGCCCGACGGCGACGTTGTCGGCGACCCGCGCCCAGGGCAGCAGCCGCGGCTCCTGGAACATGATTCTCTTCGTTTGTTCGCTGCCGTCGAGCGTGATGCGGCCGGCGCTCGGTTCTTCGAGGCCGAGGATCAGCCGCAGCAGGGTGCTCTTGCCGCAGCCCGAGCGCCCGACCACGGCGACGAACTGGCCGGCGGGGATCGTGAGGTCGAGACCGCGGATGACGGCGGGGCCGTTCTCGAAGGATTTTGCGAGGCCGCGCACGTGAATGGCGAGGCCGCGGTCGGGTGTTTCGGAGAGGCGGAGGGCGGCGGTCATTTTTCAGGTCCGAGCTTCGAGGTTCGGGTCGCGTCGCTCATCCCACCCCTCCCCCCTCATCCTGAGGTGCGGAGCGAAGCGTAGCCTCGAAGGAGGGCTCCAGAAGTCGCTGTGATCCCTGGAGCCCTCCTTCGAGGCCCCTTGCCGAGGCAAGAGGCACCTCAGGATGAGGGGAATGGGTGGGATGGCTGGGAGGTCGAAAAAACCTCTCACGTGTTCCGGTAGGCCGGGTTCCAGCTCAGGCAGGCGCGCTCCAGGGCGCGGGTCAGGCTGTCGGCGAGCTTGCCGAGGGCGGCGTAGATCAGGATCGCCAGCACCACGACATCGACCAGCATGAACTCGCGGGCCTGCATCGCCATGTAGCCGAGGCCGGAATTGGCCGAGATCGTCTCGGCCACGATCAGCGTCAGCCACATGATGCCGAGAGCGTAGCGCACGCCGACGAAGATCGACGGCAGCGCGCCGGGCAGCACCACGCGCCAAAAGAGTTCGTGCCGGTTCATGCCGTAGACCCGGCCCATCTCGATCAGTTGCGGATCGACCGAGCGGATGCCGTGGAGCGTGTTGGCGTAGATCGGGAAGAACACGCCCAGCGCCACGAGGAAGAGCTTGGCCTCCTCGTCGATGCCGAACCACAGGATCACCAGAGGGATCAGCGACAGGTGGGGCACGTTGCGCACCATCTGCAAGCTGGTGTCGGTGAGCCGCTCCGACAGGCGCGACAGCCCGTTGGCGAGCCCGAAGAACAGGCCGATGCCGCCGCCGATCAGGAAGCCGGTCGCCGCCCGCGCGAAGCTGACCCAGAGGTTCTCGAACAATTCGCCCGTCAGCGCGAGGCGCCAGCCCGCGGCGGCGACGTCGAGGGGAGCGGGCATGAAGCGGGTGGAGACCAGTCCCAGGCTCGCCGCCGCCTGCCAGCCGACGATGACGAGGGTCGGCAGCAGCCAGGGCAGCAGGCGCCCGGCATCGTATCGGGCGGCGGATTTCGGGATGGCCTCGGCGGCGCGGGCGCGGCCGGGAAGCGAGCGGATGGCGGCGGAATCGGCCATGGTGGGGCTCATCCGTTGTTGGTGTTGCGCTGACGTCCGACGATGTCGGCGACGCGGATGGGGCGGGGAATGATGCCGAGGCCGTGGAAGCGATCGGCGATGCGCTGCTGCTCGGCGATCACGACCTCGTCCATCGGCGCGATGACGTAGCGGATGCGGTCCACCGTGCGGCGCGTGGCGGCGAGCGGCACGCCGGTGATGCGCGACAGGCTGGCGGCGACCGAGCCGCGGTTGGCCTCGCACCAGATCGCGACCTCGCCGAGCGCCGCGAGCGCGCCGTCGAGGAGGGCGGGCTGCGCCTCGGCGAAGGTCTTGTTGGCCAGGAAGAAGTTGTTGGTGGGGGTGATCTCGGGCGCCTGCGCCAGCACGCGCACCCCCTCCCCCTGCTCGGCGATGGCGAAGTAGGGATCCCACACCGTCCAGGCATCGACGGTGCCGCCCGCGAACGCCGCGGCGCCGTCGGCGGGGCTCAGCAGCACGGGGGTGATGTCGCGGTAGGTCAGCCCCGCCTTCTCCAGCGCGGCGACGATGAGGTTGTGCGAGGAGGAGCCCTTGGCGAAGGCGACGCGCTTGCCCTTGAGTTCGGCCAGCGAACCGATGGTCGACCCCTTCGGCAGCAGGATCGCCGCGCCCGAGCCGCCGTTCGGCTGGGCGGCGGCGTAGACGAGGTTGGCGCCAGCCGCCTGGGCGAAGATCGGCGGCGCGTCGCCGGTCTGGCCGAAATCGATCGCGCCGAGATTCAAGGCCTCCAGCAGCGGCGGGCCGAACGAGAACTCGACCCAGCGGACCGTTGCGCCCTGCCCCTTCAGCCGCGCCTCGATCGCGGCCTGCTCGCGGGCGACCGCGAGGATGCCGTTCTTCTGGTAGCCGATGCGCAGCACGCCGGGCTCGGCGGCGCGGCTCGCCCGCGGCACCAGCGCGGTCGCGAGGCCGACGGCGAGGAGATGACGACGGTGGAGCATCGCCCGCCCTCAGCGCGCGGCGGCGCGGGGGAGCGCCTCATGATGCGCCTCTCGGGGCGCGGCCGCATCGATCAGCCGGGCGAGTTCCGCGGCGGCCTGCGCGACGCGGGCCCGCACCACGTCGTCGGCGACCCTGCCGTCGGCGATCTCGGTGTCGCCGGCATAGACCGAGGTCGGCGCGGTCTGGGCCGCGAAGAAGCCGAACAGCGGACGCAGGGAATGCTCGACCACGAGCGCGTGGCGCGGGCCGCCGCCGGTCGCGGTGAGCACCACCGGTTTGCCGACCTGCGTCTCCGGGCCGACGAAGTCGATCAGGTGCTTGAACAGGCCGGCATAGCTGCCCTTGTAGACCGGTGAGCCGACGATCAGCGCGTCCGCGCCCTCGATCGCCTCGACGATGCGGGCGGCCGGCAGCGGCAGGGCCGAGCGGTTCGCCACCGCGATGCCGGTGCCGGCATCGACGAGATCGAACACCTTCAGCTCGATAGGCCGCAGCCGCGCCACCTCGGCGGCCACCGCCTCGACCAGGGTGCGGGTGCGCGAGGGGCGGTGCGTGTTGCCCGAGAAGGCGACGATCCGGGTGGGCATGCGGGGTATCCGTCCTGCTGGCTCGTCCGGCGGCCGATCGGCACAGCTCTCCCGTCAGCCGGCGCAAGGTCGCGCCGTCCGCCGGAGAAGGATGCCGTTCGTTGTGCGGGATGAGCGTGTGTCGTTGGACGGAAATGTAATGAATGCAGGGGCCTCGGAGCAACGGATCGATCTTGCGTTGTTGATCCGAGGTGGAAAAGGATAGCCTGCCGCGTCGGGTGATAAAGGGAATGTTCTTCGCGGCGGCTCTCCGCGACGACGCCTCGCGGGATCGGGGCGTCCTTTCGCGCCGATCGTCTCTCGTTCGCTGAGACGAACGAATGCCGGTTTCGAGTGAGGCTCGATCTATGACGTCGGGCCTCCCCCTCCCCCTTGTGGGGGTGGTTCAGGATGAGGCAAGAGCAGCGCCTCCTGCACCACCCCACCTCCCACCTCCCCTCCACGAGGGGGAGGAGAAGCGGCCGTTTCGGTGCCGTCGAGGCGCCCTACCCCCGCAGCCCCGGCGCCTCCTGGCCGGTGCGCGCGACGTATTCGGTGTAGCCGCCGCCGTACTGGTGCACCCCGTCCGGCGTCAGCTCCAGCACGCGGTTCGAGAGCGCGGCGAGGAAGTGGCGGTCGTGGGAGACGAACAGCATCGTCCCCTCGAACTGCGACAGCGCGTCGATCAGCATCTCCTTCGTGCCGATGTCGAGGTGGTTGGTCGGCTCGTCGAGCACCAGGAAATTCGGCGGGTCGAACAGCATCTTGGCCATCACGAGGCGCGCCTTCTCGCCGCCCGAGAGCACCCGGCACGGCTTCTCGACATCGTCGCCCGAGAAGCCGAAGCAGCCCGCGAGCGCCCGCAGCGAGCCCTGGCCGGCCTGTGGGAAGCTCGCTTCGAGATCGCCGAAGACGGTGGCGTCGCCATCGAGCAGGTCCATGGCGTGCTGGGCGAAGTAGCCGAGCTTGACGCTGCCGCCGACCGTGACCGTGCCGGCATCCGGCGGGGTGCTGCCGGTGATGAGCTTCAGGAGCGTCGACTTGCCGGCGCCGTTGATGCCCATGATGCACCAGCGTTCCTTGCGGCGGATCGAGAAGTCGAGCCCCTCGTAGACGATGCGGCTGCCGTACTTCTTGTGGATGCCCTTGAGCATGGCGACGTCGTCGCCCGAGCGCGGCGCGGGCTGGAACTCGAAGGCCACCGTCTGGCGGCGCTTCGGGGGCTCGACCCGCTCGATCTTGTCGAGCTTCTTCACCCGGCTCTGCACCTGCGCGGCGTGGCTCGCCCGCGCCTTGAAGCGCTCGATGAACTTGATCTCCTTGGCCAGCATCGCCTGCTGGCGCTCGAACTGCGCCTGGGCCTGCGTGTCGGCCATCGCCCGCTGCTGCTCGTAGAAGCCGTAATCGCCCGAATAGGTCGTGAGGCTGCCGCCGTCGATCTCGACGATCTTGGTGACGATGCGGTTCATGAACTCGCGGTCGTGCGAGGTCATCATCAGCGCGCCGTCGTAGTTCTTCAGAAAATCTTCCAGCCAGATCAGGCTCTCGAGATCGAGATGGTTCGACGGCTCGTCGAGCAGCATCACGTCGGGGCGCATCAGCAGGATGCGGGCGAGCGCCACGCGCATCTTCCAGCCGCCCGACAGCTTGCCGACATCGCCGTCCATCATCTCCTGGCTGAAGCCGAGGCCCGCCAGCACCTCGTAGGCCCGGCCCTCCAGCGCGTAGCCGTCGAGTTCCTCGAACCGGCCCTGCACCTCGCCGTAGCGCTCGATCAGCGCCTCCATCTCGTCGGCGCGGTCGGGATCGGCCAACCCCGCCTCGATCGCCTTGAGTTCGGCCGCGATCTCGCTGACGGGCCCGGCCCCGGCCATGGTCTCGGCGACCACGCTGCGCCCGGACATCTCGCCGACATCCTGGCTGAAATAGCCGATGGTGATGCCGCGGTCGGTCGAGACCTGGCCCTCGTCCGGCGGCTCCTCGCCGGTCATCATCCGGAACAGGGTGGTCTTGCCGGCGCCGTTCGGGCCGACGAGCCCGGCCTTCTCGCCCTTCTGCAGCGCAGCGGAGGCTTCGACGAAGACGAGCTGCCGGCCGTTCTGCTTGCCGATCTTGTCGAGGCGTATCATGGCGTCCGCGGGTATGTTTTGGGGGTGACTCGCCGCGGATCTACGGCATCGGCGCTCTCGCGGAAAGCCGCAGCCCTGCCCCGCGCGCAGGCCAGCCTCCCGCCCCCTCCCGGTCCACGCAGCGACGGAAGCGGCCATCTACCGGGCTTACCGCAGCGCACCATCGCGCCCTCCCCCGTGTCCGAAGGAGCCCCATGCTCCCGCTCCCCATCCTCGCGCTCGCCGTCGCCTCGTTTGGCATCGGCACCACCGAGTTCGTCATCATGGGGCTGCTGCCCGAGGTGGCCCGCGATTTTTCCGTCACCATCCCGCAGGCGGGCCACCTCGTCTCGGGCTACGCCATGGGCGTCGTGATCGGCGCGCCCATCGTCGCGATGGCGACCGCGCGGCTGCCGCGCAAGGCCGCTTTGCTCGCCCTGATGGCGGTGTTCACTCTGGGCAACCTCGCCTGCGCGCTCGCGCCGGCCTACTGGCCGCTGATGGCGGCCCGCGTCGCGACGGCGTTCGCCCACGGCGCCTTCTTCGGCATCGGCGCCATCGTCGCCCGCGACCTCGTGCCCAAGGAGAAGCGCACGCAGGCCGTGGCGCTGATGTTTGCAGGACTCACGCTCGCCAACGTGCTCGGCGTGCCGCTTGGCACCGCACTCGGTCAGGCGCTCGGCTGGCGCGCGACCTTCTGGGCCGTGGTCGGGATCGGGCTCGCGGCAGGCGCCGCCATCGCGTTCGCGCTGCCCGGCGGGATGCCGGGAACGCGCGGCGGACTGGCCAAGGAATTCCGGGCGCTCGGGCGTTGGCCCGTGCTGCGGCCGATGCTGGTCTCGACCCTGTCCTCGGTGAGCTTCTTCACCGTCTTCACCTACATCGCCCCCTTCCTCACCGGCGTGACCGGGCTGACGCCCGGCGGCGTCACGGGCGCACTGTTCGCCGCGGGCGTCGGGCTGACGGTGGGCAACCTCGCGGGCGGCTGGCTCGCCGACCGCAGCCTGATGGGCACCGTGCTCGGGAGTTTTTCCGGCATCGTCGGGGTGCTGCTCGTCCTAGCCTTCGTCGCGCCCCACACGGTGCCGGCGCTCGCCGTGCTGGTTGTGTGGAGCGCGCTGGCCTTCGCGCTGGTCTCGCCGCTTCAGGTCTGGGTGGTGGAAGCGGCGAGCGATGCGCCGAACCTCGCCTCGACCCTGAACCAGGGCGCGTTCAACCTCGGCAACGCCACCGGCGCGTGGCTCGGCGGCACGGCGCTGACGCTGGGCGCCGGCTATCGCGAGTTGCCGGTGCTGGCGGCGGTGGTGTCGCTGATCGGGCTTGGGCTCGCCGCCACAGCGGTGATGCGGTCAAAAGAAAAACCGTCCTTGAGCCTCGCCCAAGGACGGTCCTGACGACACCGACGGCGCCCGCCCGATGCACGGGCGGGCGCCAATAACTCGAAAAGAATCACATCGGCGGGGTGAGGCCGTCCTTGCCGACCGCGACCAGCTTGGCCGTCAGCTTGTCGCCGTCCTTGGCGGCGACCACGAACACCTTGCCGCCGGGCGTCAGCACCGACTTGTCGGATTTTTCGAACGCGACGATCGGGGCTTTGGGCGGCACCACGATCGTCTTCGAGCCGTCCTTGTCGTAGGTGACGGTGAGCGTGCGCTCGCCCGCGGCGCCGCTGGCGGTGTTGCCGGTGACGGTGGCGTTGGTCATCGAGCTCTTGACCTTCGGGGCGCCGCCCGAACTGGCACCGCCGGCCTTCACGGTGCCGTTGGTCATCGAGCTCTTCACCACCGAGCCGCCGCCGGTCTGGTCGGGGATCGCGTCCCAGGCGTAGTGGCCTTCCGCCGTGCCGCGCATCTCCTCGGGGAACAGCACGACTTCCAGCGCGGTCGGCGGGTTGTCGCCCTTGGTGGCGGTGCCGATGAAGACGCCGTCCTTGATCTGGTCGAGGCTCGACTTCACCACCCAGGCGAAGGTCGCGCCGTCGATCTGCACCGTCTGCGTGCCGCCCTCAACGGTCTTGACCGTGAGCGTGCCGCCCTCGCTCTTCTCGACCGTGCCGCGCACGCGCTGCAACTCCGGCGCCGCGAAGGCGCCGCCGCCGAACGTCGTCATCGCCGCGACCGCGAGCGCCGTCCACATCGTCCGTCTCATGTCGTCTCCTCCGGATCGGATTTCGGAGGGGGTTATGGGGCGGAGGTTCGCGGCATCCAGCTTGCGCACGACAGAGTGATGCGCAAGCGAGTTTATTTTTCGCTTACGCTGAGCGGCGGTGGCCGAGGCCACCGCGCCCGGCGGACGTCCGCCGCCCCGCAGTCGCGGGGGCGATCGGCGATGTCGCGCCGATCGGATTTCGCGTGCTTCAGTCCTCCAGCCCCTGCGCGCGGCGGCGCGCGGCGCGGATCTTGTCCATGCGGGCGACCGAGAACACGGAGGCCTCGTAGAGCAGCAGCATCGGGATCGCGAGCGAGAGCTGCGAGATCACGTCGGGCGGGGTCAGGATCGCGGCGGCGACGAACACCAGCACGATGGCGTAGCGCCGCTTCTCCCGTAGGAACGCCGCGTCGATCACGCCGACCTGACCGAGCAGGGTGAGGATCACCGGCATCTGGAAAGCCAGCCCGAAGGCGAAGATCAGCGTCATGATCAGCGAGAGGTACTCGTCGACCTTCGGCAACAGCTTGATCGTCGCCTCGCCCGGCTGCCCGATCTGCTGCAGCGAGACCGAGAACTGGATCAGCAGCGGCATCGCCAGGAAGTAGACCACTAGCGCGCCGAGCACGAAGAAGACCGGCGTCGCCACGAGATAGGGCAGGAAGGCCTGCCGCTCGTTGCGGTACAGCCCCGGCGCCACGAAGGCATAGACCTGGGTGGCGATCACCGGAAACGACAGGAAGCCCGCGCCGAACACGCTGAGCTTGATGTTGGTGAAGACCTGCTCGAGGAAGTGGGTCGCGATCAGCTCGGCGTTCGAGGCGCCGACCACCGAGACGTAGGGATGGACGAGGATGTTGTAGATGTTCTTCGAGAAGAAGAAGCAGCCGAAGAACATCACGATGAAGGCGATCAGCGACTTGATCAGTCGCGAGCGCAGCTCGATCAGGTGCTCCAGGAGGGGCGCCCGCGAGGCCTCGATCTCGGCCTCGTCACGCTCGTCGGTCATGGAGTCGGGCCTGTCTCGGGCTTGGCCGTGGCGGGGCTCGCCGTGGAAGGAGCCGCAGGGGGATTTGCCACGGCGGCCTGCTGCTCGGCGCCGGGGCGCGGCACGTCGAAGCTGCCGGTCTCCTTGGCGGGAGCGGCAGGGGACGGGGCGCGCCCCTCGACGGCGCTGCGGATCTCGTTGCGGATGGTATCGACCGGGTTGAAGCCGGGCTTGGCGGCATCGACCGTGCGCTTCACGCCCTCGACGTCGCGGCGGACCTCGTCGAGTTCCGCCTCCCGGATCGCCTCGCTGAACTGGTGCTGGAACTCGCCCGCCATGCGGCGGACCTTGGTGGTCACCTGCCCCAGCGTACGCAGGGCCTTCGGCAGGTCCTTGGGTCCGATGACGATCAGGGCGACGCCGCCGATCAGCATCACCTCGCCCCAGCTCATGTCCAGCATTGCAGCGTCCGTCCCGCGGGTCCGCGCCTGATTAGGACGGTCGCGCCGTCCGCGCCATCCCGTCCGACGCCGGTCTCATGGCGTCGCAGCGCGTGGTCCGTCAGAGCGCCTTGTGATCGCCGGCCGGCACGTGGGTCTGCTGCGGGCTCGCATGGGTCGCGCCCGGAGCCGGGTTCGGCGGCAAGGTCCGCATCGGCTCGCCGGCGGACGGCGGCGGCACGGCGTTGTTGACGCCCGGCGCGGTCTCGTCGTCGGCCATGCCCTTCTTGAAGGCCTTGATGCCCTTGGCGACGTCGCCCATCAGCTCGGACACCTTGCCACGGCCGAACAGCAGCATGACGACGACCGCCACGATGACCCAGTGCCAGACACTCATGCTGCCCATGGCAACCTCCTGCGCCGCGGCCCCATGGCGGCGGCGCCTCTCCTGAACGCGTGAATTGGGGCGAACCTAGGGATCGGCTTGCGCGAACACAAGCAGCACAGGAGGCCGCGGGCGGGACAAAGCGCGTATTGACGGGTCGCCGCGGCCGCAGCCCGCTCCGGCTTCGCCTTCACTCCGCCTTGGCGTTCACCTCCAGCTTGTCCAGCACGGCGGCCGGGGTCGGGGCGGTGCTGACGTCGACCATGCCGAGACCCTCGCCGTTCTTGGCCTTGGCGCTGATCGACAGCGTGCCGGGCTTCGAGACGAATTTGCCCATCGCCGCGCCGATCGCCTTGGCGGCGGCGGAGTTGCCGAGGATCACCGGCACGCCGATGACGCTCGCCGTGACGTATTCCTTGCGCAACTCGTCGGGCTTGAGGCTCAACGTCTTGGCCTGGGCGGTGATGAAACGGTCGAACAGGCCGCCGTTCTCCAGGGTCAGGTCGAGCGCCTTGGCGGTGGCCGAGAGCATGGCGAAGCCCGAGACCGCCGCATCGGGATCGAACACGTCGGGGCCGATGCCGCCGAGCGTCGCGTTGAGGCGAAGCTTGCCCATGTCCTTGCCGGTGAGCGACAGCTCGTTGAAGGACAGCTCCTTCGTGCCCTCGTTCCAGGCGGTGTCGGCGATCACGTCGAGGTCGAGGTCGCGGTAGCCGTAGAGGCCGAGCGAGCCGAGGCCCGGCACGCTCTCCACCGCGCTCGCCGGCAGGGTCAGCCCGGTCAGCGACAGGCGGCTCGCCGTCGGCACGCCGTCCTTGGGCGGGCCGAAGGTGACGCTGCCGCCGCGCACGCCGATCGACATCGGCTTGGCCGCGGCATCGGCGCCGTGCCCGGGCAGATCGAGATTGAGATCGGAGAGGGTCAGGGTACCGATCACGGGGGTCAGGCGGCGCCATTCCGCCTCCTGCGCCGCTGGATCGACGGCGGGCGGCAGCGGCGCGGGCTTCTCGCCCGGCTTCTCCGGGGCGGCGGGCTTGTCGGGCGCCGCCTTGGCGAGGCGCCGCAGGGTGGCGATGGTGGGTTCCAGCGAGAAGCCGGTGAGCGCCAGCCGTCCGAGCCTGCCGTTCGCCTCCGCCGAGCCGAAGGCGATGTCGGCGAGGCTCACGCCGGCCTCGGCGCCGTTGCCGGTGTAGGAGAACCGGCCGATGCCGAAATGCAGCGGATCGGGCCCCCTCACCTCCTTCACCGCGATGTCGTTCGCCTCCAGGCTCCCGACCGAGACCGATTCGGCGAGATCGGCGACGAGACCGGCAGCCCGTGCGCGCTTGGCCGGATCGGGCTGCGACAGGTCGGCGCCCGCCAGCGACTCGACCGCGCCGGACCACGTGGCGGGCGTCTGGCGCCCGGCGAGGTCGCGGCCGGCGAGCCGCGCGATCGAGACGGTGGTGCCGCGTTCGTCGACGAAGGCGATGGCCTCGACCGCAAGCGCCGCGTAGAGCCGCTGGAAGCCGCTGCGGGCGGTGCCGGCCTCGGCGTAGAGGCGGGCGAGCGCGGTCAGATCGACCTCCTCCGCCCGGATCTTGCCGTAGCTGCCGCTGGCCTTGGCCGGCTGCCCGGCCGCACCCTCGACCGAGAGGGTCGCGCCGGCCGACGTCAGCTCGCTGATGCGCCCGCCATGGACGTTGCGCGCGGTCACGTCGCGGTAGGTCACGACCTGCCGCTTCTCGCCGCGGCGCTCGACCCGCAGTTCCGGCATCGTCAGGCTGCCCGCGTCGAGGCGCTGGAGCCGGGTGCCCCAGCTCTCCTTGGCGTCGCCCTGGAAGATCGCCAGCAGCTCCTCCTTCGACAGCCGGGTGCCGCTCACCGCGACCCGCGGCGCGCTCACACCGGTCTCGCCGAAGGTGAGCGCGACGTTCTCGAGGACGAGGTCCTGGACCGCGGAGGCCGCCTCCTGCGCCGCGACGGGCGCGAGCAACGGCGACGCGGCGGGCGCGGCCAGCAGGGCGGCGGCGCAGGCCGGGGCGAGCAGCGCCCGCGTGAGGACGGGACGGCGCGTCGGAAGCGTCATGGTTCGATCGGATCGAAGGCTGTCGAGGGAAGGGAGCCGTGTGCGGGCCCCATCCCTGCCGGTTTTCCACAGGCGAGGCAATTGCGCGGAGGCCACGGAGGGGCGTTGTTTCCGGCTTGCCTCGGGCGTCGAGGGGAGCGCCGTTCGCTCCCGACGATACGGAACGCCGTGATGCCCCGATGCGGGATCAGATCGCGAAGGACGTGCCGCAGCCGCAGGAGGCGGTGGCCTGTGGGTTCTCGATCTTGAAGGACTGGCCGATCAGGTCGTTGACGAAATCGATGGTCGCCCCGCCCATGTATTCGAGCGAGGTCGGATCGACCAGCACGGTGGCGCCGTCGCGCTCGATCACCACGTCGTCGCCCTCGCGGGCCGCGGTGATGTCGAAGGCGTAGGAGAACCCGGAGCAGCCGCCGCCGTTCACGCTGATGCGCAGCGACGAGCCCGGTGGCTCCGAGCCCATGATCTCGTTGATGCGCTTGGCGGCGCGGGCGGTCAGATTGATGTCGGCCATCGCGGTGGCGGTCCCGTCTCGAACCTGTGTGTGGGTCTGCGGCCGCGATTGCCGCGGGCGCGTTCCACGCAAGATATGAGGCCAAGATATGGGTTGATGACCGGGGCCGCAACGCGGCCGAACGCGGGGAAGGCGAGACAGTGCGGCAGAACGGCGAGCGCTGGCGGGCGCAATACGCGACCGATCCGGGCGCGACCCGCGGCCGGCTGATCCCGGAGGCCGCCTCGCCGACCCGCAGCGACTTCCAGCGCGACCGCGACCGCATCGTCCACTCGACGGCCTTCCGCCGCCTCAAGCACAAGACCCAGGTCTTCGTGCATCACGAGGGCGACCATTACCGAACCCGGCTGACCCACACCCTCGAAGTCAGCCAGATCGCCCGTGCGCTTGCCCGCGCGCTCGGCCTCGACGAGGACTTGGCGGAGGCGCTCGCGCTCTCCCACGACCTCGGCCATACCTGCTTCGGCCATACCGGCGAGGACGCGCTCGACGCCTGCATGGCGGCCTACGGCGGCTTCGACCACAACGCCCAGGCGCTGCGCATCGTCACCCGGCTGGAGCGGCGCTACGCCGGCTTCGACGGGCTCAACCTCACCTGGGAAACGCTGGAGGGGCTGGTCAAGCACAACGGGCCGCTGCTCGACGCGTCGGGCGCCCCGGTCAGGCGCTACGCTGCCACCGGCATCCCGGCGGCGGTGATCGAATACGACGCGATCAACGATCTGGAGCTGTCGCGCTTCGCCGGGCCGGAGGCGCAGGCCGCGGCGTTGGCCGACGACATCGCCTACGACGCGCACGACCTCGACGACGGCTTGCGGGCCGGGCTGTTCGACCTCGCCGACCTCGCCACCGTGCCGTTCCTGAAGGGGCTGCTCGACGAGATCGAGCGGCTCCACCCCGGCCTCGAACCGTCGCGAAAGATCCACGAGCTGGCGCGGCGGGTCATCACCCGCTTCGTCGAGGACGTGATCCGCGAGGGCGAGGCCCGGCTCGCCGCGCTGGCGCCGAAGACCGTCGCCGACATCCGCGGGGCGGACGCGCCGGTCATCGCCTTCTCGGCCGGAATCGCCGAGGCCGACGCCTCGATCAAGCGCTTCCTCTACGCGCGGATGTACCGCCATCCGGGCGTCATGGCGGTGCGGGCCAAGGCCAACGCCATCGTGGCCGACCTGTTTTCCGCCTTCCGTGAGGACCCGACCCGGATGCCGCCGGAATGGTGCGAGGGGCTCTCGGGCGCGGGCGAGGCGCGGCTGGCGCGGCGGGTGGCCGACTACATCGCCGGCATGACCGACACCTACGCGGTGCTGGAACACGGGCGCCTCTTTGCCGAGACGCCCGATCTCCACTGGAGCCCGCCGAGCCGCGGGCTCCCGCTGACGGAGCCGTGAGGCTCAGTAGCAGACGCAGTTCGAGCCGGTGTTGTAGGCCGGGGCGTATCCGGTGGCGGTGCCGTAGCCCGTGCCGTAGGCGGCCGGGGCGTAGCCGTAAGCGGCCGGAGCGTAGCCGGTTCCGTAGCCGTAGGCCGGGGCGTAGCCGTAACGCGCGCCGTAACCGTAGCCCGAGCCGTAGCCATACCCCGAGCCGTAGGTGCTGCCGGCCGAGAGCGCGCCCGCGGCGAGACCGAGGCCGAGCCCCACGCCGGCACCCGCCAGCCCGAGCCCGACGCCCCGGCCGTAGCCGCCGTAACCCCGGCCATAGCCGCTACCGGCATAGCCGTAGCCGCGGTGACCGGCGAAGCCGCCATGATGGCCGAAGCTACGATGGCCGCCGAAGCCGCCGCGGTGACCGCCGAACCCACCGTGATGGCCGAACCCGCCATGATGACCACCGAAGCCGCCGTGGCGGCCGAAGCCTCCGGCTTGGGCGGTGGCCGGGAGGGCGATGAGGGCGGCCAGCGCCGCGCCCGTCAGAACGAGGGACTTCATGGAATCGCGATCTCCTGTAGAGGCGTCGGATCCCACAACGCCGCCTCGGACGGCGACCGCGCAACGGTGCATTCTACTGAAGCCGCACGCCGTCCCGGACAAAACCGAAGAGAGCCGTGAGCGACACTGAAAAAGCCCCCCGCGCGACCCGCAGCCGGTATCCCCGCCTCGTGCCGCTCGCCACGCGCTGGGGCGACAACGACGTCTACGGGCACGTCAACAACGTGGTCTACTACGCCTTCTTCGATACGGCGGTGAACGGCATCCTGGTCGAAGCGGGCGCCCTCGACATCGCCGACGGCCCGGTCATCGGCCTCGTGGTCGAGACCGGCTGCCGCTACTTCGCCCCCGTGGCCTTTCCCGATGCGCTGACGGCGGGCGTGCGGGTGGCCCGTCTCGGCCGCTCCAGCGTCCGCTACGAGGTCGCGATCTTCGCGCCCGATTCGGACGAGGCCGCCGCGCAGGGGCATTTCGTGCATGTCTACGTGGACCGGACGACGCGCCGGCCGGTGCCGTTGCCGGGGGAGTTTCGGAGCGTGCTGATCGGGTTGATGCCGGAGCGCCTGACCGCCTATCCGTAGGCGCGGTCCACGTAGTCGTGGTTGCCGATGTCCACCATCTCATAGCGATCGTCGCCTTCGTCCCGCACGACGATCCGATGGTTCATGTCGACGCGGATCGTGCAGTAGTTCGAGCCGCTCAGCTTTTCGAAATGCAGCGAGGGATGGCGCGGGTTGGCCTGGAACTGCAGCAGGGACTTCTTGGCGCGCTCCATCTGCTTGTGCCCGAGCTTCTGCAGCGCCTTGACGAATTTCGGTGTGAGCCGAACCTCGGCCATCAGGACGGCTTTATCGAAGAAAGAAATTCGTTTAAAGATTTTGTGTCGTTGAAAGTGGGTCCGCCGCGCGCGTTCGGGTCGTAATCGGCCCGAAGGGCTATTAATCTATAATAAAAACCTATTCTTTCGTTGTTCCACTTCCTGGCGAGAGCAGTAAAATTATCATGGAATTTTAAGAACCAACCATCATCGCCCTGAGACTTGTTTAGTTTAACGATTCTCTTGCGAATTTTTTCGTCGCTTTTGAGTGCGGCTTTTTCATTTTCGATCTTTGCGCTAATTGCCTCCACGACAGTATCGATGAAGCTCACAATATTCTCTGGATTTTCTCCATTTTCTGAAAAAGTTGCGCGAAGCTCGTCTATTAGCGGCGCAAGTTCTTGTTTCCACTCGAAAAATTCTACTTCAGCGTCATGTAGAAATTCTGCAAACTGTGCCTCTGTTGTTGGCCAGGCAGTGCTTGCTTCGAAACTTAACACACTCAAATGCTTGGGAGCCACAAGCCCCCTTCCCAAAACTTCCAATGCCATTGCCGCTGCAGCAGCCATCTCGCCTACCTCCGGGCAGCCTCGATCCCTAGCATAGATAGGGGTGACATGATGCCTTGCATGAGAGCAGCGGAGGCAGGAGGGATCAGGACCGCAAATTCGACCCCTATCCGTGACACCCCCCGCGCCCGTTGCTATGCCGCGGCCCTGACCTTTCGGCCGCCCGACCCGTTCGCCGCGCGGCCGCGCCAGCGGAATGCGTCTCGCCCCATGAACATCTTCGCCCTCTTCGAGACCCGTGTGCGGGAGGCCCTCGAGGCTCTGATCCGCTCCGGCACGCTGCCCGCGGGGCTCGACCTGTCGCGCGTGCTGGTCGAGCCGCCGCGCGATCCCGCCCACGGCGATCTCGCCACCAACGCCGCCCTGGTGCTGGCCAAGGAGGCGCGTCAGAACCCGAAGGCGCTGGGCGAAGCGCTGGCCGCGGAACTGCGCGCTGATCCGCGCATCGTCGAGGCGAGCGTGGCCGGCCCCGGCTTCATCAACCTGCGGCTCGATCCAAAAGTCTTCCACGAGGTGATCCGCGCCGCCCTGTCCGAGGGCGAACACTTCGGGCGTGCAAAAATGCCGGGCGGCAAGGTCAACATCGAGTACGTCTCGGCCAACCCGACCGGGCCGATGCATGTCGGCCACGGGCGCGGCGCGGTGTTCGGCGACGCGCTCGCCAACCTCCTGGTCGCCGCCGGCCGCGACGTGACGCGCGAATACTACATCAACGACGCCGGCGCGCAGGTCGATGTGCTCGCCCGCTCCGCCTACCTGCGCTACCGCGAGGCGCTCGGCGAGGCGGTCACGATTCCCGAGGGCCTCTATCCCGGCGATTACCTCAAGCCGGTGGGCGAAAAGCTCGCCGAGGCGCAGGGGCGCGCGCTGCTCGACCAGCCCGAGTCCGCGTGGCTGCCGCCGGTGCGCCGCTTCGCCATCGACGCGATGATGGACATGATCCGCGAGGATCTCGCAGCCATCGGCATCCGCCACGACGTGTTCTTCTCCGAGGCGACGCTCCAGGGCGGCGAGGCCGGCAACAAGGTCGCCGAACTGCTCGCGGCGCTTCGCGACAAAGGCCTCGTCTACGAGGGCCGCCTGCCCCCGCCCAAGGGTCAGTTGCCCGAGGATTGGGAGGATCGCGAGCAGACCCTGTTCCGCTCGACCGGGTTCGGCGACGACGTGGACCGGCCGCTGCTGAAGTCCGACGGCACCTACACCTACTTCGCTTCCGACATCGCCTATCACCGCGACAAGTGGCTGCGGGGTGCCACCGAACTCATCGACGTGCTCGGCGCCGACCACGGCGGCTACGTCAAGCGCATGCAGGCGGCCGTGCAGGCGGTGAGCGACGGCGAGGCCCGGCTCGACGTCAAGCTCTGCCAGCTGGTGCGGCTTTTGCGCGCAGGCGAGCCGGTGAAGATGTCGAAGCGCTCGGGCGAGTTCGTGACGTTGCGCGACGTCATCGACGAGGTCGGGCGCGACGCGATCCGCTTCATGATGCTCTACCGCAAGAACGACGCGACACTCGATTTCGACCTCGCCAAGGTGGTCGAGCAGTCGAAGGACAACCCGGTCTTCTACGTGCAGTACGGGCATGCCCGCCGCTTCTCGGTGCTGCGGCAGGCCCGCGAGGCCATGCCGGACGAGGACGTTTCGCGAGACGGCCTGCTTCGCGGGGCCGATCTGTCGGTGCTGACCGATCCGGGCGAGATCGAGATGATGCGGTTGATCGCCCAGTATCCGCGGGTGCTCGAATCGGCGGCCGCCGCCCACGAACCCCACCGAATCGCGTTCTACCTCTATGAGACCGCGAGTTCGCTGCATAGTTTCTGGAATAAGGGCAAAGACTTGCCGCAATTACGGATTGTTAATCCAACCGACAGAAAGTCCACCCGGGCCCGCTTGGCCCTCGTTGAGGCCCTCGGCGGCGTGCTCGCCTCCGGCCTTGCGGTTCTGGGTGTCTCCGCGCCGGACGAGATGCGGTGACGCCGTCGGGCGTTTGATGAGGTTGAGGCCATGACGGGACACGCTTCGCGCGCGACGGTCGATTTCGACGCCTTCGAGCGCGAGCTGCGTCAGAGCGCGGGCGAGAACGGGCAGGCCAAGGCGGCGGCCCATGGCGCTGCAAAGGCCGACCCGCTGGCCGAGCTCGCCCGCATCGTCGGGCAGGACGACCCGTTCCGGGCGCTGCTGGAGGCGCGGGAGAAGTCCGCCGCCCCCGCCACGGAGGCCCGGCCCGGCCGGGTCGAGCCGACCTTCCTCGACGCGCCCGCCCCGGCGCAGGATGACCCGACCGCCCAGGGACGCCCCGCCATGACCACCCCCACCCCGCCCGCGGGCGGCCAGCCCGCCAACCCCGCCGACGCCTTCGACCAGTACCTCGCCTCCGTCGAGCAGGGCCTCTACGCGGGCCATCCGGCCGAGGATCAGGCGGTCTTCGCCGAGGCCGGCGAAGGTTACCGCGCCGGTCCCGTCGAGCGTCCGCGCCATCGCGGCCGGATGGTCCAGGTCGGTGCCGGCCTCGCGGTGCTGGCGGTCTGCGTCGGCGGCGCGCTGGCGTGGCGCGGCACCCAGGGCGGCAGCGCCGGGCCGATCACCGTGCTCGCCGACAAGACCCCGCTCAAGGTCCAGCCCGCGGCGACCGACGGCGTCGAGATCCCCGACCAGAACAAGCAGATCTACGACCGCAACGCCAAGGACGGTCAGATCAAGATCGTCAACCGCGAGGAGCAGCCCCTCGACGTGAATCAGGCGGCCCGCACGGCGGCCGCGCGCGGCGATGCCGGCCCGGCCGCGGCCGGCCAGGGCGGCGCCACGCCGGGCCAGGGCGGCATGCTGACCGATTCGCTCGGCGAGCCGCGCCGGGTGCGCACCGTCGCGGTCAAGCCCGACACGCCGCCGCCGGCTCAAGCCCCGGCCCCGCAAGCCCAGGCCGCCGAGGTCCCGCCGACCTCGCCGATCCCGACCATGATGCTGCCCGAGGCCGCGGGCGGCTCGACGCCCGCCGCCACGCCGCGCCGTCCCTCGCGCACCCTCGCCAGCGCCGCGCCGCTGCCGATGGCCGACGCCACCACGCCGGCCCAGGCCGAGCCGGCGCCCGCCCCGCGCAAGACGCCCCAGCGGATCGCGTCCGTCGAGACCACCGCCAGCACCCAGGCCGAGCCGTCCGAACCGGCCCCGGCCGTCTCGCAGGCGAGCGTCGGCGGCTTCTCGGTCCAGCTCGGCGTGCGCGGCAGCGAGAGCGAGGCCCGCGCCGCGTTCCGGCAGATGCAGGCCAAGTACAGCCAGCTCTCCGGCAAGCCCGAATTGATCCGCCAGGCCGAGGTCAACGGCAAGACGATCTACCGCGTCCGCGTCGGGCCGCTCGCCAAGACCGAAGCTTCGAGCCTCTGCACCGAGCTGCAGGGGGCGGGCGGCCAGTGCTTCGTGGCGAAGAATTGAGTTTTCTTTCGCTGACGAGAACCTTCAACGTGCGATGAGCGCCGAATGACGCGCGATTCCCCTCCCCCTTGCGGGGAGGGGTAGGGGTGGGGGTCGGGCAGAAGGCACCGCTCCCGCCTCATCCTGAGCCACCCCCACCTCCATCTCCTCCCCGCAAGGGGGAGGAGAGGCGCCTTCCGCGGTTGGCGTAGTGATTCCGGAGCGCGGGCTGCACGAGCGCGATAGCGTCGTTGCCCCTCGTTCGCTTTCAGGACGCCGGCCCCATGACCTCCGCCCCCGACGCACGCGCCGTCATCCTCGGCTGCTCCGGCACGACCCTGACGCCGGAGGAGACCGCGTTCTTCCGCGACCTGCGGCCCTGGGGCTTCATCCTGTTCAAGCGCAACATCGGCACGCCGGACGAAGTGCGCGCGCTCACCCACTCCTTGCGCGAGACCGTCGGCCGGCCCGATGCGCCGGTCCTGATCGATCAGGAGGGCGGGCGGGTGCAGCGCATGGGCCCGCCGCACTGGCCGAAATACCCCTCCGGCCGCAGCGTCGGCGCGCTCCCCCTCGACCTCGCCCGGCTCGGCGCCCGGCTGATGGCCCATGACCTCGCCGAGGTCGGCATCAACGTCGATTGCGCGCCGATGATCGACGTCCCGGTGGCGGGCTCCAACGACATCGTCGGCGACCGGGCGTTCGGCACCTCGCCGGAGGCGGTGATCGCCACCGGCCGCGCCGTCGCCGAGGGGCTCCTGGCGGGCGGCGTCCTGCCGGTGATCAAGCACATGCCCGGCCACGGGCGCGCCACCTGCGACAGCCACCTCGACCTGCCGGTGGTGGGGGCCGACCGGGCGAGCCTCGCCGGGAGCGATTTTCGGCCCTTCCGGGCGCTCGCCGACCTGCCGCTCGCCATGAGCGCGCATGTCGTCTTCACCGCGATCGACCCGGAGCGCCCCGCCACCCTGTCGCCGACGGTGATCCGCGAGATCATCCGCGGCGCGATCGGCTTCGACGGCCTCCTGATGACCGACGACCTGTCGATGCACGCGCTCCAGGGGCCGTTCCGCACGCGGGCCGAAGCCGCGTTCGCGGCCGGGATCGACGTCGTGCTCCACTGCAACGGCCGGATGGACGAGATGCGCCCCGTCGCGGAGGCGACGCCGCGTCTTGCCGGCGATCCCGCCCGCCGGGCCCGGGCCGCGCTGGCCCGCCTCGCCGCGCCCGAGCGTTTCGACGTCGCCGAGGCCCGCGCCCGCTTCGAGGCGGCGCTCGCGGTGGCCTGACGCGGCCCCCCTCCCATTCGCGCGAGGACGCCTTCGTCCGGGTTGCCTCGTGCGCCGGGCGCCCTGTCACGGCCGCATGGCGCCCGTGAGCCGCTGTCTCCATCGGGTCGATCATCTTTGCGCGGTGCCCAAGGGCACCGTCGCGGATCGGCTGCGGAACCACCTCGGGGCGCGCCACCGCAGCGGTCGTGCGCCTCGCTTCCGTTCGGCTCCGCCTCGCGCGAGAGGAACGGAGCCGGAAAGCGGGTTCAGTAGACCTCGGCTACCTTCGCGCGAGCCGAGGGCTTGGCCGGTGCCTTCGCGGGGACCGCCGCCGGAGTGACGGGCTTGGCCGGAGCGGCGGAGACGGCCGCGAGGCGCGCGATGGCGAGCTTCGAGGCGGACGGCATCGCCCCCGTCTTGGACTCTGCCGTCCTGGAGACCGGTTCCGGCGCCGCCGGGCGTGCGGGCGCCTTCGCGGCGGTGACCGGGAGGGGCGCGGCGCGGGCGGGGACCGGCGCCGACGTCACCTTGAGCGGGGCGGCGGCGAGGCGCAGCGGCGGCGGTGCGAGACGCAAGGGGGCGTCGCGATGGCCGGCGGGGGCCGGGCTCCGGGCCTCGGCGACCGCCCGGTGCGGCTCGCGGGAGGGCGCCGTCCGCTCCGGCGCGCGGGCGGCGGCGGCCGCGACCGCCGGGGCCGCCACGGCCACGGGCCGGAATGGAGTGCCGCGGGCTGCGGTCGGCTGGACGGCGGCCGGCACGGCGACGCTCGCCGCGCTCGCCAGCATGATCGGCGCGGGCCGGGCCGGGCGCGGCGCCGGGGTTGCCTCCCGCACCGCCTCGAGGGCGTCGTCGCGCTCGTCGGCGGGCTTGAAGGCGAGGGCCCGATTGGGCCGCTCGAACCGCTCGGTGAGGCGTTCCTGCGCGGGTTCGGGATCGGAGGGACCGAGATCGGCCATCATGACCGGCGCGCGGCCGATGCTGGCCGGCGTGCCGTCGGTGCGCAACGACGCCAGCAGCTTGCGGTCGTCGCTGCCGGCGATCGAGGCCTTGCCGGCATATTCGATCCGCACCCGCGCGGTGCCGCGGCGGTGGAAGTCGAGCGCGCGGGCGGCTTCCTCCGACACGTCCATGACGCGGCCGGCGTGGTAGGGCCCGCGATCGTTGACGCGCAGCACCATCGAGTAGCCGTTGTCGAGGTTGGTCACCCGGACGTAGCTCGGCAGCGGCAGGGTCGGGTGGGCGGCGGCGATCGAGTGGCGGTCGAACACCTCGCCGTTGGCGGTGACGCGGCCATGGAAGGCGCTGCCGTACCACGAGGCAAGGCCCTCGCGGACATAGCCGCGGGCGTCCTCGCGGGGCACGTAGGTCTTGCCCGCCACCACGTAGGGCTTGCCCGAGAAGCGGCGTCCGCCCCCCTTCGGGATCGCCTCGCCCTCGTTGTAGACGCGCCGGCTCGCCCGCACGCCGTATTTCGGATCGATGCCGTTGCCCGAGGAGGGGGCCGCGCCGGCGAATTGCGGCGGCTTGCCGGCGCAGTTGGCGGCGAGAAGCGCCACCGCGCAGGCCGTGGCCAGCCGCGCGACCGGCCCGTGACCCAGCAGGGATCGCTGCGCCGGATGCCATCCGGCCGTCCTGACACCCGCCATGTTGCCCGCCCGCTTTCCGCTCGACGCCACAGGGCTCCCTCCGGCCGCGGAAAGCAGGGCCGGCGGGATCACGCTTTCGGTCGGACAGCACGCGTCCTACCGTCCCCAGAGGATCGTCCGGACGCGGTAAAGGAAGGCTGAACGGAGGCGGCGGAACGGCGCCGGGGGAGGGCGGATCGCGCAAGAGAACCGGCGCAAGTGCCTGATCGATCTGGGAAAAACCCGGATGTCCCCGATTCTCGCAAGAATTCGTGAGGCAGTGCTTGAGCAAAGGCCCGCAAGCGATTGATCGGACTGACGATCGGAGCGGTGGACGTTCGGTTCGCAGGCTACGGTCCGGCGCCGCTGCGCGCCCCCCTCCCCTGCCGAGGCCCGCCGGGGCGGGCCTCTCGGGTTGGGCGAAGCCGGCCCCGCCTTCAGCGCGGCCGCTCTCCCAAGATCTGCTCGATGGAGCGGGCGCCGCGCTGCCGGAACAGGAGGTCGAGGGCCTCCAGCATCAGGCCGTGCATCTTGGCGCGCTCGGCATAGGCGAGGTCGCGCAGCTGATCGTAGACCGGGGGTTCGAGATAAACCGACATCTGCTTGGCGCGCTGCTTGAGCGTGCCGGCGCTCGCCGCGGGCGATGCCGGGGCGCGGTCGAGGGTGACGATCTCGGCGCCCGGTGGCCGGGCGGGTTTCGGGGTCGCCTCCGCCACGATCGAGGCGAGGCTGAGCTTAGGCGGCTTGGACATGACGGCCCGCCCCCCTGCCCCGGCCGGTCAGCGGGCGCGCCGCCTGCATCCGCCGCTCGATCCAGCTCCACAGCCGGCGCACCTCGCCCGCGGCCTGGCCCTTCGGGTTGAACTCGGTCACGCCCTGGCCGACGCCGATGGCGTCCTGATGGTCGGTGCGGGCGACGATGTTGACGTCGGGCAGGATGCCGAGCACCGCGAGCCCGTCCGCCGCGTCGCGGATGCGGTAGGAGCGCGGCGGAGTCTGGTTCAGCACGAAGGCGAACTTCTTCTCCAGCCGGTAGACGGCCGCCAGCGTCGGCTTGAACGCGCGCAGGTCGGCCGGCGTCGGGCGGCAGGGGATGATGCACAGGTCGGCCGCGCGGATCGCCGAGAGCGTGCCGGTGGAATCGACGCCGGGCGTGTCGATGAACACGTAGTCGTAGGCCGACTCGGCCAGCCGCTCCATCACGGCGTCGATCTGCGTCGCGTCGATCTGGGCGACCTCCGGACCCTCGGCGGTGCGGTGGTCGAGCCAGTCGGAGATCGTGGCCTGCCGGTCCATCTCCAGGATGCAGACGCTGTGGCCCGCCTCCTGGGCGGCGACGGCCAGCGAGATGCACAGGGTGCTCTTGCCGCTCCCGCCCTTCTGCGTGACGAACGTGATCGCTTTCATCGTGCGGCCCCTTTCCGGGGGGCCCGGTCCGGACGCGCGTGTCCTGTGATGCCGGGATGCCCTGATCCCGGATCTCATCCCGACATGGTTAACCGCCGGTTAAGGCGCGGCCGGCCCGCTGGTCCGCCGGAATCATACTTCAAGTTGATACAACTGCGCCCCCGCACTGAACGCTTTACGCGAGCGCAGGAGAGAAGCTAAGGTTTCGAGCAGGCGGCGGCGCCGCAGGAATTTACCTCAGGTAATCTCGGCGGACGTTCGGAACGGTCGCCGGACGGGCGCCCCGCGCGTCAGGCTCGCTTCGGTGACGACATGACGGTCTTCCATCCCGACCTTCCGACGGCTTTTGCCGGTTCCGCCTGCATCGGCGCCTGGGCGCACAATCCGCAGACCGACCGGATCGCCCTCTCGCCCGCCCTCGCCCGGCTGCTGGCGCTGCCCGAGGCGGCGGCCTCCGGCGCGCCGCTGCGACTGGCGCTCGCCCGGATCGAGCCGGAGGACGCGCTGCGGCTGGAGAGCGTGCTGCGGGCCGCGGGCGAGGACGGCTGCCCGTTCGAGGCCGAGTTCCGCATCCGCGGCGGCCCGGCCGGCGCCCGCTGGCTCCGGCTGATGGGCCGCTGTGCCCGCGATCCGGCCTCCGGCGCGCTCGCGACTCAGGGACTGGCCTTCGACCTGACCGAGGGCCGCGCCGACGGCCCGGCCGACCGGCTCGCCCAGCGCCGCGCCAACCGCCTCGCCGACCACGCGGTGGCGATGAAGGGGCTGGTGGCGGAACTGCGCAACCCGCCGCTCGCCCGCCTCGTCGACGAGGTCGCGGTCGAGGTCGGCCACGAGGTCGCCCGCCGCCTGCGCGGTGGCGGGGGCCCGGTGCATTAGGCCTGTCCTCGCCGCGTCCTCATCCTCACGTTGACGATGCCGGTCCCCATCCGGCATGAGCGGGGCACCCTGGGTCACCGGGGATGTGGGGAGCATCGGGGCCGAGGGGATGAGCACGGCCGAACCGGGTGTGGCCGCCCTCGCGGACGGCCTCGATCGCACCGCGAACGCGTCGGCGGTGGGGCTCGTGGCCGTCATCGTCGCGGCCACCGACGGCGAGCCGCGGGCGCTCACCGTGCAGGTGGCCGGGCAGGCGCCGGGCCGCAGCACCGGGCTTCCGGCCGGTCCGCTCGTGCCCGCGCACGCCACGCTGGAGCGCGGCCTGCGCGCCTGGGTGGAGCAGCAGACCCACCAGCGCCTCGGCTATGTCGAGCAGCTCTACACCTTCGGCGACCGCGACCGGGAGGGCGGCGGGCGCGGTGTGCACCTGCTCTCGGTGGCCTATCTCGCGCTGGTGCGCGAGCTGCGCCCGGCCGGTCTCGCCGAGGCCGCGTGGCGCAACTGGTACCGCTATCTCCCCTGGGAGGATTTTCGCGAGGGCCGCCCGAAGGCGCTGACCGCGATCGAGGCGCGGCTGATGGACTGGGTCGCCAAGGGGCCGGACGCCAAGCTGCGGCGGCTGCGCGAGGACCGGGTCGGCCTCAGTTTCGGCCTCGGCGGGGCCTGGAACGAGGAGCGGGTGCTGGAGCGCTACGAGTTGCTCTTCGAGGCCGGGCTGATCCCCGAGGCCCGCGGGCAGGCCGGCGCGGCGGTGCCGGACGACGCGGACGTGACGGGCCAGCCCATGGCCCTCGACCACCGCCGGGTGCTCGCCACCGCGATCGGGCGCCTGCGCGGCAAGATCAAGTACCGGCCCGTGGTGTTCGAGCTGATGCCGCCGGCCTTCACGCTGCTCCAGTTGCAGCGCACCGTCGAGGCGTTGTCCGGCACCCGCCTGCACAAGCAGAACTTCCGGCGCCTCGTCGCGCAGCAGGGGCTGGTGGAGGAGACCGAGGACGTGACGAGCGGCACGGCCGGACGTCCGGCCCGGCTCGTGCGCTTCCGCCGCGAGGTCCTGCTGGAGCGCCCGGCACCGGGCGTGCGGCTCACCCCCACGCGCCGGCCGGGCTGAGCCGCCGCCGGCGCGGGGGCGCTCAGGCGTCCTTCTTGCGGCGCGGCGCGCGGGGCTTCTTCGCCGGCGCGGCCTCGGCCTCCGGCTCGGGCGCCGCTTCGACCGCCGCCTCGGGTTCCGCCCGGCGGCGCTGCTGGCCGAGGCCGAGCGCCCGGGCCAGTTCCGAGCGCTGCTCGGAATAGCTCGCCGAGGTCATCGGATAGTCGTTCGGCAGGCCCCACTTGGCCCGGTAGGCCTCGGGCGACAGGCCGCGCAGGGTCAGGTGGCGGCGCAGCGTCTTGTAGGGCTTGCCGTCCTCGAACGAGATCAGGAAGTCGTGGCTGACCGACTTGCGGATCTCCTGCGGCGTCGCCTTGGGCGGGCCGCTGTCGGCCGGTGCGGCGCTGGCCGTGACCGAGCGGATCGCCTCGTGCACGTCGCCGATCAGGCGCGGAAGGTCGGCGCTCTGGACATGATTGTTGCTGACATAAGCCGAGACGACATCCGCCGCCAAGGTGATGAGGCGTGCGGTTTCCGCATCCTGTTCGGTGGTGTCCATGGCGCCGTCTTCTCGTTCCGAGGGATTACTTGAATGAGCGTAAGCTCAGTGTCGCGACGGAGCAAGTCAGTTTGTCGTTCTTGATTCGGTTGTATGACGAAGAAAATCGAGGCGCGAAGGGTCTATCGGACATGCTCCGCGTTCCGATGAAAAGGCAGGGAGGTCTAGTTCGACGACATCTCGGCGGCGGCAACGGACGGAATTTTCGGGCGGCCGAATATTTCAAATGTTAAAAGAACGGAGACGAATTTTGGAAAAACGTTTTTGTTCAGAGGCTTGGGAGGGGCCTCATCCGGTCGCTCGCCGCGCGGGGATCGTGGCAGCGCGAAAAGCCGAACGGTCAAGGCCGATTGCGGCTCACCACACGCATCGGTATGCGGCGGGCCGCCGCAGGCCTACGTATTTTCTGTGGATTTCCAGGGCTTATGCGCAGGCGGCCGGTGGCCGATGCAGCCGCGATGCGCCGGTCGACGGCTTCGGCAGACGGCCGGGACGCCTATGAGCCGGCTATCGCGACAGAATTCGCTTCAACGAATACGGCCGATCGGCGTCGAGACGGCTTTCGAATCCGGGGCGGCAAGGCGGGGCGACGCAGGATGCATTCGGTCGTGCCGCAGGTGAACGCCGGCATGCATTGACAAGCCATGGCGCGCCGGAGCGCACGAACGAAAAACCCCCGGCGATCGTCCGACCGCCGGGGGGCTCGTCTGGAAAAATCAGCGCTCAGTCCAGCCCGAGCATCAGCCCGAGATTCTGCACCGCCGCGCCGGAGGCGCCCTTGCCGAGATTGTCGAGGCGGGCGACGAGCACCGCCTGTCGGTGGCCGTCCGAACCGAACACCCGCAGCTCCAGCCGGTCGGTGTCGTTGAGCGCCTCCGGCTCGATCCGCTCGCGGTGGGCGCCGTCCTCGGCACCGGGCACGACCCGCACCTGATCGGAGTCCGCGTACCATGCGGTCAGGGCCGCTTCGAGATCGCCGGCCGCGGGGCGGGCGGGCAGCGCGTCGAGGTGGAGCGGGATGCTCACCAGCATGCCCTGCCGAAAATTGCCGACGGAGGGGATGAAGATCGGCCGCCGGGACAGGCCGGCATAGGTCTGGAGTTCCGGCAGGTGCTTGTGGCCGAAGCCGAGGCCGTAGAGCTCGAAGGCCGGGGCGCGGCCGGCCTCGTAGGCCTCGATCATGCCCTTGCCGCCGCCGCTGTAGCCGCTCACCGCGTTGACGCTGATCGCTGTGTCGGGCGCGACCAGCCCGGCCTCGACGAGGGGGCGCAGCAGGGCAATGGCCCCGGTCGGGTAGCAGCCGGGATTGGCGACCCGGCGGGCGGCGCGGATGATGCCGGCCTGATCGCGGGTCAGCTCGGCGAAGCCGTAGGCCCAGCCCTCGGCGACGCGGTGCGCCGTGCTGGCGTCGAGCAGCTTCGGGCCGCCGTTCGAGAGGGAGTCGGCAAGCTGCGCGGTCTCGCGGGAGGCGTCGTCGGGCAGGCACAGGACCGCGAGGTCGACCGCTTCGAGGATCGCCCGCTTGGCGTTCGGGTCCTTGCGGCTCTCGTGCGGGATGCTGACCACGGTGACGCGGCCGTCGCGCTCCAGCCGCTCGCGGATGCCGAGCCCGGTCGTGCCGGCCTCGCCATCGATGAACACCTTCGGCCTGCTCGCCTCGGACATCGCGTTCCTCGCTCGGCCGGATTACCGGCCTCTTCCGTTCTGGCGCGCAGGTGGAAGCTTCGCCCGCGCCTGTCAACGCCGATGATCGGCCCGTTCTGTCCACCGCGGAGAGCGGGCCCTGGCGGAACTCAGCATGCGACCTTCTGTTGACAGCCGAATGTCGAAGCCCCGAACCGGAGGAAGGTCATGGCCGAGCGCGCGAAGAAAACCGATCCGAAGCTGTGGGACAAGGTGAAGAAGGAGGTCACGCAGTCCTCCAAGGGCGGCAAGCCCGGCCAATGGTCCGCCCGCAAGGCGCAGATGGCGACCTCCGAATACAAGAAGGAGGGCGGCGGCTACGCGGGGAGGAAGACCGACGACAACAGTCTCAAGCAGTGGACCGACGAGGAGTGGGGCACGAAGTCGGGCGAGGAGAGCGGGAAAACCGGCGAGCGCTACCTGCCGAAGAAGGCCCGCGAGAAGATCTCCGATTCCGAGTACAAGCGCTCGAGCGCCAAGAAGCGGGCCGACACCGCGAAGGGCCGGCAGCACTCGAAGCAGCCCGCGGACGTCGCCGAAAAGGCGGCCTCGGCCCGCAAGACAGGCGGCAAATCCGGGAGCACGTCGGATCGCGGCGGCGTCACCAAGGCGGATCTGATGGAGCGGGCGCGCAAGCGCGACATTCCCGGCCGCTCGAAGATGACGAAGGGCGAGCTGGAGCGCGCGCTCTCGGCCTGACCCTCAAAGGCCCGCGGCGGCCTTCAAGGCGGCGTTGATGCGGTCCTGCCAACCGGGGCCGTCCTTCTGGAAGTGCTCCAGCACGGCCCGGTCGAGGCGCAGCGTCACGGATTCGCGGGCACCGGGGATCGCCACCGGTGCCGGGGCGGCGGGCGGCGCCTCGGGCGTCTTGCGGGTCACGGCCTTGAAGGCGGCCTCGGCGGCCTGACGCGGGTCGCTCGGGCGGCGGGTGCGGTCCATCGCCATGGGTTTCAGCCCGCGACCTTCTTGCGGCTGCGCTTGGGCGCGGCCGGGGGCTCTGCGGCCTTAGCGGCGGCTTCCTCGGCTTCCTTGGCCAGACGCAGGGCCCGCAGGCGCACGGTGCGCTCGTCCACGGCCTTGACGGCGGCGAGGTGCTCGGCCATGGCCTGCGCCCCCTCTCGGGCCATGCGCTCGGACCGCTCCGCGCGCTCCGCGGCGCGGGTCTTGGCGTCTGTGTCGTCGCTCATGAAAGGGTCTTTCGATGAGGGTCGTGCCGCGCGAGATCGCGTGTGCGGCAAGCGGCGGCCCGGCGGTAAGCGAGACGCACGGGGCGGCAGCGGTCCTCGGACAGGATCGTCGGGACCCTTCGGGGATTAGCACGAAAGCGCCGGCGATGACCAATTCGCCGGGCGCGGGGCGGGTTATCCCCCGGCGATGTGCCCAAACCTGCGCCGGACCGCCGCAAGAGTGGACATCGCACGGCCGCGCGCGCCTGGACCCCCCTCGATGTCCGGGTCGGCACCGCAGCTCGGCCGGAAGGCGGCCATGACCGCCGCGACCGGTCTTCTCAAGCCCGGGACGATCGCGCAATGTGAGCGCCCAGCGCGCCGTCCGGCCCTCAGCGCAACCACCCTCGAAAAAGGCCTCATGTCCGCGACGACCGACCGTTTCCTGCGGCCCCTGCTCCGCCGCCTGCAGAGCACGGCGACGTTTTCCGACACGGTGATCCGGACCTTCGCGGAACTGCCGATCACGATCCGGGACTTCGAGCCGGGCCAGGACATCCTGCGCGACGGCGACCGGCCCGAGCACTGCGCCATGGTGGTCGAGGGCTGGGTCTGCCGCCTCAAGCTCCTGCCCGGCGGCGGGCGCCAGATCATCGCCTTCCACATCGCCGGGGACATGCCGGACCTGCAGAGTCTCCATCTCGGGGTGATGGATCACGGTCTCTCGGCCGTGACGCCCGCCACGGTCGCCCTGATCCCGCACGACGCGCTGCGCGAGCAGACCGCCCGCCGGCCCGAACTCGCCGCCCTGCTGTGGCGCGAGACCATGATCGACGCGGCGATGTTCCGCGGCTGGCTCACCGCCATGGGCCGTCGCACCGCCTACGGCCGGGCCGCGCACCTGTTCTGCGAACTCTACCTTCGGCAGCGGGCGGTGGGCCTCGCCGAGGCGAACCTCTGCCCGATGCCGCTGCGGCAGACCGACCTCGCCGACGCGATGGGCCTGACCGCCGTCCACATCACCCGGACGATCGGAGCCCTGCGCCGGGCCGGCCTGATCGATCTCCAGGCCCGCGCGTTGACGATCCGCGACTGGGACGGCCTGTGCAGGGTCGCCGAATTCGATCCGTCCTACCTGCACCTGAAGGGCGTGGCGGACTGAGCCGGCGACACGGCGCCCCCTACAGCCACTTCTTCCAGCGGAAGAACACGTAGGGCAGCACTGCGGCCACCACCATCATCACCACGGCGGCCGGATAGCCGAACTGCCATTTCAGCTCCGGCATGATCTCGAAGTTCATGCCGTAGATCGAGGCGATCAGGGTGGGGGGCATGAACACCACCGCCATGACCGAGAACAGCTTGATGATGTTGTTCTGTTCCAGATTCACCAGCCCGAGCGTCGCGTCGAGCAGGAACTGGATCTTGGAGGAGAGGAACGTCGCGTGCTCCTCCAGCGACTGGAGGTCGCGCAAGGTCGAGCGCACGTCCTCGCGCAGTTCCCGCGGCGCCTTGGCTGTGCGGTAGGTCGCCGAGAGCGAGAGCAGGATGCGCTCCATCGAGACGAGGCTCTCGCGCTGCTTCGAGATCAGGTCGCCGTGGCGCCCGAGCGCGCGGAGCGTGTCCTGCAAGGCGGTGTTGCGGGCCGACGGGTCGTCCCGCTCCTCGAAGATTTTTCGCGATAATCTATCGATGCGCTCGCCCTGGAGCTGGAGCACGTCGGCCGCGCGGTCGATCACCGCCTCGATCAGCCCGGCCAGGATCGTCTCGCCGGTGGTCGAGCGCGAGGGCCCGTTGCCGGTGGTGCGGCCCGCGCGCTGGGCGTACATGCGGAACGCTTGCGGCTCCTCGTAGCGCACCGTCACGAGGCGGTTGCCGCGCAGGATGAAGGTGATGCCGGCCAGACCCGGCTCGTCGGAATCGCTGACCTTCGAGAGCACGCGGCCCGTCATGTAGCGGGCCCCCTCCTCGACGTAGAGGAGTTCGGAGGGCTCGATGTCCTTCATCTCCTCCCGCGTCGGCACCTGGATGCCCATGAAGGATTCGACCTTCACGTCCTCCTCGCGGGTCGGCCGGATCATGTCGAGCCAGACCGTGTCCTCGGGGATCGCGTCCTGCAATTCGAGGGGGCTGCGCTCCAGCAGGCTCTGCGCGCCGCCGGCGACCGGCTGGTGAATGAAGATCAAGGGCGGACTCTGGAAGCGGTTCTAGTCGAGGGCGCCGGGCGGCGGCTCGCTCGCATCCGGCACGAAGAAGTCCGGCGCAAGGGGAACGCCCGCTGTGACGCGGTATTTTGAAAAGTCCGTGACACCCTGCTCGGCCAGGAAGCTGTCGTCGATGAGGAAGCGGCCGGTGGTCTCGCGCGACGGCTTGAGGAACAGCGCGTGCGCGGCGTCCGCCATGATCTCGGGCGTGCGGCTCGCCTGCATCAGGGCGTCGCCGCCGAGCAGGTTCTTCACCGCCGCCGTCGCGATGGTGGTGCGCGGCCAAAGCGCGTTGACCGCGATGCCCTTGCCCCGCAGTTCGCCCGAAAGCCCGAGCACGCAGAGCGACATGCCGAACTTCGCCATGGTGTAGGCGAGGTGCGGCGAAAACCACTTCTCCGCCATGTCGAGGGGCGGCGACAGCATCAGGATGTGCGGGTTGTCCGCCTTCTCCAGATGCGGGATCGCGTGCTTGCTGACCACGAACGTGCCGCGCGCGTTGATCTGATGCATCAGGTCGTAGCGCTTCATCTCGGTTTTGGCCGTGTTCGTCAGCGAGATCGCGCTGGCGTTGTTCACGACGATGTCGATCCCGCCGAATTTTTTTGCGGTTTGGTCGAGGGCGTCCTTCACGGCGTCCTCGTCGCGCACGTCCACCACCATCGGCAGCGCTTGGCCGCCGGCCCGCTCGATCGCCTCGGCCGCCGTGTGGATGGTGCCTTCGAGCTTCGGATGGGGCGTGTCGGTCTTGGCCGCGATGGCGACGTTGGCGCCGTCGCGGGCCGCGCGCAGGCCGATGGCGAGCCCGATGCCGCGCGAGGCGCCGGTGATGAACAGCGTCTTTCCCTGGAGGCTCATGCGTCCCTCGCGATGCGGAAGCGCTCCGGCCGGCGCCCGTCTTCGTCGCTGAAGCCGTAGGCTTGCGCCAGATCCCCGGCATGGAGGATCTGTCCGGCCCGCGCCAGCACGTCCGGGTCGGCGGCGAGCGCGGCGAGCGCCCGGCCGGCATAGAGCGGGCTCTCGGTCGCCATCTCGGTCTGGCCGGCGTCGCGCACCCGCTCGGTCGCGACGAAACCCGGCGAAAGCCCGAGCGCGCAGACGCCGTGCGGCTTCAGCTCCGCCGCACAGGCGAAGGCGAGCCGGTTCGTCACCGACTTGGCGAGGTCGTAATAGAGGTCGCCGAGATAGTCCTCGGTGCCGAACGAGACGAAGGCGAGCAGCCCGCTCTTGGCCGAGACCATCGCGGGTGCCACGGCACGCGCCAGCAGCAGGCCGGGATAGGGGCCGGTGCCCAGGAACCCGGCGAAGGGCTCGGCCGAGCGGCGCCAGAACGGCGTGCCCCAGCTCGCACCGTCGGGATAGCGCTCGCCGTCATAGCCCTCGTTGCCGCCCCAGACGCTGGAGACCGCGACATCGATCCGGCCGAACCGGCGCAGCGCCCAGTGGACCAGTTCGTCCACCTGCCGCTCGCTGGTGTGGTCGCACAGGTAGTGGTGCCCCTCGCCGCCGGCCGCATCGACGGCGCGGGCGGTGTCCTCGATGGTCTCGGGCCGGGTCTCGGTGCGCCGCCCGGTCTCGGAGGATCGCGCCGTGACGATCACGGTCGCGCCGGCTTCCCCCAAGCCCCGCGCGATGCCCCGCCCGACCCCGCGCGAGGCCCCGGCCACGAGACAGATTTTTCCACGCAGAGGCAGGCTCACGGCTTGCGCGCGCCCGACAGGAAGCGGGCGAAGGCGGCCTGCGCCTCATCCGAGGCCAGCCGCTCGGAGAAGGCGACCGCCTCCGCTTCGATCGCGGCCTCCACCGCCGCCTGATCGCCGCGCATCAGCGCCCGCGTCGCCGCCACCGCCTCCCGCGGTAGGGCGGCGAGCCGGGCCGCTTTGTCCAGCGCGTGGGCTTCCACCTCTTCGGAGGGCAGCAGCGCGTTGGCGAGGCCGAGGGAGACGGCGGTCTCGGCGTAGAACGTTTCGGACAGGAGCAGCAGGGCGGACGCCCGCGCGGCGCCGATCCGGCGCGGCAGCAGATAGCTCGCGGCAGCCTCCGGCACGAGGCCGAGTTCGACGAAGGGCATGCGGAAGCGGCTCTGCGGCCCGACGAAGACGAGGTCGCAATGCAGGCACAGGGTGGTGCCGACACCGACCGCGAGCCCGTCGATGGCCGCCACCAGCGGCGTGCGGGTGCGGGCGAGCTGCCGGATGAAGTGCAGCGCAGGCATGTCGAGGAACGAGCCGCCTTTCGACGCCGCGACGAAGTCGGCGAGATCGTTGCCCGCGGTGAAGGCGCCGGGTAGCCCGGCCAGCACGACGGCGCCGATCTTTTCGGATTCATCCGCCTCGGCGAGCGCATCGCGCAGGGCGTCGTACATGGCGCAGGTCAGGGCGTTCTTCTTCTCCGGACGGTTCATCCGGATCAGACGCACGCCGTCCGCACGGTCCTCGACGATGACGTGCTCGCTCATCAGCGATCCGCTCCCCGCGCCCTGCCCCGCCTCTCCTTCGGACGGATGGCGGGGATTGTCGAGGGGTGGTCACCTCAAACGGAAAACGGGCGGCCAACCGGCCGCCCGCTCTCTTCAACGATGCTCGTCCGATCAGACCCGCAGGTCGAACCGGTCGAGGTTCATCACCTTGTCCCACACCTTCACGAAGTCGCGCACGAAGCGCTCGTGGCCATCCGTCCCGGCATAGACTTCCGTCACCGCGCGCAGCTGCGAGTTCGAGCCGAAGACGAGGTCGCAGCGGGTCGCCGTATACTTCGTCTCCCCGCTCTCGCGGTCGTCGAGGGTGAAGGTCATGGCCGAAGCGTCCGCCTTCTTCCACTCGTAGTCCATGCTGGTCAGCACGGTGAAGAAGTCGTTGGTCAGCACGCCGACGCGGTCGGTGAAGATGCCGTGGTTCGAGCCGTCGTGGTTGAGGTTGAGCGCGCGGGTGCCGCCGGCGAGCACGACCCATTCGGGGGCGGTGAGCGCCAGGAGGTTGGCCCGGTCGAGGAAGACCTGCTCGGGCGCGACCTTGCCCTGCGTGATCTCGGCGAAGCTTTCGTCGATGTAGTTGCGGAAGCCGTCGACCACGGGCTTCAGCCACTCGAAGCTCGCCGCGTCGGTGAGTTCCGCGGTGGTGTCCATCCGCCCCGGCGCGAACGGCACGGTGACGTCGACGCCTGCGCCTTGCGCCGCCTTCTCCACTGCGGCGCAGCCGCCGAGCACGATCAGGTCGGCGAGCGAGACCTTCTTGCCGCCCGTGGCCTTGCCGTTGAAGCCGGAGGCGATGCCGCGCAGCGTTTCGATCACCGGCACGGCCCGCCGGTTGACCGACCACCCGATCTGCGGGGCCAGCGCGATGCGGGCCCCGTTCGCGCCGCCGCGCTTGTCGCTCTTGCGGTAGGTCGAGGCCGAGGCGAACGCCGTGAAGGCCAGATCCGACACCGAGTGACCACTGCCCAGAATCTCCGCCTTGAGAGCCGAGATGTCGGAGGCGTCGATCAGCGGGTGATCGAGCGGCGGGATCGGGTCCTGCCAGATCAACTCGTTCTCGAGCTTCTTCTCAGGGCCGAGGTAGCGCTCCTTCGGGCCCATGTCGCGGTGGGTGAGCTTGTACCACGCCTTCGAGAACTCGTGCGTGAAGAGGTCGAAGTCGTCGAGGAACTTCTGGCAGATCTCGCGATAGACCGGATCGACCTTGAGCGCGATGTCGCTGGTCATCATCATCAGCGGGTGGGTCTGGCCCGGCACGTGCGCGTCGGGGGTGCGCGGCGCGTCCGGGTCGGTCGGCTCCCATTGCAGGGCGCCGGCCGGGCTCTTGGTCTGCTTCCAGTCGAACTTGAAGAGGTTGGTGAGGTAGTCGTTGTCCCACGTCGTCGGGTTGGGCACCCACGAGCCCTCGATGCCGTTCGTCATCGTCTGCTCGGCGGAGCCTTTGCCCTCCGGGTTGTGCCAGCCGAGCCCCATCGCCTCCATCGGGGCGATCTCCGGCGGCGGGCCGATCCGGTCGGCCTTGACCATGCCGTGGCTCTTGCCGAAGGCGTGGCCGCCCGCGATCAGGGCGACGGTCTCCACGTCGTTCATCGCCATGCGGGTGAAGGTGGTGCGGATGTCGCGCGCGGAGGCCGCCGGGTCGCCGCTGGCGTAGGGGCCCTCCGGGTTCACGTAGATCAGGGCCTGGTGCGAGGCCGCGAGCGGCTGCTCCAGGTCGTAGTCCGGGTCGCCGTTCTGGCCGCGCCAGCGCTTGTCGCGGTTCACCATCTCGTCGGGAGACTTGACGTTGTGCGGGTCCCACAGCTCCGGGCCCCAGTATGTGGCGTTGTCCGCCTCCCAGGCGTCGCGCCGACCACCCGCGAAGCCGTAAGTCGGGAAGTTCATGATCTCGAGCGCCACGGTGCCGGTGAGCACCATCAGGTCGGCCCAGGACAGGGCGTTGCCGTATTTCTGCTTGATCGGCCAGATCAGGCGGCGCGACTTGTCGGTGTTGCCGTTGTCCCACCAACTGCTGATCGGCGCGAAGCGCTGCAGCCCCTCGCCCGCGCCGCCGCGCCCGTCGGCGATGCGGTAGGTGCCGGCGGAGTGCCAGGCCATGCGGATCATCTGCGGGCCGTAATTGCCGTAATCCGACGGCCACCACGAGACCGAACTCGTCAGGAACGCGCGGATGTCGGCCTTGAGCGCTTCGTAGTCGATCGATTCGAACGCGGCCTTGTAGTCGAAGTTGGGCCCGAGCGGGTCGGCCTGCGGCCCGTTCTGGTGCAGCGTCTCGACCCGTAGCCGGTCGGGATACCACTGCTCCAGCGTCGGGGGCGACGCGAACGTGCCGCCGATGCGGTCCCCGCCGAAGGGACATTTGCCCGAAAGGACATCGGTGTAGGTTTCCATGGTCCTTCCCCTTGTCGTTGCGTGTGCAGGCGACGGGAAGGCGGTCGTCCGGCCTCGATCCCGCGCGGGACGCGACCGGCCTCGGCGTTGGGCCGGAAACCGGAGCGTCAGAACTGCCGTCGGGGCCCGTGGTGCTCGAACGGCCCGCCTCAAACGCTCAAGCCACCGAATGTTCCCGAGCTTGGCCGGCGCCATTTCGGCGCACCTCGGACCGGGATTTCAGGGGTGGACGTGGGTGCGATGCGACCCAGTGCGGCGGCGTTCTCCAACGCTCGTCCCATCCATCCCCCTCATCCTGAGGTGCCGCGTAGCGGCCTCGAAGGAGGGCTCCAGAAGCCGCGCGATCCCCGGAGTCCTCCTTCGAGGGCGCCGCTTCGCGCCGCCACCTCAGGATGAGGGGGATGGGTCGGATGAGGGGCTGCAGCGGATGCTCGGCCACTCAAACGCGTTACGCGACGCCCGTGCGCAACAGATCGTGATAATGCACGAGGCCGACCGGGCGCCCGTCCTCGACCACGACGAGGGCGGTGATCTTCATCGCCTCCTGGATCTGCAGCGCCTTGGCCAGCAGGGTCTCGGGCGTGATGGTGCGGGGGTTGCGGGTCATCACCGCGTCGACGGCGAGGTCGTCGAGGCCGGTCTTGGAAAAGATCGCGCGGCGCACGTCGCCGTCGGTGACGATGCCGGCCAGCCGTCCGTCGGCGTCCGTCACCAGCACCGAGCCGAACCCCTTGGCGTCGATCTCGGCCACCGCCGCCCGCATGGAGGTGCCGAGCGCCACGATCGGCAGGCGCTCGCCGCCATGCATCACCTCGCGCACCTGCCGCAGCGAGGCGCCGAGCTTGCCGCCGGGATGGAACACGGAGAAGTCGCGGGCCGAGAAGCCGCGGGCCTCCAACAGGGCCACCGCCAGCGCGTCGCCCAGCGCGAGCTGCATCGCCGTCGAGGTCGTCGGCGCGAGCCCGTTGGGGCAGGCTTCCTTGGCCTTGGGCAGCGTCAGGCAGATGTCGGCCTCGCGCCCCAGCGTCGAGCCGGCGTTGCAGGTGATCGCCACCAGCGCGACGCCGTAGCGGCGGGTGTAGCCGATGATGTCGGCGAGTTCCGTGGTCTCGCCCGACCACGACAGGGCCACCACCACGTCCTCCGGCTGCACCATGCCGAGATCGCCGTGGCTAGCCTCTGCCGGGTGGACATAGAGGGCCGGCGTGCCGGTGGACGCCAGGGTCGCGGCGATCTTGCGGGCGACGTGGCCGGACTTGCCCATGCCGGTGCAGATCACCCGGCCGCGTCCCGCACCGATCCGCGCCACGGCCCGCGCGAAGGCCGCGCCCATGCCGTTGCCGATCGCCGCCATCAGGCAGGCCAAGCCCTCGCGCTCGGTCTCGATGGTGCGCAGCGCCGAGGCCACGGCCTGCGGATGGGCCTCTTCGGCGCCGTCCGTCGCCTCGATCCGCTGGGCTAGGGCCATGTGGGGGTCCGGTTCGTGTTCTCGGTCTCTCGCGAGCGTTCTTAGCCGCGAATGTGGTCGCAAGGCGGCTGGACGCGGAGCCCGCCGAAACCGGCCGTTAACCCTGCTCGGTATAGCTCGGTTAACCATGGTGGACCCGCGGGACGGGTCCGCCGGCCGCATCGAGGGAAGAGCGCAGCCGGTGACACGCGAGCGGCCGATCACGGAAGAGCGCGCGAACCGCGCCGGGGCGGGCGCCCTCGCGCCGCTCCGGGGCCTCGCCGCGACGCTCGCCGCCGCCCTGGTGCTGGCGCCGCTCGCCGGCCCGGCCTTCGCCCAGGATGCCAGCCCGTCCGCGACCGACCCGTCCGCCGCTCCTGCGGAAGGGGCGGAGGCGTCCGCCCGCGCCCGGCCCCGCCCCACCGGCATCGAGACCGCCTCGCCGCTGCGCGGCGGCCTGATCTCGTCCGGGCTCGGCGCATCGAATTCGGCTTCCTCGACCTCCGGCACGTCCGGGGCCGGCAGCTTCGGCCCCCGCGCTCCGGCCTCCACGGGCGACGCCCCTGCCCCATCCGCCGATTCCTCCGACGACAGTGTCTCGCGCCTGCCGCGCTTCCGCACCGCTCCCGGCATCACCGGCGGCGCGACGGTGAACGGGGCCCGGCCCTCGCTGTTGCGCCAGCGGGCGGCGCCGCCGCGCCGGCTCGGCTCGGCCACCAAGCAGATCACCCAGGCGCGGGTGCAGCAGACCACGACCGACCTGCGCCTGTCGCCGGTGATCCAGAGCCCGGTCTCCGGCGTGCCGCTGCCGAGCACCTTCGTGCGGCTCGGCCTCGTCAACCCGGCCAATGTGCTGGGGCTCGGCCTCGGGCTCGGCACCATCGTGCAGGGGAGCCTGAGGCCCATCGATCCGGCCTACGCGCCATTGGGCTACCGGCTCGGCGCCTTCACCCTGCTGCCGGCCTTCACCCAGAGCATCGGCTACGACACCAACCCGAACCAGACGGTCGCCCGCTCGGCCCAGCCCTCCCTGGTCCTGCGCAGCGAGGGCGAACTCGCGGTCCGCTCGGACTGGTCTCAGGCCGAGTTCACGGGCGAGATGCGCGGCAGCTATCTCGAATATCCCGACAACCCGGATGCGAGCCGCCCCAATGCGGTCGGCGTGTCGCGGCTGCGGATCGACGCCAACCGCGACACCCGCATCGACGTCGAGACGCGCTTCCTGCTCGACAGCCAGCGCGCCGGCAGCCCCGATCTCAACGCCGCGACCGCCAGCCGCCCGCTGTTTGCCAGCTACGGCGCATCGGTGGGCGTGCAGGAGAACTTCAACCGGCTGCAGCTGTCGCTGCGCGGCTCGATCGACCGGCAGGTGTTCGAGGATGCGCGCCTGTCGAACGGCACGGTGATCCGCCAGAGCGACCGCGACGCCAACCAGTACGGCGTGCGGCTGCGGGCGGGCTACGAAGTGTCGCCGATGTTCACGCCCTTCGTCGAGACGCTGATCGACACCCGCGTCTACGACACGCAGGTCGATCAATACGGCCTGCGGCGCGATTCCGACGGCATCGCCTTCTCGGCGGGCGCCAGCATCGAGTTGAACCGCGCGCTCACCGCCGAGGTCTCGGCGGGCATGCAGCACCGCTCCTACGTGGATCGCACGCTCCGCCCCATCGACGCGCCGCTCGTCAGCGCCGCGCTGATCTGGACGGTCTCGCCGCTGACGACCGTGCGCTTCAACCAGCAGACCGGCGTGATCGAGACGGCGGTGCCGGGCTCCAGCGGCGCCTTCACCGACGTGGCGACGTTGGAGGTGCAGCACGACCTGTTCCGCAACCTCTCGATCAATGTCGGCGCCACCTACCTCGCCAACACCTACGAGGGCGTGGCGATCCGCGAGCGCGGCTACTCGGCCTTCGCCCGGCTCGATTACCGCTTCAACCGCTGGCTCACCTTCCGCGGCAGCTACCTCTGGTCGACGCTGACGAGTTCCAGCGCCAATGCGAGCTACGAGGGCCACGCCGTGCTGCTTGGCGTGCGGGTGAACCCCTGAGGCGGCGTGTGAGAGTGGAGCGAGCGCCCCGCGCAGCGGGCCTCGGCTTTGCCGAGGCGTCGAGCGGAGCGAGAAGCCAAGCCCGCGGAGGCGGGCGCCGGCGCTCGAGGCAGCAGGAAGACGGCGCGTCAGCGCGCCAATGCGAGCTGCGCGCCCGACTTCGACAGCGCGCCGTCGAGGCTGCCGCCGGCCTGGCGCAGGCGCGCCGTGACGGTGCCGCCGGGCTGGTAGAGATAGACCTCGCCGTCGCGAAAGTCCCAGGCCGAGACCTTGGCGAGATCCTTGTTGGCGCAGCCCGAGGTCGAGGCCTTGTAGAGGTCGAGCGCGGGCGCGCTCGACAGCGAGACCTTGCAGCTTCCGGTGGCATCGGTGGCGTTCCACGAACCCACCACCGAGGAGCGGCCGGTGGCGACGACGGGGGCCGGCGAGGGCGCAGGCGGCAGCGGCTCGGGCTCGATCACCGGCGAGGGCGCGGCGGCGACGCTCGGCGGCGCATCGACCGGGGCGGCGCTGGCGCCGGGCGGGGGGGCGAGCGGCTCGCTCGTCACCCGGCCCGCGGGCAGGGCCGGCGTGGCGGGCTCCAGGGCGGCCTGCGGGCGCGGCCGCGGGCCGTCGAAGCGCGACGTGCCGCAGGCCCCGAGGCTCGCGGCGAGCGCGAGACAGGCTGTGGTCGAGAGCAACCCGCGCGGCATCGAGACTCCTTGCTTCCCCGGCGAACCCGCGGCTCCCGTCGCGGCCAAATGCGATGGCGGCAAGGCGCGCGGGACAAGCGAGGCGGGAAAAGCCGGGCCGTGGCCGGAATCCGGGCGAGTGTGGCGGGAGGGTCTCACTCGACGCATCGGGCGGGCGCGTACCCACTGTGGCGCCCCTGCCGCAGCGTCGCCGAATCCGCGCAAGCCGCATGTCTCGGCCCCGATCCCGGCACGATCCGCCGCGATCCTGGCATCCGACCGATGTCATCAGTCTCGAGCGAGACGCGCGTGAACCCACCGCCCGCCATCGCGACACGGCGCCCGCCCGGCCCCGCCCGCCGGGGCGGTGCCCTGTGGCTGCTCGCCGCCTGCGGGGCGCTGCCCTTTTCCGTGGCCGCGGACGAATCCTGCCGGCCGGGCGCGGCGCGGGCGGACCGGCTCGCCGGCCTCGGTTCGCGCGGCGAACTCATCCTCGCCTCCGGGCGCCGGGCGGTGCTGTCGGACCTGCGCTGGCCCGACGAGCCGGAGGCCGAGGCGGCGGCCCGCGCATGGCTCCTGCCGTTCCGCGATCGGCCGCTCGCCCTGACCGAGCGCGGCGGCGAGGACCGCTGGGGCCGCCGTCGGGTCGATGCGGTGACTGAGGGCACGGAACCGGCAGACCTCGCCGGCGGATTGATCGCGGCGGGCCTCGTCCATGCCGATCCGGGCGAGGCGGATACCCTGTGCCGCCCGTCCCTGCGGGCGCTGGAGGCGGCGCCGCGCGCGGCCGGGCTCGGCCTGTGGGGGGCGGGCGCGGTCGAGGCGAGCGATGCCGCGGCGCTCACCGCCCGCGCCGGGCGCTTCACCGTCACCGAGGGGCGCATCCTGCATGTCGGCGAGCGCAGCGCGCGCACGTATCTGGACTTCGCCCCGCGCGGGGCGCAGGGCCTGACCGTCACAGTGCAGAAGCGCACTTGGCGGAGGCTGGCCGAACATGGTTTGTCTGCGGCTACGCTGAAGGGACGCCTCGTGCGGGTCCGCGGCACGGTCGAGATCGGGCGGGGCCCGGTCATCGATCTGGGCAGCCGGGACGCGATCGAGGTCGTCGAGGGGGAGCGGGCGCTGCGGCGCTGAACGGCATGACGGGGGATCGGCACAACGGATCGGTGCGGCTGGACGCTTCGGCGCGCCGCGCGCGGCGGCTCGCGGGGCTTGCCGGGAGTCTTGCGCTCGCGGCCCTGCTCTCGGGCTGCGCCGGCGACCAGACCGGCAGCGTGATCACGCCCGCGGTCATCAAGGTGCCGGAGCAGGCGCCCAAGACCACCGGCCGCGTCCGCACCGGCGACAACGCGGATCATGCCAAGCTCGTCGCCTCCTTCGGCGGCGAGTACCGCGCGCCCGCCGCGCACCGGCTCCTCACCGAGGTGACCGAGCGGCTGGTGAAGGCGAGCGAGCGGCCGGACGAGGCCTACGCGGTCACGCTCCTCGATTCGCCCGTCGTCAACGCCTTCGCCCTGCCGAGTGGCCGGCTCTACGTCACCCGCGGCCTGCTCGCGCTCGCCACCGACACCTCCGAGGTGGCCGCGGTGCTGGCCCACGAGATCGCCCACGTGACGCTCCGCCACGCCACCGCCCGCAGCGAGCTGGCGCTCCGCTCGCAGCTCGTCAGCCGGGTCGTGGCCGACGTGCTCAACGATCCGGTGACGGGGAAGCAGCTGGAGAACCAGTCGAAGTTCACGCTGGCCCGCTTCTCCCGCGAGCAGGAATTCGAGGCCGACACCAGCGGCGTGCGGGTGCTGGCCCAGGCCGGCTACGACCCGTTCGGCGCGAGCCGCTTTCTCGAGGCGCTCAACCGCACCATGGCGCTCAAGTCCGGCACCGGCACCGCGAGCGAGCCCGACATGCTGGCGACCCATCCGGCCACCACCGAGCGCATCGCGCTCGTCACCCGCGCGGCCCGGCGCATCGGCGCCCCCGGCCTCGGCGCGGACGAGCGCGCCCGCTATCTCGCGGCGATCGACGGGCTCGCCTACGGCGACAACCCCGGCGAGGGGCTGGTGCGCGCCCGCCGCTTCCTGCATCCGGGCCTGCGCATCGCCTTCGAGGTGCCCGACGCCTTCGCCATCGAGAACACCCGCAACGCCGTGCTCGGCACGACGCCGGAGGGCAGCCGCCGCCTGCTGTTCGATCAGGTCGAAGCCAGCGCCGACCGCGGCCTGGAGGACGTGCTGCGCGCCACCTGGAACGACGCGATCGATTCGGGTTCGGTCGAGAACCGCATCGTCAACGGGCACTCGACGGTCACCGCCCTGTCGAAGGGCAAGGACTGGACCTTCCGCCTCGCCGCGATCCGCGTCGGCGAGACCACCTACCGCATGATCATGGCGGCCAAGGGCACGACCGATCCCGACCCGGCCTTCCGCCGCTGGGTCGAGAGCCTGCGCCCGATCGAGCCGGAGGAAGCCGCGAGCCTCAAGCCCGCCCACATCCGCCTCGCCACCGCCGCGCCCGGCGACACGGTGGACAGCCTTGCGCGACGCATGGTGGTGCCGGACCGCGCGGCCGAGCGCTTCCTCGTGCTGAACGGGCTGGAGCGCGGGGCGAGCGTGAAGCCGGGGCAGAACTATAAGGTGGTGGTGGAATAAGCCGCGAGGCCTTCACCCTCCACCGTCATTCCGGGGCGCCGCAGGCGAACCCGGAATCCACGACTGGGCACGACGGTGCAGCTTCAGCCTTGGCATCCCGCATCACGGGTGGATTGCACGCCTCCGGCGCGCCCCTTCGGGTCCGGGTTCCGCTTCGCGGCCCCGGAATGACGGGGGTGGCGGGAAGTCTTCGGCTTGCCCCTTCCCCGCTTCCTGTCTTAGGCGGTCCGCGCACCGCTCCGGGTCCGATGTGACGCCCTCTGCCCCCACCAACGACACCGCCGTCGGCGTCGTGTTCTTCCGCCCCTCGCCCGCGCAGGTGGAGCGGATCGTCGAGTGCTTTTCCGGGCGCATGCCGGTCTTCGTCTACGACAACGGCGGCATCCCGGCCGATGCCGTGGCGCGGCTCGATGCGGCAAGCGTGACGCGTCTCGGGGAAGGCCGCAACGACGGCATCGCCGCCGCCCTCAACCGGCTGTGCGAGGCGGCCGCCGCCAAAAACTTCGCCCGGCTGTTCCTGCTCGATCAGGACGCCGACACCTCGCCCGAGACGGCCCAGGCGCTCGGCCTCGCCCTCGACCGCCTCGGCACCGCGAGCCCGCCGCCCGCGCTCGTCGGCCCGGCGCCCGCGCCGAACCCCGGCCACAAGGCGCCGCGCTATCCGCTGCGCCCCGGCATGGCGCCCCACGGCGCCCTGCTGCCGGTGGCGTTCCTGGCGACCTCGGGCTCGCTGGTCGATCTCGCGACCTTCCAAAGAATCGGGCCGTTCCGCGAGGACTTCTTCATCGACGCGGTCGATCTCGAATGGTGTTTTCGCGCCTGGGGTCAGGGATTCTCCTGCTGGATGGATCCAGCGACCGCGATCCCCCACAGCGTCGGTCGCGGCACGATCCGCGCCCGCTTCCTGCCGATCGCGATGCCCGACCAGCCACCCTTCCGCATGGCGGTCTACCTGCGCAACACGGCCTTCAGCTGGCGCCTGCCGCACGTGCCGGTTCGGTGGAAGCTCAAGCAGATGGCCTATCTGCCGGCCCAGATCGGCCTCTATTGGGCCCATCACGGCTTCGAGCCGAAACTGCTCGGCCGGCTCCTGCGGGCGGTGGCGAACGGCCTGAGGGGGCGGCTCGGGCGGCCGGCGGACGCGCCGCCATGAGCCTTCGCGTGAGCCGGCTCGACGTCGTCATCGTCAACTGGAACGCCGGGGAACAGCTCGCCGCCTGCCTGTCGAGCTTGGCGGCCTGCGACGACGCGGCTTCGTTGCGCGTCGTCGTCGTGGACAACGCCTCCATCGACGGCTCGGCCCAAAAGCTGGAGCGGCCGGGGCTACACGTCACGGTGCTGCGCAACAGCCAGAACCTCGGCTTCGCCCGCGCCTGCAACCAGGGCGCGGCCGTGGGCTCGGCCGAGGCGATCCTGTTCCTCAACCCCGACACCGCGGTGAGCCGCGACGGCATCGCCGAGGCCCGCGCCGTGCTGGAGGCGGATGCCCGCACCGGCATCGTCGGCGCCCGCCTCGTGGACGAGTCAGGCCGGACCCACCGCACCTGCGCGCGGACGCCGACGGGCTTCAGCCTCGTTGCCCACACCCTGTTCCTCGACCGCCTGATGCCGGGACGCATCCCCCCCCATTTCCGGCTCGACTGGGACCACGCCGACACGCGGCCCGTGGACGCCGTGATGGGCGCCTTCCTGATGATCCGCCGCCCCCTCTTCGAGCGGCTTCACGGCTTCGACGAGCGCTTCTTCGTCTATTGGGAGGATGCCGACCTCTGCGCCCGGACGGGCGAGGCGGGCTTTGCCGTGTGCCATGCCGCACGGGCCGTGATCCGCCATCGCGGCCAGGGCACGACCGAGGCGGTGAAGGACCGGCGGCTGTTCTACTTCCTGCGCGCCCAGGCGCTCTACGCGGGCAAGCACCATGGACGGGCTGCCCTCCTCGGCGTCCTGGCCGCGGCGTTCGCCGTGAACCTGCCGGTGCGCCTCGTTCGTGCCCTGCTGCGGGGCGGACCAGGCGACGCCGGGGCCGTTCTGCGGGTGGGACGGTGGCTCGCGAGCGCTTCACCCAAGCTGTTGACCCGGCGGCCGAGTTAGGGCTTGCCTCCGCCGTGGCCTTGCCGGTCGCCGCGCCCTCGGCCATGCTGACGGGAGCGGCCCGGGCTGCTGAACGGGGAACGGATTGCTCGAACGGGCGGACCAGGGTTCTCGATCGCCGGATGTCTCGCCCGGCCTGTACCGGGCTGCCTTCGATGCCGCACCGGTCGGCCTCGCCATCCTCTCGCCCGACGGCCGCACCATCCGCGCCGCCAACCCGCGCCTGTGCCGCTGGCTCGGGCACGCCGCGGGCGCCCTCGACGGGTGCGCCGCTTCGTCCGTGCTGGAGGGCGCCCACGCGATCGAGCCCGGCATCGCCCGCTGGCGGCGGGCCGACGGCAGCGGCATCGACCTGCGCCTGTCCCTCTCCGAGGAGGCGGGCGGCGAGACGGTGGCCGTGGCCGAGACGGTCGATGCCGACGAACTGGTGCGCGCCGAGCAGAACCGCGACGCGCTGACCGCCGCGGGCCTCGGCGAATGGCGCTGGGACCTCGTCACCGGCGAGATGGCCTTTTCGCGCCGCGCCGCGCAGATCCTCGGCTACGCGCCGGGCCGCTCGGTCACCTGGGCGGCGATGCGCGGGCGGATCGACCCGGACGACGCCGAGCGCATCGCCAGCGCCGTGTCCGAGGCCATCGAGCAGCGCCACGCCTACGAGTTCCAGACCCGCTTCCGCCGCGCCACCGACGACGCCGAGATCTGGGTCGGCGCCCGCGGCGAGGCGGTCCTCTCCGGCGAGGGCACGCCGGTCGGCATCGTCGGCGTGGTGCAGGACATCACCACGCGGGTCGAGGCCCGCGCCGCCTTGGCCGAGCGCGAGGAGCGGCTGCGGGTCGCCACCACGGTCGCCGATCTCGGCATCTTCGAATGGCACGTCCTCGACGACCGGGCGACCTGGGAGAACGAGCGGATGTTCGCCCTGTTCGGCCGCCGGCCGGAAGAGGGCAGCATCGGCAAGTCGACCTTCCTCAAGGAGATCCTGCACCCCGAGGACCGCCCGGCCTTCCGGCACGCCATCGTGCGGGCACTGCGCGAGGACACGATCCTGCACGCCACCGGCCGCATCCGCCGCCACGACGACGGCACGTGGCGCACCATCGACATGGCGGGCAGGTTCGAGCGGCGGAAGGCCGGCGAGTGGCCGCGGCGCCTGATCGGGGTCGTGGCCGACGTGACCGACCGGCACCAGTCGGAAGAGCGCCGCAGCCTGCTGATCCGCGAACTGCACCACCGGGTGAAGAACACGCTGGCCACCGTCCAGGCCATCGTCGGCTCGACCGCGCGCACGGCCACCAGCATCGACAGCTTCCACGAGGCGTTCGTGGGCCGCATCAAGTCGCTCGCCCACACCCACAGCGTGCTGACCGAGGCGACGTGGCAGACCGCGCGCCTGCGCGACCTCCTCGCCTCCGAACTGATGCCCTATGCCGAGAGCGAGACCGAGACCTCGCCGGACCTGCGCATCCTGCTGGACGGCCCGCCGGTCGATCTGCCCTCCGACATCGCGGTTCCGATCGGCATGGCGATCCACGAACTGACCACCAACGCGGCGAAGTACGGCGCCCTCTCCACCGGCCGCGGGCGCGTCGCCATCACTTGGAACGTCGAGGGCGGGGTGCTCCATCTCGATTGGCGCGAGAGCGGCGGCCCCCCGGTCGCACCCCCGACCCGCCAGGGCTTCGGCTCGCGGCTGCTGCAGCGGGTGCTGACGACGCAGGTGCAGGCGACGATCACGACGGACTACGCGCCGGAAGGCTTCCACCTCACGCTCGCCGCCCCGATGCCGGCGCGCAACCCGGCGCTCAACCCGCTGGCCTGAGACGGACGGGCGGTCGGCGCACGACCGTCGCGCAGGCATCCCCGGCGCGACGATCGGGACACTATCCGTTCGGATAGATGTCGAAGTCCCGCGAATCGTTTATTGTTCTCGTCGGATCCGGTCCCGTGGAAATGGGCGATTCAACCGGCACGCCTCGTCTCGATCCGAGTGAGTGTCGGTTGTCCGCCTCGACATCCGTAGAAGCGGCGCTGCCCGGATGGGACCGAAGTCAATCTTGGGTCGTATTCAGGTGGGACGGGGCCGACTTTCGGGCGGGTCGATTCTGCGATAGATCTGCGATCGGACCTGCTGATCCGATCTTGTGGCCGTAAGCCCGCGACTGCGCGGGCCGGATCGGCGGTGCCTGGAGACGAGCGATGACGCCGAACGACCCGCTCTACGCGAATCAGTGGCATCTGCGGATGCTCGGTAACATCGAGACGATCTGGAACGACTATACGGGCGCCGGCATCCATGTCGGCGTCTACGATTCCGGCGTCGACTACCGCCATCCCGACCTGAAGACGCGCTACGACGCGACGCGCCACGTCGTCGTCGACGGCCGGGTCCTCGTCCCCGATCCGGACGACAGCCCGGGCAACGAGAACAACTGGCACGGCACCGGCGCCGCCGGCCTCATCGCGGCGACCGGCAACAACCGCACCGGCGTGGTCGGCGTGAGCTGGGGCGCGAGCCTCACGGGGGTGAACATCCTCGGCAAGACCTCGCCGGCCTACCTGAACGATCCGGACCCGGTCGGCTTCCTGTCGGCGATCCACCAGATGACGCGCTTCGACGTCACCAACGGCTCGTGGAACGCCACGCCGGGCTACGCCAGCACCTTCCAGAACCTCAACAATCCGAGCGCCTTCGCGGCGCGGCTCGCCGCCGAGTACGCCTACGTCTCCGCCAACGGCCGCGGCGGCCTCGGGACGGTGATCGTCCAGTCCGCGGGCAACGACGACCTCGACGTCAACGGCAACGGCACCAACGTCACGCGCCACAACATCACCGTCGCGGCGGCCAATCAGGACGGCTTCGTCTCCAGCTACTCGAACTACGGATCGAGCGTCCTGCTGACCGCGCCCGGCTCCGAGACCGAGGGCAGCATCGTCACCACCGACCGCTCGGGGACCGCGGGCCGCACGAGCGGCGACTACATGGGCAACTACAACGGCACCTCGGCCGCGGCCCCGATCGTCTCCGGCGCGGTCGCGCTGATGCTGCAGGCCAACCCGAATCTCGGCTGGCGCGACGTCCAGACCATCCTGGCCCTCTCCTCGACCCATACCGGCACCCGCATCGGTGCGAGCCAGCACTCCGCGGAGGAGAACAATTTCTGGCAGGTCAACCGCGCCGACACGTGGAACGGCGGCGGGATGCACTACAGCAACGATTACGGTTACGGCATGCTCGACGTCTACGGTGCCGTGCGCATGGCCGAGGCGTGGAAGCATTTCAGCCCCACCGCCCAGACCTCCGCCAACGAGGTGCGCTTCTCGACCGGCAACCTGACCGTCAACGGCAACAACTACATCCCGGACGGCAGCTACCTGAACGTCACCCTCAACGTCACCGCCTCGATGATCCTCGAGCATGTCGACCTGACGCTGACGTTCCGCCATGGGAACTTCAACTTCGTCAACATCTACGCCTACTCGCCCGAGGGCACCCGCGTCCTGCTCCACGACGGCAGCACGGGAGAGTGGAACACCGCCGCCAACGGCCTGACCTGGACCTTCGGCATCGATTCCCTCCGCGGGGAGGCCGCGGCCGGCACCTGGACCATCCAGTTCGTCGACACCTACCCGGAGACGGCGGACGGGTTCTTCACCAATGTCGAACTCGTCGCCTACGGCACGCGGCCCACCGCCGACGACGTCTACCACTACACCGACGAACTGGTGGAGATGAGCGCGCTGAACGCGGCCCGCCTCTCCCTGAACGACACCGATGGCGGGATCGACTGGATCGACGCCGCGGCGGTCACCGGCAACTGCTTCGTCAATCTCGGACCCGGCGGCAAGACGACCATCGCCGGCAAGGAGATCGCCATGGGCAGCGGCGTGATCGAGTGCGCCGTGACCGGCGACGGCAACGATGTCCTCGTCGCCAACTCGGCCCGGAACACGCTGGTCGGCGGCCGCGGCAACGACACCTATCTGCTCGATTCCGCCACCGACGCGGTGGTCGAGAAGTCCGGCCAGGGCGCCGACACCGTCATCGCCTCCGTGAGCTACCGGCTCGCGGCCGGCCAGTCGGTCGAGACCCTGCTGGCCGCCAACAAGACCGGCACCGCCCGGATCGACCTGACCGGCAACGAACTCGTCAACGCCCTCCAGGGGACGAACGGCGCCAACCGGCTCGACGGCGGGCGCGGCGCGGACACGATGACGGGATTGGGCGGCGACGACACCTACGTCGTCGACAATGCCCGGGACCGGACGGTGGAGGCGGGCGGCACCACGGGCGGCATCGACACCGTCCTGGCCTCCGTCAGCACGGTGCTGGCGGGCTTCGTCGAGAACCTGACGCTCACCGGGACCGCGGCCCTGACCGGCACCGGCAACGGGCACGCCAACCGCATGACCGGGAATACCGGCGCCAACGTCCTCGACGGCAGGGGCGGCAGGGACACGATGGCCGGCGGGCGCGGCGACGACACCTACGTCGTCGACAACCTCGGCGACCTCATCCTCGAGGCGGCCGGCCAGGGCCGCGACGGGGTGCGCAGCGGGGTGAACTACGCCCTCGCAGCCGGCCAGGAGATCGAGAGCCTCGCCACGACGCGGGATGCCGGCACCGGCGCGATCAACCTGAACGGCAACGAGTTCGCGAACACCATCCGCGGCAATGCCGGTGCCAACATCCTCGCGGGCAAGCTCGGCGCCGACACCCTGACGGGCTTGAGCGGAGCGGACAGCTTCCTGTTCAACTCGGGACTCTCGTCGCGCAACGTCGATCACATCACCGATTTCTCCGTCCGCGACGACACGATCCGCCTGGACGACGCCGTCTTCACCCAGTTCGCGGTGGGCACGCTCGCCTCCGGTCTGTTCAAGGATGTCGGCAACGCAGGCGCCAGGACCGACGCCGACGACCGCATCCTCTACGACCACCGCTCGGGCGGGCTGTACTACGACAAGGACGGCTCCGGCGTGTCCAAGGCGGTCCTGTTCGCCGTGATCGACACCAAGGCCCTGCTGACCTTCCAGGACTTCCTGGTGGTGTGAGGCCAGATTCGGGGCGCGATCAGGCCGCGCCCCGCGTCTCCTCGCCGCCCGCGTTGACGAAGCTCTTCAACTCGTCGAGGGAGCCGAAGGTGAAGCGGCCCCGCGGCGTGTCCGCCTCGATCGAGCCGTCGGAGAACATCACGTAGGTGTTGGCGCCCGAGGCATAACTGCCGACCGCGTGGCGCTCCGGTTCGGGCTCCGGGCCGTCCTCGTCCTTGATCGGCTCCGCCTCGACCGTTGCCCGCTCCGCGATCTCGGCCTTCGGCGCGTGATCCTCCGATGCGGACGGCGGCTCGGCCGGGAGGTCGAGGGCGGGGCGCAGGCCGAGGCCTTCGGCCACGGGCAGCTTCGGCTCGGACGGCGTCGGCGCGGCCGCGAACAGGGCCTCGTCCTCGCGGTCGCGATGCGCGGCCGGCGCTTCCGGCAGCAGATCGGGCAGCAGCGGCTCGACCTCCCGCCGGCTCTCCGGCGCGGGCTCGGGGTCCTCGAACACGGGCTCGCTGCCCCGGCCGTTCGCGCGCGGGGGGCCGAGGCCGCCCAGGCCCAGGCCGGCCAGCCCCGCCGTGCCCGCGAGCGCTCCCGCTCCGGCCGACGGCGCCTCGAAGGACGGCGGCGGCACGACGGCGGGCCCTTCCGGCGCGGCGAGCCACGGGGCCGCCTCGCTCCCGGCCGCAACGGAACCCTGCGGCTGAAAACCCTCCTCGCGCAGGAGGACGATGGCGCGCTGCACCCGGCGCAGCCGATCGACCACGGCCGAGAGGCCGAGCAGGATCACCCCGGCCGAGGCGGCGGTGGAGCCGCCGATCACCATGGCGAGCCCGCTCTCCAGCCGCACGTAGGGAAAGCCCTGAACCACCGCGGCGACGCCGCCGAGGATCATGACGAGACTGAGCGCGAGCAGCGCGACGACCATGGTACTCTCGACTGACTGTCGCGGGCCTTGGGGAACGACAGGATAACCCCCGGAACCCGCATTGCAAAATTCGTGGCAGGGACCTTGCGGACGTTGCGCGGGGAAATCAGGCGTTTCCACGGCTTTGCCGTCGTCCAAACCCCTTGCACCCACAGTTCGCGGCGTTGCCGAGTTCGGGAGAGCGACTTACCTACCCGCCCGTCGCCTCGCCGGCCGCGCGCCGATCCCGCCCTTCGGCGCGCCGCATCACCACAGGGCCCGCGAGGCCCGGATCACTCAAGGAGACTCGCATGACGTTCACCCTGCCGGAACTGCCCTACGCCTACGACGCGCTGGGGCCCTACATGTCGAAGGAGACCCTCGAGTTCCACCACGACAAGCACCACAAGGCCTACGTGGACACCGGCAACAAGCTGCTCGAAGGCACGGATCTCGCCGGCAAGAGCGTCGAGGAGATCGTCAAGGCGAGCCACGGCACCAACCAAGCGCTGTTCAACAACGCCGGCCAGCACTTCAACCACCTCCATTTCTGGAACTGGATGAAGCCCAACGGCGGCGGCCAGCCCCCGGCGGCGCTCGCCTCGAAGATCGACGAGGATCTCGGCGGCTACGAGAAGTTCAAGGCCGACTTCATCCAGGCGGGTGTCGGCCAGTTCGGCTCGGGCTGGGCGTGGCTCGCGGTCAAGGACGGCAAGCTCGCCATCATGAAGACCCCCAACGGCGAGAACCCGCTCGTCCACGGCGCCACCCCGATCCTCGGCGTCGACGTGTGGGAGCACTCCTACTACATCGACTACCGCAACCGCCGGCCCGACTACCTCAAGGCGTTCATCGAGAACCTCGTGAACTGGGAGTACGTCGAGAAGCTGTACGGCGAGGCGAAGGCCTGATCGGTCGCGTTCGATACGCGTGTTCCGGGCCGTCCCGTCTCCGATGGGGCGGCCTTTTTCGTTTAAGGCGTGGCCCCGCGGTCATTGCCCCGCCGCGCCCTCGCCCCGTACTGCGGAGGCCAAGCTCCGCGTCGCTGTCCTACCCACACCCTCATCCTGAGGTGCCGAAGCGCAGTGGAGGCCTCGAAGGAGGGCTCCAGGGATCGCGCGGCCTCTGGAGCCCTCCTTCGAGGCTGCTTCGCAGCACCTCAGGATGAGGGGAATGGGTGGGATGGAGGGGGATGGCGGCCGGGCCATCGTCAATCGCGCGGGAAGAATCCCAAAAAAATGATCCGCTCGATTCTCTCCGTCGGCGGCTGGACGCTGGTCTCGCGGGTCACCGGGTTCGCCCGCGACGTGGTGACGGCGGCCGTGATGGGCGCAGGACCCATCGCCGACGCCTTCGTCGTCGCTTTCCGGCTGCCGAACCACTTTCGGGCGATTTTCGGCGAGGGGGCGTTCAACACCGCCTTCGTGCCGGCCTATGCGCGGCTCGAAGAGGCGGGCGAAGCCGGCGCGGCCAAACAATTCGCGGATCGCGTCTTCACCCTGATGCTGCTGGTGCAGGTGGGGCTGCTGGCCCTCGCGCTTCCGGCGATGCCCTGGGTGGTGCGCGCGCTGGCGCCGGGCTTTTCCGACGACGCCGAGCGGTTCGGGCTCGCGGTCGATCTCACCCGAATCACCTTCCCCTACCTGCTGTTCATGACGCTGGTGACGCTGTTTTCCGGCATCCTCAACGCGCATCGCCGCTTCGCTGCCGCCGCGGGCGCGCCGGTGCTGCTCAATCTCGCGATGCTGGCGGCGCTGGCCCTCGCCTTCCTCTTTCCGAACGCGGCCTACGCCGCCGCCTGGGGCGTCTCGGTCTCGGGCGTGCTGCAATTCGCCCTCGTCTGGTGGGACGCCCGCCGCGGGGCCTACGCGCCGCGGCTGGTCAAGCCGACTCTGCGCGACCCCGACATGACCCGCTTCTTCAAGGTGCTGGGGCCGGCGGTGATCGGCTCGGCGGGGTTCCAGATCGCGTCGTTCGCCGACACCATCATCGCGAGTTTTCTGCCCGTCGGCGCGGTCTCGGCGCTCTACTATGCCGACCGGCTCTACCAGCTCCCCTTCGGCGTCATCGCCATCGCGGCCGGAACCGTGCTGCTGCCCGAGATGAGCCGGCGGCTCGCGTCCGGGGATGTCGCCGGGGCGCATGCGGCGCAGAACCGGGCGGCCGGGTTCTCGCTCGCGCTCTCGGCGCCCTTCGCGGTGGCGTTCCTGACCCTGCCGGGGCCGATCATGGCCGCCCTGTTCCAGCGCGGCGCCTTCACCGCCGAGGATGCGGCCCGCTCGGCGGCCGTGCTCGCCGCCTACGGGCTGGCGCTGCCCGCCGTCGTTCTGGTGCGTTCGGCGGTGGCGAGCTTCTATGCCCGGCAGGACACGAAGACGCCGCTCTACGCCTCGCTCACGGCCATCGCGGTCAACGTGGCGCTCAAGCTCGTGCTGACCGGGCCCTACGGCGTCGCCGGGCTGGCGCTCGCCACCGCCATCGGCGCCTGGATCAACCTCGCGCTCCTCTACGCGCTCGCGCTCAAGCGCGGCTGGACCACGCCGGGGCGCACGCTCCTCGTCACCGTCGCGGTGGTCGTCGCGGCGAGCATCGGTCTCGCGGGGCTGGCGGTCCACGGCCTGCCCTTCGCCGAGCGGATCGTGCCCGCCCTCCCCCATCTGCGCGAGATTGCGGTTCTGGCGCTGGTGGGGCTCGCCGGGGCGCTCGCCTATGGCGGAGCGCTGCTGCTGGGCCTGCGCCTGTTCGGCGTGCGCCTGCGCCGCCGATAGCTGGTCGAAACGCCCGCCCGCCACAGATGGCGGGCATGACCCGACCCGATCTCCTCGCCGGCAAGACCCACGCCGTGTTCGACGCCTACGGCACGCTGTTCGACGTGCATTCCGCGGTCGCCCGCCACGCCGAGGCGATCGGCCCGAAGGTGCAGGCGTTTTCGGAGATGTGGCGCGGCAAGCAGCTCGAATATAGCTGGGTCGTCGGGCTGATGGGCCGCTACCAGCCGTTCTGGACGCTGACCGAGCGGGCGCTCGACTTCGCGCTGGCCAAGCACCCGGACGTGGACCCGACGTTGCGCGAAAAACTGCTCGACGCCTATCGCGACCTCGATGCCTACGCGGAGGTGCCCGGCGTGCTGGCGCGCCTGCGGGACGCCGGCTTGAAGACCGCCGTCTTCTCCAACGGAGACGCGGCGATGCTGGCGCGGGCGGTCGCCTCCGCCGAACTCGGGGAGCGGCTCGACGCGGTGCTCTCGGTCGATCCCGTCCGCACCTTCAAGACGGCACCCGCCGCCTACCGGCTCGTCCTCGACCGGCTGGGGGCGGCGCGGGAGGGCGTGCTGTTCTTCTCGTCGAACCGCTGGGACATCGCCGGCGCCACCGCCTTCGGCTTCGATTCGGTGTGGGTCAACCGCACCGAGCAGCCGGACGAATACCCCGACCTGCCGCCCCGGACTGTCGTGACGGCCCTCGACACGCTCGTGTGAACGGGCGCCGCCCCGCGCGTTCGCCAATCCTTAAGCACGTGCGCGGCATTGTACGGGAGCGTCCCCTGGAGGTTCTTGGTCCCGTGTCCGTCTCCGTCCTTGCCCGGAAGGGTTCTTGCGCGGCCCTCGTCGTCGCCGCCCTCGTCTCCGCCGCGCCGGCCTCGGCCCGCGACGGCCGCAACGGCGCCCTGATCGGCGGCGCCGCCGCCGGCATCGTCGGCGGCCTCGCGCTCGGCGCCCTGATGAACGGCGCCGCTCCCCCGCCGCCGCGCCCGGCCCCGCGCCCGGTCTATGTCGAGGACGAGCCGGTCTACGTCGCCCCGCCGCCGCGCCGCGGCCCGATCTGCCACTACGAGCGCCGCAAGCAGTGGCTCAACGACATCGAGTTCACCTACAGGAACGTCGAAGTCTGCGAGTAAGACCGTTGCCGAGAGGCGTCCGCGTCAAGCGGGCGCCGTCTTCGTCATGATCCAGTCCTCGACCACGATGGCGTCGAGGCCCGTCGTGAAGAACATCAGGATCGCGTCCTCCGCCGTGTGGAGGATCGGCTTGCCCATCACGTTGAAGCTCGTGTTGAGCAGGATCGGCACGCCGCTGCGTTCGGCGAAGGCCGCGATCAGCGCCGCGTAGCGCGGGTTGCGCTCGGCCGTCACGCTCTGGAGCCGGCCGGTGCCGTCGGCGTGGACCACCGCCGGGACCCGCGCCCGCACCGCCTCGCGCCAGACCAGCGTGCGCTCCATGTAGGGGCTGTCGGAATAGTCCTCGAACCAGTCCGGCCCGGCCTCGGCCAGGATCGAGGGCGCGAACGGGCGGAACGCCTCGCGGTACTTCACCTTGGCGTTGAGCGAATCCTTGGCGTGGGCCGGGCGCGGATCGGCCAGGATCGAGCGGTTGCCGAGCGCGCGGGGCCCGAACTCCGCCCGACCCTGCACCCAGCCGACGAGCCCCCCCTCCGCGAGGATTCTCGCGGCTTCCCGCGTCACGCCCTCATGGCCGAGGCGCCGGGCGCGGGGCTCCCACGCGGCCATGCGCTCCAAGGGCTCGGTCGAGACGGCGGAACCCAGATAGGGCGTGAGCGGGCGCGCCTGCGCCGCCGGGCCCTTCCAATCCGGATCGTCTTCGGCCAGCGCCAGCCACGCGGCGCCGATGGCGTTGCCGTCGTCGGCGGGCGCCGAGGGGACGTGGAGGCGCCGGAAGCCGGAGCGGCCGAGCACGCGGCCGTTATAGGACGAGTTGAGCCCGCAGCCGCCCGCGATCACGAGGTTTTCGGATGGCGCCAGCGCCCAGGCCTCGGCCACCAGCACGTCCATCAATTCGCAAAAGATGTCCTGGCCGCAGCGGGCGAGGTCGGCCCAGCCCTGCTCGCCGACATCGTCGGGCCGCCGCGCCAGCACTTCGGCGGCGACCGCCTGCACGGTCTCGGCCTCGGCGAACCGCAGGCGACCCCCCTCGACCGAGAACAGCCGGCGCAGCAGGTCCATCAGCGCCGGGTCGGTGCGGCCGTAGGGGCTAAGCCCCATGATCTTCCATTCCTCGCCCTTGATCTGGTCGAAGCCGGCGAGATCCGTGACGAGCCCGTAGAGGAAGCCCACCGAGCCGCGCCCGCGATGGCGGCGCACCTCCTCGATGCGCCCGTCCTTCAGCCGGTAGATCGCCGCCGCCCCGGTCTCGCCCATGCCGTCGACGATCAGCGCCGTCGCCGCCTCGAACGGGCTGCCCCACAGGGCGTAGGCCGCGTGGGAAAGGTGGTGGGCGTAGCGGCGCTGCCCGGCAATCGCCGCGCGCGGCTTGCCGCCGAACCCACGGGTTTCGTTGTCGAGCGCCAGCATCGTGCCGTAGCCGGCCCGCGCCTGCATGGCGTGGAGATCGGCGATGAAGACGCGCTCGGCCCGCTCCGGCACGAAGGAGCGGTTGAGGGTCGAGGGGTGGGCGGCGAGCGCCGTCAAGTCGAAGGCGCCCGAGGCCGCCTGACCTTTCAGGAAATCCGAAAACTGCTCGCCCCAGGAGGAGGCGACGACGAGCTCCGAGCCTTCCGGCACATAGCGCCCGAGAAGCCCGGCCATGCGGGTGCCGGGATCGGGCTCGCAGTTCGGCGCGCGCTTGTATTGCAGGTAACGCTCGGCGGCCTCGGCGAACAGCACGGCGCCGTCCGGCCCGACGAGGGCGAGCGCCGGATCGTGGAAGGTCGTGGCGAGGCCGAGGTAGTGTCGCATGGGAGCCGGGCTACACCTCGCGGAGAGGGGCCGCAACGCAGGGTCGGTCTTCATCCTCGCCGATGTCTTCCGCCCCTTCCATGGCGGCCAGGATGTCCGGCGGAAGCGTATCGAAATCCTCCGCCATGCTGATTCGCCCCTTCTTCACGCTCCGTTCCTCGACCCGAGGCATCGCGTGCGCGCCCAAGCGACGTCAAGCGTCGGGCGACCTCCGTCGAGCGAGGACGAGCACCACAGCCCCGACGATACCCGACAGGAGCGAACCGGCGAGCACGCCGAGCTTGGTCTCGGTCTCGTGCAAGCCGTCGGTGAAGGCCAGCCCTCCGATGAACAGGCTCATGGTGAAGCCGATGCCGCACAGGAGCGTCACGCCGTAGACCTGCCCCCAGTTCGCCCCCGCAGGCCGCGCTGCGAGCCCGGTGGCCACAGCGAGGCGCACGGCGGCGAAGATGCCCGCCTGCTTGCCGAGGAACAGGCCGAGCGCGACGCCGAGGGTCACCGGATCGAGCAGCGCTTTGGCCGGCAGACCCAGCAGCGTGACGCCGGCATTGGCGAAGCCGAAGACCGGGACGATTAGGAACGACACCCAGGGGCTCAGGGCGTGCTCCAGCCGGTGCAGCGGCGATTCCACGTCCTCCGGCCGTCCCGGGCTCGGGCGGATCGGCACGAACAGGGCGAGCAGCACGCCCGCCACGGTGGCGTGGACGCCCGAGCGCAGCACGAAGAACCACAGGGCCAGCCCGGCCAGCAGGTAGGGTGAGAGCGCCCGCACGCCGAGGCGGTTGAGGGCGAGGAGCAGCGCCAGCACGCCGGCGGCGGAGGCCAGCATCACGCCGTCGAGGCTGCCCGTATAGAACAGGGCGATGATGATCACCGCGCCGAGATCGTCGACGATGGCGACCGCTGACAGGAAGATCTTGAGCGAGATCGGCACGCGGGGCCCGAGCAGCGCGAGGACGCCGAGCGCGAAGGCGATGTCGGTGGCCGCCGGGATCGCCCAGCCGCGCGCGGTGCCGGAGCCGGCGTTGAACGCGAGGTAGACCAGCGCGGGCGCGATCATGCCGGCCGCGGCGGCGAGCCCCGGCAGCACCCGATCGGGCCAGGTGCGCAGGCGCCCGTCGAGGGCCTCGCGCTTGATCTCCAGCCCGACCAGCAGGAAGAACACGGCCATCAGGCCGTCGTTGATCCAGTGCAGCAGGCTCAGCGGCCCGAGATGGATGTGCAGGGCGTGGTGGTAGCTCTCCGCCAGGGCTGAGTTGGCGACGACGAGCGCCGCCGCCGCGGCCACCATGAGCACGATGCCGCCCGCGGCCTCGTTGGCCATGACGGTGCGGATCGCCGAGAGCGGACGCTTCAAGGCGCGGACGGGCTTGAGGGGCGCGTTCATAGGGCTCCGGTGCCCTGTCTCGCTCGATGAGGCAAGCAAGATCGGGCCGGACAAATCCGGTTTTCGGTCGCTTGCTCGGGGGATGCGACCGATGCCGTGCGATCAGGCTCCCTCGCCCAAGGCCGCCCGGATCAGTTTCTTCCCCTCCTCGCCAGACCATTCGGCCGGGCCCTTCATCACGCCGAGCATGCAGCCCTTCGGGTCGACCAGGGCCGTGGTCGGCAGGCCCGTCGAGCCGGCGGCCGATTGCAGCGCCGGCAGCACCTTGCCTTCGGGGTCGCCGTAATAGGTCAGGCCCGCGATGCCGTTGGCCTTGAACCAGGCCGGCGGCCGGTCGAGGTTGCGCGTCTCGACGTTGATCGCCACCACCTGGAAGCGGTCCCCGCCGAGTTCGGCCTGGAGCCGGTCGAGGGCCGGCATCTCGGCCTTGCAGGGGGCGCACCACGTCGCCCACAGGTTCACCAGCAGCAGCTTTCCGCCGAGCGCCGCGAGGTCGGTCGGAGCGCCGTCCGGGCCCTTGAAGGCGAGCGCCGGGGCGGGCTTGGGCGCCGGCCACGCCTCGAAGGCGGCGATTGCGCCGCGCGCGAGTGGCGCGAGCCGGGCAGCGGTGGGGGCGGCCTCCGCGCAGGGACCGGTGGGCCCGAGGCCGACGAGGTTGCCGAGGTTCTGGCCGGTCCCGTATAGGGCGAACCCGCCGATCAGCGCGGCGGCGAGCGCGCCGCCGGCCAGGAATGTCGGGTTTGCCCTCACCGGCAGGCTCCTTTGCGCGCAGTCGAGAAGGTGGAACGGGCCATGAGCAACCGGATGTGGGGCGGGCGCTTCGCGAGCGGCCCCGCCGAGATCATGGAGGAGATCAACGCCTCCATCGGGTTCGACCGGCGCCTCGCGCCCCAGGACATCCGCGGCTCGCTGGCGCATGTCGCGATGCTGGGCAAGAAGGGCATCCTGCCGGCCGACGATGTGGCCGCGATTTCCGACGGGCTCAAGTCCGTCGAGGCCGAGATCGCGCGCGGCGAATTCGCGTATCGGCGCGAACTGGAAGACATCCACATGGCGGTGGAGAGCCGCCTCACCGAGATCGTCGGCCCAACTGCGGGGCGCCTCCACACCGCCCGCTCGCGCAACGATCAGGTCGCCACCGACATGCGGCTGTGGGTGCGCGACACCCTCGATGCGCTGGACGCGCAGGTCGCCGAATTGCAGCGGGTGCTGGCCGAGAGCGCGGAGAAGTACGCCGCAACGGTGATGCCGGGCTTCACCCACCTGCAATCGGCCCAGCCCGTCACCTTCGGCCACCATTGCCTCGCCTATGTCGAGATGCTGGCGCGCGACCGCGGCCGGTTCCGCGATGCCCGCGCGCGCCTCAACGAGTGCCCGCTCGGCGCTGCGGCGCTCGCCGGCACCTCCTTCCCGATCGACCGGCACGCGGTCGCCGCCGCGCTCGGCTTCGACCGGCCGACGGCGAATTCCCTGGATTCGGTGGCCGACCGCGACTTCGCGCTCGAATCGCTCGCCGCCGCCTCGATCTGCGCCGTCCACCTCTCGCGCTTCGCCGAGGAGCTGGTGGTGTGGACCTCGGCCCAGTTCGGCTTCGTGAAGCTGTCCGACCGCTTCACCACCGGCTCGTCGATCATGCCGCAGAAGCGCAACCCCGACGCCGCCGAGTTGGTGCGCGCCAAGGCCGGCCGCATCGTCGGCGCGCTGACCGGCCTGCTCATCGTGATGAAGGGGCTGCCGCTCGCCTATTCCAAGGACATGCAGGAGGACAAGGAGGGCACCTTCGACGCGCTCCAGTCGCTCTCCCTGTGTCTGGCCGCCATGACCGGCATGGTGCGCGATCTCGAGCCCGTCACCGAGACGCTGAAGTGCGCCGCGGGCTCGGGCTACGCCACCGCCACCGATCTGGCCGACTGGCTGGTGCGGGAACTCGGCATGCCGTTCCGGCAGGCCCACCACGTCACCGGTCGGGTCGTCGCCGCGGCGGCCGAGCGCGGCGTCGGGCTGGAGGAGCTTCCGCTCGACGCGATGCGGGAAATCGAGCCGCAGATCACCGACGCCGTGTTCGCCGTGCTCGGCGTCGAGAATTCGGTGGCGAGCCGCACCAGCTACGGCGGCACCGCGCCGGACAACGTCCGGGTCCAGGCGCAGGCCTGGCTCGCGAAACTGGCACCTGTGGAGAAGGTGGACGGCGGCGCGGGAACGGGCATGGAAAGTGCGGCGTTCATGGAACGGCCAGCTGAGCTTAGCTAGAGCATCGGTCTGACAAGGTGGTCGCCGGCTTGTCAGAGAAAGCCGATGCGCTCGGGGAGCTTGGCTATCCGGACGCTCGAACCCGCGGAGTCCCGTCGATGAATGTTGAGAGCTGGATCACGGTCGAGGAAACCCCTGCCCTGGCGCAGGCGGCGCGGGAGGCGATCGAAGCCCGTCTGGCCCGGTTCTCTGTCGCCCAGCGCGACGCGTTCTGGGCCTCGATCGTGAAGGCCTACAACACGCCCTACAACGACCCGGTGAAGAAGCCGGCGGCCCCGAAGCCCGCCGAGCCGGCGCCGGTGGTGGAACTGGTGGTCCTGCCGGAGATCGCGTTGCCGGTAGCCGCCATCGCCTCCGCGGCGCTCGCCGCCGAGATCCGCGCGGCCTGAAACGGCTGTTTTTAGGTTGATGCCGGGCCGGCGGGACTTTCCCATCCCGCCCGCGGCCATCATGCTGCCGCGAGAGAAGGCGAGCGGAGCCGTTCGTTCGACCGGAAAAAGCGTGAGATGCAGCGGACCCGCCTCCCGACCCTCCTGACCGCCCTCCCCGTCCTGCTCGCGCCCTGGCTGATCGCCGCCGGCGCGTCGCTCGTGCCGATGCCGGCAGAGCGCGCCCATGCGCAGGCCGCCGCCGAGGCGCAAGCGGCCGAAGCGGCCCCGGAGGAAGGGCGGCGCGGCCGCCGCGGGCGTCGGCAACAGCCGAAGAGCGCGGCCCTGCCGCCGGGCATGCAGCAGGCGGTGCCGCTCGCGGTGTTCGGCGACTGGAACGTGTTCACCAATGGCGGGCAGGCGCGCGACAAGCTCTGCTACGCCATCGCCCAGCCGACGACGCGCAGCCCGAAATCGCTCGCCCGCGACACCGGCTTCCTGTTCGTCTCCTTCGCCAAGGGCGGCGCGCAGAGCGAGATCGCAGTGATGCTCGGCTTCAAGCCGAAGCCCGCGGCGGCGCAAGCCAAGCCGGGCGCGGCCGCCGCCCCGAGCGACCCGTATCTGACCGTCGGCGCGACCCGCTACGGCCTCGTCGTCAAGGACGAGAACGCCTGGGTGCAGAACCAGGCCGAGGAGCCGCGCATCGTCGCCGAGATGAGCCGCACCCAGACCGCCACCGTCCGTACCACCTCCCAGCGAGGCAACCCGACCCAGGACGAGTACGCGATGGGTGGGTTCGCCGAGGCGCTGAAGCGGGCCCGGGAGGAGTGCAAGTAGGGTTTTTGGACCCTCACCGTCATCGCAAGGCGTCGAACACGTCCGACGAATCGCGTCGGCCGCTGCCTCACGCCGTCATTGCGAGGCGGGATCGTCGGCTTTCAGCTCTTGAGCCGATATCCGGTCCGAAAGATCCACGTCACCAGCCCGAGGCAGAGCGCCAGGAACAGAAACGTCACCGCGACGCTGACGCCGACCGCCACGTCGCCCTTGCCGAAGAAGGCCCAGCGGAAGGCGCTGACGAGGTAGACCACCGGGTTGGCGTGGCTGACGGCGTACCAGAACGGCGGCAGCATCTCGATCGAGTAGAAGCTTCCGCCGAGGAAGGTCAGCGGCGTGACGATGAGGAGCGGCACGAGCTGAAGCTTCTCGAACCCGTCCGCCCACAGGCCGATGACGAAGCCGAACAGGCTGAAGGTCACGGCCGTCAACAGCAGGAAGGCCACCATCCAGACCGGATGCTCGATGTGCAGCGGCACGAACAGGGCGGCGGTGGCGAGGATGACGAGGCCGATGAAGATCGACTTGGTGGCCGCCGCGCCGACATAGCCGAGCACCACCTCGAACGGCGCGATCGGGGCCGAGAGCAGTTCGTAGATCGTGCCGGAGAAGCGCGGGAAGTAGATGCCGAAGGCGGCGTTGGAGATGCTTTGGGTCAGGAGCGAGAGCATCATCAGCCCCGGCACGATGAAGGCGCCGTAGGGGATGCCGTCCACGCTCTCGACCCGCGAGCCGATCGCGGCGCCGAACACCACGAAGTAGAGCGAGGTCGCGATCACGGGAGCGACGATGCTCTGGAGCGCGGTGCGCCAGAAGCGCGCCATCTCGAAGCGGTAGATCGCCAGGACCGCCGGCAGGTTCATGGCTGGAGCCTTATGCGCGCTCGCGGACGAGATCGACGAAAATCTCCTCCAGCGAGCTCTGGCTGGTGTCGAGGTCGGTGAAGCCGATGCCGGCGGCGGAGAGATCGGTGAGCAGGCGGGTGATGCCGGTGCGCTCGCGCTGGGTGTCGTAGGTGTAGACGATCTCGCGGCCCCCCGGCCCGATCTGCAGCGCGTAGCCGGCGAGGCTGTCCGGGAGGGCGGCGAGCGGTTCGGCGAGGTGGAGGGTGAGCTGCTTCTTGCCGAGCTTGCGCATCAGCTCGACCTTGTCCTCGACGAGGATGATCTCGCCTTTGCGGATCACGCCGACCCGGTCGGCCATCTCCTCGGCCTCCTCGATGTAGTGCGTGGTCAGGATCACGGTGACGCCCTGGTCGCGCAGGCGCCGCACGAGGCGCCACATGTCCTGGCGCAGCTCCACGTCCACGCCCGCGGTCGGCTCGTCGAGGAACAGCACCTGCGGCTCGTGGGCGAGCGCCTTGGCGATGAGCACGCGCCGCTTCATGCCGCCGGAGAGCTGCATGATGCGGCTGTCGCGCTTCTCGTAGAGGGAGAGGTCGCGCAGGATCCGCTCGATATGGGCCGGGTCCTGACGCAAGCCGAACAGGCCGCGGCTGAAGCTCACCGTGTCCCACACCTTCTCGAAGGCGTCGGTGGTGAGTTCCTGCGGCACCAGCCCGATCATTCGGCGGGCGGCGCGGTAATCGGTGCGGTTGTCGTGGCCGCCGACCCGGATCGAGCCGGAACTCGGCGTGACGATGCCGCAGACGGTGTTGATCAGCGTCGACTTGCCGGCCCCGTTGGGCCCGAGCAGAGCGAAGATCTCGCCCTTGCCGATCGCGAGGTTCACGTCCTTGAGGGCGTGGAGGCCGGAGGCGTAGACCTTCGACAGGTTCTCGATCGAGACGATCGGCGGCATCGCGGTCCGGAAGTGGGGTTGGGGCGCGCCCTATAGCACGCCCCGGGCCCGCGGGAAGCGCCGTTGCGCACCGGCCGAGATGCGACGTTTCAACATTCTTGGATGGTTCGTCGGGGAACCGTTCATGTTCCCCGCGCTTTCCATCAAGACTCTCCTGCGAAAACCTCCCCTGATCCGGCCTGCCCTCTCACGAAGGCGGGCCGTTTTCTTGCGTCGGATCAGGCGGCCAGCGGCAGGTCGTCCTCGGCTTGCGCGGCCATGAACTGCGCCTTGGCGAGGTCGGCGAAGCGGTGGCCCTGCGCGACCAACTCGTCGAAGGTCCCGGATTCCACGATCTTCCCGTGCTCGAACACGAGGATGCGGTCGGCGTTGCGGATCGTCGCGAGACGGTGGGCGATCACGAAGGTCGTGCGGCCCTCCATCACGGTCTCCAGAGCCTGCTGCAGCTTGCGCTCGGTGGCGGCGTCGAGCGCGCTCGTCGCCTCGTCGAGGATCAGCACCGGCGGGTTCTTCAGGAGCGCGCGGGCGATCGAGAGGCGCTGGCGCTCGCCGCCCGACAGCGAGCGACCGCGCTCGCCGATCACGGTGTCGAGGCCGTCGGACTGGCGGGCCATGAACTCGCCGGCCTGGGCGCGTTCCAGCGCGTCGAGCATCTCGGCGTCCGTGGCGTCGGGGCGGCCGACCTGAAGATTCTCGCGGATCGAGCGGTTGAACAGCATCGGCTCCTGGAACACCACGCCGATGTTGTGGCGCAGGGACGAGAGGCCGATGTCGCGGATGTCGGTGCCGTCGATGCGGATGGCGCCCTGGTCCGGGTCGAAGGTCCGGTGCAGCAGGCCGAGCGTGGTCGACTTGCCGGACCCCGTGGTGCCGACGAGCGCCACGGTCTCGCCGGGCCTGGCCGAGAACGAGACGCCATCGAGGGCTTGGCGGCGGCCGTCGTAGGAGAAGGCGACGTCCTCGAACTCCACCGCGCCCTCGGGCCGGGCGAGCGGCTTGGCGTGCGGCCGGTCGCGCACGGTCGGCACCGTGTCGAGCACCTCGAAGAACTCGCGCATCTTCGGCGCCTGCATGAACACCCCGTTCACGAAGGTGACGACGTGGTCGAGCTTGGTCACCAGCATGGTGGCCAGACTCATGAAGGCGACGATCTCGCCCACCGTCGCGGCACCCTTCTGATGCAGCATGATGCCGGTGATGAAGATCGCCGTCATGGTCAGCGTGCCGGACGCGCGGGTGGCGACGTTGGCGAGCGCCCACCACGACAGGACCGGGATCTGCACCTTGAGCAGGTCGTGGATGATCGAGCGCATCGCCTCCTTCTCGGCCCGTGCGCGGGTGAAGGACTGGATGACGGCGACGTTGCCGAGCGCGTCGGAGGCGTGCGCGGCGAGGCCCGACTGGTACTCCTCGACCTCGCCCTGCAGCGTCTCGGTGCGGCGCAGGACATAGCTCGCCAGCGCCGTGAAGATCAGCACCAGCACGACGAGGATCGCCCCGAGGCGCCAGTTCACGAACAGCGTCAGCGGCAGCAGCACGCCGACGGAGAGCAGCGCGGAAAAATGCTCGCGGAAGAAGTTGAGCCAGATCCAGGCCATGCCGTTGGTGCCCTCCAGCATCGCCTTCAGCACCCGCCCCGAATGGTTCGAGGAGTGGAAGGCGATGGGCAGCTCCAGCACGTGCTCGAAGAAGTTCGCCATGGTGGCGAGCCGGTTGCGGTGCGCCAGCCGGTCGGAATGGAGGGCGATGGCCACGCCCGCGCCGATGGTGAACAGGCCGAACACCACCCAGGCCACGATCCACGGGGCGAGCGAGATCGCGGGCGCCTCCTTCGACAGGTGCGTCAGCCCGTCGATGATGCGGCCCATGATGAGCGGCTCGGCGAAGGCCGCGACCGAGAGGGCGACGTTGGCCAGGATCAGACCCACGGCCAGCCGCTTCTCCGCCCCGAGCAGGCCCAGCACCCGCGCGTAGAGACGAATCATCGACATCTGCGTTTCGCTCCCGTCCCGGCCGGCCGTATCCTCGGCTCCGGGCTCTTGAGACCCGCCGGGACAGGTCCCGGCCCCGGCGATCCGGCTCCGCTCAGGCGGGTTTTCGGACCATCGGTGCGGGACTTATGCCCCGCTTCCCCTGAACGGCACATGACGCGGGCGCGAGCGCTTCGGCAACGTCCTTTACGGTTCCTTCAGGCTGTTTTTTTAGATCTGTGACGAGTGCCCGCAGGCGGGCAGGATCGGGCGTCGCGTCTCATGGATCTCGCAACCGGTATCGGGCTCGTCGGCGGCGTCGGCGTCGTCTTCACCCTGATCATGATCGATGGCGGCAACTTCGCCGCCTATTTCGACAAGCATGCGGTGATCGTCATCTTCGGCGGCGCGGTCGCCGCCACGATGATCCGGTTTCCCTTCTCGACCATGCTGCACGGCCTGCCGATGGGCCTGCGCTACGCCTTCACCATGCGGGCGATCAAGCCGCACGACCTGATCGAGGAGATCACCAAGATCGCCGAGGTGGTGCGCAAGAGCGGGCCCATCGCGCTGGAGAACATGGAGATCTCCGATCCCTTCCTGGCCCAGGGCGCGCGCTACATCGCCGACGGCTACGACCGCGACTTCATCCGCGACACGATGGAGCGCGACCGCGACAACTTCCTGATGCACCTCGACGAGGGCTCGAAGATCTACCGGGCGTTCGGCGACTGCGCCCCGGCCTGGGGCATGATCGGCACCATCCTCGGCATGGTGACGATGTTCGCCAACATGTCCGACCCGTCGAAGCTCGGCCCCGCCATGGCGACCGCCCTGCTCGCGACCCTCTACGGCGCCTTGATCGCCAACATGATCACCCTGCCGATCGCCGACAAGCTCCACGTCAAGCTGGAGGAGGAGGACGTGTCGCGTTCCCTGATCATCGACGGCATCCTGCTGATCCGCGACCAGAAGAGCGCCTCACTCGTGCGCGAGATGCTGATCGCCTACCTCCCGGCCAACCACCGCGCCGACCTCGTCGCCGAAGCGGCCTGATCTTCATGTGCCCCGCTCCCGCGGGGCGTCCGGCGGACGGCCGCCGCGGCGCGTTTGCGCCGGCAGACCGCGATGGTGAGGCACCATCGCGGTCCGGTTTGAGGAGAGAGGGACGTGGCCAAGAAGAAGCGCGGCGGCGCGCATGGCGGTCACGGCTGGTTCGTGACCTTCGCCGACCTGATGGCGCTCCTGATGAGCTTCTTCGTCATGATCGCCGCCTACTCGACCCAGGACCAGAAGAAGCTCCAGGTCGTGGCGGGCTCGATGCGCGACGCGTTCGGCACCAACAAGGAATCGAAGTTCGCCGGCATCATCGAGCAGGAGGGCCTGCCGACCGCGGACAAGCTCAAGCACCTGCGCGACGTGCCGCCGGAGCGGGCCTCCGACCGCACCACCCCGCCGCAGGTCGACAGCGGCCTCGACGACGGCATCCCCGACCGCGGCTATCCGGAAGCGTTCGGGCAGGCCGCCGCCTCGCTGCGCCAGGCGATGCAGGACATGCCGGAGGTGGCCGAACTCTCGAAGAACATCATCATCTCGCCGACCCGGCGCGGGCTCGACGTGGCGATCGTCGATCAGGACGGGCGCTCTATGTTCCCCGAAGGATCGACCCGGCCCTACGACCGCACCCGGCGCCTGCTGGAGAAGCTGGTGCCGACGCTGGCGCGGCTGCCCAACCGCATCGTCGTGACGGGCTACACCGCGACGCCCCGGCCGGGCTCGCGCGACACGGCCCCGCCGTGGGAGCTGTCGGCCAACCGCGCGCTCAGCGTGCGCGAGATCCTGGCCGGCGCCGGCCTGTCCGACGACCGCTTCGCCTCGGTGAGCGGCAAGGCCGACACCGAGCCGATGTTTCCCGACAATCCCTATCTCGCGGCCAACCGCCGGGTGACGGTGACGCTGCTGGCCGAGGCGCCGCCGACGCCGAACGGCAAGTCGCTGCCGTAGCGGCTCCCCGAGGAGCGGCTACTTCGCCACCAGCAGCGCCCAGTACACCTTGTATTTCGAGCCCGGCGCGTAGGCAGTGGCGATGCCCATGCGGGTCGCGCCCGCGTTCAGCATCACGGCGCGGTGCGGAGGGCTGTCGCGCCATCCCGAAAACGCTTCGGCCAGGGTGTGGTAGCCGGCCGAGAGGTTGGCGTCGGCGCCTTCGTAGCCCAGCCGCGTCACGGCGCTTCGCACGGTGCGGTTGCTGCTCGGCCGATCGGCGGCGGCCATCGACGCGGCCTCGGCCTCGGCGAGGCGCTGAAGGTCCGGGTCGAGCCGGAGCGGGGCCTCGCCGTTGTTGCCGCGATAGGCCGAGATCATGTCGCGCGCCGCCCCGGCGTCGAGGGCGGTCGAGGCGGTCGTCAGCGGCAGGTACAGGCTCGGCAGCCCGGCGTCCGGCGTCGTTCGGCCCGCGCAGCCCTGAAGCAGGGCCGCGAGGGCGAGAGCCGCGGTCGCGGCGAAGGCAGGCGGACGTCCGAGCACGAAGCCATGTCCCATGGGCAATGGGCTCAGGTGGGAACGGCCGGGCTTTTGCTCAAGAGGCTCAAGGCTCAGGAGGTCTGCCCGAGCTTGCGCCGTCCCGCCTCCCACTGGCCCTCCCCGCGGCGCGATTCCTCGCGCGAACCGGGGGCCGGATCGGCCACGGCGGCCGTCTGCGACGTGCCGACCGCGTGGGCGATCTGTCCGAGCGCGTCGCGCACCGGCTCCAGACCCTGCACCGTGATGAAGCTTGAGGCCGGGCCCATCGCCGGGATGAACTCGGCGTCCGACAGCGCCTTGAACACGGAGAAGTTCAGGTCGCTCTGGACCTTCTGGCTGAGGTTCACGTCGACGATCATCGCGATCAGATCGAATTCGAGGAAGGGATCGCCGATCTTCTTGAACACCACCCGCGGCGGCGGCTGCTTGAGCACGTCGGCGTGTGCGCTCGCGCATTCCACCAGCATCTCGGCGGCGCGCACCGGGTCCTGGTTGCGCAGGACGCTGACCGAGATGATGACCCGGCCGGTGCGGTCGCCGCGCACCCGGTTCTTGACGATGCCGGAGATCAGGTTCGAGTTCGGCACGATCACGGCCGAGCGGTCGAAGGTCTGGATCTCGGTGGAGCGCACCGAGATGCGCTTCACGATGCCCTCGGAATCGCCGATCAGCACCTGATCGCCGACGCGGATCGGGCGCTCCCACAGGAGCAGCAGGCCCGAGACGAAGTTGTTGACGATGGATTGCAGGCCGAAGCCGATACCGACGGAGAGCGCGCCGGCGACGATCGTCAGCTTCTCGAGGGAGAGGCCGAGATACGAGAAGGCCAGCGCCAGGGCGAGCAGGAAGCCGACATAGCCGGCCACCGTCGAGATCGAGTTGCGCAGGCCTGCGTCGAGGTCGGTCGCGGGGAGGTAGGTGTTCTCCAGCCAGCGCTGGGTGGCGCGGGTGATGAAGACGCCGACGCCCAAGATGGTGATGCCCAGCACGATGGCCGAGGGCGAGATCGTGACGTCGCCGATCTTGAAGCCAAAGAAGGCGGTGCGGATCGAGGCGAAGACGTCGGTCGAATCGAAGCCCCAGGGCGCCAGGATCAGCAGGGCCGCGGTGGCGATCAGCAGCACCCGCGCCGCGCCCGTCGCCAGCACCGCGATCTGGTTGAGGGAGCGTCGGCGCAGGCCCGTATTGGCCTGGAGCGTCGTGGCGAGCCGCGTCTCGCCGCTCAAGGAGCCGCCGATCAGCGTCTCCGCGCTCGCCATCAGCAGCCACAGGAGGACGATGATTCCCGCCGCCCAGATCAGCTGATCGACGAGGAAGGCCGAGAGCGCGACGTAGCCGACGAGCGGCCCCACCGCGATCACCGCCGCGGCCGCCCAGCCGAGGAGGCGCAGGGGGCCGCCGATGCCGCTGGAGGCATCGGCGGCAACGTAGGGGCCGAAGCACTCCTCCTCCTTCTCCGCGGTGTCGGCGAAGCGGTGGAGGCCGATGGCCAGCAACGCGGCGGCGGCGACCGCGCCGAGGCCGCGGGTGGCGATGGAGATCGGCAGCGCGGCGTAGATCGCCGAGTTCAGCGCCTCCACCGACTTCGAGACGGTGATGACGACGGCGATGGAGACGGCGAGCGCCGAGATGCGCCATGCGGCGGCATCCGAGACCGGGGCCGGGCGCCAGGCCGGCTTGCCGACGGCGAGCAGCGCGTCGGCGGTCGCCTGGACGAAGGCCACGAAGGCGAAGCCGCCGACGATGGCGCTCGCCACCGGCAGGAAGCGCGCGGGCAGGAGTTCGGTGGCGTCGAGCGCGTAGTAGATCGCGTAGCTGCCGGCCACCGCCGGCAGCGTGCCGAGCAGCAGCACCCGCCACGCCGCCAGCAACTTGCGGCGGCGCGAGGGATCGGTGACCGCCGTGTCGCGCCGCCCGAGGCGGGGGGCGATGTTGCGGCGCCCGAAATAGAGCGCGAAGGACAGGCCGAAGGCGAGCCCGAGCACCAGCAGGTTCCACAGGGTGCCGTTGCGCCGGAACAGCGTCACGGTGTCGTCGAAGCCGGAGCGCAGCGAGGTGACGTCGCGCGGAATGTCGGCGGCGACCCGCATCCACAGGTCCGGGCTCAGCAGCGAAGAGGCGCGCTCGAACAGGCCGCGGGTGAAGGCGGCGCGGCGGCGGTTGGCGATCTGGTCGACGATCTGGTCACTCTGGACGAGGAGCGACTTGGCGAGGCGCTGCGTGCCGTCGACGTCGTTGACCGCCTGCTCGCGCTCGGCCCGCTCGCGGGCCACGTCCTCGCCCTCCTCGCCCTCCTTAGGCTTCGGGCCGATCTGCTCCAGGCGCTCGCGGGCGGCGTCGAGGCGCGGACCGAGGGCGTCGACGATCGCGCGAAGCCGGTCGGCGAGCCCGTCGAGGCCGTCGCGGGCGCGGGTGAGGTCGCCGGGGCCGACATTCGGGCCGGTGATCGCCTTCTCGCGGGCTTCGAGGTCGGTCTTGATCTCCTCCAGGCGGTCGCGCACCGTCTGCAGCGCCTCGGAGGCCGGCGTCTTCGGGGCCGCCGGCTTTGCGGCGGGGGCCGGTGCGGGCGCCTGGGCTTGCGGCGGCGCGCCCTGGGGCGCGGCCTTCTGCGCGGGCGCTGGAGCCGTCGGCGGGGCGGCGGGGGGCGCCGGCTGCCCCTGGCCCGTGGCCGCGTTCGGTAGCAGGGCGCTGGCGCCGAGGGCGGCGATCAGGGCGGCGCTGCGGGCGAGGCGGCGGAGGCCGGGGAGCAATCGAGGCATCGTCATCCTTTGCCGGAGGAATCGGGTTCGTCGGGCGGCCGGGGCGGCATGAGCCCACCATGAGGCCGACAGCTAGGGCCGCGTCCCGCGCCGCCGAGGGGCCGAAGGGGAGCGAGGCCTGCGCGCGGCGCGCATCGGCCGGGATTTCGGGCCCTCCTGCTCCCGCAATGGGGCGAAACCGTGCGGAGGGACGATTCTCGGCGCATCGGCCCGAAAGGGAGGGAAGCGGCTTTGGGCAAAGAGCCGATGCGGCGCGATGCACGCGGCGTGCCCGTCCCATCGCCGGGGGATAGGCGCCGGCCGCGACCATGCAGCCGGCGCTCTCGCCTTCACAAGCTTGTCACGCTGATATTAGACTAAGCGGCGATGGACTTGGCCTTATCCTCACGCAGCGAGGAGGCGGCGCTGATCGTCCGCCCCGCCACGCTTGGGACCGCGCCGGCACGTTCCGCCGGACGGGAGAAGCGTCGCCGTCGGGATACCCCTCATCAGGATGCCGTGCGCTTAGGTCCGACCCTGTCGGGACCCGGGCTTCCGCCGTGGCGGGTGCGGCATGGGCCTTCCGGACTTCCTCCGGCCGAGGCCGCGGCGCCACCGGGCGCCGCCGCGAGCAGCGAGTGGCGTCGATGATCGATCTGCAGACCCTGGTCCTCAACGCGGATTACCGGCCGCTTTCCTACAATCCGCTGTCGTTGTGGTCCTGGAAGGACGCCTTCACGGCCCTGTTCCTCGACCGCGTCACGCTGGTGGCCAATTACGACGTCGAGGCGCACAGCCCGAGCCGGTCCCTCAAGGTGCCGAGCGTGGTGGCCCTCAAGAGCTACGTGGCGCTCGCCCGCAGCCCCGCCTTCACCCGCTACAACATTTACCTGCGCGACACGTTCAGCTGCCAGTATTGCGGCCTGCGGCTACCGTCCGGCGGCCTGACCTTCGACCACGTGGTGCCGCGCTCCCGCGGCGGCCTCTCGACCTGGGAGAACGTCGTCGCCGCCTGCTCGCCGTGCAACCTGCGCAAGGCCAACCGGACGCCGGCCGAGGCCGAGATGCCGCTCCTGAACGAGCCGCACCGCCCGACCCGCTACGAGCTGCACCGCCGCCAGCCGGAATTCGACCACCGGCAATACCACCACACCTGGCTCGACTACCTCTACTGGGACAGCGAGCTGGAGACCTGAGCGTTCAGCGGAGAGCCTGCGGCGGCTCGTTGTAGAGCGGCTGGTTGGTCGGGCGCGGCTGGTAGCCCTGCACGGTGTAGCTCACCGTCGGCGGGCTCGCGCGGACCACGGGTCCGGGCGGCGGCAGGCGGAAGCGCGGCCGCGGATCGCGATAGGGCACCTCCGGCGGCAGCGGCTGCGCCAGCGCCGCCGAGGCGAACAGGCCGGCCACGGCTGCGAGGATCGGGAGGGTGTGCCGCATGGCGCTGCCTCTTGGGTTCGAGCGCGTCAGAACTTGACCGCCGCGCCGCCGCGGACGGTGTTGATCTCGGCGCTGTGTCCCTTGAAGTCGTTGAACAGGACGTACTGGTACTCGCCGCGCAGCAGGATGTTCGACGTCAGCGCGAATTCCAGGCCCGCGCCCAGGGCGACGCCGCCGACGGTCACCCGCTTCCTGCCGCCGTAGGTCACGGCCGTGGCCGCGATGCCGTTGCCGGGATCGCTTCCGTCGAAATGCGCGTAACCGTAGTTGTTGACGTAGGCCGGTGGTGTCGTCGACTTGAGATTCGAAAGATAGGTCGCCTTGTCGTAGCCGAAGTTCTGGATCGCCACCGTATCGTTCACGGTGGCGCGCCCCACCGCGACGCCGCCGGTGACGTAGGGCAGGAACGACCCGAACGCGTAGCCGAGCCGGCCGCGGATGGTGCCGTAATCCTTGATGGAGGTTCTGGCCTGTCCTTCGAGCCCGACCGTCGTCAGGTAGCCGTCCTTGGTGTCGCCGACGCGGCCGATCCGGTCGTAGCTCGATCCGGACATGCCGAAATGAGTGTAGTCGGCCTCGATACCGAACACGACTTCGTCGAATTGCATATTGTAGCCGGCCAGGGCTCCGAAGGTCGTCGCGTTGGTGTGCGTCGAGCGCGCCGCGAGGAAGGACGAGGCATTCATCTCCTCTTCGGCGGTGGTGTGGCGCAGGGCGTTGGCGACGATCGGCTGGAACACGTTGCCGAACCCCAGGCCGGCCGACGAGTAGCCGCCGTGCCCGCCGACATAGACACCGCTCCAATCGATCGGAGCAGCGGGGGCGTAATCGTCCTCGCCGCCGCGGAGATAGCCGTAATCGAGATCGGCGGCGGCCGCACCGGAGGCGGACGCAAGAACAGCCAGGAGACCCAGGGTCGCGATACGCATCGTCATCGTCCTCAAGGCACCGGTGCCGAACGCTGCGCCGGGCTGACCATACCGTCTTACTTCGGTAACCTTAATTTTCTGTTCCGAGGCTTTTCGGAAAGCTTCCCGATCTTCGAGGATCGGGAAGCGTTCGGCTCCAGGCCGCATCGTCCGGTGCCGGATGGGCGCAGCGCGCTGCGCCCATCCGGCCACGTCGCGCAGCCGACCGATTCGCCGTCGCTCGCGATGGCGGCCTTGGACACCCCCATCGCCACCGCGGCTCTCCCGACCGAGGCCGCGCCGCGCGACGGATCGGGACGGGGCGCATCGATCCGCCCGACGTCGGCACGGGCCGAGGCGCAGGAAGCGTCCGATCAGTTGCCGTACGCGTTGCCCGCCAAGCCCGGCGTGAACAGATTGGAGAAATTGTAGCGCAGGCCCACGCGGAACTCGTTGGCGGCGAGATCCTTCACGCGGGTGCCGTAGCCGTAGGCGTCGAGCCCGCTCTTGGCCCGGCCGAGATCGACGTAGCGGTAGGCAGCGTCGAGGGTGAAGCCCGCGCCGATGTCGTAGGACAGGCCCGCCGTGAGCGCCCAGGCGAAGCTGGTGAGCGAATGGTTGGCGCGGGCCACGGCCTCGCGCGGGCCGGCGCCGGGGCCGCCGTCGCAGGCCGGAATCAGGCAGGTGGTCTGGGTGTAGTTGCGGCGGAAACTCTTGTCGGCGAAGCCGATGCCGGCGCCGACATAGGGCGTGAAGCCGTACCACGTGCCGAGATCGGCATAGACGTTCACGAGGCCGGTCAGCACGTCGATCTTGCCGGCCTCGATGTTGTAGCCGGTCACGAAGGTCGAGCGGGACGAGAAGGCGCGGAAGTCCGATCCGCCGCGCTGGTCGATCGTCGCGTCCACGCGCAGCCACGGGAAGATCCGGTAGCCGATGCCGCCGCCGTAGCCGCCCTCCGGGCTCATCCGCACGCCGACGAGCGGGGGCATGCCGGGATCGTTCGGATCGGGCCGGGCCGCGTCCTTGGGATTGAGGAACCAGCTCTGCGTGAAGTCGCCGCGCAGGTACCAGCCGCTGCCGATCTCGACCGGCGGGGGGGCCACCGGCGGCGGGGGCGGCGGGGGCAGCAGGTCCGCCGCCGCGGCGAGGCCGGGGAGGGCGATGACGGGCAGGGCGATGACGGTCGCCGCGAGGGCGAGACGATGCGCAGCGATCATGGACTCTCTCGGGAAATCGGCAGCTTCAGGCCGCGGTTCGATTGCCCAAGAGCTTGATCGAAAGAGGTTATGATCGGCTTAACCTTAACTGCATTGCAGCGCAAAAGAAGAACGGCGCGAGTTGCCCCGCGCCGTTCGATCGATTGCGATCCGCGTGACGGATCAGTACTTGCGCACCAGCGGACCGGGCGGGGGCGCGTAGTCGACCGGCGGCAGCGGCGCCGGGCCGCCCAGCAGGTAGCGCAGGCCGACCTTCACGTCGTGGGAGTCGATCTCCTTGGCGCGATAGACGGTGCTGAGGCAGCTCGCGCCGCAGGTGACGATGCCGGTCTGGGCGTCGCCCATGTTGAGGTAGCGGTAGGCCAGTTCGAGCTTGACGTTGTGCGAGAGGGCATAGGCCACACCGGCATGCGCCGCCCAGGCGAAGTTGGTCTTCTCCTTGGCCGGGCCGGTGCCGTAGCCGCCGTAATAGTTGCCGAAGCCGTAATCGTGCACGGTGCCGAACATGTGGTGGGCAAAGCCCACGCCGGCGCCGAAGAAGGGCGTCACGCCGAAGAAGGTGCCGAGTTCGATGTAACCGTTGACGAGGCCGACGACCGAGTCGAACTTGCCCTTGGTCAGGTTGTAGCCGCCGGTGTTCGGGACCGTGGTGTCCTCGGCGAAGAGGTGCCACTTGGTCTGGAAGCGGTACTCGCCGGTCGCGTCGAAGCGGAGCCAGGGATTGAACTGGTAGCCGATGCCGCCGCCGGCGAACCACTGGCTGCCGACCTTGTCCTGGATCGCCTTGTAACCGTAGGCGGTCGGGTGCTTCGAGACGTCGATCGCCTCGGTCTTGCGCAGTTCGAGATCACCCCAGCCGGCATCGCCGCGCAGGTACCAGCCGCCGGCGAAGTCGACGGGCTCGATCATCGGCGGCAGCGGCGGGGGCGGAGGCGGGGGCAGCAGGTCGGCGGCTTGTGCCAGGCAGGGCACCCCGACGCCCGCAAGGAGCGTGAGAGAGCGCGCCCAGGCGAGGAGCGTGGTGCGGCGGCGCATGCGGGTTTCCTTCACTCGTCGGGCGCGCCGGAAACTGAGGGGCCGGCCCGTGGTGCGAGTTGGAGAATGATCCGTGAAGGTTAAGCCGCACTTAACGTAAAAAATTAGCCTTGCCGGTCGAAGGCTTTTCTCGGCGTGACTGCAAAAGGGTCACGCCGGGGGAAGGCGGGGACGGGATGCCGGGTGGACCTCAGGCGGCGGCCCGGGTCACCGCGTCGACCACCTCGTCGACCACCGCGTTGACGAGGTCGCGGTCGTCGCCCTCGGCCATCACGCGGATCACCGGCTCGGTGCCGGACGGCCGGATCACGAGGCGGCCCGAGGCGCCGAGCCGGTCCTTGGCCTGGGCGATGGCGGTGACGACGGAATCGGCCCGAAGCGGCTCGCCGGAGCGGAAGCGGACGTTCTTGAGGATCTGCGGCAGCGGCTCGAAGCAGTGGCAGACCTCGCTCACCGGCCGCTCCTGGCGCTTGACGACGCTGAGCAGCTGGAGCGCGGCGACGAGCCCGTCGCCGGTGGTGGCGTAGTCCGACATGATGATGTGGCCGGATTGCTCGCCGCCGAGGTTGTAGCCGTGCTCGCGCATGTGCTCCAGCACGTAGCGGTCGCCGACCGCGGTGCGGGCGAGGTTGAGGCCGAGGCCGTTGACGTAGCGCTCCAGACCCAGGTTCGACATGATGGTGGCCACCAAGCCGGGCTGGGTCAGCCGCTCGTCCTCCTTCCACGAGCGGGCGACGACGGCCATGAGCTGGTCGCCGTCGACCTTCTGGCCCTTCTCGTCGACGATCAGGACGCGGTCGGCGTCGCCGTCCAGCGCGATGCCGACATCGGCGCGCAGCTCGCGGACCTTGTTGACGAGGGCGGCCGGCGCCGTCGAGCCGACATCGTGGTTGATGTTGAAGCCGTCCGGCTCGACGCCGATGGAGATCACCTCGGCGCCGAGTTCCCACAGGGTCTCGGGGGCGACGCGGTAGGCGGCGCCGTTGGCGCAATCGACCACGACCCTCAGGCCTTCCAGCGTCACGTGGCGCGGCAGCGTGCGCTTGGCGAACTCGATGTAGCGGGCATGCACGCTCTCGATGCGCTTGGCGCGACCGAGATCGCGCGAGCCCGCGAGCTTCTTGCGCAGGTCGCCGCCGTCGAGCAGGGCCTCGATCTCGAGTTCGACCTCGTCGTTGAGCTTGAACCCGTCGGGCCCGAACAGCTTGATGCCGTTGTCCTCGAACGGGTTGTGCGAGGCCGAGATCATCACGCCGAGATCGGCCCGCATCGAGCGGGTCAACATGGCGACCGCCGGCGTCGGCATCGGCCCGAGCAGCAGCACGTCCATGCCGACCGAGGTGAAGCCGGCCACCAGCGCGGTCTCGATCATGTAGCCGGACAGCCGCGTGTCCTTGCCGATGACGACGCGGTGGCGGTGGTCGCCCCGCTGGAACACGACGCCCGCCGCCTGCCCCACCTTGAGGGCGAGTTCGGGGGTGATGACGCCGTTGGCGCGCCCGCGGACGCCGTCGGTTCCGAAATACTTGCGCAACGTCGCTTCTCCGCGTTCCGGACGGGTGCCAGCCGGTCGCACTCTAGCAGATCGAGGCCCGAACCTGCTGAACGAGCCGTGGGCGTGGTGAATCGGTTGCTCCGCGACAAAGGCGGTCGAAATGCGGCCGAGGAACCGTCGCTACGCCAGCTTCGGCAGCGCGGAGGCGAGCATCGCCACGCCCGAGACCGTCAGGAGGCCGAGCACCAGCCGGCGGAAGCCCGCCTCGCTGATCCCGGCATAGACGCGGGTGCCGAGCAGCGTCGGGACCAGCATGGCGAGCAGCACCAGCCCGAGCATCGGCAGCATCGACGGGTTGACGACGCCCGAGGCGAGGTAGGCGATCATGACGGCGAGCAGCATCGACAGGTTGAAGTTCTGGATGACGGTCCGCTGCACGTCGCGCTCGTAGCCGCGCAGGGTGCACCAGAGCGTCGGCAGCACGCCGGTGAAGCCGCCGAGCCCTCCGAGCACGCCGCCCGCGAGGCCGACAGCGGTATCCGCGGCCCGGCCGCCGACGGTGATCCGCGGCAGGTTCCTGGCGAACAGCATGGCCGGGCACCAGACGACGAGTAGGCCGCCGAGGATCGCCTTGAACCACGCCACGTCGAGGCGCGGCAGCAGGGCGACGCCGAGGGGAATGCCGACGAGGCCGCCGAGGACGAAGGGCGCCAGCAGCGGAAGATCGAAGCCGCGGCGGACCTTCACGGCGGCGACGAGCTGCCCGCCGAGGCTGCCGGCCACCGAGAGGACGGCGGCGAGCGCCGGATCGATCACCCAGGCCCAGACCGACAGGGCGGTGAGGCCGAACCCAAAGCCGGACAGGCCCTGCACGAACCCCGCCAGCGCGGCGCCGAGTGCGACGATCAGATAGGTCGATAGGGGCATGGTCGGGTCTGTCTCATGCCAAGCAAGGGGTGACACTGTCGTCCCGCTACTCGGCCGTCTTGGTCCGGTCGTCTCGCGATGCCTGCTTCGATCCATCCGCGCCTGTCGAGGCGTGCCCGGTCGACGGATGCGAGGAGGCAACACTCGAAGCAGCTTCGCTGCGTCGGGCCGTCACAACGGTTGGAGGGAGCGCGGAGACGCGTTGGTTTGCCTGAGTTTGGGCACGGCGTACCGCTCGCCCGATCTCGTCAGCCGGTCGCGGCGCGCTCGACTTGAGCCCGGATGAAGGCATCGAGGGTGACGCCCGAGCGTGCTGCCGTCTCGGCGGCACGTCGGTGAAGTTCAGGGCCGAGCGTGATCGAGACGGAGCCCGTGAATGGCTCCTCGGGCACCTTACCACGCTCGGCGCACCAGGCCTTGTAGTCGTCGATCGTGTCGCGGAAGGCGAGCCGCAGTTCTTCGAGCGAACGGCCCTGGAAGGTGAGGACGTCGCGGATGTTCACGACCTCGCCGTGAAACACGCCCGCTTCGTCATCCAGCGACAGGACGGCGACGTAGCCGTCCAAGCTCATCGTGCTCATGCGAGCCTCAACCGTTGGGCCGTTCCGCTTCCGAGCGGTCGAACCCCGCCTCTCGGAGGAAGCGGCGCACCGCCTTCAGGGCGCCTTTGTCGGTTTCCGGCCGCGGATGCGGCCGATGGAAGACCGCATCGATCCCGTTCAGGTTGATGCGCAGACGAGAACCACGCCCCTCCGATAGGGCTGCGCCGAGAGCCCGACACAGGCTCTCGACATCGCTTCAGGCTACGTCCGACCAAGCCGGTTCTTCGAAGATGGCTCGGACGGTTCATCGGTGACGCGCGTTCACGGCGCGACCGTCCGAGGGTACTCAGGTCATCCCTGCGGCTGGGGCGAGGGCTCCAATCCGCCGTCGCTGCCGCGCGGGCGACCGCGGCCGGTGGAGGGCACCGTGGAGCCGCGGGCCGGGGTCGGCGGGACGTCGCCGGAATCGCGCACCGGGGGTTCGCCCTTGAGCAGCTTCCGGATCTCGTCGCCCGAGAGCGTCTCGTATTCCAGCAGCCCCTGGGCCAGCGCTTCCAGGTCGTCGGCCTTCTCGCCGAGGATGCGGCGGGCATCCTCCAGACCGGCCTCGACGAGGCGGCGCACCTCGGCGTCGATCTTCCGAGCGGTGGCCTCCGAGACCGTCTGCTGACGGCCCATCGACATGCCGAGGAAGACCTCGTCGTTGTTGTCGCCGTAGGCCACGGTGCCGAGTTCCGGCGAGAAGCCCCAGCGGGTGACCATCATCTTGGCCAGCCGCGTGGCCTGCTCGATGTCGGACTGGGCGCCCGAGGTCACCTTGTCCTTGCCGAAGGTCATCTCTTCCGCGATGCGCCCGCCCATCATGATCGCGAGCCGCGAGGTCATCTGCTCGAACGACATCGACAGCTTGTCGCGCTCGGGCAGCTGCATGACCATGCCGAGCGCACGGCCGCGGGGGATGATGGTGGCCTTGTGGACCGGATCGGTCGCCGGGACGTTGAGGGCGACGATGGCGTGGCCGCTCTCGTGATAGGCGGTGAGCCGCTTCTCGTCCTCGGTCATCACCAGGGTGCGCCGCTCGGCACCCATCATCACCTTGTCCTTGGCGTCCTCGAACTCGTGCATCGTGACGATGCGCTTTCCGCGGCGGGCGGCGAGCAGGGCGGACTCGTTGACGAGGTTCATCAGGTCGGCGCCCGAGAAGCCGGGAGTTCCGCGCGCGATCGTCTTCAGGTCCACATCCGGAGCCAGCGGCACCTTGCGGACGTGAACGCGCAGGATGCGCTCGCGGCCGGTGACGTCGGGGTTCGGCACCATGATCTGGCGGTCGAAGCGGCCGGGACGCAGCAGGGCCGGGTCGAGCACGTCGGGGCGGTTGGTCGCCGCGATGATGATGACGCCCTCGTTGGCCTCGAAGCCGTCCATCTCGACGAGAAGCTGGTTCAGCGTCTGCTCGCGCTCGTCGTTGCCGCCCCCCAAGCCCGCGCCGCGGTGACGGCCGACGGCGTCGATCTCGTCGATGAAGATGATGCAGGGGGCGTTCTTCTTGGCCTGCTCGAACATGTCGCGGACGCGCGAGGCGCCGACGCCGACGAACATCTCGACGAAGTCCGAGCCGGAGATGGTGAAGAACGGCACGTTGGCCTCACCGGCGACCGCGCGGGCGATCAGGGTCTTACCCGTGCCGGGCGGGCCGACGAGCAGCACGCCGCGGGGAATGCGCCCGCCGAGCCGCTGGAACTTCTGGGGGTCGCGCAGGAACTCGACGATCTCCTGCAGGTCCTCCTTGGCCTCCTCGACGCCGGCCACGTCGTCGAAGGAGACGCGCCCGTGGGCCTCGTTCAGGAGTTTGGCCTTGCTCTTCCCGAATCCCATCGCGCGTCCGGCTCCGGACTGCATCTGGCGAGAGAGAAAAATCCAGGCGCCGATGAAGACGAGGATCGGCAGCCAGCTGACCAGCAACTGGATGAACCAGGGGGTGTTGTCGGAGGGCGGGCGGGCGGTGATCGACACGCCCTTGCTCTGGAGCTTCGAGACGAGGCTCGGATCGTTGGGGATGTAGCTGGTGAAGTTGCCGCCGCCCACATAGGTGCCGCTCACGTCCTGCCCGGCGATGACGACGGACTGGATCTTGCCGGAATCGGCGTCGTTGAGGAGCTGGCTGTAGGCGATCTCGCTGCCGCCGCCGCGGTGACCCGGGTTCTGGAACAGGGTCACCAGCGCGAGCACTAGCAGGAAGATGACGACCCACAGGGCGAAATTGCGGAAATTCGGGTTCATCTCTCGGTCCTGAGAGGCGTGCGGGCGACTTCCCGCGGCTGCCGGGGCATGCTCCACGCGCTCCGGGCCAATGTAGGCGGCGCTCCTCCCCTTGCCAAGTAAATCGCACGGCCCTGCGGCGAGGTCGCCGCACAAGGTTATTTCCGCGGTTCCGCAGGCCGGCGCGGCGGCGCGGGCGTGAGGCGGATGCGGCCCGAGGGGCCGATGCCGACAATCGTTTCGCGCAGCGTTCGGCGCAGGGGCTCCGTGCGGGCGAGCGCCGGCAGGATACCGTCGAGGACGAGGCGTTCGAGGCGTTCCAGCCGCTTCGGCGCGGGCTCGCCGTCCCCGGCTTGGGCGACGGCATCGAGGGCGGCATCGACGACGCGCAGGACGATGGCCTCCGGTTCTCGGGCGAGGCGGCGTCCATCGAGCATCAGCCCCTTCCCCACTTTCCCGATCCGCACCTCTTCGAACACGGTCGCGGCGCGGGCCGCGAGCGCCGCCTCGTCGCGGGCGAGGCGGGTGGCGAGCCGCGCCAGCCGGGCAATCGACAACCCCTCCCCTTCCAGACGCGGCCGCAATCGGCGCAGGCGGGCGCGGGCGAAGCGCTCGTCGGCGTTCGACGGGTCGCTCACGAAGGGCAGCGCATGCGCCGCGCAGTATGCAACGAGATCGGCCTTGGCGAGGCCGAGGAAGGGTCGGACGAGGCGCAGACCGTCGCTCAAGGGGCGCTCGGGCCGCATCCCGGCAAGCCCCGCCGGGCCGCTGCCGGCGAGGAGCCGCATCAGGACGGTCTCGGCCTGATCGTCGCGGGTGTGGGCGGTGAGGATGCGGTCGGCGCCGATCGATTCCGCATGACGCGAGAGAAGCCGGTAGCGTGCCGCCCGCGCCTCCGCCTGGATGCGGCCGTCACGCCGCTGCGTCTCCCAGGTCAGGATCGCGTGCGGCAGGCCGAGCCGCGCGGCGAGGCGGCCGACCTGTGCGGCTTCCTCGGCTGACGCTGCGCGCAATCCGTGATCGACGGTGGCGACGAAAGGGGTCGTCCGCGCGCCTCGGATCGCGGCGGCGTGCATCAGGGCCGTCGAGTCGGGCCCGCCGGAGACGGCCAGCAGAACCGGCCCCGTCGCCGTATCCAGGGCCGGCGCAAGGGCGCGGGCGAGACGCTCGTCGAGGGACGAGAGGGGGTCGGCCGGGCTCAAGCCGCGCAGCGGGCGCGCTTCTGCTCCCGCTCGACGCCCTGGCGCACGCTGGCGCCCGCACCGGGGAACTTGCGCTCCACCTCCGCCAGCGTCGCACAGGCCTGGGCCTTGGCGCCGAGGGCGTGGAGCGAGGCGCCGAGCTTCATCATCGCCTCGGGCGCGACCGGCGAAGAGGCGTAATCGGTCGAGACCTTGAGGAACTGCTCGGCGGCCTCGCGGGAGCGGTTGCGCTGAAGGTAGCTCTCGCCGAGCCAGTAGGTCGCCTTCGGCACCAGCCGGTCGCGGGGATGCGACTGGATGAACTGGCGCAGGCTCATCTCGGCCTGCTCGTATTGCCGCTCGCGGATCAGCGCGTAGGCGGAGTCGAAATCGGCCTGGGCGTCGTCGCTGCCGGTAGCGGCGATGCTCGCCGAATTCGGCGGCTCCGCGGCCGCGACCCGGCTTGGCGGCGGGGCGATGTCGACCGGCCCGCCGAGGCCCGGCGGCGGCAGGTCGGTGTCGCCGGGCTCGCCCGCATCGCCCTCCTCGACGCCGGCCCGGCGCAGCGGCGCCTCGGCCTCGGCGATGGCGCCGGTCGGGAGCGGCAGGGAGGGCTGGGTCGTCCCGAGTTGCTTCGGCGCGCCCGGCGCGTTCGGGTTCTGCGCCGGGTCGAAGGCGTCGCCGCGCTTGGCCGGCTTGCCGTCCCCCGGATTGACGCCGTAGGGCGTGCCGCCCGAGGGCGCCGCCGCCGGAGGAGCGGCGGGCGCGCGCTTGGCGGCCGGGGCCGGGGCGCTCCCCTTCCCGTCCTGGAAGCGGAACTCGACATCCTCTTGGAACTTGCGCAGCTGCTCCTTGAGCTGGCGGTTCTCGTATTGCAGCGTCTCGATCTGGCCGGAGAGCTGCCGGGAGACGTTCTCCAGGCGGTTCAGGCGCACGATCAGCTCGGAGGCGTCCTGCGCCCGCGCCGGCGCGATGGCCGGAGCGGCGAAGGCGAGCGCAAGCCCGACGGTGAGGAGAAGGCGGCGGAGCATGGGGCTGGCACCGATCGTCAGTTCGTTCGCGGCCGTGTTCCCGCGTTAGCAGAAGCCTCGGCCGGCCGCAAAACCGGTTTCTTCCGCGGCTCGTGCCTACGAGCCGGCGCCGTTGTCGAGCACGGTGACGGCGCGGCGGTTCTGCGACCAGCACGAGATGTCGTTGCAGACGGCCACCGGCCGCTCCTTGCCGTAGGACACCATCCGCATCCGGCCCGCCGCGATGCCGCGGGAGGCGAGGTAGTCCTGCACCGCCTGACCGCGCCGGGCGCCGAGCGAGAAATTGTACTCGCGGGTGCCGCGCTCGTCGGCGTGACCCTCGATCAGGAAGGTATAGCGCGGGTAGCGCTGCAGCCACGCGGCCTGCTTGTCGAGGGTGGCGGTGGCGGTGGGCGTCAGGTCGGTCGAGTCCGACTCGAAGAACACGCGGTCGCCGATGTTGACGACGAAGTCCTGCGCGGTGCCCGGGCGCGCCGGGCCGCCCGCCCCGAAGCCCGAGGCGTCGGCGAGGTTCTGGTCCTTGGAGCAGGCGCCGAGCCCGAGGGCCGCGCACAGAGCCAGGGTGAGGGAAAGCCCACGGATACGCGCGGGTGTCGGCATCGTCTGTCTCCTCGGCCCGTGGGATTCGGACCGGCTGCGTTCAATGGCGAACGGTTTATCCGTCGATGGTTAAGCGTCCTTGACGGCGGGGCTTGGTAACCGCAGCCGCGCTGCGGCCCGGTGCGTCCGCACACTCAAGCTTTCACCCGATCAATGCGGCACCTCGGCGGCACCTCGGCGGCACCTCGAACCCGACAAGACATTCGACGATTGTTGTTGCGTTGCAGCAACAGGGGCGCGGTCAAGCCGCGCGGAGGACCGCGATCGCCGTGCGGGCCCGCGCCGCGTCGGCGAGGACGTCGCTCAAGGCGTCCTCGACGTCGGCCTCGCGCAGGCAGGCATGCTCCAGCCGGGCGCAGGCCTGCGACAGGGACGAAAAGGCGAGCGCCCCGCTCGACGAGACCAGCACATGGGCGTCGCGGGCGAGCTGGGCCCGATCGCCCGAGGGGGGATCGAGCCGCGCCGCGATCTCTTGGTCCAGGGCGCCGAGGAGTTCGAGCAGGCGCGGCCGCCCGAACAGGTCTTCGAGCTCGGCCATGACCTCGGCGTCGAACTCGGGTGCCGTCTCGAGTGCGGTCATTCCACGATCCTGCCTTTCGATTCCTTGCCGTGATCCGGTTGCGTTTATCGATCCTTAACCGGCCGGCGCTGTGATGGGCCCGGATCACACCGGAACAAGGCCATGGTTTCACGTCCGACGGTCCTCATCGTCGAGGACAATTATCTGCTCCTCGAGATGCTCACGAACTTGTGCGAGCAGGAGGGCATCGCCGTGCTCGCGGCCTCGAGCGGCGAGGCGGCGCTGACCATGCTGCGCGAGGGCCGCGCGGCGATCGACTGGCTGTTCACCGACATCAACCTGCCGGGCCTGATCGACGGCTGGAGCGTGGCCGCCGCCTATCGCGAGCGCCATCCCGACCGCCCGGTCATCTACGCCTCGACCGCGGCGCGGCTGGAGCGGCGCACGGTCCCGGGCAGCATCTACGTGCGCAAGCCGTTCCAGATCCGTGAGATCCTGGCGCTCGCCCGCATGATGGCGGCCGTCGAGGTGAGCCAGGAGGGCCTGCGCGCCGCCGGCTGATCCGCGCCTCAACCGCCCGCCCGGTCCGTGCGCCGGGCGGCGTCCTCGAACAGCGCCCGGATGTCGGGGTCGCCCGCCCAGGCGTCGACGCGGACGCAGGCGAGCGCCGCCGACGGCAGGCGCGCGTAGAGTGCGAAGCTCTCGGCCACGAAGTCCGGCAGGTCGAGCAGGCGGGGCGGTGCCGTCCGCCCGTCGCCCTTGAACAGGGTCGAGCCCGGCACGCCGAGCCGCTCGGCCAGCGGCGGCAGCACCGGCCACACCGCTTCCTCGGCCAGGGCGTCGCGCAGGTAGGCCTCCACCGGAAGTCCGCGCTGGGGCAGGCCGTCCTCCGCGGCGAGGCGCCGGGCGATGTCGCCGAGCACGGCGAGCCGCGGATGGTTGAGCGTGTGCATGAAGACGCCCGCCCGGCACCAGCGCGCGAAGTCCCGGTCGAGAGGCAGGCCGACGTCCCGCGCGGTGCGCAACAGGTATTCGGCGCTCGCGTCCCACATCCGTTCGTAGCCGAGCCGCGCGAAGGCCTCGCTCTCGTAGAGCCGCAGGGCCGCATCGACGCCGAGTCCGCTCCGGAAGGCGAACAGGGCGATGGCCGAATGGTACGGCCCGATCGGCGAGGCGACGAGCCGGGAGAGCCGCAGGCTCGCCTCGTCGCCGACATGGACGAGATCGGGATGGAAGCCCGAGAACAGGATCGTCGGGAACAGCCGCAGGCGCACCCGCTCGGCCAGCGCGTGGACGTTGCCGCCCGGCACGAAGCCCTCGGGGAAGAACTGCGCGAAGACATGGTCGGCCCCTGCGAGATGGCGGACGAGCCGGTCGAGATGCCCGAACCGCCCCGCGAGCCGCGCCAGCGGCAGCGTCTCGACCTGCGCCCCCGGCAGGTTCAGCCGCAGCGATTGCGCGACGCCGTCGGCTTGGCAATTGCCGATCACCGCGATGCGGGGGCCGGACGAGCGCGAAGGGGCGGGGGCGGACGTGCGGACGCGCCACGGTCTCGCCCAGGATCGCGGCGAGAAGGCGGGTGCGGGCAACCGGGGGGGCGTCGGGGCCAATCGGCGCGCAAGCCTCTCGCGGACGGATGGACGGGAGCGGATCGGGCGATGAGCGGAGCTGACGAGACGCCTCCCCCGCCGCCGCGAGCCGCAGGCGCGGCGAGGCCGTCCAACCCCTATCGCGATCTACCGGCCGAGCGATTCTGGCGCAAGGCGGTGGCGGGCGTGGCGCCCTTCGCCCTCGATCCGGGGCCGCGGGACGCCTTCCGCATCGCCCGCACCGACCGCGTCGCCACGGCCGGCTCCTGCTTCGCCCAGCGCGTGTCGCAGGCGCTGGCGCGGGGCGGCTTCCGCTATCACGTCACCGAGACCGCGCCCGAGGGCCTGAGCCCGGCCGAGGCGCAGGCCCGCCAGTTCGGCACCTTCTCGGCCCGCTACGGCAACCTCTACGGCCCGCGCCAGTTCGTGCAGCTGTTCGACCGGGCCTTCGGCGCTTTCACCCCGGCGCTGCGGGCATGGCGGCGGGAGGACGGGCGGTACGTCGACCCGTTCCGCCCCACCATCGAGCCCGGCGGCTTTTCCGACCCCGACGCGGTCGAGGCCGCGCGAAACGGCCATCTCGCCCGGGTGCGCGACCTGTTCGAGACCCTCGACGTGCTGATCGTGACCCTGGGGCTCACCGAGGGCTGGCGCTGCCGGGCCGACGGGGCGGCGCTCTCGCTCGCGCCCGGCGTCGCGGGCGGGAGCTACGATCCGGCCGAGATCGCCTTCGTCAATGCCGGGACCGCGGAGGTGATCGCCGATCTCTCCGGCTTCCTCGACCGGCTGTGGAGCGTGAACGCGCGGGCGCGGGTGATCGTGACCGTCTCGCCGGTGCCGCTCGCGGCGACCTATCTCCCGCACCACGTCCTCGTGGCGAACGCCCGGTCGAAGGCGGTCCTGCGCGCCGCCGCGGGGGAGGTCTGCGAGCGCGGCGATCCGCGGCTCGTCTACTTCCCGTCCTACGAGATCGTCACCAGCCACAGCCATGGCGGGCGCTACTACGACGAGGACCAGCGCACGGTCACCGAGGCCGGCGTCGCCCACGTGATGCGCTCGTTCATGACGAGTTTTTCGCCCGAGGCCTGCCCGGCGGTTCGCGCCCCCGTCGGCGAGGCGGAGTTCGCCGGCGCCGCCGGGGTGGTCTGCGACGAGGAGGCGATCGAGCGCTCGCTGGCCTGACCGCCCTCCCTTTCCGGCCGTCCGCTACTTCAGATGGGCGAAGTACACGTCGCCCGCTGCCCGCTTCAGCTCGGCGCCGGCCTCCCGCCCGATCGCGGCGGCGTCGGAGGCCGCGCCCTCCCGGCGCACCGCCCAGTGCCGCGAGCCGTCCGGCAGGAACAGCAGGCCGTCCAGGCTGATCCGCTCGCCCTGAACCTGCGCCAGCGCGGCGATGGGCGTGCGGCAGGAGCCGTCGAGTTCGGCGAGCAGGCCCCGCTCCGCGTCGAGCGCGGTCGTGGTCGTGGTGCAGGCGACCGGCGCCAGCAGGGCGCGGATCGCGTCGTCGCCGGCCCGGCACTCGATCCCGAGCGCGCCCTGCGCCACCGCGGGCAGCATCTCCTCGACCGAGAGGACGGAGCGGGCGACATCCTCCATCCCGAGGCGCTGCAGGCCGGCGAGCGCCAGCAGCGTCGCGTCGCATTCCCCCGCCTCCAGCTTGCGCATGCGGGTGTTGGCGTTGCCGCGCAGGGGAACGATCCGGAGGTCCGGCCGGTGCATCAGCACCTGCGCCCCGCGCCGCAGCGACGAGGTGCCGACCCGCGATCCGGCCGGCAGGTCGGAAAGGTTCGTGGCCGCGCCCGCGGTGAGGAAGGCGTCGCGCGGATCGTCCCGCTCCAGGATACAGGCGATGACGAGCCCATCCGGAAGCCAGGTCTCCACGTCCTTCATGGAATGTACCGCGACGTCGATCGCGTCGGAGAACAGCGCCTGTTCCAGTTCCTTGGTGAACAGGCCCTTGCCGCCGATCTCGGAGAGCGGCCGGTCGAGGATGCGGTCGGCCACCGTCGAGACGACGACGATCTCGGTCTCCAGTCCGGGATTGGCCGCGACGATCCGGTCACGGACCATCCCGGTCTGCGCCAGCGCCATGGGGCTGCCGCGGGTTCCGATTCGCAAGGGGCGCACGCTCATGCTTCGCGTCGTAGCCGAGACGGCGTCGCCCGTCACGCGCGCGTCGCGTGTTCTCCCGCTCCTCCTTCGCGGTGCCGCCGGATGCCGACCGCACACGTTCCCGGCAAAATCTTCGACCGGCGGGGTGGACAGCCGCCCCGAGCGTTGCTAATTGCCCGCCACCGCAAGGGATTGGTGGCCCGGCGGTCCGGCTTCCGCAACGAAGCCGACGGGCGCATAGCTCAGTTGGTAGAGCAGCTGACTCTTAATCAGCGGGTCCTAGGTTCGAACCCTAGTGCGCCCACCAAATATCCCAGGCACGTAGACAGCACCAACCGCGACCATTGCGACATGGGGTCAGCGGTTCGTTGCGACGCGTATTTCCTCTTCGTTCTCGCCTCCAGCCGTTTCCGCATGCCCGCCTGCCTCTGCTTCGGCGTGTCCTGGGCGTAGCGCAGGAGGGCTGCGGTGGTCGGGTGGCCGCTCGACGCGCGAAGCTGTGGTCGGTCGGATCGGCCTCGGCGCCCTCGCCGTTGCCGCCGGTCCAGTTGCTCGCGGGTGACGATGAGTGTGCGGCGCCGCAGGGCGGCGTCGAGCCGCTGCATCAGTTCGGGTCACAGCGCGGTGCCGTCGGTGTCGTAGAGCGGCACCTCGACGAGCTCGCCCGTCTTGTGGTGGAACACGCGAGCGATTTCCGGGGTGTCGGCCGGGCGGTAATGGCCCCACGAGAGGCGCGCGAGGATGTCCTCCTGTCGCTTAAGCCAGAAGAACGCAATCATCGCCGCCGTGCCGAGTGAGCCCTCCCCGCCTTCGTCGGCCGCGCGCACGAAGCGCATCAGTTCGTCTTGGTTCACTGGCCGGGTGCGCTTCGATGTATGACAGCCCCACCTTGGCGAACGGGTTGTCCGCCGGGATCAGGCCCGATCGGTCCAGGCGCGCCACGTTCGAGGCACGCTTGCACACCGTCATCGCCAGGATCGCGGTGCGGGTGCGGGCCGGAGAGCCTCTGCGGAGTCACAGCGTCCGTCCCGGCGTTCATGGCTCGGTCGACCCGGGCACCGCTCAGAAGCGCTTGGCGATCAGGGCTTCGGATTGGGGCGCGGGCTGCGCCTGCGCGAGCGCCCGGCGCAGGATCTCCACCGCCGTGCCGGGATCGTCGCCGACGAGGTAGTTGAGGTCGAGCCCCTCGCGGATGAAGCCGTGGCCGCGCATATGGTCGAGCAGCGTGATCAGCGGGTCCCAGAAGCCGTTCACCGACAGCAGCAGGATCGGCTTGGAATGCTGGCCGAGCTGCGCCCAGGTCATCTGCTCGACGAGTTCCTCCAGCGTGCCGATGCCGCCGGGCAAGGCCACGAAGGCGTCGGCGCGGTCGAACATCAGCCGCTTGCGGGTGTGCATGTCGGAGACCACGATGGTCTCCTGGATCGCGTCGAGCATGCGCTCGCGCGACTTCAGGAAGTCCGGGATGATGCCGACGACGTGGCCGCCCGCCTCCAGGGCCGCCTGCGCGACCGTGCCCATCAGGCCGACATTGCCGCCGCCGTAGACGAGGCCGATGCCCTCGCGGCCGAGCGCCGTGCCCAGCGTGCGGGCGGCCTCGGTGAAGGCCGGATCGCCGCCGAAGCCCGAGCCGCAATAGACGCAGACCGAGGTGAGGCGCTCCATCACAGGCCCCCCCGCCGGGAAGCCGCCGCGCCGTACGTGCGGAAAACTGCTGAATTTCCAGATGAATCCCGGTGCGGCGCGGGTTGGAGCTTTGGTGTTCTTCTCATGTTCGATAAGATGTCACGGGAATGGGACGGGTTGGCGACGGTGGCACGGGCGGTCCTTGAGGAGCGCGCGGGCCCGCCACGGGGCGGACGAGCGGGAGTCGGTGAGCCATGACGGCTGAAGTGCGGCGAGGCATCGTGCTCGCGCTCGCGGGCCTGCTCGGCGGCTTCGCCATGGTCGTGGCGCTGTTTGGAACGGGGGAACTCCTCAAGCGCAGCACGGCGGGCGGTTCCTCCGCCGAGCCGCCCTCCGCGGGATCGGAGACGGGCACCCCTCTTGCCGCTCTCACGCCGCCGCCGCAAGGGAAAACCCCCGGTCCGGAGACGGCACCGGGCGCAAGCCCGGAGCGGAAGCCCGCCGAGGCCGAGGGCGCGCCGGCCTTCGACATCGTGCGTGTCGAGCCGGACGGGGCCAGCGTCATCGCCGGGCGCACCGCGCCGAACGCGAAGGTGGAACTCCTGCGCGACGGAAAGCCCTATGCCAGCGCCGCCGCCGACGCCTCGGGCCAGTTCGCCCTCACGCCGCCGGACCTGCCCCCCGGATCGAGCGAGATCGCGCTGCGGGCTTTCGCGCCCGACGGCAAGGCCCTGCCCGGTCGGGAGAGCGTCACCGTGGTGGTGTCCGAGAAGCGCGACGCCAAGCCGCTGATCGCCCTCTCCGCTCCCGATGCGCCGACGCGGGTGCTGTCGCAGCCCGATGCGCCGGAGGCCGGCGCGGGCCGTCCCGCCACCGCCTATGCCGAGCCCCCCGGCAGGGCGGCAGCGGACGCGAAGGCGACCGACCCAGGCAAGCCCGCGGAGTCCGGCAAGCCGGCCGAGCGGCGGGAGGCGGGGCGTACCGGGGCGAACAGGGCCGAATCCAGTGGCGGCGGAACCGGTATCGGCGGCGGACGGACCCCGGATGCAGGGGCTTCGCCGACGCGGGATGCGGCGCGGCCGGCGGAATCCGCCAGGGACAAGCCGGCTTCCGGCGCGGCGGCCCAGGCCGGACGCGAGGCGGCGCCGCGGATCGTCAGCGTCGACGCGCAGGACGGCGGCCGGCTCGACGTGACCGCGCAGGCCCCGCTCGACAGCACCTTGCGGCTCTACCTCAACGACACCCTCGTAGCCTCCGGGCGGCCCGGCCCGGACGGGCGGATCGCCTTCACCATCGGCCGCGGCGTGCGGGCGGGGGCCTATCAGATCCGGGTCGACTCGGTCGATCCGGCGGGCGGCAAGGTGCGGCGGCGGGCCGAGGTGTCCTTCACCTATCCCGAGAGCGCGGCGCGGGTCGCGACCGCGGAAAAGCCGGCCGCGGAGGCGAGCGGCGCCCGCAGGGCGGCGGAGAGCAGGACCGACCACAGAGCTGCCGACCACAGAGCTGCCGACCACAAGCCGGCGGAGGGAGCCGCCGTGCCGTCCGCCCCGAAGCCGGCCGCACCTTCGGGCGAGCCGAAGCCGGGCCCGACGGCCTCCGGACCGGACGCGAAGCCGGCCGCGCCGACGATGGCAGAGGGCACGATGCAGGAGCGCCGGCCCGGCGGCGCCGGAGCCGCCGAGGCGCAAGGCGGCGCGTCCCGGCCCGGAGGTCTTTCCGTGGCCGAGCCGCGGCCCGGCGCTTCGCCGACGGGTCGAACGCCGGCGCAAGCCCCGGCGCAGCGGCCCGACCCGCGCCCGGCGGAGGGTGCTACGGGTCCGACTTCTCCGAGTGCGCCGGCCCCGACCAAGGCGGCCCCGTCGCAGGCCTCGCCCGAGACCCGATCCGCGCCGAGCCTCGCCGGCGATCCGGCCGCCGTCCCGCCGCCCGCCGCCCCCTCCTCCGGCACGGCGACGCCCGGCACGCCCTCCGTCGCGGCCGGCACCGGCGTCGGTGCGCCGAAACCCGCCACCGACGGCGCCGCGGCGGCGGCCCTCGCGCCCAAGCTGCCCGAGAGCGCCGCGCCGCCCGAGGCCGGGCGGATGGCGGAGGTGCCGGGCCCGAGTGCCGGCACCGTGTTCGTGCCCGAGATCAGCACCGCGCGCATCACCCGCGGCGACAGCCTGTGGCAGATAAGCCGGCGCACCTACGGCAAGGGCAACCGCTACACGGTGATCTACGACGCCAACCAGGAGCAGATCCGCGATCCCGACCTGATCTATCCGGGCCAGATTTTTGTGCTGCCGAAGGATGCGCCCGCCGCGGCGGACAATCCAGCGCCCAAGAGAACCTGATCCCCTCGCCGCGCTTCGTCGGCGTGGCCACGCATGATGGTGTCTCGCCGGATGCCGCCGTTCCCTCCGTCACCGCACGCGGGGCGAGGGGATGCTCGGCACGGAACGGCGATCGTCCGAAGAGGTGATCGTCCCAAGACGTGCCGCCGGCCGCTCGCGCGTTCCCTGAGCGGCTCGCTCATGGCAGCATGCGTCCCCGCGCCGGATGCGCGGCCGCGTGCCGAGGCCTATATGCAGGCGATCGACAGTCCGGGACGCCCTCGCGTCCGGGCCGTCACCCTGGCATCCGCTTCCCGAACCGATCATGGCAACCGCATCCGAGCCGGCGGCGCCGAGCGCGTCCGCGCCGCTCGAACGACCCGGCCTCCTGGCCACCTACCGGCGCCTGTGGCCCCATCTCTGGCCGCACGGCCGGGGCGATCTCCAGCGTCGCATCTTCCTTGCCTTCGGCCTGCTGATGCTGGCCAAGGCCGCCACGATGGTGATGCCCTTCACCTTCAAGTGGGCGACCGACGCGCTGGTGGCGGCGACCGACAAGAGCGCGCCCGCGGCCGTTCCGGCGGGGCTGATCTCGGCGCCGTTCGTCTTGATCGGCCTCTACGGCCTGTCGCGGGTCGCCATGGCGGCGATGACGCAGGTGCGCGACGGGCTGTTCGCCAAAGTGGCGATGCACGCCGTGCGCCGCCTCGCGCTGCTGACCTTCGAGCACATGCACCGCCTCAGCTTGCGCTTCCACCTGGAGCGCAAGACTGGCGGCCTCACCCGCGTGCTGGAGCGGGGCCGCAACGGCATCGAGGAACTGTCGCGCCTGATGGTGCTGACGCTGGTACCGACCATCGTCGAGCTCGCCCTGGTGCTCGGCATCCTCGCGTGGGAGTTCGACTGGCTCTACTCGGCCGTCGTCGCGACCATGATCGCGGCCTATCTCGGCTTCACGTGGAAGGCGACCGAGTGGCGCATCGGCATCCGCCGCCGGATGAACAACTCCGACACCGACGCCACAACGAAGGCGGTCGATTCGCTCCTGAACTACGAGACGGTGAAGTACTTCGGCGCCGAAGGCCGTGAGACCGCCCGCTACGACGCCTCGATGGCGACCTACGAAAAGGCCTCGACCCAGACCTACGTCTCGCTCGCGGTGCTGAACGCCGGACAGGCCGTGATCTTCACCCTCGGCATGACGGCGGTGATGGCGCTGGCCGCACGGGACATCATGGCCGGGCGCACCACCATCGGCGGTTTCGTGCTGGTCAACACGATGCTGGTGCAGCTCTCGATGCCGCTCAACTTCATGGGCATGATCTACCGCGAGATCAAACAGGCGCTCGTCGACATCGACGACATGTTCCGCATCATCGACCGCAACCCCGAGATCGCCGACCGCCCCGGTGCCCCGGCGCTCGCGGTCCCGGCCGGGACCGTGCGGTTCGAGGACGTGCGCTTCGCCTACATCCCGGAGCGGCCGATCCTGCGCGGCGTCTCGTTCGAGGTGCCGGCCGGCCGCACGGTCGCCATCGTCGGCCCCTCGGGGGCGGGCAAGTCGACGCTGTCGCGCCTGCTGTTCCGCTTCTACGAGCCGCAGAGCGGGCGCATCACCATCGACGGGCAGGACATCGCGAATGTCCGCCAGGATTCCCTGCGGGCGGCCATCGGCATGGTCCCGCAGGACACGGTGCTGTTCAACGATACCATCGGCTACAACATCCGCTATGGCCGCTGGGATGCCACCGAGGCGGAGGTGCGCGAGGCCGCGCGGCTGGCCCAGATCGACCGCTTCATCGAGAGCCTGCCCGAGGGCTACGAGACCCCGGTGGGCGAGCGCGGCCTGAAGCTGTCGGGCGGCGAGAAGCAGCGCGTCGCCATCGCCCGCACCATCCTCAAGAGCCCGCCGATCCTCGTCCTCGACGAGGCGACCTCGGCGCTCGATTCGTTCACCGAGCGCGAGATCCAGGCGGCTTTGGACCGGGTCAGCCAGGGCCGCACCACCCTGGTGATCGCCCACCGCCTCTCGACGGTGGTCAACGCCGACGAGATTCTGGTGCTCGATCACGGCCGCGTCGTCGAGCGGGGCGATCATGCGAGCCTGCTCGCCCGCGGCGGCGTCTACGCCGCTCTCTGGGACCGGCAGCGGCAGGCGGACGCGGCGCGGGAGGCGCTCAAGCGCGCCGAGGATGAGCGGGCGCTCGGCGCTCGTTCTGCGATGGAACCGCAGCCGGTCGGGTGACGTACGGTGGAATGTTCACGCCAACGTGAACAATCTACTGTGGAGGGGATGAATTCGGCTCGTTGATCGTCATTTGAGTCGTCTCAAGCTTCGCAGCGACGACCCGCCGCGACGGCGCCGAACCCGGACGGTCCTCATCGATGCCCGACGCTCCGAGGATTGGTGGAAATCACGAAGGTTACGACGCCGCCGAACTCGATCGCCTGCGCCTGCAACTCCGCATCCAGGCGGCCATCATCGCGGCCCAGCAGGACGCCCTGCACATGGACGCCCTCGGCGATCGGGCAATGCAGGCCGCCGGGTTGGGCTTGTGGGAGTGCCGCCTCCCCGATGACGGCCTGCGCTGGACCCGCGGCGTCTACGACCTGTTCGGCATCCCCTACGGCGTCCTGCTCGATCGTCGCACCATCATCGCGCAATACCTGCCGGAGTGCCGTGAGAGGCTGACGCGGCTGCGGGACCGGGCGCTGGCGGATGGGACCGGGTTTCGGCTCGACGCCGCGATCCGCCTGCCCGACGGGCGGCAGCGCTGGCTGCGGCTCACCGCGACGGTCGATCACCGCGACGGCGTGCCGGTGCGGCTGTTCGGCCTCAAGCAGGACGTGACCGACGAAATCCTGCTGCTGGAGCGCACCCGTCACCTGGCAGAGACCGACGCGCTGACGGGGCTCGCCAACCGCGCCCGCTTCGACGCGCGGCTACGCACGGCGGTCGGCACGCTGTTCCTGATCGACCTCGACGGCTTCAAGGCGATCAACGACGCATTCGGGCATCCGGCGGGCGATGTCTGTCTGCGCGAGGCGGGCCAGCGGCTTATGCGCACTTGTCGCCGGGGCACCCTCGTGGTGCGGCTCGGCGGCGACGAGTTCGCGGCCGTCCTCGACGAGCGCCTCCGGCCGAGCGACGCCGCGGCCCTGGCGCAGCGGATCGTCGAGGTGCTGGGTCGCCCGGTCGACCACGAAGGCCGGCGCTACCGCCTCGGCGCCTCGGTTGGGGTCGCCATCTCGGTCGCGGAGTCGGGGCCGGAGGCCGGCGACCTGTTCGCGCAGGCCGACACCGCCCTCTACGCCGCCAAGGCGGCCGGGCGGCGCACCTTCCGCCTGTTCGAGCCGGCGGCTGTCCCGGCGCTCGCGGCCGTGCGATGCGGCGTGCCGCCGAACGAGGCCTCCGGTTGACGGGCGCGCGGGCCCCTGCCATCCGGCGCGGGCAACCGCACGCCGAAAACCCCGCGAAGCCATGACCGACCTCATCGAGACGATCCGCCGGACGCTCGTGCCGATCCACAAGGAGGGCTATCCCTTCATCCTGATCGGCATCGTGCTCACCGTCGGCGCCGGGCTGTTCTCGCAGTTCTTCGCCTGGGTGTTCCTCATCCTGACGCTGTGGGTCTGCTACTTCTTCCGCGATCCCGAGCGCGTCGTGCCGGTCGGCGACGGCCTGATCGTGTCGCCCGCCGACGGGCGGGTGAACCTGATCTCGACCGTGCTGCCCCCGCCCGAACTCGACCTGTCGCACGAGCCGATGCTGCGCATCTCGGTGTTCATGAACGTGTTCGACTGCCACGTGAACCGCGTGCCGGTGACCGGCAAGATCGGGCAGATCCACTACACGCCCGGCCTGTTCCTCAACGCCGAACTCGACAAGGCGAGCGAGGACAACGAGCGCAACGGCCTCGTCATGGAGACGACCCATCGCGGGCAAGCCTTGCGGATCGGCGTGGTGCAGATCGCCGGCCTCGTGGCGCGCCGCATCGTCGGCTTCGTCTCGGCGGGCGAGACCAAGCAGGTCGGCGAGCGCTTCGGCCTGATCCGCTTCGGCTCGCGGGTCGACGTCTACCTCCCCGTCGGCACCCGCATCCTCGTCGGCCTCGGCCAGAAGGCGGTGGCGGGCGAGACGGTGCTGGCCGATCTCGGGGGTGGCCCAGAGCGGGCCTTCCGCCGTATCTGACCGCAGCCGAACGAGCCGAGTAAGAGGCGACATGGACGATCTCTTCCCGCCCTTCGCGCCCGATCCCAACGACCGCCCGCGGCGCTTCCGCCCGGTGCCGTTCCGGATGATCGCGCCGAACATGATCACGCTCCTGGCGCTCTGCCTTGGGCTCACCGCGATCCGGCTGGCCTTCGAGGGCCGGTTCGAGCCCGCGGTGCTGGCCGTGGTGGTCGCCGCCGGTCTCGACGGGATCGACGGGCGGGTGGCGCGCCTGCTCAAGGGCACCTCGCGCTTCGGGGCGGAACTCGATTCGCTGGCCGACTTCGTCAACTTCGGCTGCGCCCCGGCGCTGATCCTCTACAGCTTCGCCCTGCACAACCTGAAGCAGGTCGGCTGGATCGTCGCCCTCGTCTTCGCCATCGCCATGTGCCTGCGGCTCGCCCGCTTCAACGCGATGCTCGACGACCCGAACCGGCCCGAGTGGAAGAAGGACTACTTCGTCGGCATGCCCGCGCCCGCGGGCGCGCTCACCGGCATGTTGCCGCTCTACCTGCACTTCCTCGGCGTTCCGTTCCCGCAATGGAGCACGGTGCTGATCCTGATCTACGAGTTGGTCATCGCGCTGCTCGTGGTCTCCACCGTGCCGACCTTTTCCGGCAAGACCTGGGGCAAGCGCGTCTCGCGCGACCTCGTGCTGCCGATCTTCCTCGTGGTGGTGGTGGCCTTCGGCCTCGTGATCTCGTTCCCGTTCGAGACGCTCGCCGCGGTCGGCCTCGGCTATCTCTGCATCATCCCCTTCGGCGCCATGCAGTACCGCAAGCGCCTGAAGCAAGAGGGCGGGGAGACGCCGCCGGCCGAGGCGGCGCCGTAAGGGGCCTCAGCCCGCCACCGTCCAGGTGGTGGTGCCGTCCTTGTTGTCCTTCAAGGCAACGCCCATCGCGGCCAGCGCATCGCGCACCCGGTCGGAGGCCGCCCAGTCCTTGGCGGCCCGGGCCGCCTTGCGCTCGGCGATCAGCGCCTCGACCTTGGCGACGTCGACCCCCGCCGCGTTGACGCGGGCGGCCTCGCGCTGCGCCTTGGTCTCGCCGAGAAAGCCCATCACCCCGGCCGCCGCCTTGAGCGCCGGAGCGTCGGCGCCCGCGAGCCGATGCAACTCGCCGAGGGCCGAGGGGGTGTTGAGATCGTCGCACAGGGCCTCGATGACGCGCTCCGGCACGGTCTCCGACGGCGCGGCCTCGCCGGCCGCGTCGTACCAGCGCTCCAGCATCCGGCCGGATTCCTCCAGGCCGCGCAGCGTCCAGTCGATCGGCTGGCGGTAATGCGTCTTGAGCATGTTGAGGCGCACCACCTCGCCCGGCCAGTCGGCCAGCACCTGCCCGATGGTGATGAAGTTGCCGAGCGACTTCGACATCTTCTCCCCCTCGACCTGCAGGAAGCCGTTGTGGAGCCAGACGTTGGCCATCACGCTCGTGCCGAAGCAGCAGCGGGACTGCGCCACCTCGTTCTCGTGATGGGGGAAGATCAGGTCGATGCCGCCGGCATGGATGTCGAAGGTCTCGCCGAGATGCTTCCACGACATCGCCGAGCACTCGATGTGCCAGCCGGGGCGCCCGGCTAAGTCGATCCCGCAGGGAGACGGCCAGGACGGCTCGCCCGCTTTTGACGGCTTCCACAGCACGAAATCGAGGGGCGAGCGCTTGTAGGGCGCGACCTCGACGCGGGCGCCGGCCTCCATCTCGTCGAGCGGTCGCTTCGAGAGCGCGCCGTAATCGGCCATCGACGGCACGTCGAACAGCACGTGGCCTTCCGCGACGTAGGCGTGGCCGGCGCTCACCAGCCCCTCGATCAGCCGGTGCATCTCGCCGATATGGTCGGTCGCCCGCGGCTCGACGAAGCGGGGGCGCTCGCCCGAAACATTCACGTCGTCGGCCATCAGCACGCCGAGCGCGCGGATGTCGGCGTGGAACTGCGCCAGCGTGCCGTCGGTGAGTTCACGGATGGTGATGCCGCGCTCCGCCGCGCGGGCATTGATCTTGTCGTCCACGTCCGTGACGTTGCGGGCGTAGGTGACGTGGCCCGGCCCGTAGAGGTGGCGCAGCAGGCGAAATAACAGGTCGAAGACGATGATCGGCCGGGCGTTGCCGATATGGGCCGCGTCGTAGACCGTCGGCCCGCAGGCATACATCCGCACATGGGCTGGATCGATCGGCTGGAAGGCCGCCTTCTCGCGGGTCAGCGTGTTGTAGAGCCGCAACATCGGGGTCATCGAAGGGGTCCCGCCGGAACCGTCCGGCCTTCGCGACGGCGAGGCGCCGTCCTCGGTTTCTCGTTGCGCCGCAGCGTGTTCGGGCTCCTCTCGGGAAGTGCCGCCACATTGCCGCCGGACCCGCAGCCGCCCGCTGTTGCAACGCCGCGACGGTCGCCGGTCCGGGCATGAGCTAACCCAGAACCGTGAGGAATTCGAGAACGGCCGCCCCCGCGTCACGGCTCAAGCAGCCGTGACCGGTCGGTGCAAGGATTTGTTTACCGAGCCGTCCGAACACTCCGCAACCGAGCGAACCCGTTAACAAGGTTTCCACCATGCGCCGTCCGGTCGCCGCCCTCCTCGCCCTCGCCCTGGCCTCGGCCGCGCCCCAGGCGCTCGCCGGCGAACCGGCTGCTCCGGCCCGCGCGCATGTCGAGAAGACGTTCCTGATCCCGGCGGAAGAAGGCTACGGCGTCGGCGAGTGCCTCAGCGGCGGCCCGAGTGAGTGCGGCCAGGTGGTCGCCAATGCGTGGTGCGAGGCGCAAGGCTACGCCAGCGCGGTCAATTACGGCGTCGCCGCCCAGGACGAGTATACCGGCGCCATCCCGGCCACCCCGATCCCGGCCCCGACCGCCGCCCGCCCGCTGCGCATCACCTGCCAGGACTGATTCTTTTTCGGTGCTCGCCCGCCGCTTGCGGCCTCTCCGGGCGGCCTTTGCCCGATCCGCAGCGGAACGGTTGCGGATCGGAGGACAGCCATGGCTCGGGTCGGGTTGACGGAGTTGCGGCGTCACCTCGCCGAGCATCTCGACCGGGTCGAGGCCGACCGCACCGAACTCGTGGTTTCGCGCCGCGACCGCGAGGATCTGGCGATTATCCCGCTTGCCCAACTCGAACGCCTGCGCGAGACGATGCACCTGCTCGGCACCCCCGCGAACGCGGCGCGGCTGCGGGAAGGCATCGAACAACTCGACGCGGGCAGGGGCCGCGAGCAAAGGCTCGATGTGTCCGGCATCGCTGCCCGGATTTCCTAAACTCTCGACCGTCATTCCGGGGCCGCGCAGCGGAACCCGGAATCCACCCGTGATGCGCGGCTGTTGAAGGCGTCGCGCCCAGTCGTGGATTCCGGGTTCGCCTGCGGCGCCCCGGAATGACGGCGGTGAGATGTAAAAAGATGTTCTACTTCACGAAGTCCGCACACTTCTGCGGCGCCTCCGTCCCCCACGGCGCCAGGGGCACGCTGGAGGTGGAGTTCTTGGGCGAGCCCTGCACCACCTTGTCCGAATACACCATGTAGATCAGCGTGTTGCGCTTGGCGTCGCAGCCGCGCACGATCTGCATCGACTTGAAGATCAGCGAGCGCCGCTCGCTGAACACCACGTCCCCCTGCTTGACCTTGTCCTTGAACTGCACTGGCCCGGTCTGGCGGCAGGAGAGCGAGATGTCGGAGACGTCCTCGGCCAGCCCCAGCGTGCCCTTGATGCCGCCCTTCTCCGGCTGGGTGTACCAGCAGGCGATGCCCGAGACGTCGGGATCGTCGATGCCGTAGACCACGAGCTTGTCGTTGGGCGTCAGCGGGCGCCACACCGTCGACTTGTCGAAGATCCGGTCCGGATCCTCCGCGGCGCCGGCCGCCCCCGGCACCAGTGCCGCGGCGAGGCAGGCCGCCGCGAGCAACATCCGTGTGTTTTCCATGGTGCCCCCGAGCCACATCATCGACGCAATCCCCTCAAAGCCTGGCCGTAAACACATGGTGTCCCTGTCCCCCGGCGGCGAGGGGCGCTAACACAGGTGTGAGGTGCCTCAAGCCGTCGCGCACCGGCCCGGCCGTCTCCCGCGACCCCCTGCCCGAGATCCCAGCATCCGCCCCATGCCGCTGATCGGACCGCAGCTTCGCCGTGCCTTCGCCGCCCTCGTCGCGGTCTCAGGCCTCGTCCTCGCTCAAGGCGGCTCGGCCGCCGCGGGCGATGTCTGGGCGTGCCAGCGCTACAAGACCGAACTCGCCAACCTGAACGCCAGCGCCTCCACGGCCGCCGCGCTCCAGAGCGAGGTGTCGCGGCTCGAATCGTACTATCGCAGCCTCAATTGCGAGGGCGGGAAGTTCCTGTTCTTCGATACCCGGCCGCCGCAATGCGGGGCGGTCGAGGCCCGGATCCGCTCGCTCAACGCCACCTATGGCGGCGGCGACGGCGAGGTGGTGGCGGCCCGCCGCCGCCAGCTCGTGGCCGCGGTGTCGAACGCCTGCTCCGGCGTGATGCCCGAGGCCGGCCAGGAGGCCCGTGTGGGCGGCGCCCAGACCGCGCGGGGCGGCCCGCAGGTGATCTGCGTCAAGACCTGCGACGGTTCCTACTTCCCGATGGCGAACCTCCCCGACGGGCGCGAGGGTGCCGACGAGATGTGCCAGGCGCTCTGCCCCGGCACCGAGTCGCTCGCCTACTCGATGCCGCACGGCGACGATGCGCTGAAATACGCCGCGACCCTGAAGGGCAGCCGCGCCTACGCCGCGACGCCGACGGCGTTCAAGTTCCGCACCAGTTTCGTCTCGAACTGCTCCTGCAAGAAGGAGGGGCAGAGCTGGGCGCAGTCGCTCGCCAAGGCCGAGAGCATGCTGGTGCGGCACAAGGGCGACATCTTCGTCACGCCGATGACCGCCGAGCGGCTGTCGCGCGCCCCGAAGGTGCGCCTGACGCTCGTCGGCCGCGCCGACCGGACAGCGGCCTCGCTCGCCGCCGATGCCGCCAACCGCGAGGGCGTAGCGACGACGGCCCCCGAGGCCGCCGCCGCGGACGCCACCGGCTCGACGGGCGAGGCCCGCGGCAGCGCCATCCGCGTCATCGTCCCCGGCCTCGTCCCGGTTCCGCCCACGCCCTGATGGCGCGGTTATTCGATCCATGCGGCGAGTATCGCCACACGGATCGATGTGGAGAGCCGGCCTCGACTTGAAAGTTTGACGTCTCGTGATCGGGAACCATATCGGCCCGACACTGTTCGGAACCGCCGATCGCGTTTCACGAGGCCGTCCTACATGCGGATCACCCGCTCTCTGCTCCTGACCGGTACGATTCTGCCGGCCCTCCTCCTGTCGGATTTGTCCTTCGCACGCTCCCTGGGCGAGGCCGCCACCGGGCGGATCGAACTGGCGCAGCGAGGCGATCCCGACGGGCCGGGCGGCGGACCCGGCGGTGGCCGTGGCGGGCCGGGAGGCCCCGGAGGACCCGGCGGGATGGAGCGCGGCGGACCGGGCGGTCCCGGCGGCGGCGGCGGCGGTCGCGAGCGCCCCGAGCCGCGCGAGCGGCCGGAGCCGCGGCAGGCCCAGCCCGAGCGTGCGCCGCCGGCCGCGCGCGAGCGGCCCGATCGCCCCGAGCGACCCGACCGTCCTTCGCCCGCAGAGCGTCCCTCGCCCGCCGAGCGCGCCGCCCCGCCGGCCGCCCGCGAGCGCCCCGACAGGCCCGAGCGTCCGGATCGCCCCGAGCGGCCGGAGCGTCCCGCCGCCCCCACCCGTCCCGACCGCGATGTGCCGGATCGCCCCGACCGGCCGACGCCGCCAGCTGCCCGCGACCGCGCGCCGGACCGCGATGCGCCGGCTCGCCCCGGTCGCGACGCCACACCGGACAAGCCCGACCGTCCCGGCCGCGACGCGACCCCGGATCGTCCCGGCCGCGACGCGCCGGCCAAGCCCGATGCCGCCAAGCCTGACCGTGATGGCAAGCCCGACCGCGACGGCCCGGCCCGGCCCGGCCGCGACGCCACACCGGACAAGCCCGACCGCCCCGGCCGCGATGCGACCCCGGACCGTCCGGGCCGCGACGCGCCGGGCGCCGCCAAGCCAGATCGTGACGGCAGGCCCGACCGTGACGGCGACGGCAAGCCCGACCGCGACGGACCGAACCGCGGCGGGCGCGATGCCGACGCGCCGCCGAACCAGCGCCCCGGCGTTCCGGGCCGCCCGGTCCAGCCGCCCGGTACCCCGCCGAACGCCGACCAGCCCGGCCGTCCGGGTCAGCCCGGCGCTAACCCGGCGACGCCGCCGAACCAGCAGCCGGGTGTGCCCGGCCGCCCCGTGGCCCCGAACCAGCAGCCCGGCGTTCCGGGTCGCCCGGTGCAGCCGCCCGGCACGCCGCCGAACGCGCAGCAGCCGGGTCAGCCGGGCCAGCCGGGGGCGCTCCAGCCCGGCCAGCCGGGCTACCAGCCGGGCGGGCGCGACGGCCGCCTCGACGACGACCGCCGCGACGGGCGTGACCGCGACGACCGCTTCGGCCGGGACGGACGCGACCGCGATGATCGCTACGGCCGCGATGGCCGCGACCGGGACGAACGCTATGGCCGCGACGACCGGCGGGATGATCGCTACGGCCGTGACGACCGGCCCGGTGGCCGCGACCGCTTCAACGTGCCCGGCACGCCGGCCTACATCCCCGGCGGGTTCCGCGACGACGACGACCGCATCCGCGACTACGACACCATCCGGCGCGACCGGCGCGAGTACGACGTGGACGGCCGCACCTATTACCGCGAGCCGGGCCGCATCATCGTGCGCGACCGCGACGGCTACTTCATCCGCCACGACGAGAACGAGCGCTTCCGCACGATCTACGGCGGTCGCGGCTATCGCAGCGAGCGCCGCGGCGGCGAGGTCTACAGCTACGTCGACAGCCCGGCGGGCGGCCAGATCGTCACCGTGGTGGACGACGACGGGCGCCTGCTGCGCCGCTCCCGCCGCTACAGCGACGGGCGCGAGGTGTTCCTGATCAACAACGCCTATGGCGGCGCGCCGCGGCCGGTCTACGAGGACGTCGTCGACCTGCCGCCGCCGGACATCCGCATCCCGCGGGATCGCTACATCGTCGATTACGAGCGGGCCGACGAGCGCCAGGTCTATCAGGCGCTCTCCGCCCCGCCGGTGCAGGCGGTGGACCGGCGCTACACCCTGGATCAGGTGCGCTACTCGCCGCAACTGCGCGCCCGGATGCCGAGCGTCGACATCAACACGATCACGTTCGAATCCGGGTCGTTCACCGTGACGCCCGATCAGGCCCAGCGCCTGTCGAGCATCGCCGCGGCGATCAACCAGACGGTCAAGGCCAACCCGCAGGAGGTGTTCCTGATCGAGGGCTACACCGACGCCGTCGGTGCGGAGGTCGACAACCTGTCGCTCTCCGACCGCCGTGCCCAGTCTGTCGCCGCGGTGCTGACGCAGAACTTCCAGGTGCCGCCGGAGAACCTGACCACGCAGGGCTACGGCGAGCAGTACCTGAAGGTGAACACGCAAGAAGCCAACCGCGACAACCGCCGCGTCACGGTCCGTCGCATCACTCCGCTGCTCCAGCAGCAGGCGGATGGGCAGCAGCCGGCAGCCCCGCCGCAGTAACGTCGCCAACGGTCAACCCTCTCCCCTCCGCGGGAGAGGGTGGCCCGCGAAGCGGGTCGGGTGCGGGGAGCGACGTTTCCGGAAAGCGCGCTCCCCTCACCCGCTTGCTCCGCAAGCACCCTCCCCCGCATAGGGGGGAGGGTTTTTTCGTTGAGGACACGGCATCATGGATGAAGCCCGGTTGATCGAAGCCGGCACGCCGGCCTTTCGCCGGGCGACCTTGGCGCTGTTCGCCGCCGGGTTCTCCACCTTCGCCGTGCTCTACGGCGTGCAGCCCCTCCTCCCCGTCTTCGCCGATAACTTCCACGTCTCGCCCGCCGAGAGCAGCCTCGCCCTGTCGCTGCCCTGCGCGACGCTCGCCATCGCGCTCCTCGTCGTCAGCCCGTTGTCGGAAGTGTTCGGCCGCAAGCCGGTGATGACCGCCTCCCTGTTCGCCTCGGCGCTGCTCACCATCGCCGCGGTGCTGATGCCGGACTGGCACGGCTTCCTCATCCTGCGGGCGCTCACCGGCCTTGCCGCCAGCGGCCTCCCCGCGGTGGCGATGGCCTATTTGAGCGAGGAGATGCACGGCCGCGCCATCGGCCTGTCGATGGGGCTGCTGATCGGCGGCAACGCGCTCGGCGGCATGGTCGGGCGGCTGCTGGCGGGCGTCATCGCCGATCACGCCTCCTGGCGCTGGGGGCTCGGCACCATCGGCGTGCTGGCGCTGCTGGCGGCGGTCGCCTTCCAGTTCGCCCTGCCGGCCTCCCAACGATTCCGGGCGCACCGGATGCGCTGGCGCGAGGTGCCCGGCACCTTCACCCACCATTTTTCCGATGCCGGCCTGCCGTGGCTGTTCCTGGCGCCGTTCCTGCTGATGGGCGGGTTCGTCTGCGTCTACAACTACATCGGCTTCCGCCTGCTCGATCCGCCCTACTCGCTGAGCCAGACGGCGATCGGCCTGATCTTCGTGGTCTACCTCGCCGGCACCGCGAGTTCGGCGCTCACCGGCCACGTCGCGAGCGTGCTCGGGCGGCGCAAGGTGTTGTGGCTCGCGATCCTGCTCGGCCTCGTCGGCATCGCCCTGACGATGGCGGAAAGCCTCATCCTCATCATCCTCGGCATCGTCGTCGTCACCGTGAGCTTCTTCGGGTCGCATTCGGTGGCGTCGAGCTGGGTCGGGCGGCGCGCGTCGAGCGACCGGGCCCAGGCCTCGGCGATCTATCTCTGCCTATATTATCTCGGCTCGTCGCTGCTCGGCACCGCCGGGGGCTGGTTCTTCCTGCATTACGGCTGGTCCGGCGTGGCCGGTTTCTTTGCCAGTCTCTACGTGGCCGCTCTCCTCGTCGCCCTTCGATTGACCCGTCTTCCGCCGCTTCCGCTCTCGTGAGGCCGCCATGAGCCGATCCGACAGTCACGAATCCCAGGTCGACCGCCAGTTCGGGGCGCGGGCCGCCGACTACGTCGCCAGCGCCGTCCATTCCGCGGGCGCCGACCTCGAAGCGCTGGCCGGCCTCTGCCGCGACTTGCCCCAGGCCCGGGTGCTCGATCTCGGCTGCGGCGGCGGCCATGTCGCCTACGCGGTCGCCCCGCATGTCCGCACGGTCACCGCCCTCGACCTGTCGCAGGCGATGCTCGACGCGGTGGAGGCGGAGGCCGCCCGGCGCGGCCTGACCAACCTCGACACGCACCGCGCCGCGGTCGAGTCCCTCCCCTTCCCAGATGGGAGCTTCGACCGGGTGCTCACGCGCTACAGCGCCCACCACTGGGCCGACGTCCCGGCGGCCCTGCGCGAGGCCCACCGCGTGCTCAAGCCCGGCGGCCGCCTCGGCCTCGTCGATGTCATCCACCCTGGCTCCCCGCTGCTCGACACCCATCTCCAGGCCTGGGAACTCCTGCGCGACCCCTCGCATGTCCGCGACTACGGCGAGGCGGAGTGGCGCGCGATGCTGACGCAGGCCGGCTTCGTGCCGGGGGCGGTTCAGCGCTGGCGTGTCAGGATGGAGTTTTCGAGCTGGGTTGCGCGGATGGGAACGCCGGCGGCGAATGTTGCGATGATTCGGGCGTTGCAGGCGGGGGCGCCGGCGGCGGTGCGGGGGTATTTCGAGGTGGAAGTGGACGGCAGCTTCATGCTCGATGTCATACTGATCGAGGCTGAAGTGGATAGTGTCGGATGATATGCTTCTAAAAACGCCGGTGGTGCTCTTGGGTGAGAAGGACTAAGCTCAAGCTTGGATTGCCTGCGAAGCTAGCGTCTCGTTTAATAAATCGACCACAAATTTGTGGAAGAAAATTCTGGAATTATAAGGCGCATGGGAAGAAGCAATTGCCATATACATGGTATCCTACCTATAGCTCTTGCTGCGCCGTCTGTAGTGATGCGTGTCAGGTCTGGTCACAAAATTGCGCGCAATGATATGTTCGAATTGCCAATCTGGATTTATGATAATTGGGTTGTTTGTTTTATAGATAGAGAATTTATGATTCAGAATGAATTGAAAGTATTTGCGGGATCTAAGCTGTGTTTGTTATTCGACGAGGATCAAGTTTTTGAAATATTTGAAAAATTGGACGGTTGTTGTTCCGGGTGTCTATTTCAGTAATTGGAGTCTCTAAGTTAAATGAACATATTTTAGAAAACATTTAGTCACAGAAATTGATGTATCAAATAATATCTTTTCACTATACAAATCATTGGCCTTGGTTAGAGGCTGTCATGCTCTAACCGCTCCACCGCCCGCTCCCGCCCAATCAAAGGCAGCAACCCCGTCAGGTCCGGCCCATGCTCCAACCCCGTCAGCGCCAACCGCAGTGGCATGAACAGCGCCTTGCCCTTCGCTCCGGTGGCGGCCTTCACGGCGTCGGTCCAGGCCTTCCACGTGCCGGGGCCGAAGGGGGCGTCAGGCAGCAGGCGGGCGGCCTCGGCGATGAAGGCGGGGTCGGGGACCACCGGGGTCATCGGGCCGGTCACCACGCGCCACCAATCGGCGGCCTCGCTGACGCGGGCGAGGTTGGCCCGCACCGCGAGCCAGAATTGTTCGGAAATCTCCTCCGGCACCCCGAGGGCCGTCAGGCGCGCGCTGGCCTCCGAGAACGGCATGTCGTGGACGAGGCGGGCGTTGAGGCCATCGAGTTCGGTCGGGTCGAACCGGGCCGGCGCGCGGGAGAGATGGGCGAGGTCGGCGAGCGCCGCCAGCTCGTCGAGGGTGGCGACCGGGCGCACGGCCTCGGCCGAGCCGGTCAGCACCGCGAGCGAGCGCACGGCCGCCGGCTCGTAGCCAGCCTCGCGGAGCGAGCGCAGCGAGAGATGGCCGAGGCGCTTCGAGAGCCCCTCCCCGTCCGCCGTGGTCAGCAGGTTGTGGTGGCCGAAGGCCGGCACGGGGGCATTCAGCGCCTCGAACAGCTGCACCTGCACGCCGGTGTTGGTGACGTGGTCCTCGCCGCGGATCACGTGGGTGACGCCCGTCTCGGCGTCGTCCACCACGGAGGGCAACGTGTAGAGGTAGCTGCCGTCGGCCCGCACCAGCACGGGGTCGGACAGTGAGGCGCAATCGACGTGGCTGTCGCCGCGCACGAGGTCGCTCCAGGCGACGACGCGGTGATCGAGCCGGAAGCGCCAGTGCGGGCGCCGGCCCTCGGCCTCCAGCGCGGCGCGGTCGGCCGCGGTGAGGCTCAGCGCAGCCCGGTCGTAGACCGGCGGCTGGCCGCGGCCGAGTTGGCGCTTGCGGCGGCGCTCCAGCTCTTCTTGCGTCTCGTAGCAGGCGTAGAGCCGGCCCGCCGCCTTCAGCCGCTCGGCGGCCGCGTCGTAGAGGGCGGTGCGGTCGCTCTGGCGGAAGAACAGGTCCGGGTCGACCCCGAGCCAGGCGAGATCGGTCTCGACGGCCTGCGCGAATTCTTGGGTCGAGCGCTCCCGGTCGGTGTCGTCGAGCCGCAGCAGGAAGCGCCCGCCGTGGCGCCGGGCGTAGAGCGCGTTGAGCAAAGCCGGGCGGGCGTTGCCGATATGCAGGAAGCCCGTCGGCGAGGGGGCGAAGCGGACGAGGGGAGCGGCACTCATGCCGCCCGTCTACCGAAATTTCGGAGGTGTCGCACGCGCTGAGGGGGCGGCAGCGAAGGGAATTCCTCCGCCCCTCACGTGAGGGGCGTCTCAGGACGAGGGGATCGGATGGAACGATCCGAAAGGACTCACGCCGCCTGCCGTGTCGCCTCGCCGGCGAGCGGGGCCGGGTCGCGGCCGGTCGCGGCGCGGTAGGCGGCGGCGAGTTCGGCTGCGCCCCGCAGGTTGCCGGGTTCGTCGCGGTAGCCGGCAGTGCCGGCGACCGGGGCGCCCTGCCAGCGGCGCTCGATCGCGGCGCGCTCCGGGCTCGTCACGAAATGGTCGAGGAAGGCGTCCACCGCCATGAGCAGGCGGCAGGAGGACGGGTGGTCGGCCACCGCCGCGGCGTAGAACCAGGGCGCCGGGGCGATGTTGCCGGGAAGGATCTCGATACGCCCGCGCCAGGGGCTGTCCGAATGGGTGCAGGCCCAGTGCATGATCGGGGCGTCGACCGCGAAGGCGTCGACGATGCCCTCGGACAGCGCGTCGTGGAGGCGGCCCTGGTCGGTCATCGGCACGAGGCTGCCGAGCGTCGCGACGCGGCGGCCTTTGACATGGAGATTGTCGCCCCAGCGGATGCCCGCGTTCGTGAGCGTGGCGTAGGCGCTCGGATCGTTGATGACGCCGAGCGTGCGGCCTTCGAGGTCGGCGAGCCCCCGGATGCGGCCGTCGCCGGCCCGGCGCGCCAGCACGTAGTGCAGGTAGGTGTAGGCCCGCGAATAGGCGACGCCGGAGAAGGCTTCGCTCGGCGGCAGGGCCGACCAGACGATGTCGGCGGGCGCCTCCCCCGGGCCGGCGCCGGCCTCCAACAGCTCGGTGCACTGGTCCCAGGGGCACTCGACGAAATCGGGCGCGACGCCGAGATGGCGGGCGAAGGCCTGGACGTACTCGATGTCGAGGCCGATCAGCGGCCCGCCCTGGCGCTGGCGGAAGGACAGGCCCTTGAAGGCCGGCTCGATGGCGACCCGCAGACGCCCACGGGCCCGCACGGCGTCGAGCCGGTCGAAGCCGGGGCTCGGCCGGGCGAGGCCGTGGCGGGTCACGTCCGGCGAAGGACCGCCGCGGGCGGCCTCCAGCCCCTCCAGCGAGAGGTCCAGGGCGCGCCGCGCCTTGGTCTCGGTGCGCTCGATCGAGGTCTGCATGGCACCGAGCGCCTCGCCGATCGAGGCGTTGCTGGCGCTGATCGCGGCGAGTTCCGTGCCGACGCCGCCGAGCAGCGTCTCGATCCGGTCGGCGGTGGCGCGCACGGCGGTGCCCAGTCCATCGAGCGCCCGGTCGGTCGAGATGCGCAGGGCCTGAAGCTCGGCACGCACGTCGGAGAAGTCGATGGCCGAGGCGACCTGCCGCGCGCTCTCGCGGGTCTGGTCGGCCAGCTCCCGCACCTCGGCCGCGACGACCGCGAAGCCGCGCCCGTGCTCGCCCGCACGGGCCGCCTCGATGGTGGCGTTGAGCGAGAGCATGCGGATGGTGGCGCCGATGCCGTCGATCGCGGTGGCGACGCGCGCGGCTTCCGCCGCCTTGGCGTCGATGCGCTCGCCGATGCGCCCGATCTCGGCGGTGACCTTGTTCATGGCTTCGGCCACGGCACCGGTGAGTTCGCCGCGCAGCTGCTCGGCGGTCACGGCGGCGGTGTCGCGCCCGACGCTGCCGCGGGTCGCGGCGAGCGAGCGATCGACCCCGAGGGACTGGCGCCGGATCTCGCGGGTGAAGTCCCCGGCCTGCCCGCTCGCCCGCAGGGCGTGGCGCAGCAGCGTGCCGACGCCGCCGAACGCCTCGGCAGAGCCCGCCTCGAAATCCTCGCTCCGCATCGTCGGCCGGCCTCGTCGGGGCGATGACCGCCCGATCCGTCGAATGAAGCGCAGGCAGCGTTAAGGTTGGGATAACGGGAGTAATGCCGAGGGAAAGGCGATCGTAGGATTGCGTCAATCGCCCGGAATTGCAGTCGAACGAGGCAATCGGCTGCAAAAATATGCAGTTCGACTGCAGCCGAGATGGCTCACTTCGGCGTCGATCCGGCGTCCGGATACGGGGGCACGAGGCCGAGGAAGCGCTGGCGCAGGGCCTCGGCCCAGGCCGGACGCTGGCCCGCGCCGTCCTCGATCACCACCGTCGCGGTCATGCCGGCCACCAGCCGCACCTCCGGCGGCACCCGGCCGATGCGGATGCGCACGGGCACGCGCTGGGCCAGCCGCACCCAGGTATAGACCGGATCGACGTTCGGCAGCCCTTGCGTGCTCGGCGCGGCGTTGGCGGTGGAGATGCCGAGCGTCACGCTCTCGACCGTGCCGTGGAGCGGCGTCGCGTAGCCCATCAGCGCCATTTCGGCGCTCGCGCCGACGCGGATGTTGGCCATCTTCGTCTCCTCGAAGTAGCCGTCGATCCAGAAGGAATCGGTGTCGATCACCCGGACGTTGGCGGTCCCTGTCGCGGCGAAGTCGCCGACCCGCAGGAGCAGGTTGGTGACGCGCCCGTTCACCGTCGAGCGGACCTGGGTGCGCTCCAGATTCTTCCGTGCCTGGGCGAGCTGGGCCTTCGCGCTGTCGAGCGCCGCCTCGGCGATCTTGGCGGTGCCCGCATATTGCTGCTTCTCCTCCACCGAGGTCGAGACGGTGGAAAGCGCCGCGCGGCGGGCAGCCTGCGCCTGCTTGACCTGAAGGTCGGCCTCGCGGTTCTTCACCTCGGCTTCGGCCGAGGTCACCGAGACCTCGAAGTCGAACGGATCGATGACGTAGAGCACGTCGCCGACCTTGACCTCCTGGTTGTCCTCGACCTTGAGCGCGACGATCGAGCCCGAGACCTGGGGGGCGATGTTGGCGACCTGCACCCGCACCCGCCCGTCGCGGGTCCAGGGGGCGGTGACGTAGAACTGCCAGACCACCGCGGCGGCCAGCCCCGCGACGCCCAGGATCACCGCGGTCGCGGCCAGCCGAAACACCTTGCCGACGCGCAGACGCCGCCCGGCCTTCGGCCTGTCGGCCGAGCGGGCGGCCTCGCGCCCGGCGGGGCGGGGCTCGTCCTCCGGCGCCTCGTCACCGGCATCCGGGCGGGCATCGTCGTTCTTCACAGCAGCACCACGACGAGGGCGAGGACGCAGACATAGATCCCGGCCTCCGCCAGCGGCGGATTGGCCACGAAGCGGCCGAGCCGGATCCGGCGGAACAGGACACGTAGCACCACGAGGATCGCGAAGGCGACAAGCGCGTCGAGGACGAAGGGCGAGACCAGAACCCCGCCGATGGTGATGTCGTGGCGCATCGTCCTCAGGAACTCGGAAGAGAGAGGCGTCGGAAGAAGCGACCGTGCCGCCCGATAACGCGCGCGGCCGTCGCCAGATCGGTGATGGCCCGCGCGAGCATCAGGCGCACCTCGCGCCCCTCCCCGCCCGCCGCCCGGATCAGGTCCGCGGCGGCCGTATCGAGGGCGTCCGAGCGGCCGGCGGCGAGCGCTTCGCGGGCCCGCCCGATCCGCCCGGTCAGGCTCCCGACATGCCGCAACTGCCTCAGCTGCGCGTGGGCGCGGGCGGCCGCCGCTTCCAGTTGGGCGAGCGCGAAGGCGTGGTGGAGGCTCGCCCGGCGCACCGCGCCGCTGCCGGAGTTCCAGGCCGAGAACTGGACCAGCCGGTCGGCGTTCAGGCTGGTGCGCGTGGTGGCGTCGCCGCCCTCGCCGGCCAGCGCCTCGGCGAGGTCGCGCCGCGCCTCTTCCAGGGCGAAGGCGCGGTGCTGCGAGGGCGAGATCGGCAGGACGAGCCGGACCGTCAGGAACAGGATGACGGCCGCGATCACCACCAGCAGCGCGTTCATCAGGAAGGTCTGCGGATCGTAGCTCTGCGGGTTCTCGGGCGCGATCATCACCGGCGTGAAGACCAGCATGATGAAGCCCACCGTGAAGGTCGGCGGGTTGAGCGAGAGGAAGCAGGCGAGGAACACCACCGGGGCCATCGCGATGGCGAGCAGGGGAAAGCCCTGGTTGCCGTTCAGTACCACGAACAGGATCGTGCCGGCGCAGAATGCGGCGAGCGGCATGCCCATCAGCACGCCGAGCGCGAATTTTTTCGGGTCCGGCGTCACCGAGGACAGCGAGCAGGTCGCGGCCACCTGCACCAGGGCGAAGGAGGTCTGCGGCAGGCCCGCCAGCACGAAGAATCCGGCGGTCAGCCCGAAGGCGATGGCGACCCGGAAGGCGGCGCGCAGCGCCACCTGGAAGTCGCGATGCGTCGGCAAAGCCACGTCGCGCAGGGGCTTGTGCCCGTCGCCGAGCGCCCGCAATCCGTCCTCGGCGAAGGTCGCGGCGTTGGCGACATCGAGCGCGCGTTGCAGCGCCATCACCTCGTCGAGGGGGCGCTCGCCGCCCCCGAGGCCTTCATCGACGAGGTCGCGCAGGCGGGCGCCGTCGCGGGCGAGGTCGTCCGCCGAGCAGCCTTCCGAGACCGAGCGCAGGGCGAGCGCGTGGGCCTCGCGCACGATTCTGTCGGGCTCGGGCAGACGCGCCATGGCGGCGGCCAGCGCGCGGCTGGCCGCCGCCAGCACGTAGAGCGCCGCGATGGCGCTGCGGGCGCCCGCGGCCCGGTGCACGCCGTCGTCGAGTTCGCCCGCGATGGCGCCGGCATCACCCCGCATCGGCGCGATGGTGCCGATCAGCGCCGCCGTCCGCTCCGGGCCGGGATCGCCCCGGGTCAGGGCCTCGCGAGCGAAGCGTCTGGCCGCCGCGAAGGCGTCGGCGAGCCGGGGGCGCAAGCCCTGCCAGGTGCTCGGCGAGGCCAGCGCATCGTTGATGAAGGTGATCGTCACGACCGCCACGGTGATCGCGGCGATGCGGCCGACCGCGGCGTCGAAGGTGGTCTGCGGCGCGTCGATATGGGCGACCGCGATGATCGCCACCGTGTAGCCCGACAGCATCGCCCCGTAGGCGCGGGTGTCCTGCAGGAACTGGGCGACGAACACGCACAGCCCCAGCCAGACCGCGAAGCCGACGAGCAGCAGCACCCTGTCCTGCGCGAACAGCGCCATCAAGAAAATCGCCACCGCGCCGCCGATGAGCGTGCCGAGGAAACGGTAGAGCGCCTTCGACAGCGCCTGCCCGCGCTTGGGCTGGGCCAGGATTGCGACGCCGACGACGGCCGAGGACGCGCTGTCGAGCTGGAGCCAGAAGGCGGCGTAGAGCGCCAGCATCATGGCGAGCCAGATTCGAAGCGCGAAGGCCCACGCCGCGGGCTTCGGTACCCACCAGTCGACGGCGTCGAGGAGGTGCGCTCCGGGACCGCGAGCGCCGGCGTCCGACCGGCTCATCGCACCGGCTCGGACAGGAGGGCACCGTCTCGGGCGGCGTCGCGGGCGCGGTTCGCCACCCGCGCCTGCCACAGGCAGAGCAGCGGCGCGAGCCCGAGTTCGACGACGAGGGCGGCCAGCATCGTCACCGAGGGCACGCCGGTCAGCGCGAGCCCGAGCAGCCGGGCGAGGCCGCCGAGCGCCACGACGAGGGTGAGGAAGCGGAACAGGGTGGTCTTGCCCTCGATCCCCGGCACGCAGGTGAGGAACAGCAGGCCGATGCCGGTCTGCAGCCCGGAGAGATAGCGGAAATGGCTGTCCGCCGAGACGTTCGCCGTCGGGTCGGTGCCGAGGCCGTCGATGCCGGTCAACACGCCGTAGAGCCCCGCCGCGACCGGCAGGATCGCGGCGAGCGCCACACTGCGCTGGAGGGCACGGCGTTCACGCAGCATCCCGGCGGGCCTTCCGATCGCGACCGCACGGGCTCTCGACCGGAACGGCTCGCCTCCGGTTCACGCAGGGCAACTCGCGCGTGGCCGTCAGGCCTTCTTCTCCTTCAGGCGCTTGACGCATTTGCTGTAGTATTGCGGCCACTTGGGGCCCTGCGCGGTCTTCTCGGCGGCGGTCAGCGCGCGCCACTCGGCGCCGCACTTCTTCTGCCGCTCGCGGGCCGCCGATTGCGCCACGCTCGGCTCCTTCGCCGTCTCCTTGGGGGCGTCCTTGGCGGCCTGGGCGGTCGTCGGCGCGACCTGCATCAGGAAGAGCGGCGCCGCGAGCGCGAAGGCGGCGAGGAGACGAGGCAGCATCGGGCGACTCCGGTGGGCCGGACTCGCGATCCCGCGGCCCGTAGGGCGCATCTCAGCCGTATCCGGGATCAAAGAGCAAGCGCCCGTTACGCTTGCGCACGACGATCCTGTTCGCGTGAAGCGTGGCCCGGCGCTTGAGCCCCCGGCCCGAACCGCGCTACGTCCTTCGGGACGGACGGGCACGGGCCCGTCGCGGGCGCCTCCGCCCCTCGGCAGGAGCCCCAATCCGGGATGCCAGCATGGCGGTGACGACGGACCGGCCGATCGAGGTCCACACCTGGAGCACCCCGAACGGGTGGAAGATCCCGATCATGCTGGAGGAATGCGGCCTCCCCTATCGGATCGTGCCGGTGAACATCGGCAAGGGCGAGCAGATGGCGCCGGATTTCCTGGCGATCTCGCCCAACAACAAGATCCCGGCCATCGTCGATCCCGACGGGCCCGGCGGGCAGCCGATCTCGGTCTTCGAATCGGGTGCGATCCTGCAATATCTCGGGCGCAAGACCGGCTGTCTCTATCCGACCGACGAGCGCGCCCGCGTCATGGTCGACGAGTGGCTGTTCTGGCAGGTCGGCGGCCTCGGGCCGATGCTGGGGCAGGCCCACCACTTCCGCATCTACGCGCAGGAGAAGATCCCCTACGCCGTCGATCGCTACACCGAGGAGGCCAAGCGGCTCTATCGTGTGCTCGACCGGCGGCTCGACGGCCGAGAGCACCTCGCCGAGACCTACTCGATCGCCGACATCGCCTGCCTGACCTGGGTGAAGTTCCACGAGAAGCAGGGCGTGGCGCTCGACGGACTGCCCAACGTCCGCCGCTGGCGCGAGGCGCTGCTGGCCCGCCCGGCGGTGCAGCGGGGCTTTTCGGCGATCTGATCGGCTTTGTTGCTCCTTGCCTCGGACCCTCCCCGTCATTACGAGGCGGAGCCGAAGCAATCCAGTGCGCCCCGCTGCCGGAACCTCCGGATCGCGTGCCGTTGAAGCCGCTTCATTCAGCGGTTCGCCCGCTTCGGAGGATGCGGAGCCCTGGATCGCTTCGGCTTCGCCTCGCCATGACGGTTTGGGTTGTCATACCAAGTTGCACGGACCATGACCGATGGTCCTGTTCCGTGCGTCCGGCGGACGGCCGCCGCCGCGCAGTCGCGCGGGCAATCGGCGATGAGTCATGATCATCGCCGCTTCGTATCAACCGGGCGGATCGGTCGGAAACGGTCCGACATGGTCGGAGGAAGCAGACGGGCCGGCGCTTCTGCCGGGGGATTTCGCATCGCGCCGGCCCGCCGGCCTGCCCCGCCTTCGGGGGAAAGGAAGCGGGGTCAGGTTGGAAGCCTGCGCCGACAATGATGCTGAATTGTTTCGGTCCGCCCGACTTTTGAGCAAAGCTGCGTGACGATGCGTTCCCCCCGATGCCACGCCCGACCCGAGGGCGATGTTGGGAGGATTTCCGGATGCATTCCCTGTCGTTGGCCGCCGCCGGTCTGTCCATCGGTCTCGCCGCCACGGTCGCCCGAGCCGAACCTGAGAAGGCTGCCGTCTTCGATTTCCAGTTCGCCCGCGGCGCGCCGACGGAGCCGACCGAGGAGGACCGCGCGCGCCTGCGCCGGACCAGCGAGACGTTTCGCACGCTGCTGACCGAGAGCGGGCGCTACGCCGTCGTCTCGACCGACCCGGTCCGGGACGCGGTGAGGAACAGTTCGGATCTCCGCGCCTGCAACGGTTGCGCCGACGATTTCGCCAAGAAGCTCGGGGCGGATGCGGCGATCACCGGCGAGGTCCAGAAGGTCTCGAATTTGATCCTCAACATCAACGTCTACGTGAAGCCGCTCAGGAACAGCGCACCCGAGCAGGCCTACAGCGTCGATCTGCGCGGCAACACCGACGAATCCTTCGACCGCGGCATCCGCTACCTCGTGAAGAACCGCATGCTGGAAGGTCGGTAGGCCGGACGGGGCGGCTCGCAAAAAAAGTGCGGCCGGCAAGTCGTTGCCGGCTCACGGTTTTCGCTGTCGGGCGGCGCGCAGGACGATATCTTGAGAGCGTGGCCGTTTTTTCCGTCTTGACGCCGGGCCAATACGGTCGCAACCTCCTCAAGTGCTTCGCGACAGCAAGCACATCGGCCAGGAAACGGCGCTCTCCGCACGCGATTTCTTGGCGGAAGCTGGAGGAGACAGGGATGACTCCACCGCAGCAGGAAGCCGCAACGAAGGCCCGGGATTGAGTTCGGTCCCGGACTGAGCGGCCCCATACGAGCACCGGACGGAAGCGACTCCCTAGGGGCGCAGAAGCGGCCGACACGGCACGTCTTCGAACACGCACCAGCCCCACCTGTGGAGCGCTTCCGCCGCGGTCTCGGCGGATGCCCGGCAGCCTTTCGACTGCGCGGGCGATGTCCTGCGTCAGACGACGAAGATCTGGTACGACATGAGTTCCGGATGTGTCGTCGCCCCGACCTCGCCGAGCACGGCGAACTGCACCGCCTTGGCCTTGCCGCTCCCGTCCGCGTCGTAGGACAGCGCACCGGTGTTCTCATTGTAGAGGATCCGGTCGTCGGCGTCGATCGACCCGCGCGCCGTGTTCTTGAACGCCGACGCCGCCAATTCGCCTTTCGCGAGCCCCTTGAAGATCGCGTCGTCGAGTTGGATCATGTCGGCATTGAACCATCCGGTGCTGAAATCCGTGATCCGATCGATATTGTACTTTCCGAGCGTGGTATCGAACACGAACACATCGCGGATATAGCTGTCGTCACCGCCGCTGAGAATGTCCGAGCCGGCCTTCCCATTGATGATGTCGGACCCTCGATGGCCCTCGATGACGTTGCTCCGGTTGTTTCCGATCAGGGTCAGTTTCGCATCCGCATCGACGAAGTCCGTTTTCAAGACATCGATCGATTGATCTTCCGTCAATGTGTAGCTGACCCTCGTCTTGACCGTATCGGTGCCTTCACCGGATTTCTCGAACACCCGATCGCCCGCGTCATCGACGTAGTAGGTGTCGTTGCCGGCCCCCCCCTGCATCACGTCGCTGCCGCCGAACCCGATGAGTTCGTTGGCCGCCGCGTTGCCGACGAGGACGTTGTTCAGGGCGTTGCCGTGGCCGTCGATCGCCTTCGTACCGGTCAGGGTGAGGTTCTCGACATTGGCGGTGAGGCCGTAGCTGACCGAGGACCGGACGGTATCGACGCCGGACCTGGACGCCTCGATGACGATGTCACCGAAATGATCGACGATGTAGGTGTCGCTGTCCTTTCCGCCCTCCATCCGGTCGGCGCCCTTGCCGCCGTCGAGGACGTCCCGGCCCCTGCCGCCGAAGAGACGGTCGTTGCCCCCGAAGCCGGAGAGGCGGTCGTCGCCATCGGCGCCATCGATCGACTCGGCGAGGTTGAGGGTCGCGCTCCCCTTCAGCACGTCGGCTCCGGCGGTGGCCCCCTTCACCGTGACGAACCCGGCCGTGGACAGGCCGTAGGCTTGGATCGTGCCGTGGTCGGGCCCCTGGAAAGCGAGCGAGTTCCGGAAGGTCATCAGGAAGCGCCCGTCGGCCAGGGCCGTGACGGCGTTGGAGGCGGTCAAGCGACCCGCCGCGCTCGACGCGTAGAGGAAATCGACGACCTCGCCGGTGGCGTCTCCGGCGCTGTCGTAGACGTACCCCTTCAGCGTGCTCTCCGCGCCCCCGGCCGCGGTCGTGAACTGCTCCTTGATGATCTCGATGTACCGGCCGTCCGACAAACCCGCCAAGCCCTTGAGGAAGGTGCCATCCGACTTCGCGTCCGCCTTCGCCACGGTGACGTGGCTGGGCCCGGCCTTGAGTGCGCCGCTCTCCGTCCGGATCCAGACCTTGCCCTCGATGCTGCCGCGGACGGCCATGCTGGCTTTTGGATCCTTCGGATCGTAGTACGACTCGCTGCTCTCGAGCGTGATCGCGAAGCCGCCATCGGCGAGCGCCGCCACTTCGTGTTCGATCTGGGTGACGCCGGGCGTGCCCAGGTCGTCGACACGCGCGGCGACGAAGGCCGAGCCGTCCAGCTTGCCCTGCTTCGTGACGACCTGTGCCTTGACGACGGTCGTCTTCGCAGCTTCCTCGACCCAGGTCACGAGGAAGCGGCCGTCGGCCAGCGCCGTGACCTCCGTCGAACCGTTCACATCCGCCTTGACGTTCCGGTCGATGGCGACGGAGGCGACCAGCTTGCGATCCGGGCTCAGGATATCGACGGTCCGATAGAGGCCGGTGTTGTCCGATGCGATCCGGGCCAGCGCGATCGTGTTGTCCTTGCCGAAGGCGACGTTGCCGGAGGACGGGTAGGCCGTGCCCCCATCCTCGTTCAGGAGGGGCGCCGAGTAGAAGGTCTCGATCGCTCCGGACTTGCTCACCGTTCCGAGCGAGGCCGTCCTGCCGTAATCCGAGCTGACAGAAACGAGCAGCGAGCCATCCGCCAAGGCCTTCGCCGCCTTGATTTCGATGTCGCTGATCCTGACTCCGTTGTTGTTGATCTCGCCGAGCAGGATCGGCTTGCCGACCGGTACACCGTTCGCCCCAACCGTCACGAGGTAATTCTTCGGGGCGTCGTTCGGCCACGACGTGAAGCCGATGGGAGCCTCCCGGACGACCATGGTGTAGCCGCCGTCTTTCAGGGGCACCACCACGTCGACGCCACTGCTGCTCAGGTAGGCCCTGGTGTCGAGCGGGTCGCCGACGTTGACGAGATTGATGGACATGGGGGGTCTCGGGTTGACAGACCCCAGGTTGTACGCGGCGCGGGCCGGGCCGACAATCGTCCTGCTGCAACACCCGCTGCGATATCCAATCATTGTTGCGCGGCGGCAACGTCTATGCAGCAAGGACGAGAGTTCGTCTTGTGCAATTACCGCACAAGAAACGATTCTCTTTTGAAATACGGTTGAGGCGATCCGGCGGCGATTCCGCCCGGAGCATGGTCCCGAAATAGGTCATCCGGGGCCATGCTCTGACTTCACCCGTCGCTTCGACTTTCAGAGCGCTCCATGAGCGCCGGCTCACCGCCCTGCCAGCAAGGGCGACCACGTCGGGTCCGAAGCGTAGCTCGGGGTCGGCACCGGATGCTCGACCTTGCCGGTGATGTCGACCATGTAGAGCTTGCCGCCGCCCTGGCCGCCGGGGTCGCGGAAGAACATCACGTACTGGCCGTTGGGTGCGAAGGTCGGGCTCTCGTTGTGGAAGCCTTCCGTCAGCACCCGCTCGCCCGAGCCGTCGGGCTTCATCACGCAGATGGCGAAGCCGCCCTTGCGCTGGCGGGTGAAGGCGATGAGGTCGCCCCGCGGCGACCACGCCGGCTGCGAGGCCGAGCCCTCGCCGAAGGAGATGCGGCGCGGGTTCGAGCCGTCGGCGCCCATCACGTAGACCTGCTGCGAGCCGCCGCGGTCGGATTCGAACACGATCTGGCTGCCGTCCGGCGCGTAGGAGGGCGAGGTGTCGATGGCCAGCCCCTGCGTGATCGGTGTCTGCGCCTTGGAGCCGAGATCCACCGTGACGATGTCGGCGTTGCCGCCCTGCTGCACGCTCATCACCAGGCGGCGCCCGTCCGGCGAGAAGCGCGGGCTCGCGCTCATGGAGGCGAAGTTGCCGACCGTCTGCCTCTGGCCGGTCTCGAGGTCGATCATCTGCACCTTGGGCTGCTGGCCGGTCGCCTGGGTCATGAAGGCGATATCCTGGCCGGCGGGCGAGTAGCGCGGCGCCACCACGGCGACATCGCCGCCGCCGGTGAGCGCGCGGACGTTGGCGCCGTCCTGATCCATCACCATCAGCCGCTTGCGGCGGTTCTCCTTCGGGCCGGATTCGTCGACGAAGGCGACGCGGCTGTCGAACCACGGCCCGAGGCCGGTGATCTTGGTGTAGACCGCGTCCGAGACGAGATGCCCGGTGCGGCGCGCGTTGGCGACATCGGTGCCGTATTGCTGGCCGGTCATCTGCTGGCCCGAACCCACGTCCCACAACCGGAACGCGACGGTGAGGCGGCCCGCGGCGTCGCGCCCGACCCGGCCGGTCACCAGCGCCTGCACCCCGGTGCCCTTCCAGGCCTCGAAGTTCGGCGCGGCGTCGAAGCTCGGATTCTCGGGGAAGCGGGCCTTGTCCAGCGGCGTGAAGTAGCCGGAGCGGCGCAGGTTGTTGGTGATGACGCTGCCCACCAGCGTGCCGAGGCTGGCGTCGCCCGAGAAGTCCGCCACCGCGATCGGCATCGGCTGGAACGCGCCGCTGCCGATGCGCAGCTGAAGTTGGGCGTGGGCGGGCGTGGCGGCCGGCAGCGCCAGGGCGAGGACGCCGAGGGCGGCCGAGAGCGCCGGCAGGAGGGCGCGCCGGGTGAAGGTTTTTCCAGGCATGGGAAGTCGTCCGAAGAGGTTCGCTGGGAAACGAAAAGGCGCCGGGCGTTCGCGCTCAGACGGGCGAGAACTCGAACTCGGCGTTGATGGCTTTCCAGTCGTTGTAATACGGCGCGTATTGGGCCGGGATCTTGTAGGGGGCGCAACGCCGCACGGCGCGCAGCGCCGCCTGGGCGATCGACTGATCGACGGCGTTGGCGCCGCCGCGCATGATCCGCGGCTCGTTGGTGAGCGAGCCGTCGGGGTTCAGACGGATATCGAGCATCGGCAGCACCACCCCCTGCGCCGCGCCGGGCGGGGCCGAGTAGCACCGCTCGATCTGCTGCTGCAGCATGCCGACAAGCGCGTCGCGCAGCGACGGCGACAGTTTTTGCGCGTTGCCGCTGGCCGCGCCCAATGACGCCGTGCGCTGCACCTCGCGGCCGGTCGAGCCGGTCGATTGCGAGGCGGCGTGCGAGGCGAGCGTCTGGCGGATGTCGCCCGCGTTGAATTTTTCGGCGAGCGCGGCCTGCTGGCGCGCCTTGGCCTCGGCGTCCGCCTTGGCCTTCGCGTCGGCCATCGCCTTGGCCTTGGCTTTCGCCGCCGCTTCGGCCTTGGCTTTCGCATCGGCTTCGGCCTTGGCGGCGGCGTCCGCCTTCGCCTTGGCGTCTGCGAGCTGCTTCTGGTGCTCGGCCTCGCGCGCCTTGGCCTCGGCTTCCGCCTTTGCGGCTTCTTTCGCTTCCGCGTCCGCCTTGGCCTTAGCCTCGGCCTTGGCTTTCGCGTCGGCCTTCGCCTTGGCCTCGGCTTTGGCCTTCGCTTCCGCCTTCGCGGCTTCCCTGGCCTCGGCTTCCGCCTCCTCGCGCTCGATCAGCTTCTGCAATTCCTCGCGCTTCTCGGCCTCGGCCTTGGCGGCGGCCTTCGCGGCTTCCGCTTTTGCCGTCGCATCGGCCTTGGCTTTCGCCTCCGCCTTCGCCTTGGCTTCCGCCGCCTTGGCGGCCTCGGCCTTCGCGGCTTCCGCCTTGGCGGCGGCTGCCTTTGCGGCAGCCGCTTCGGCCTCCTCCTTCACCGGGTCGGCGGTGTCGGAGCGCAGCGGCATCGCATCGACCGAGGCGACCTTCACGTCGGCGGTGCGGGTGGGCGCGGTTGGCGCATCCACCTTCGCGTTCTCGGGCTCGCGCTCCTCGATTTTTTCCGAGACGCGATCGGCGCGGTTGGGGGTGTTCTCGGGTTTCTCGGCGTCGCGCTGGCCGCGCGTCATCTCCGAGAATTCCTGCTCGGTCAGCACCTCGACCGGCACGCCCTCCTGCGCGTCCGGCAGCGCCGGCGCGGCGACCGCGAACAGGGCCACGCCCAGCACGGCGGCATGCGCGGCGCCCGAGATCCAGACGCCCGGTTCCCGGCGGTCGAGTTCCTTGAAGGGCCAGCGCAGAGCCACGGGTCCGCGAACTCCCTTAATTGTCCGGCTCGGTGACGAGGGCGACCTTCTTGAAGCCGCCGCCGGTCACGATCGCCATCACCTGCGCCACGCGGCCGTAATCGACCCGCTTGTCGCCGCGCACGAACACGCGGTCCTCGGTACCGGACTTGGCGGTCTGCATCAGTTGCGGGACGATGTCGTCGTCCTTCAGCTCGATCTCGCCGAGATAGATCTCGCCGGTGCGGCGGATCGACAGCGTGATCGGCTTCACGTCGGAATTGAGCGGGCTCGCCTTCGATTGCGGCAGGTCGAGCGGCACGCCGACCGTCATCATCGGGGCCGCCACCATGAACACGATCAGGAGCACCAGCACGACGTCGATGAACGGCGTCATGTTGATCTCGTTGATCGCACCCGTCCCGCGGCGTCCGCGGCGGCGGCGCTTGCGGCCGCCGTTGCCCGCGCCGTGCGTCATGGCCATGGGATCGGCTCCTGTCGAACGGGCGGGATCAGGCGGCGACCGAGAGGCGCTCGTCGATCTGGCGCGAGAGGATCGCCGAGAACTCGTCGGCGAAGCCCTCCAGCCGCGACTGCGACTTGGAGACGGTGGCCTGGAGCTTGTTGTAGGCCAGCACCGCGGGGATCGCCGCGAACAGGCCGATGGCGGTGGCGAACAGCGCCTCCGCGATGCCCGGCGCCACGACGGCGAGCGAGGTGTTCTTGGAGGCCGCGATCGAGGTGAAGGCGGTCATGATGCCCCACACCGTGCCGAACAGGCCGATATATGGGCCGGCCGAGCCGATCGAGGCGAGGAACAGCAGGCGGGAATCGAGCCGCTCGACCTCGCGCTGGATCGTCACGTCGAGCACCTTGTCGATCCGCTGCGACAGCGAGTGGATCTGCCGGCCCGAGCCCTCGAACGAGCGCTTCCACTCGCGCATGGCGGCGACGAACAGCGCGCCCAGCCCCGTCGGCTGGCGGTCGTTGAACGAGCGGTAGAGCTCTTCGAGCGAGCGGCCGGACCAGAACGCCTCCTCGAAGGCGTCCATCTCGGCCTCGACGCGGCGGAACAGCAGCGTCTTGTCGACGATGATCGACCAGCACCAGATCGAGGCGCCGAGCAGCCCGACCATCACGAGCTTGACGACGAAGTGGGCCTGCCAGAACAGGCCGAACAGGCTCATGTCCACGGCGGGGGCGGCGTGCATCGCGTCGGCTGGCGTCATCGAACGATCCCTCGCGTCGTCAGGGCCGCGCCGCTGCGCGCCGGACTGCCCGACCGATCCGTGGAGTGATGGGCTTTGAGATCACTCGCGAATCTGTCGAAAGAAAGGTTGGGTCGCGCCCTTTCGGGGCACGGCACCGCCGTTATCGAGGGTCGTTTCAACACCTGTCAGGGTTAAGGAACGGTTGCGATGGTGCGGTGCGTGCGTGACAGCGCCGCCCGCAGGCCTTCCGGCAGCCGGATCGCCCGCCCGTCGCGCACGCAGGCGACGACGACCTCGGCCTGCACCAGGGTGTCGTCCCCGCGCCGCACTTCCTGCGTGAGATGCATGGAGGCGCCGCGCAGCTCGCTCGACCACGTCACCACATCGATCAGGTCGTCCATGCGGGCGGGCTTGAGGAAGTCGAGATTCATCTTGCGCACGACGAAGACGATGCCGGCGCCCTCCTGGTGCATCTCCGACTGGTCGCCCGCGAGGCCGCGCAGCAATTCGGTGCGTCCCCGCTCCATGAAGCGCAGGTAGCTCGCGTGATAGACGAAGCCGGAGAAGTCGGTGTCCTCGTAGTAGACGCGCAGCGGCAGGCGGTGGGCGTTGGCAGGAGGCGTCGAGGTCATACGGGTCCGTGAGCCTCCGCTACGTTGTGGTTCGGTTTAACGGGTCCATTATCGAAGAGCGACCGGACGCACGGTGTCTCTTCTTCGCTCACGCCGTCATTCCGGGGCGCCGTAGGCGAACCCGGAATCCAAGACTGGCCGCGACGCCTCGTATGGCCGCGCATCACGGGTGGGTTCCGGGTTCCGCTCCGCGGCCCCGGAATGACGGCGGGGGTCGTGTGAAATGACGAAAGGGCCGCCCCGAGGAGCGGCCCTGCCGTCGTCCGTATATCCGAAAAGAATCAGCCGCCGATGCTGCCGGCGAGGCTGGCCGAGTGGGCGTGCTCGTCGGCGATGTAGGGCAGCGCCTCGTTGGCGAAGGTGCGGCCGGCGGCGCTATCGCCGTTGCGGGCGTAGGCGTCGTAGAGGGCGAGCGTCCGGGCGTCGGAGCGGGCCTGCTGATCGACGTAAGTGCGGTCGAACTCGCGGGCGGTGCGGGCGGCGCGCAGGCGCTCCAGGCGGTTCTGGCCGTTCGGACCCAGAGCCACGCGGCGGCCGGGCTCGGCCGGGCTGTTGTCCACGAGGCCGACGCCGCCGAGCACGCCGCCGACGATGCCGGCGCCGATGTTGGCGGCAATCGTCACCGGGGCGAGCACGAGGCCGACCGGGTTGTCGAGGCGGGTCTCGATGCCCTGGTTGTCCGGGACGACGCGGCCGGTGGCCGAGAGCGAGGTGCCCTGCGGCAGAAGCGCCTTGGTGGTGGCCTCACGCTCGGTCAGGACCCGGTTGGCGTAGTTGCGCACGCGCGGGTTGCGGGAGCGCTCCAGGGCGATGCGGCTCGCCTCGATGCTGGCGGCGTCCGAGCGCAGGGCCTCGGCGCGGAATTCCGGGGTCGAGGTCGCGGCGGCCCCGATCGGCGCGTCGGCGCCGATGCGCAGCGGCAGGGCGTCCTGTGCGAGCGCAGGCGTGGCGAGGGCGGCGACGGACAGGCCGAGGGCGGCGAGCACGGTCGACTTCATGGCGGGGTCTTCCTTCGAAGATTTTGTCTGGTGTTGATTTGCCGGCGCTCACGGAGCGCGCAGTCGGGCCCCCAACCGGTGTGCGTCCTGCGTGTTCCGCATGCACACAAACCTGTGATCACGGGATCAGGGGAGCGTGGCCGTTCGTACGATCCCAGACCGTCGTGAGGCGAACGTGTTTTTCTTCAGTGGCTTGAATTGGGGCAGGCTGATGCTCCGGCGAGGGGTCTCAGGCCAACGGCAATTCCCGCCTTGCCCTGAGTTCCGATGAGCCATGCTTCTGAAGCATGCGACTCACGCCGCCTCGTCGCCGAGATCGACCACGACGATTTCCGGCGGCACGCCGAACCGCACGGGGGCGATGCTCATGCCGAGGCCACCGGAGACGATGAGGTCGGCCTGCTCGCGGACATGGCCGTAGGCGTAGCGGGCGCCGTAGCGCGAGGGCACGACCGGCGCCCGGCCGAACAGGCGCACCTGCCCGCCATGCGTGTGGCCCGACAGCGTCAGGGCGATCCGCGGCGGCACGTTGGGAAAGATGTCGGGCTCGTGCGCCAGCAGGATCGCGGGTGCGCCGTCGGGAATTTTGGCCAGCGTGCCGGGTAGGTCGTCGAGGCCGATGCCGGCCGCGCCGCGGCGCTTGCGGCTCGGCAGGAAGGCGAGCTGGTCGCCGAGCCCCGCGAGCCAGAATGTCTGGCCGCGGACCGTCAGCGGCAGCGCCTCGTTCTCCAGCACCCGGATGCCGTTTCGCGCGAGCGCCGCGCCTGCGATGGTCGGGCCGGCGCCGCGCGTTTGCGCCGTGCGGTCCTCCCACCAATCGTGGTTGCCGAGGATGGCGTAGGTGCCGAGCGGCGCCTTCAAGCCGCCGAGGACCGGCGCCCACTCGGCGGCGTCCACGTAGCGTGTGACCGCGTTCATGCCCGAGACGTAGTCGCCGAGCAGCACGACCACGTCGGCGCCGAGCCCGTTGGCGGTGGCGACGATGCCCGCGATCCGCGGGAGCGGCATCCACGGCTCGCAGGCGTGGAGGTCGGCGAGTGCGACGATGCGTAAGGTGAAGCCCGCCGACCAGGGCCCGAGCGGGCGCAGGGCGTAGCGGGTGACGACGAGCCGCATCGGCTCGATGCCGACGGCGTAGGCGCCCGTGCCGAGGCCGGCGAGCGCGACGCTACCGATCCCCGTCAGCACCGACCGGCGGGTGATCCGCACCGGCATCGGCCTCAGGCTTCCGGATCGTCCGAGCCGCCGAACAGCCCGAACTGCGTCGCCGGATCGCGCCGCGGCTCGGCAAAACCCATGTGGCGGAAGGCGTGCGGGGTCAGCACCCGCCCGCGGGGGGTGCGCTGCACAAAACCCTTCTGGATCAGGTAGGGCTCGATGATGTCCTCGATGGCGTCGCGCGGCTCGGAGAGCGCGGCGGCGATGGTCTCGATGCCGACCGGCCCGCCGCCGAACGAGGCGGCGATCAGCGTCAGGTACTTGCGGTCCATGACGTCGAGGCCGACGGGATCGACGTCGAGGAGTTGCAGCGCCCGGTCGGCGATCTCCCGGGTCACCATCGGCGCGTCCGCGACGATGGCGAAGTCGCGCACCCGGCGCAGCAGGCGCCCGGCAATGCGCGGGGTGCCCCGCGCCCGCTTGGCGATCTCGTTGGCGCCCTCCTCCGACATGCCGAGGCCGAGCACGCGGGCGCCGCGGCGCACGATGAGTTCGAGCTCGTCGATCTCGTAGAATTCGAGGCGGATCGGGATGCCGAAACGGTCGCGCAAGGGCGTCGTCAGCAGGCCGGCGCGGGTGGTGGCGCCGACCAGCGTGAACTTCGGCAGCTCGATCTTGACCGAGCGGGCGGCCGGCCCTTCGCCGATGATGAGGTCGAGCTGGTAATCCTCCATCGCCGGATAGAGGATTTCCTCCACCGCCGGGTTGAGGCGGTGAATCTCGTCGATGAAGAGCACGTCGCGCTCTTCCAAATTGGTGAGCTGCGCCGCGAGATCGCCCGCCTTGGCGATGACCGGCCCCGAGGTCGAGCGGAAGTTCACGCCGAGTTCGCGGGCGACGATCTGGGCGAGCGTGGTCTTGCCCAGCCCCGGCGGGCCGACGAACAGCACGTGGTCGAGGGCCTGGGCCGTCTTCTTCGCCGCCTCGATGAAGATCTGCATGTTGGCGCGCGCCGCCCGCTGGCCGATGAACTCGGACAGGCTGAGGGGGCGGATCGACTGATCGGCGTCGTCCGGCCGGCGCTCCGGCGTCAGCAGGGTCTTTTCCGAGGGGCGGGCTTTGCTCACGGGGGTCTCGCGGGGCGGCCGGTGAGCCGGGTTTTGCACATCCCGGACGCGGGCACCACCGCGAGGGACGGCGCGTCGCGGCACAGTCGCGAACGGCCGCGCGCAGGGAGATGGTAACCAACGCGGCCGACAATCGCGCCGTGACCCCGACGAGATCCGCGATGCCGCATGTTACTTTCGCTCCGCGCGGCGTTTCCTGTGCCCCGCGCGGCTTGCCCCGTGCCCGGCTGCTCGGCGGCACCGCAGCCGCGCTGGCCCTCCTGCTCGCCGCTCCGCTGCGGGCCGAACCGGTGGATTCCAAGATCAACCTGCGGATCGAGCCGCGGGCCGAGGGCAGGGCGGAGGCCAAGCCGGAACTCAAGGCCGAGCCGAAACCCGAGACGAAGGCAGAGGCCAAGCCCGAGCCGAAGCCTGCACCCGAGAAGGCCGAAGCCGCCCCCGTAGAGGGCGCACCCGTCAAAAAGGTGTCGCGCGAGCTGCCGCCGACGGTCTACGCCCGCGTCTCGGAGGACCCGCTGCCGACCTACACGGCGCAGACCTTCATGGACACGATGCGCGCCGCCGAGCGCTATCAGATCTACGCCGAGGCCGGCGGCTGGAAGGCACTGCCCGCCGACTTCGCCCCGAAGCCCGGCGACAGCCATCCGGCGATCCCGTCGCTCCGCCATCACCTGACGCTGACCGGCGACCTTCCCGCCGACGCGCCGCCCTCCGACCGCTACGACCCGCCGCTGGTCGCCGCCGTCAGGGCGTTCCAGGCCCGCCACGGCCTGCCGGATGCCGGCATCTTCGGGCGGCTGACGCTCAATGCGCTCAACGTGCCGGCGGATGTGCGCCAACGCCAGCTCCGCGCCTCGGCACAGCGCCTGATGGGCTCGAACTTCGCCTTCGGCGAGCGCTACGTCGCGGTCAACATCCCGTCGGCCACGGTCGAGGCGGTGGAGAACGGCGCCGTGACGCGCCGCTTCGTCGCGGTGGTGGGCAAGACCGACAAGCAGACGCCGGTGGTGGAAACCCGCATCACCGACGTGAATCTCAACCCGACCTGGACCCTGCCGATCTCGGTGATCAAGAACGAGATCATCCCGACGATGCGCAAGAATCCGGGCTATCTCGCCAAGAACCGCATCCGCATCCTCGGTCCGGGCGGGGTCGAGGTCGATCCGACGACGATCGACTGGTCGACCGAGAAGGCCGCCAACTACACCCTGCGCCAGGATTCCGGCCTCGACAATTCGCTGGGCCAGATGCGGATCGACATGCCGAACCGCCACGCGATCTACATGCACGACACGCCCTCGAAATCGCTGTTCGCGGGTTCGGTGCGGTTCCACTCGCATGGCTGCGTCCGGGTGGGGCAGGTGAAGGAGTTCGCCGCGTGGCTGCTCCAGGGCACCGAGGGGCCGAACGGGCCGGGCTCGGTCTGGGGACCCATCGAGATCGAGACCGGCATCGCCACGGGCGAGCGCCGCGACATCAAGCTGGTGAAGCCGACGCCGGTCGCCTTCGTGTATCTGACCGGCTACGCGACCTCCGACGGGCGCGTGCATTTCCGCGACGACATCTACGGGCTCGACAGCCCCGCGCCCGCCGCCGCCACGGCGCCGGACGTGGCGACCACGGGCGCCATCACGCCGCGGGCGAACCCGGCCCCGCGCAAGCCCGACGCGGTCCCGCCGCCGCGCCCCGCCCTCGCCAAGCCGGAAGCCGCGAAGCCCGCCGCAGCTCCCGTCGCGCCCCCAGCTGCAGTTGCCGTCGCGCCGAAGACGCCGATCCGCAAGCCCGCGCCGCCGGTCGAGCGCACGCCCGACGCCGAGCCCGCTCTGATGCCGCCCGGCCTCGTCGGCGGACGGACCTGACAGCCCAGCCAAAAGACCTGCGGCGCGGCGTCCCGTCCACAGGGAGGCTGCCATGCGTGCCGGAACAATCGCCTCGAATCCCCGCTTCTGCCCGATGAGCGCCGGTGCATCGTATTCGCCGGCCGCATGTCGTGAACAGTTTCGAGGAATTATCCGATGGCCAAGGCTAAGCTGCGCGTCGCCAGCGACCGGCTCAACACCCCGACCGACCTGAACCCCGAGGACGTGACGAAGATTTCTCACGGCCTGACCGTGCTGCTGTCCGATCTCTTCGCGCTCTACATCAAGACGAAGAACTTCCACTGGCATGTCAGCGGCCCGAACTTCCGCGACTACCACCTGCTGCTCGACGAGCAGTCCGAGCAGATTTTTGGCATCATCGACGCGGTGGGCGAGCGCGCCCGCAAGATCGGCGGCACCACGCTGCGCTCGCTGGGTCAGGCCGAGGGCCTGAAGCGCGTTCAGGACAACAACGCCGACTACGTCAGCCCGCTCGAGATGCTCAAGGAGCTGCGGGACGACAACAAGGCGCTGACCGCCAACATGCGCGAGCTGCACGCGATCACGGACGAGGCCAACGACGTCTCGACCACCAGCCTGTTGGAGGAGTGGATCGACCAGTCCGAGGAGCGCACGTGGTTCCTCTACGAGTCGACCCGCGACGCGACCGAGAGCGGTCACTGATCCATCCGGTTCCGACCTGTCGCCGGGGCCGCCGATCCGAGAGGGTCGGCGGCCTCTTCCGTCATGCGAGCATCGTCTCGATCCGGGCGACGGCACCGGGTAGCCCCGGCTCGCGGGCCATGCCGACGGCGAGCCGGCGGGCGGCCTCGCGCATGCTCGAATCCGTGGTCGCGCGCGAGATGCGGGCGGCCAGCGTCGCCGGGTCGATCTTGGTGATCGGCACCGGCGCTTCCGCGGCGCCCCGCGCCGCCACCGCCCGCCCCCAAAAGAGCTGGTCGGAGGCGACCGGCAGGATCACGCAGGGCAGCCCGCTGGCGAGCGCCTGCGCCGTGGTGCCCGCGCCGCCGTGATGGACCGCGGCTGCGACCCGGGGAAACAGCAGGGCGTGCGGCAGGCTTCCGACGAAGAGCACGTTGGGCGGGGTGGAATCCGGGCGCGCGAGGCCGCCGGCGCCCGTCGCGACGATCGCCCGGCCGCCCCAGAGCGCAAGCGCCTCCATGACGATGCGGGTGTTGCGCCGGGCGCCCCACAGCATCGAGCCGAACCCGACATAGACGGGCGGCGGACCCTCGGCGAGGAAGCGCTCGACCGCCTCCGGCAGCGCCTCGCCGGGACGTGCGTCGCGCAGCCAGAAACCGGTCTCGGTCGCACCCGCGCCGGGGTGCGGCCCGGCGAGGACCGGACTGTAGGCGCGGATCTGGTGCGCGTGCGCCAGGGCGAGCCCGACCGGGGAGGTCCAGGGGCGGAGCAGACGGCCCTTCCCGGTGTCGCGGCGGAAGCGGCGCACGGCGCCCCAGGTGAGGAGCGAGGCGCCGCGCATCAGTTCGTAGGAGAGCCGGTTGAGCGGCGCGCCGAAATCCCGCCCGCTCAGCAGCACCGAGGAGAACCGGCCGGTCGGCTCCACCGGCTGATAGGCGACGTAGACCGACGGAATGCCGGCCTCCTTCGCCAGCGCGCCGGCGAACCACGCGAGGGTGGTGTAGATCACGAGGTCGGCGGAGTGCACCTCCGCCATCACGCGATGCAGGATGTTCGGCATCAGGCCGGATATCCGCTCGCCGTAGCGGCGCACCGTCCCGAGCAGGGCGAGCGGTCGGCGGTGGCGCTCCAGGAAGGCCTTCTCGAACGACGCCTCGCGAAACGTCTCGGCGAAGGCGAGGCCGACATCGACGTAAGCGACGCCGTAGCTCGCGACCGTGCGCGCGTAATCGGCGTTGGTCGCGACCCGCACCGCGTGGCCGGCCTCGGCCAGCGCCTGGGCGAGCAGGCAGATCGGTTGCACGTCTCCGCGGCTTCCGAAGGTGACGAGCAAGATCTGCTTTCGCGGCGCGTTCGACATGCCGCAGCCGCGATAGAGACTCGATCGGCAAATGAAAAGGCCCGCCGAGGATTTCGCCCGCACGTGACCGCGGATCCCGTATAGAGCGGGTCCGGCCTCGAGACTGCATTCGCCGCGGGGCCCGTGCCGTTCAGGACTGAGTCCGCTCCGGCACCCGCAGCGTCACCTTGACGAGGCCCGGCTCGTCCGGGGCCGGCCGCTCCGCGAAGCCGAGCTGGCGGCAGACGCCCCGCATCGCCCTGTTCTCGGCGAGCACGTCGCCCTCGATCACGGCGATGCCGTCGGCCTGCGCCCAGTCGATCATCATCCGCATCAGGGCGATGCCGAGCCCGGTGCCCTTGATGTCGGAGCGCACGAGGATCGCGAACTCGCCCCGGTCGTGGTTGGCGTCGGCGTGGAGCCGCACCGCGCCCAGCATGCGCCGGGCTTCGTCCATCCCCTCTTCGGTCGCCACGAAGGCGATGGCGCGGGAATAGTCGAGTTGGGTCAGCCGGGCCAGGAAGGCGTGGCTGAAGTCGCGCACGGGGGCGAAGAAGCGCAGGCGCACGTCCTCCGCGTCGACCTGCCCGAAGAAGGCGCGGAACATCGCCTCGTCCTCCGGCCGCACCGGACGGACGAGGACGCGCCGGTCGCCCGCCACCAGCCGGCGCTCCCACTCGGCCGGATAGGGCCGGATCGCGAAGCGGGGGTGCCAGTTGCCGCGACGGCGCTCGCGCCCGGTCTCGGCCTCGATCCGCACCCGCGCGTCGAGGGCGACGACGCCGTCGGCATCCGCCAGCAGCGGGTTGATGTCGAGTTCGCGCACCGCCGGCAGGTCGGCGGCGAGCTGGGCGAGCTTCACCAGCGTGAGCGCGATGGCGTCGGTATCGGCCGCCGGCACGTCGCGGTAGGCGGCGAGCCGGCGCGCCACGCGGGTGCGGCCGATCAGTTCGCCCGCGAGCGCGAGGTCGAGGGGCGGCAGCGCCAGCGCGCGGTCGTCGATCACCTCGACCGCGGTGCCGCCGCGCCCGAACACGACGACAGGGCCGAAGACCGGGTCCTCGGCCAGTCCCGCGATCAGCTCCCGCGCCTGCGCCCGGCGCACGGTCGGCTGCACCGCGAAACCGGCGATGCGCGCATCGGGCCGCTGGGCCCGCACCCGTGCGATCATCGCGGCGGCCGCCGCGCGCACGTCGGCCTCGGAGGTGAGGCCGAGGCGCACGCCGCCGACCTCGGACTTGTGCACCACGTCGGGCGAGACGAGCTTGAGCGCCACCGTGTGTCCCGCCGCGATCAGCGGCCACGCGGCGGCCGCCGCGCCGTCGGGGTCGGGGACCAGCGTGCTCGGCACCGAGTCGATGCGGTAGGCCGCGAGCAACGACGCCACGGAGGCCGGATCGAGCCAGGTCCGGCCCTCACGGATCGCCCGCTCGATCACGGCGCGGGCGGCGTCGATGTCGGGGGAGAAGTCGCGCGGCAGCGAATCCGGCGTGCGCATCAGGTCGTCCTGAGCCTCGCGGTAGCGCACGAGATGCAGGAAGCCCTCGACCGCGTCGGCATCGGTGGCGAAGAGCGGAATCTTGGCCCGCCCGTAGATCGACCGGACCGCCTCGTCCTCGCCGATCGAGACGGCGAAGACCGGCTTGCGGCGCCCGGCGGCCCGGCCCATGGCGACCGCGTCGGCCACGTTCTGCGCCACCTCGCGGGAGCCGGCCCGCGCCGTCGGGACGTGGATCGCCAGCAGGGCGTCGCTGCCGCGGTCGGCGAGCAGGGGTTCGAGGGCGCGGGCGAAGTCGCGCGGCACCGCGTCGATGCCGAGATCGAGCGGGTTCGCCTGCGCGCCGTGGCGCACCGGCTCCAGCTTCGTCAGCGTCTCGTCCGAGGGGGCGCTCAACGCCCCTTCCCGGTCGGCGAGGCCGTCGGCGGCGAGCGCGCCGATGCCGCGCCCGTTCGCGACGATCATCAGCCGCTTGCCGGGGAAGGGGCGCTGGCGCCCCAGGGTCTCGACCGCCGAGAACATCGCGTCGAGCCCGTCGACGGCGAGGAGGCCGGCGCGGCGGAAGGCGGCCTCGTAGACGGCACCGGGCCGGGCGAGGGCCCCGGTATGGGTCGTCGGCGCGCGGTCGAGCCCGTCATGGCGTCCGGTGCGCAGCACCACCACCGGCTTGGCGCGGGCCGCGGCGCGGGCCGCGCTCAGGAATTTGCGCGCGTCGGCGACGTGGTGGAGCGAGAGGATGATGGCGCGGGTGCGAAAATCCTCGGCGAAGTGGTCGAGGCAGTCGGCCACGTCCACGTCCGCCGAGCGGCCCAGCGTCATCACCGCCGAGAAGCCGACGCCGCGCCGCCCGGCCCATTCGGCGATGGCCGAGGCGACGGTGCCGGATTGCGAGACCAGCGCGAGGTCGCCGGATGTCGGCGGACGGGCGAGCAGGCTGGCGTTGAGGCCCTGCGCCGGCACGCTCAGGCCCACGCTTTCGGGGCCGATCAGCCGCAACCCGTGGCGCCGGGCCGAGGCGCGGGCGGCGCCCAGCGGCGCGGCTTCGCCCTGGCCGAGATGGGCCGACAGGATCACCGCCGACGCGGCGCCGACGCGGCCCGCCTCCTCCACGATGTCCGGCACCGCGAAGGGCGGCGTGGCGATCATCACGAGGTCGGGGGCGGCGGGCAGGTCGGCGAGGCGGGATACGCAGGGCAGGCCGTCGACGCTGGACTCGCGGGGATGGACCGGAACCACCTCGCCCGAGAAGCCGCCGGCGCGCAGCCCGTCGATGATCGCGCGCCCGACGGAGCCGGGGCGATCTCCGGCGCCCACCACCGCGATCCGGCGGGGAGCGAGCAGCGTCTCGAAACGGTATGTGCTCATGGCGCGCCGAACCCCGGACCGGTCGGCGACGGGTTACACCACAAGGCCGGCCCTGGGCACCGGGCCGGCGTTGCGGCAATCTCGTCCTACGCCGCGCACCGCGGCGCCAGCACGAACGTGTCGTGAAGCCTGAACACTTTCGGCCAATGCTCACGATCGGCCAGCGCGCGGGCTTCGGTGAGCGAAATCCCGCGCGCGTCGGCGAGGTCGGCCAGGCTCATCCAAGCGTTTTGCATCGATACGCACCCCTGAATATTTGTTATGCCGCCAAGCTATCCATCGCCGACCTAACGGGACCTGAACGAAGAGGTTCCCGCCGCCGGTCGTTCCGAGCACCGTTAATCGCGAGCAAAAGGAGATGCGCGTGGCCCCGTTCGCGACCCGCCAGTCCATTGTCGAGGCCATGCGCAGCCTGCTCTCCCTCGGCTTGAGCCAGGGCACCTCGGGCAACGTCTCGGTGCGCTGGGGCGATCGCCTCCTCGTCACGCCTTCGGGGATTCCGGCCGAGCAACTCAGCCCGGACGATCTCGTCGAGATGGACATGGACGGGGGCTACGACCACCCGCTCGCACCGTCCTCGGAATGGCGCTTCCATCGCGACATCCTCGCGGCCCGGCCCGAGATCGGCGCCGTGGTCCACGCCCATCCGCCCTACGCCACCGCCTTCGCGATCTGCGGGCAGGAGATCCCGGCGGTGCACTACATGATCGCAATGGCGGGCGGGGCGAACATCCGCTGCGCGCCCTACGCGCCCTACGGCACGCAGGCGCTCTCCGAACACGCGCTGCGGGCGCTCGACCGGCGCAGCGCCTGCCTTCTGGCCAACCACGGCATGATCGCCACGGGGCCGAACCTCGCCAAGGCGCTCTGGCTCGCCGTCGAGGTCGAGGTACTGTGCCGCCAATACGCCCTGGCGCTTCAGATCGGCACGCCGGTCGTCCTGTCCGACGCCGAGGTCGCCGAGACCGTCGAGCGGTTCAAGTCCTACGGCCCGCGGGACAAGGCCGGCCGTTGAGCAGGTCGTCGATGCGGCATTGCTCCAATCGCCCGAAATAGAGACGGCGCCACCGACCGTCATGTGACGGCCGAGTGGAACGGTTGACGCGCGCGGTGGCGGCGCGGCGGCCTGCGGGAACGCGTGACAAAGCCTAAGCCGTTGACTCGTAAGGGCCTGATTTTGGAGAAGTGGGTTATACCGTGTGGCCGATGTAATTGAATTCAATTTGGCGCACGAAATCCAGCTTGCGAATTGCTCAATCGACGGCTAATCGTCAGTCGATCACGCAGTGACTTCGTCTCCGTCAACGGCCGCGTCGTCCTGATGACGCCGGCCGATGGCGGCGTTCGGGTGTTTAACAGGGGGGTTGTTGAGGATGTCTCTGGAGGACGGCCCCGACGACGACTACGTGTCGCTCACCGTCGACCTCGTGTCGGCTTTCGTCGGGCACAATTCTTTGGCGGCCGCGGAGCTTCCGGGGTTGATCGTGGCGGTCCACGGGGCGCTGGCCGGGCTCGCGAGCCGCTCCGCCGAGCCGGAGGCATCCGCGCCGACGCCCGCAGTCTCGATCAAACGCTCGATCCAGCAGGACTACCTGATCTGCCTGGAGGACGGGAAGAAGTTCAAGTCGCTCAAGCGCCACCTGCGCACGCGCTACAACCTCTCGCCCGACGAGTACCGCGCTCGCTGGAACCTGCCGGACGACTATCCCATGGTCGCGCCGAGCTACGCCCAGACCCGCTCCGAGCTCGCCCGGACGATGGGGCTCGGCCAGCAGCGCCGCAAATGGCCGGGCAAGAACCCGCCCGGCGGCGAGAGCTGAGGCGCGACCCCGCACGGGATTGTCCACAGGCGATCCCCCGGCGCCCTGCCCCGGCCGCTCGGCCCGTTAGAGGTCGGGCAACCCTTGACCCCGAACAGTCGCGGCTCCCGCCGGGCCGCGCGCCCGGCTCCCCTTCAGGAGCCCCGATGTCCGGCCGGTCGCCCCTTGCCGTCCGCCTGTTCTGGACGCTCGTCGCCGGCTCGTCCGCCGGCTTCTGGTACGGCGCGCCCGCCTTCGCGGCCACGGGGGCGGCCTGCCTCGCGATCCTGATCCACCGCCTCGACCGGCCGCGGCGCTTCCGCGCCCTCGTGCGCCGGGTCAGCCGGCGGCATGCCGAGACGCTCGCCCTGCGGCGGCGGCAGGAGCGCTTCATCGACGCCTACGGCAACACCATCGAGGACGGCTGGCTGCGGGAGCGCGACTACTTCGTCGAGCGTACCCTGATGCCGCGGATCGAGGCGCGCGGTTTTTCCGATTACGCCGAGGCGCGATTCGAGGAGATGGCGGAGATCGTCGAGCGGGTCGCCCGCCGCCACGCCCTGCCCGAGACCGACGACAGCCCGGAGGACGGCATCGCCTACGAGCGGTACTGCGCCGAGCTGTTGCAGCAGGCCGGCTGGCGGGCGCGGCCGACGCAGGCCAGCGGCGACCAGGGCTGCGACGTGATCGCCGAGCGCGAGGGTTTTCGCCTCGTGGTCCAGTGCAAGCGCTACGGCCGCCCCGTCGGTAATGCCGCGGTGCAGGAGGCGGCGGCCGCCGCCCTGCACTGGTCGGCCGACATGGCCGCGGTCGTCTCGAATGCCGGCTTCACCCCGGCCGCGCGAAAACTCGCCGGCACCACCGGCGTGCGGCTGCTGCACCACGATGCGCTGGCCGACCTCGAACCGCCGCGGGAGGTCGGCCGCCGGCTGCTGCCGGCCAGCCAGCGGTGAAGCGTGAGCGCACGGCAGAGACCCGCCGACGACCGGTCAACGCCGGGGCGGCGGTGGCTCGGGTGAGTTAACACCCCCTTAAACCCGCCGCATTTAGGCTGCGGAAACGATGACGGAACCGCTCCGCCGCGAGGCGCGAAGGTCCCCAACCGGAACGGAAGCGGGTGCGGGATCTCGCCGAGATCGCTTAAGCCCCACGCATGGATCGCATGGCGAAGACAGGCGGACGCAAACCCCGCAGCGAACCGAGCTTCGATATCCCGGAAGGGAGCGATCCGGCGCGCCTCGACGTGCGCCTGTCGCGCGGCGACCGCACCGGCGGCGGGGCTCAGCGGGGCGTCGCCAAGGCGGCTCCGCGCCCGGCCGCGCGGCGGAAATCGCCCGGCGGCGGTGGGGGCAAGCCGCCGCGGCGTCGCCGTTCCTGGCTCGGCCGGATCGTCCACGGCGTGGTCGTGCTCGGCATCTGGGGCGTCATCGCGCTGGCCGGCCTCATCGCCTACCACGCCTCGCAACTGCCCCCGATCGATCAACTGGCTGTCCCGAAGCGCCCGCCCAACATCGCGATCCTGGCGAGCGACGGCTCGCTGCTCGCCAACCGCGGCGAGACCGGCGGGCGCGTCGTCTCGATCAAGGAGCTGCCGCCCTACCTGCCGCGGTCCTTCGTGGCGATCGAGGACCGGCGCTTCTACGACCATTTCGGCGTCGATCCGGTCGGCATCGCCCGCGCCATCACCCAGAACCTGACCCGGCGCGGGCTGGCGCAGGGCGGCTCGACGCTGACGCAGCAGCTCGCGAAAAATCTGTTCCTGACACCGGAGCGGTCGGCATCGCGAAAAATCCAGGAAGCGATCCTGGCTTTGTGGTTGGAGCACAAATACTCGAAGGACGAGATCCTCGAACTCTACCTCAACCGGGTCTATTTCGGCGCCGGCGCCTACGGCGTCGAGGCGGCGGCACAGCGCTATTTCGGCAAGCCCGCCAAGAACGTGACCCTGGCCGAGGCCGCGATGCTGGGCGGCCTCGTCCAGGCGCCGTCGCGGCTCGCGCCCAACCGCAACCTCAAGGCCGCGCAGGCGCGGGCCGCCCACGTGCTCGCCGCCATGGAGGAGCTGGGCTTCGCCAAGGCCCCCGACGTGAAGGTGGCGCTGGCGCAGCCGGCGCGGCCGGCCTCGACCCGCGGCGGCGGCTCGCCGAACTACGTCGCCGACCTCGTGATGGACGTGCTCGACGATTTCCTGCCGAAGTTCGAGGACGACATCGTCGTCTCCACCACCGTCGATGCCGGCTTGCAGGCCACCGGCGAGCGCGCGCTCACCGACGAGCTGAACGCCAAGGGGGCCCGCTACAACGTCGCGCAGGGCGCGCTGGTCTCGATGCGGCCCGACGGGGCGATCCGTGCGCTGATCGGCGGGCGCGACTACGCGCAGAGCCAGTTCAACCGGGCGACGACCGCCAAGCGCCAGCCGGGCTCCTCGTTCAAGCCGTTCGTCTACCTCGCCGCAATCGAGAAGGGGCTGACCCCCGATTCCGTCCGCGACGACGCGCCGATCCGCATCGGCAACTGGGCGCCGGAGAATTATTCGCACAGCTACAGCGGCGCCGTGACCCTGCGCGAGGCGCTGGCGCAGTCGCTCAACACGGTGGCGGTGCGGCTCGGCCAGGAGGTCGGCCCCAAGGCGGTGGTGCAGACGGCGCAGCGTCTCGGCATTTCGTCGCCGCTTCAAGCCAACGGCTCGATCGCGCTCGGCACCTCCGAGGTGACGCCGCTGGAGATGGTCGGCGCCTATTGCGCCTTCGCCAACGGCGGCACCGGGGTGATCCCATACGTCATCGCCGGCATCAAGTCGGCGGGCGGCAAGGTGCTGTACAAGCGCGGCGAGGGCGGGCTCGGTCGCGTCATCGATCCGAACGCCGTCGGCATGATGAACGCCATGATGCACGACGTCTTCACCATGGGCACGGCCAAGAAGGCCGATATCCCCGGCTGGGACCTCGCCGGCAAGACCGGCACCAGCCAGGATTTCCGCGATGCGTGGTTCATCGGCTATTCGGGCACGCTGGTCACCGGAATCTGGCTCGGCAACGACGACGGCGAGCCGACCAAGAAGGCGTCGGGCGGCAGCCTGCCCGCCGAGATCTGGAAGAGCTACATGACGGTGGCGCTCAAGGCCGACAAGCCGGTCGGCCTGCCCGGCCTCAACCGCTGGCGTGCCCGGCCGCAGGTCGCGAATGCGGGCGAGCGCGAAGGCCCCGGTGGCCTGATCGGCGCGCTCATCGGCGAGCCGGACCGCACCGCCTCCGTTCCGCCGCCACGACCCGTTCCCGGCGGGCGCGGCCAGGGGCCGAGCCAGGACGACCGGAACTTCCTCGAGAAGCTGTTCGGGCTCGGCGAGTAGCCTCGTCCTTTCCGGATCGCCCCGAGCGCTCCGGCGCCTTTCTCCCGATCGCACCGGGTGTCGCGTCGGCGTGGCGGCGTGCCACATTCGCGCCATGTTGCGGGCATGAGCCTTGGATGACACGGGAGCGCGTGGCGCCGCGTCGCGGCCCCGCCTCCTGTCTCGAAGAAGGAGCCTCCGTGTCCTCCCCCCTGCCCGACCGTCGCGCCCCAGGCCTCCCGGTCGGCGCGGACCGGCCGGGCGTGCCCCCTGCCGGATGCCGGAGCCGCGCCTGATGCTGCCGCACCATCGCTGGTTCTGGTTCCTGATCCTGCTCGCCACCGGCGGGGCGGGCCTGCTCTACAACGTGATCTTCGCAGGCGGCGCGAGCCCGGCGGCGGGCTTCACCTACGGCCTCTGCGTCGGCATCGCCGCGCTCGCCTTCGACCGGGGCGTGCTGCTCGCCGGCCTCCAGGCGCGCATCCGCCGGTTGCCCGCGGGCTTCTACGTGGTGGCGGCCGAACTCTCCTACGTGGCGATGATCGTGGCCGGCAACGCGCTGGGCGGGCTCGTGGTCTGGCTGCTCGGCCTCACCTCCGATCCGCTGCTGGAGGCGGTGCGCACCACGCCCCGCGTGCTGGCCTACGCGCTCGCGGTCTCGGCGCTGCTCGTCTTCGTGATCCGCATGCGCGACCTCATCGGCGGCGAGGTGTTCATCAACTTCCTCGTCGGGCGCTACCACCGCCCGGTGGAGGAGGAGCGCATCTTCCTGTTCCTCGACGTGGTCGGCTCGACCGCCTTCGCCGAGACCCACGGCGACCTGCGGGCGCAGGAATATCTCAGCGCGGTCTTCGCCACCCTGGCCGAGCCTGTGCGCCGCTTCCACGGCTCGGTCGACGACTATATCGGCGATCTCGCCATGATCACGTGGCCGATGGAGCGCGGCCTCAAGGATGCCCGCTGCGTCGCCTGCCTGTTCGCCGTGCGCGACCGCATCGAGGCCGACGCCGCCGCCTGGGAGGCGCGCTTCGGCACCGTGCCGCGCCTGCGCGCGGGCCTGCACGGCGGCCCGGTGGTGACGGCGGAAGTGGGGGTGGACCGGCACAAGATCGCCTATTTCGGCGACGCGGTGAACGTCGTCGCCCGGACCGAGTCGCTGTGCCGTCCGCTCGGCGTCGATACCCTGATCTCCGAGGACCTGCTTGCCCGGCTGCCGCACCTGCCGAAAGGCATCACGGCCCGCGGCCTCGGCAGCCATGCGCTGCGCGGGCGCGGGCGGCGCCTGTCGGTGGCGACGCTGGAACGGGGGGCAGAGCTGCCCAATCCAGAGGCACGTCCGCTGGCCCGCTCCCGCGAGGCCACCGGCTGACGCTCAAGCCCCGGGCAGATCGCCGCCCCGAAGCGCATCTGCCCGCGAAAGCGGCCGTCTGGCGCGCGGCTTGCGAGCCGGCCCCGTGTCACGCGATCAGCGAGAAGCACGGGACCCCATGAAGCGCGAAGACCTCACCGAGAAGCTGCTCGACATCAAGCGCGAGAAGGGCTGGACCTGGAAATACATCCAGGACGAGATCGGCGGCATCTCGCCGATCCTGATCACCGCCGCCTGCATGGGCCAGATGAAGCTCCCCAAGGCCCAGGCCGCCAAGGCCGCGGAGCTGTTCGGCCTGACGAAAGCGGAGGAGCGGATGCTCAACGAGGCGCCCTATCGCGGCTCGATTCCCGCGATGCCGCCGACCGACCCGCTGATCTACCGCTTCTACGAGCTGGTGATGGTCTACGGCACGACCTGGAAGGAGCTGATCCAGGAGGAGTTCGGCGATGGCATCATGTCGGCGATCGACTTCAACATGACTATGGAGCGCGAGCCCAACAACAAGGGCGACCGGGTGAAGATGAACCTCTCGGGCAAGTTCCTGCCGTACAAGTATTATGGCAACGACGAGGGCGTGCCGGAATACGGGTTCAAGGAGCCGTAGGGCGGCGCCGGCTCGATCGCGCCGGGATGACGCGCATCCCGTCTCCCCGCTGGGCACCACGGTGATATCGCGGGGGAGCCACATCCCGCGCGGCGCTTCCACCATCGGCCGGTACGCCGTTTCCTCCGCCGTCATTCCGGGGCGCCGCAGGCGAACCCGGAATCCACGACTGGTCACAACGCTCCGTTTGGCGTCGCGTCACGGGTGGATCGCACGCCTCCGGCGCGCCCCTCCGTGTCCGGGTTCCGTGGCTCGGCCCCGGAATGAAGGTAGAGCTTCATCGAAACCCAATCGACCTCGCGTCGGTGCTGCCCGTCATCCCAAGCGCGATGGGACGGAACGCGCCCCTACCACTCCCACTCGGCGCCGACGCCCACGGCGGTGCGGCCGTCGCTGCCGGCCTCGCCGTTGAGCTTGATCCGACGGGTGACGTCGTAGTTGATCGTGGCGGCCGTGTCGGCCGGCTTGGCGCCGGCCTTCACGCCGACGCTGATGCGGTCGTTGATGTAGCGCGAGGCGCCGACCGCCGGGCCGCCGCTGGCGCCGGTCGAGACGTCGAGGCTGTCGAGCCCGAGGCCCTTGCGGGCGGATTCGAACACGTCCGGCCCCCCGGCTCCGCCGGAGAGCTGCGCCACCGCTTGGGCCAGTTGCAGCGCCTGGAACGGCGAGAGCCCGCCCGCCGCCTTCTTGAACAGGATGCGCGACAGCACCTCGTCCTGCGGCAGGCTCGGATCGGAGGACAGGGCGAAGACCGGCTGCGAGGCCGGGCCGGTGACGGCGACCCGCGCCGTCACGTCGCCGGCCTTGGTCTCGGCGATGAAGTCGAGATCGGGCTGGGCGAGGTCGCCCGCAAAGGCGATGCGGCCGCGGGAAAAGTCGAGCCGCTGGCCGACGAGGCTGAGGCGCCCGCGCCGCATCTCGAAATCGCCGTTCGCGCGGGGATTTCGGGACGAGCCGGTCACCCGCAACTCGCCGCCGAGTTCGGCGTCGATGCCGCGCCCGCGCACAAAAATGCGGTTCGGGGCGCTCACCAGCACGTCGAGGGTCGCGTCGAACGGGGCGGCGGCCTTCTTGCGGCTGGCGGCGGCGATCTGCGCCTTGCGCTCGCCGCGCTTGGCCAGCCTTTCGCGGATTTCCGGCGTGGTGTTGACGTGGCGGATGCCGGGCAGCGGCTGGACGGTGGCCGGGAGCCGGTCGGGCACCGACACGTCGATCGACACCACATCGACCCGGCCCGACACCTTCGGGGTGCGGGCGAGCGGGCCGGAGAGGGCGAGATTGAGGCTCGTGACCGCCGTCATCAGCGGGCTCGACACCAGTTCGGCCTTGTCCGCGGTGATCCGGAGCGAACCGGGGAAGCCGGAGGCCGGCTCGACGGCGACGCGGCCGTCGATGGCGATGCGCCCGCCGTTGCGGGTCGCGGCGGTGAGGCGCTCGATCTGGATCGCGTCGCCGCGTCCCGTCACGCGGCCCTGGATGTCGGTGAGGCGGATGCCGTTGAGCGGATCGGTGAGGCTGCCGCCCGAGAGCGTCGCCGCGCCCTCCACCCGCGGCGCCGCGAGGGTGCCGGTGACGCCGGCGTCCAACGCGACGCGGCCGGCCACGCGCTGGCCGCCGGTGCTGAGGAGCGAGTTGGCGAGCGCCGCGTCGAGGGTGCCGCGGGCCTTCAGGTTGAGCGCGCCGCCGGGCTCGACGGGGATCGCGCCGGTCACCGTCACCTCGGCGCCGCGGCCGGCGGAGACGCGCCCGTCGATCGTGGCGGCGCCACCGCTCAGCGTGCCGCTCGCCCGCGCATCGATCGGCGGCAGACCGGCCTTGCGGGTCTCCGGCGTCACCAGCTTGGCGACGCTCAGCGCGTAGCGGCCTTCGGGGCGCGAGGCGGTGCCGCGCAGGTCGGCCTCGCCCTCGACCGTGCCGGAGAGCGCGAGGCTCGGGGCGGCGATGCGGGCGAGCGCCAGCGGCAGGGCGCGGATGCCGACCTTCAGATCGAGTTCCTGCCCCGCCCGCCCCTGGACGCTGATGCGGCCGGAGCCGGCGGCAACGACAAGGTTCTCGATCAGTGCCGAGCCGTCGTCGAGGGTGATCGCGGCGGGGCCGGCGAGCGCGAAGCGGTCGCCGCCGCGCTGGGCCGAGAAGCGGGCGATCTCGACGCGGGTGCGCTCGGCCGGGATCAGCCGGGCGGCGCCGTCGAGGTTGAACCCGCGGGCCTGGGCAGTGAGGACGAGGTCGCTCGCCTGCGCCGTGCCGGCGGCGGTGAGCCGCACCGTGTCGATGGTCTGGCCGGCGGCGACGATGCGCTCGAGACTTGCCTTTCCGTCGATGACGGGGTGGGCGCGCAGATCGCGGCCGGTGAGGTCGGCGTCGAGGTTGGTGATGCCGACATCGTCGTAGCGGAGGTTGGCCCCGGTCGCGCGGATCGCGGCGTCCTGGCGTCCCCCTTCGCGGGAGAGGGTCACGGCGGCGTCGAGGGTGCCGCCCATGCGGCCGAGCGCCAGCGCCGAGAGGTCGGCGAGGTCGCCCGCGCGGACGGTCAAGGCGCCCTCCCCCAGCAGGGTCCTGGCATCGACCACGGCGCGGCCGTCGATGGCGACCGAGCCCAGCGCGAAGGCGAGGCGGTCGAGGGCGTAGTCGCTCTTGCCCGGTCGGGCGACATGGGCGTCGGCCTTGAGCGCCTTGCCGGCCACGTCGCCGGTCAGCCGCACGGTGCCGTCCAGCGCGCCGGTGAGGTCGGTCAGCGTCGCGTCGAGGCGCAGATCCTGGATCGGCTTGCCGTCGGCCTTCGCCGCGGGAGCGCGCAACGCCGTGGTGAGGTCGGGCTTGCGCAGCGAGCCGGTGAGTTTTGCATCCGCACTCGCGGCCCCGGCGAGCCGCGCGTCGAGGGCGGAGAGGTTCTTGAGGTCGAGGCGGGCGGCGACATCGGCGCTGCGGGCGGTGGCCTGCCCCTGGAGCGTGGCGACGAGTTCGGCACCCTCGAACAGAAGACGGTCGAAGCCGTAGCCGTCATAGGTCTGGAACACGCGGCCCTTCAGCGACGGCGTGCGGCCGACGAGGCGGTCGGCGATGTCCTGACCGAGCACCAGTCCGCCGCCGCGCAGGTCGAGGTCGGCCGCGAGCGCCTTGCGGGCCGGGTCGCCGCTCAACACCGCCTTGGCGTCGAGACGGCCGGCGAGATCGCGCCCGGCCAAGCCGGAGAAGGCGGCGATGTCGGAGAGCGCCGCCTGGAGCGTGCCGGCCAGCGTGTTCTGCCCGACCTTGCCGACGTAGGAGACGCGGGCGGTGTCGGCGTCGAGCGTCAGGCCGGCGATGTCGATGACGCCGTCAGAGCCGGCATCGGCCCGCAGCGTCAGCTTCGCCCGCTCGCCGATCGCCCGACGGAGCGCCGGGTCGGCGAGCGATAGGCCTTCCACGCTGCCGTCGGCGCTGATCGCGAAGCGGCGGGTCGTGTCGGTGCCGGTCGGCTCGACGGAGAGCAAAGCCTCGACGCGGTCGAGTGTGGATTCCCTGGTGCGCAGGCCCGCGGCCTTGAGGGCGCCCTTCACCTGCGGGGCGGTGAGCGGACCCTTCAGGCTGCCATCGAAGACCAGCGTTTCGAGTTCGCTCTCGGCGGCCTTGGTCTTGCCGCCCTCGGTCGGAACCGCGCGGGCTTCGATGCGGAAATCGGCCTGCCTATCGGCGCTCAGCGTCCCGCCGATCCCGAGGCGGGCGGTGCGCGAGGTGAGATCGAGCCGGTCGATGCGGAAGGCGCCGGAATCGGCGAAGGCCAGACCGCCGTCGAGCTTGGTCGTGCCGGAAAAGATCGCGGCGAGCGGGCCGGGCACGAGGCCCTCGATCCGCGAAGCGAGATCCAGGCTAAGCCGCCGGTCGGTGCCGATGCGCGACAGCCGGGCGCCGCCCTTGGCGCCGATCTCGGGGCCGGCGTCGAAGTCGAGCCGGGCGTTGAAGCTGTCCAGCGTGCCGCGGCCTTCGAGGTCGAACCGGATCGGCGGCGTGCCGGGGAGGTTGGCGGCCTTCGACAGCAGACCGCCCTCGGGCTCGGTCAGCGCGGCCTTCAGTTCCAGCTTCTCGCCCTTGGGCACGAACAGCAGCCGGGCGTCGAACAGGCCGGCGGCGTCGAGGCGACGCGCCGTCACCGCGAGGTCGAGGCCCTCCGACGGGTTGCCGAGCTTGGCCTTGCCGTCGGCCGAGAGCCGGGCCGGCTGGCCGGCGACGGTCTCGCCGAGGATGAGTTCGGCGAGCTTGAACGCCTTGATCTCGACCTTGACCGGGAGATCGGGCAGCAGCGAGCCGTCCGGCGGCTCGGCATCCGCCGGGGGTGGGCCGGAGATGGGTTTGCGCAGCACTTCGAGCCGGCCGAGTTCGAGGCTGTCGACTTCGAGGCGGCCCGACAGCAGCGCGAGGCGGCGCCACGCGAGGCGGGCGCGGTCGAGCTTCAGCCAGGGGCCGTCCGCGTCGCTGATGACGACGTCGCGGATGGTGGCGTCGGAGGAGAGCGCGCCGTCGACGGCGCCGATGGAGACCTGGGAGGAATCGCTGGAGAGGGCTTTGGAGAGGATGCCGCCAAGGACAGTCTTTTCGCCTTCGGCGGCGCGGGTGAGATCGGTCGGGATCAGCGCAGCCGCTAAGATCAGGACCAGAACCAGCAGTGCCGCGAACAGCCCTCTCCCCTCCGCGGGAGAGGGTGGCCGCCGAAGGGGGTCGGGTGAGGGGAGCGCCGCTTCCGGAGATGACTGGACGACGGCGGCCAAGCGGGACCGTCGCGCTGCCCCTCTCCCGCCTCGCATCCGCGAGGCACCTTCCCCCGCGGAGGGGGGAGGGTTGGCGCTGCGCGAGATGCGAAAAAACCCCATTCAGAAGGCCTGTCCGAGACTGATGTACAGGGCGACCGGGCGCTCGTGGTATCCCTTGATCCGGTCGAGCGGGAAGGCGACGTCCACGCGGATCGGGCCGATGCCGGTGTAGTAGCGGAGCCCGAGGCCCACCGCCTTGCGGATACGCTCATCGAAATCCGGCAGGGTCGAGGCGAAGGCGGTGCCGGCGTCGAAGAACGGCACGATGCCGATGGTGTCGGTGACCTTGATGCGGGCCTCGATCGAGGCCTCCAACAGGCTGCGCCCGCCGATCGGCAGGTTGAACGGCCCGCGCGGTCCCAGCGTGCGGAAGGCGAAGCCGCGCACCGAGCCGCCGCCGCCCGCGAAGAAGCGGAAATTGTCGGGAATCTCGTCGAGTCGCGCGCCGGAGACCGAGCCGAAGCCGAGGCGTCCGGCCAGCACGTAATTCGCGTCCTCGTCGAGCGCGTAATAGGTCGAGCCCTGCGCTTTCGCGACGAAGATGCTGGGATCCGAGCCGAGGAAGCCCGGATAGGGCGCGGCCGAGGCCTGGAAGCGGAACCCCTGCGTCGGGTCGAGCAGGTTGTCGGTCGAATCGTAGGTGACCGAGACCGGCACGCCGACGAGGCGGTACTTCACGGTGCCGAGCGCGTCCTGCGAGCGGCCGACCTGCCCGTCGAGGCCGACCTGCGCCGAGAAGGTGTCGGAGAAGCGGTGGCGGACGGCGACCGATGCGCCGACGGCATCGACGAAGTAGCTCTGCTGCACCTCGCGGGTGACGAAGGCGTTGGCCAGCAGATCGTTGCGGCTGCCCCAGAGCGCCGGCTTGACGAAGGTCGCCGAGAGGCGCCCGCCGAGGCCCGACGTATCGATGCCGGCCGCCTTGCGCTGCTGCGCGAACGGATCGTAGCCGAGGCCGAGATAGTAGATGTCGGCGTCGAGCCGGAGCGTCTCCATGCCGCCGAACAGGTTGCGGTTGGCGTAGTAGGCGCGGATGCCGGGACCGTCGACGGTGGAATAGCGGGCCGAGACGCCGATGAGGTTGCGCTCGCGCTCGCTCACCTCGACGAAGATCGGCAGGTTGCCGGCTGCGTCCAGGCTCTCGCCCTCGCGCACGCGGACCGCGCCGAGGCCTTCGATCCGGGCGACGGAGCGGCGGATGTCGGCGACCGCCTTGGGCGAGTACGGATCGCCCGGCTCGGTGTAGATGAAGGAGCGGATGACGGCCGGGTCGATGCCCTCGGAGGCCTTCACGGCGACCTCGCCGAGCCCCGCCTTGGGCCCGGGATCGATGGTGAAGGTCACGTCCATGACGTGGGCGGCGTCGTCCACCACCGGATCGCGCGAGACCGCCTTGGCGAAGGGATGGCCGAGCGACCGGAAGCGATCGACGATCTTCGCCTCGCGGGCCAGCACGGTGGCGGAGCGGGCCGGAACGTCGTCGCCGGGGCGCACGAACCGCTCGGGCAGCACCTCCGCCGGAAAGGGATTTCCGCGCGGGTCGAACGCGCGCACCGAGCGGACGGTGTAGGCGGGGCCGAGATCGACCGCGATCTTCACCGGCACCAGGGCGCGGGCGCGCGAGCCCTCCGCGGCGCGGGCCGCAGCCATGAGCGAAGCCTCGCCGGTCACCGGCACGCCGTCGATGCGGATCGAGACCGTGCCCTGGTAGTAGCCGTAGCCGGAGAGCACGTCGGTCAGCCGCCGCAGGTCGGCCTCGGCCCGGCGCACCAGCCCCTCGCCGTCCGGCGGGGCCTCCTGGCGCAGGCGGTAGAGGGTCGAGGTGTCCTGGAGCGCGGTCAGGACGTCGGAATCGTCGGTGCCGGTGATGCGGATGCTGTAGGGCAGTGACCCTTGCGTCGGAGCGGGCGGCTCCTCCTCCGAACCGAACAGGCCGAACAGATCGAAGGCGGCGGCCGGCTGCGGCAGGCCCGCCGCGAGGGCAGCCGAGAGGAACACGCCACCGATCACGGGCGAACGCAGGGGCTGAGTCTTCCGGACGGTCATTCGATCGGGCGGGTCCGTGCTCTCGGTTCTCGTGCCGCATCGGCATTTTCCGAAAGCCGGTACCCACCGTTCGGGCCGATGCTCTCTGCCGGGGCGATGCCGCGATAAGAGCATCAAACGGTAAACTACCCGTCGATGCGCACCAGGGATACCCGGTCAAGCTTGTTCGACTGCCGTCTCAAGAGATGGTGACCGGAAATCACCACCTGCTACTCGTCCTCCTCCACCAGCCTGATCTGCGGCGGCAGCGGAAGGGTGATGGTGCAGCGCAGGCCGTCCGGCCTGTAGGCGAGGTCGGTCTCGGCCTTCAGTTCGTAGCGCAGGCTGCGCTCCAGCACCTCGGAGCCGAAGCCGCGATGCGGCGGCTCGGCGGGCAGGTCGTCCACGCCGCTCTCGGTCCAGACGAAGGTGAACTGCCCGCCCGGGGCAGGCGGCACCACCGACCACGTCACCGCGATGCGCCCGTGCGGCACCATCAGGGCACCGTGTTCGACGGCGTTGACGGTCAATTCGTGGATCGCCAGCGCCATGATCTCGGCGGCGCCGGGGCGCAGCCGCAGGTTCGGCCCGGAGATCGCGACCTGATCGCCCTCGCGGGCGAGATGCGCCAGGAGTTCGTCGGCGATGAGCGCGTGCAAGGCCACGCCGTCGGGCACGCTGCGCATCAGCGCGCCGAGCACGCGGGCGATGGCGTCGAGCCGCCCGTCGAGATGGGCCGCATAGGTCTCGACGGTGTCGGCGGTCTCCGCCGAGCGGCGGATGATGGCGCGCAGCATCGCCAGCGTGTTGCGGACCTGATGGCGCTGCTCGGCGGGCAGGCCCTTCTCGTCGAGGAAGCGGCGCAGGCGCCTGTTCTCGGCCTCGAGTTCCGCGATGCGCGGGTCTTGGTTGTCCTGGGTCATCACCTTGCCATCCACCTCACGCGCATGTGGCTGGCCCTCCCCCTCTGGCTCAAGTGTCGCTGACTGCCGATGCCGTAGTCTCACGCTCGTGGTGCAGATAGGACGGATCGAAGAGGGAAGCAGACTGCAGGGCGGCGAAATCGGGAATGGTGAGCTGGCGCCCGCGCAGGCGGATCAGCCCGGCGGCGCGCAACTCCTTCAGGGTGCGGTTGATGTGGACCGTCGAGAGCCCCATCGCGTCGCCGAGGTCGGCCTGGGTGATCGGGAACTCGCAGGACGTGCCGTTGGTCAGGCCGACCGCGGACAGGCGCATGAACAGCTCGCAGAACAGGTGCCCGAGCCGCTCGGTCGCCAGGCGCTGACCCAAGCTGACGGTCCATTCCCGCTGGATCGCCGCCGAGACCAGCATCTCCCACCACAGGGCCTCCTCCAGCCGCGGACTTTCCGCGGTGACCTCGCGGATCGAGGCCTCCGACACCTCGGCGATGAGGCAGGAGGTGAGCGTGCCGAGCGAGTGGTCCATGTTCTTCAGCACGAAGACGTGCGGATCGCACAAGTCGCCGGGCAGGAAGATCGAGATGACCTGGCGGCGCCCGTCCTCGAGCTGCTTGTAGCGGCAGGCCCAGCCCTCGACGATCAGGTTGACGTGGCGCGGACGGTCGCCGTCGCGGATCACGTCCTCGCGCGGCCCGAGCCTTCGGGTGTTCTGCGTCACGCGATCGAGGGATTGCCGCTCCGCGGAGGAGAGGCGGGCGAAGTTCTCCAGCTTGCGGACGAGAGGGTTGACCACGACTCTTCCTTACGAATTCGCGGCAACTTAACCGTCATCGAGGCGGTGGAAATTCAACAAAGTTATATCTTGCAGGCTGCCATGAACAGCGATCCGATGATTCGATGAAGAACGCTCAAGGCCCGCGGGACACCCTGCGGCACCAGGCAGCCGTATTATCGTACCGGTTGTGGCGAGGTGGGTTTGGTGGGGGAAGTAGGACTCGAACCTACGAAGCTTACGCAGCGGATTTACAGTCCGCCCCCTTTGCCGCTCGGGACATTCCCCCAAACCGCTGTCACCGCGGGCCGGAGACTGGCGCTCCGCGGCGGGCGTCGTCCTTATGGTGACGCCGCGGGCGGGTGTCAACTGGATCGCTGGCAGCGATCCAGTTGGTCTTTGCTTTTGCCTCAGGCGCCGGCAGCCGCGTCCGCGGCTTCGGCTAACGCTCCGCTAGACGCCTCGGCTAGGAGCCGAGGCCGCTGCGCGCGGCGCTCTTCGCGCCGGGCCATACGGATTCGAGCGGCCTGCTTTGCTCTCTTCATGCGCACGGCGCGAGGTCGCAAATCCGCAACTGCGCCCGCTCGGCCCCGCGCCAGCGGTCGCAGGAGAGCGTGCCGGCGGCGTGGAAGGTGCGGCCGATGCCGCCGAGCAGGGCCGTGCCGACGGGCCCTTGCGCCGCCCGGAAGGCGATGGCGCCGAGCGTCTGGCCGTCGCCGCTGGCGAAGCGCGCGCGGACATGGCCGTTGCCGACGATGCCCGCATCGACGAGGCGGTGGCGCGGCAGCGCCATCACCGGCTCGGGCGCGCCCTGCCCGAACGGGCCGGCCCGCTGGATTAGCCGCACCAGTTCGGCGGTGGCCCCGCCCGCGCTCACCGTGCCGTCGACGAGCAACGCCTCCGCCGCGCGGGCGCGGGCGACCGACTCGGTTAAGGCACGGTCGAGCCCCGCCCCGAAGGCCTCGATCCGTCCGGCGGCGAGCGTCACCCCCGCCGCCATGGCATGACCGCCGCCCTTGAGCGCGAGCCCGTCCTCGACCGCGGCGCGCACCGCCGCACCGAGATCGGCGCCCGCCACCGAGCGCCCGGAGCCGACCGCACTCCCGTCGGGCTTGACCGCGAAGGCGAAGGCCGGGCGGCCGAACCGCTCCTTGAGGCGGGCGGCGATCAGCCCGACGATGCCCGGATGCCATTCGGGCGAGGCGGCGACCAGCACCGGCCGGTCGGGATCGAGGGTCAGCCTTCGGTCCATCTCGGCCTCGGCTTCCGCCACGGCGACGGCCTCGATCGCCTGCCGCTCGCGGTTGAGCCGGTCGAGCTCGGCGGCGATGCCGCGCGCCTCGATCGCGTCCGATGTGGTGAGGAGGCGCGCACCGAGCCCGGCATCGCCGATGCGCCCGCCCGCATTGATGCGGGGCCCGAGCAGGAAGCCGAGATGCCACGCCTCCGGTGGCTCACTGAGCCCCGCCGCGTCGAGGAGCGCCGCAAGGCCCGGCCTACCGCGGCCGCGCATCACCGCGAGGCCCTGGACCACGAAGGCGCGGTTGAGGCCCACCAGCGGCACCACGTCGGCGACGGTGGCGAGCGCCACGAGATCGAGGGAATCGGTGAGCCGAGGGCCCTCGCCGGACCCGAAGGCGCCCTCCCCCCTGAGCCGCCGGGCCAGCGCCACCAGCGTCATGAACACCACGCCCGCCGCGCAGAGATGGCCGAGGCCGGAGAGGTCGTCGAGGCGGTTGGGGTTCACCACGGCCCGCGCCGTCGGCAGTTCCTCAGGGGCGCCGTGATGGTCGAGCACGATCACGTCGAGGCCGAGACCGGCGGCGGCCGCCAGCGGCTCGTGGCCGGCGGTGCCGCAATCGACGCAGACGAGGAGCTTTGCGCCCTCTTCCGCCAGCGCGGTGACGGCGGCGACGTTCGGGCCGTAGCCTTCCGTGATCCGGTCGGGGATGTGGATGCGCACCGGCACGTCCAGCGCCCGCAGGTACTCGGCCAGCAGCGCGGCGCTCGCCGCGCCGTCCACGTCGTAATCGCCGAAGATCGCCACCGGCTCGCGGGTTCGCACGGCATGAGCGAGGCGCTCCACCGCCGCCTCCATCGCCACCAGCACGAACGGGTCCGGCATCAGGTCGCGCAGGCGCGGCGCGAGATAGGCCTGCGCTTCCGCCGGCCGCACGCCCCGCCCGGCGAGCACCCGCGCGAGCAGGTCGGGCAGGCCGTATCCTTGCGTCATCGCCGTGGCGAAGGCCTGGAGGCCCGCATCGGCGCAGCGCTCGCGCCACGGTCGCCCCAGCACGGAGGCGTCCACGCCGAGGATGGTTTTGTCGGATTGGATGAGGGCTGCGGTGGACACGGGCGGGAGCATAGCCGCTTCAAGGCGCGAAGGCTGCGCCTTGCAAGCGACAGCTGCGGCTCTGAAATCAGTCCGCCGGAAGCAGCGACTTCGTCCCGAAACCCACCGCCGTCATTCCGGGGCGCCGAAGGCGAACCCGGAATCCACGACTGGCCGCGACGCTGTGCTGGCACCGCGCATCACAGGTGGATTCCGGGTTCCGCTGCGCGGCCCCGGAATGACGAGGGCGTCGCAAAAAACGGGGCGGGCGATTCCTCGCCCGCCCCGCCGATGGTCCATTGGCTGTCGCTCAGAGGTTCTTGAGGATCGAGTCCACGACCTTCTTGGCGTCGCCGAACAGCATCATGGTGTTGTCGCGGAAGAACACCTCGTTCTCCACGCCCGCGTAGCCCGAGCCCATGCCGCGCTTGATGAAGAGCACGGTCTTGGCCTTCTCCACGTCGAGGATCGGCATGCCGTAGATCGCCGAGGACTTGTCGGTCTTGGCGGCCGGGTTGGTGACGTCGTTGGCGCCGATCACGAAGGCGACGTCCGCCTGCGGGAACTCGCCGTTGATGTCCTCCAGCTCGAACACCTCGTCGTAGGGGACGTTGGCCTCGGCCAAGAGCACGTTCATGTGGCCCGGCATGCGGCCCGCGACCGGGTGGATCGCGTACTTCACGTCCACGCCTTCCTTCTTGAGCATGTCGGCCATCTCCCGCAGCGAGTGCTGCGCCTGGGCGACCGCCATGCCGTAGCCGGGGACGATGATGACCTTCTCGGCGTTCTTCATGATGTAGGCGGCGTCGTCGGCCGAGCCCTGCTTGACCGGACGCGTCTCGACCTGGCCCGAGCCGGCCGCGGCGGTGTCCCCGCCGAACCCGCCGAGGATGACCGAGATGAACGAGCGGTTCATCGCGTGGCACATGATGTAGGACAGGATCGCGCCCGACGAGCCGACCAGCGAGCCGGTGATGATGAGCGCGAGGTTGCCGAGCGTGAAGCCGATGCCGGCCGCGGCCCAGCCCGAGTAGGAGTTCAGCATCGACACGACGACGGGCATGTCGGCGCCGCCGATCGGGATGATGAGCAGGCCGCCCAGCGCGAACGACAGCAGCACGATGAGCCAGAAGACGAACTTGCTCTCGTTGCCGATGAAGATCGCGATCAGGACGACCAGCGCGATGCCCAGCGCGATGTTGATGGCGTGCCGCTGCGGCAGCATGATCGGCTTGCCCGACATGCGGCCGTCGAGCTTGGCGAAGGCGATGACCGACCCGGTGAAGGTGATCGCGCCGATGGCCGCGCCCAGCGCCATCTCGAACAGCGACTCCTTGTGGATGTGGCCGTTCTCGAGGATGCCGACCGCCTGGGGGGCGTAGAGGGTCGCCGCCGCACCCGCCACGGCGGCGAGGCCGACGAGGGAGTGGAAGGCCGCGACCAGCTGCGGCATCGCCGTCATCGGCACGCGCTTGGCGATCACCGCGCCGGCACCGCCGCCGATGCCGAGGCCGAGCAGCACCAGGATCCAGGCGCCGAAGCCCGCCGGCGGATGGCCGATGAGCGTGGTGAGCACGGCGAGCGCCATGCCGATCATGCCGTACAGGTTACCCTGTCGCGACGTGGTTGGGTGCGAGAGTCCCCGCAGCGCCATGATGAACAGGACGCCGGCGACGATGTAGAGAAGGGAAGAGACGTTTTCCGACATCGCCTCAGGCCTTCTTCTTGTACATGCCGAGCATGCGCTGCGTGACGAGGAAGCCGCCGAAAATGTTCACGGAGGCGAGCACGATGCCGATGAAGCCGAAGAACCGGGCCCAGCCGGTGCCCTTCTCGATGAGCGGCACGCCGGCCGCGAGCAGAGCGCCGACGATGATGACCGACGAGATCGCGTTGGTGACCGACATCAGGGGGGTGTGCAGCGCCGGTGTCACCGACCAGACGACGTAGTAGCCGACGAAGATCGCGAGCACGAAGATCGCGAGCTGGAACACGGTGGGATCGACCGCGCCGTGGGTGGCCGCCGACACGCCGTGCGCGAGCGAGTCGGCGATGGACTGCGCCTGGGCGGCGTTCTGCTGGGCGATTTCGGCCGCCGTCTTGGCGGCGGCCGCAGCGGCCTGGGCCTGCTCCGCGGCAGGAAGAGGTACGTTAGCCATGTCTCAGGATCCTCCGCGAGCGGTCAGGCTTTGGGCTGGAAGTTCGGGTGAACCACCTGACCGTCGCGGGTGAGGTTGGTCGCCTTGACGAGTTCGTCGTCCCACTTGATGGCCAGCGCCTTCGACTCCTTGTCGATCAGGGTCTCGACGAAGGCGTAGAGGTTGCGGGCGTAGAGGGCGGAGGCGGTGGCCGCGAGGCGGCCCGGCACGTTGGTGTGGCCGACGATCTTCACGCCCTTGTCGGTGGTGACGATCTCGCCGGCCTTGGCGCCCGCGACGTTGCCGCCGCGCTCGACCGCCAGATCCACGAGCACCGAGCCGGGCTTCATCGAGGCGACCATCTCCTCGGAGACGAGCTTCGGCGCCGGCCGGCCGGGGATCAGGGCCGTGGTGATGACGATGTCCTGCTTGGCGATGTGGCCCTTGACCAGCTCGGCCTGCTTCTTCTGGTACTCCGCCGACATCTCCTTGGCGTAGCCGCCGGAGGTCTCGGCCGACTTGAACTCCTCGTCCTCGACCGCGACGAACTTCGCGCCGAGCGACTCGACCTGCTCCTTGGTGGCGGGGCGCACGTCGGTCGCCGTGACGACCGCGCCGAGGCGGCGGGCGGTGGCGATGGCCTGGAGGCCGGCGACGCCGACGCCCATGATGAAGATGCGCGCGGCCGGGACGGTGCCCGCGGCGGTCATCATCATCGGCAGGGAGCGGCCGTACTCGGCGGCGCCGTCGATCACGGCGCGGTAGCCCGCGAGGTTGGCCTGGGAGGACAGCACGTCCATGACCTGAGCGCGGGTGATGCGGGGCATCAGCTCCATGGAGAAGGCGTTCACGCCCGCCTCGGCCATCGCCTTCAACTCGTCCTCATGGCCGTAGGGGTCCATGATCGCGACGACGGTGGCGCCCTTTCCGATCTTGCCGAGTTCCTCGGCGTTCGGGCGGCGCACCTTGAGGACGAGGTCGGCGCCAGACAGCGCCTCCTCGGCCGACGGGGCGATCTTGGCGCCCGCCGCCTCGTACTCGGAATCGGGGACGCCGGCCGTCGCGCCGGCCCCCGATTGCACCACGACCTCGCCGCCCAGGCCGACGAATTTCTTGACCGTTTCAGGGACGGAGGCGACCCGCGGTTCCGCGGGATCCGCCTCCGTCAAGACGGCGATGCGCATTCGGTTGCTCCCGTTCTTACAGCCGCCCATTCGGCGTGCCGGTATCCGAGCTATGTGGACGGCTCAATTGTCATGCAGCAAGGCCGGCCCGTATCCGGACCGGCCCTACGGCGGAAATTTTTCAGCTCAGGAAGAGGATACCGAGGAGGATGGCGAGGAGGACGGCCTGGGCCTTCCAGCCGACCGCCGGAACGAAGGATCCGAGGGCGGCGAGCCCCCAGGAGACAAGCACGCCGACGATCGCCGTGATCCAGGCCTCGTGCACGCCGCCGATGGCGAGCGCCACCACCCAGCACAAAACCGTGACCGTCCCGATCTCGACGAAGCGGATGAAGCCCCGATAGGTCTGCTCGTGGGTCTTCTCGTCCATCGCCGGGCTGTAATTCAGGCCCGAGAGGGTCTTCGTGTCCGCCATTGCGCGCCCGTTCCCTGACTTCGTTCTGCTTGTCACGCGCGGATTTAGCGCAAGGCAAAGCGGGGAGCAATCAGCTTGACCGGCCGGTTGACAAACGGATGACGGTTTTGTCGTGTCGGCTCAGGCCGGCCGTGGCAGCCCCGCCGCGTCGAGCGCGCTTCCCTGGCGCTCGGCCAGGGCGTCGAGCGAGAAGCGCTCGATCTCCGCCTCGAACAGGCGGTGGTAGTTCAGCTCCGAGCGCAGGTGCAGGAACACCGCCCCGAGACCCACTGCCGCACGGTCCATGAACACGAATTCCTGCGGGATCGTGACAGGGCCACGCTCCTTCAATGCCTGATGCACCGAGAACGCCTCGCGCCGGCCGTAGGCGCCGGGCGCGATACCGTCGGCGACGGTGCGGGTGCGGTCCTCGAGCAGCGGCCCGTAGATGAAGCGGGCCCAGATGTTGAGGATGTCGACCGTCTCGCGGTCGAGCTTCTTGAAACCCCACACCTCGTAGGCGTGGACGATCCGGTCGCGGTCGTTCTCCAGCAGGCCGCGATAGAGATCGACGACGCCGCCGACGAAGCGCGGGTGGAAGATGCGGACGCAGCCGTAATCGAGCAGGTTGATGCCCTGCGGCTCGCCGCCCTCGGAGAAGACGGTGTAGTTGCCGAGATGCGGGTCGCCGTGGATGACCGCGGCGCGGCTGAACGGGTGCCACCACGCCTTGAACATGGCCTGGGCCAGCCGGTTGCGGGTCTCGATCGGCGAGCCCGCGAAATTCAGGATCTTCTCGCCGTCGAGCCAGCCGAGCGTCAGCAGGCGCTTGGTCGAGAGGTCGGTGCGGACCTCCGGCACGCGCACCGAATCGATGTCCTTGAGGACGGCACCGTAGAGGGCGGCGTGCTTGGCCTCGCGCTCGTAATCGAGTTCCTCGCGCACCCGTGCGCCGATCTCCTTGGCGATCTCGGTGGTGTCGAGCCAGGAATTCATGCGGCGGTGGAAGGCGAAGGCGACCTGAAGCTGCTTCAGGTCGGCCTCCACCGCCGACTGCATGTCCGGGTACTGGAGCTTGCAGGCGAGCGGCGCGCCGTCGAGCGACACGGCGCGGTGGACCTGACCGAGCGAGGCCGCCGCCGCGGGCTTCAAGTCGAAACTCTCGAAGCGGCCCTGCCAGTCGGCGCCGAGCTCGGCCATCATCCGGCGCTTGACGAAGGCCGCGCCCATCGGCGGCGCGTCGGCCTGCAGTTTCTGCAACTCCGCCGCATATTCGGGCGGGAGCAGGTCGGGCACGGTGGCGAGCAGCTGCGCCACCTTCATGATCGGGCCCTTCAAGCCGCCGAGCGCCTGGGCCAGCGCGGCGGCGTTGGTGGGCGCGGCGCCATCCTTACCCCCGAACAGGCGCGCGGCGGCCATCCGGGCGGCGACGCCCCCGACATTGGCGCCGACGCTGGCGTAGCGGCTCGCGCGGGCGGTGAAGCGGTTGGCTTCGCGATCGGTCTCGGCCATGGCCTTGCGGATCATTCCTGATGGGGATGTGATCCGAGATAGGCGCGGCGGCACGCCTCGCCCAGGGCGCTGGGACGGCGCGCCGCGGAGGTTACGCTTCCGGCCAGTTGTCGCGAATCCAACGGATGAGTCCGGGCTGGCCCGAACGAGATCGTACGCCCGCCGCGAGGACCCTCTTCACTTCTTCAGTTCGGTGAGGGCGTTCCGATAGGTGTCCATCGCCTTCTCGGCGACTTTCATGCCCTTCTCGAAGGCCGGATCGTGCGGCGAGAGGTCCAGCGTGCCGTCTGCGTTCACCGTCGCATACAGCGAAGCGCCTTGATCCAGCTTGAGCCTGCCAACGAGGTCGTCGGGCAGGATCAGGCCGAGTGAATCGCCGATTTGCTGAACTTCGAGCTTCATGGCCTCGGCTCCGTGCAGGTTCGATCGATCATAACACGCACGGAGCCGCCTTCATCGGGGAACGGCTACGCCGCCTCCATCCCCTCCAACTCGGCGATCATTCCCTCGATCATCCCGAGTCCGATCTGCCAGAAGCCCGGATCGCTGGCATCCAGCCCGAACGGCTTCAAGAGTTCGCCGTAGGGCTTCGAGCCGCCCGCCGAGAGCAGCGCGAAGTAGCGCTCGACGAAGCCCGGCTCGGCGCGGGCGTAGACGCCGTAGAGCGAGTTCACGAGGCAGTCGCCGAAGGCGTAGGCGTAGACGTAGAACGGCGAGTGGATGAAGTGCGGGATGTAGGCCCAGAACGGCTCGTAGCCCTTGTCGAGGGTGATCGCCGGCCCGAGGCTTTCGGCCTGCACGGACATCCACAGCGCGTTGATCTCGTCGGCCGTCAGTTCGCCCTTGGCACGGGCCAGATGCACCTTCCGCTCGAACGAGTAGAACGCGATCTGGCGCACCACCGTGTTGATCATGTCCTCGACCTTGGCCGCCAGCATCGCCCGGCGCTGGGTCGGGTCGGTGGTCTCGGCGAGGAGCTTCCTGAAGGTCAGCATCTCGCCGAACACGCTCGCGGTCTCGGCGAGCGTCAGCGGGGTCGGGGCCATCAGGGCGCCGTTGGGGGCGGCCAGCACCTGATGCACGCCGTGGCCGAGTTCGTGCGCCAGCGTCATCACGTCCCGCGGCTTGCCCTGGTAGTTGACCAGAACGTAGGGGTGGGCGGACGGCACGGTCGGGTGGGCGAAGGCGCCGGGCGCCTTGCCGGGCCGGGTCGGCGCGTCGATCCAGCCGCCGTCGAAGAATTTTTTTGCGATCCCCGCCATGTCCGGCGAGAAGGCGTCGTAGGCGTCGAGCACCGTATCGCGGGCCTCGGCCCAGGGGATCGTGCGCTGCTCGACCTTCGGCAGCGGGGCGTTGCGGTCCCAGTAGGGCAGCGCGTCCACGCCGAACCACCTGGCCTTGAGCCGGTAGTAGCGGTGCGACAGGCGCGGATAGGCGGCGCGCACCGCCTCGACCATCGCGGCGACGACCTCGGGCTCGACGCGGTTCGAGAGGTGGCGGGCATCCGCCACGTCCTTGAAGCCGCGCCAGCGGTCGGAGATTTCCTTGTCCTTGGCCAGCGTATTGGTGATGAGCGCGAAGACGCGCAGGTTCGCCCGCAGCGTGTCGCCGAGCGCGACCGCCGCCTCCTGGCGCACTGCGCCGTCGCGGTCCTGAAGCTTGTTGAGGGTCGGCTCCAGGGTGAGCTGCTCGCCCTGCACCGAGAAGCGCAAGGCCGCGATGGTCTCGTTGAACAGCCGGTCCCAGGCGGCGTTCGCGGTGACCGACTTCTCGAGGAACAGTTTTTCGGTGCGGTCGTCGAGCTGGTAGGGCTTTTCCGCCCGCAGGTCCTCGATCCACGGTCGGTATTGGGCGAGCGGGCCGTCCGCCATCGCCCGGTCCATCACGGAATCCTCGACGCGGTTCAGCTCCAGCCCGAAGAACAGGAGGTCGCCGGAGGCCGCGGTCAGCCGCTCGCGGGTGTCGCCGTAGAACTTGGCGCGGGTCTCGTCGGTGGTGTCACCGGAATAGACGAGGCCGGCGAACGACATCAGCCGGCCCATCAGGTCCTCGATCGCTTCAAAAGCCGCGACCGCCCGCCCGAGTTCGACCGAAGCGTCGGGGCCCGCGGCGATCTCGACGATGCGGCCCGCATAGCGCTCGGTGAAGGCGCGGGCCTCGGCCTCGGCCCGTTCGAGGTCGTCGCGGAAGGCCGGCGAGTCGATGCCGGAATAGAGGTCGCTCAGATCCCATTCGGGCAGCACGCCGAGTTCGACCGCCTCCGTCGCGCTGCGCAGGGCCGAAAGACCGTCCGGGGCCCGCGCCGGTTCCGGGGACAGGGCGGCGGTGACGGCTCGGCTCGACATTGATTGGGCTTCCTCGCGAAGAGACGGGTCAAGGCCGGCGAGCCCGCCCGTGTTCCGGATGCCTGATATCGAGCGCCGGGCCCCGCCGATCAACTCGGGTCCGCCCTCGACGCACAAGGGGGCGGAACGCCGCGCGAAAATGCCGTGCAAGCCCCCCGAAAACCCTTTCGAGCGGAATGTGCGGGCGTCGTTAAGCGCCGCTTTACGCATCTGGGCGACCTTGTGCGCCGAAACGAAACAGCCCGCTCCGCGCCCGATCGGCCCCGCTCACGCGGTGCGCCGCGCGCGGTCGGCCGGGAAAAGCGGAAAGCGAGGCGCCCCGCATGTCCACCACCGTCCTGATCATCGACGACGATCCCGTGCAGCGCCGCCTCGCCGAGGCGATGGTGCGCCGCCTCGGCTTCGAGGCCAGAATCGCCGAGAACGGTCTCGACGGCCTCAACCTGCTGCGGGCGGGCGAGGGCATCGACGTGGTGCTGCTCGATCTCGTCATGCCGGGCGGGATCGACGGGCTCGGCGTGCTGGCCGAGATGCGCAAGGCCGGCATCGACACGCCGGTGATCGTCCAGACCTCGAACGGCTCCATCGACGCCGTCGTCAACGCGATGCGGGCGGGCGCGGTCGATTTCGTGGTCAAGCCGGCGGGCGCCGAGCGGCTCCAGGTGTCGATCAAGAACGCGCTCCGCGTCGATCAACTGGAGGAGGAGGTGCGCCGGATGCGCCGCCGCGCCTCCGGTTCGCTCGGCTTCAAGGATCTGGCCTCGAAGAGCCCGGACATGGAGCGGGTCATTCGGCTGGCCGAGCGTTCGGCGAAATCCAACATCCCGGTGCTGATCGAGGGTGAATCCGGCGTCGGCAAGGAGGTGCTGGCCCGCGCGATCCAGGGCTCGGGCGAGCGGCGCGGCAAGTCGTTCGTGACGGTCAATTGCGGCGCGATCCCCGACAACCTCGTCGAATCCACCCTGTTCGGCCACGAGAAGGGCGCCTTCACCGGCGCCACCGAGCGCCATGTCGGCAAGTTCGTCGAGGCGTCCGGCGGCACGCTGTTCCTCGACGAGATCGGCGAACTGCCCCTCGACGCGCAGGTGAAGCTCCTGCGCGCGCTCCAAGAGGGCGAGGTCGATCCCGTCGGCGGCAAGCGGGCGGTGCGGGTCGACATCCGCCTGATCTCGGCGACGAACCGTTCGCTGCTCGACCTCGTCAAGCAGGGCAAGTTCCGCGAGGACCTGTATTACCGCCTCAACGTCTTTCCGATGACGCTGCCGCCGCTCAGGGCCCGCCGCGAGGACATCCCGGACCTCGTCCGCTCGTTCTGCGCCCGCTTCGCCGCGGAAGAGGGCAAGCGTCTGCGCGGGATCACCCAGGAGGCCATGGCGCTCCTCTCGCGCTATCCCTGGCCCGGCAACGTGCGCCAACTGGAGAACGCGCTGTTCCGCGCGGTGGTGCTCGCCGACGGCGACGAGCTGACCGTGGCGGAGTTCCCGCAGATCGCCGCGCAGGTCGAGGGCTTCGACGTGCGCATCCCGCCGGTCCCGAACCAGCCGGTGCTGCCCGCGGGCGGGATGGAGCCGGTGCGCGAGATCGTCCGCGTCGAGGTGCGCGATCCGCACGCGATGTCGCTCGTGGTCGAGGACACCGGCGAGATGAAGACGATGGAGGCGGTCGAGGCGGAGACCATCCGCTTCGCCCTGCAATTCTACCGCGGCCGAATGTCCGAAGTGTCCCGCCGCCTCGGAATCGGCCGATCCACCCTCTACCGCAAGCTCAAGGAACTCGGCCTCGACGAGGAGGAGCGCTCCGACGACGCGGCGTGAGGCCAACACGGCCGGCGCGACTTAAGATTGCCCAAAGGCGGGCAAGCGAAGTCGTGCGGCAGCGCCGTGTAACCGGACGCGAAGAGCGCCCCGCGCGGCGGCCCCGGCTCTCTGCCGATGCGTCCAGCGGAGCGAAGCCTGAGGCTGCGGACGCAGCCGCCGGCGCTTGAGGCCCACACACGAACAGTGCGGTTGCGTACGGCCGCGCTTCGAACGATGATCTTTAACGATGGCTGCGGCAATCTCGGCCGTCGCCAGGGAGAGCCGCATGCGCGCTGACACGGGAGCCGGATCGAGCGTGGCGCGGACTCTGTCCGTCGCGTTCGCGGCCCTCCTCGCCCTTGCCCCGGCGGGCCGGGCCGAGGAGATCGGCGCTGCGGCGCCCGGGGCGACGATCCGCAAGGCCGCGGTCGAGACAGACGGTCCGTCGGCGGCTCCCTCCGCGGCGCCCTCGGCGGTCGCCCCCCCTGCGGCGGAGGCTCCGGCCACGGGATCGGCTCCCTCCGCCGAGGCGCCTGCTGCGTCCGAACCCCCGGCCCCGGCGGCGGAGGCCCCGCCCGCGCCCGTGGCGCCGAGCGAGCCGTTGCCGGCGGCTCTCTTCGCCCGCCTCAACGATCCCGCCCCCCTGCTCCAGCGCCTCACGGCCAAGGACCGGGAGGCGATGCAGGCCTTCTACGCGCTCGGCAACTTCAAGCCCGCCTGGATCGAGGCCGGCGCCTTCACTCCGGCGGCGACCGCGGCCATCGAGCGCCTGCGCGCGGCGGCCGAGGACGGGCTCGACCCGAACGCTTATCCGGTGCCGGTGCTGGGCAAGCTCAGCCGTCCCGACACCGACGCGGAGCTGGCGGAGGCCGACCTGAAGCTCTCGGCGGCCATCGCCCTCTACGCCCGCGACGCACGGGGCGGGCGCGTCAACCTCGCCTCGATCTCGAAGCTCGTCACCCCGAGCCTGGACCTGCCGACGGCGGACGCGACGCTCGCCCGCGTGGCGAGCGCGGGGCCGAAGGCCGGCGAGACCCTGCAGGCCTACAACCCGCACCAGCCGGGCTACCTCGCCCTGAAGAGCCGGCTCGCGAGCTCGCGCGCAGGCCGGCCGCCGGATGCCCCTTCCGAGACCTCGCACAAGCGCGCGAAGGCCACGGGCGGCGAGGCCGAACTCCTCGTCAACATGGAGCGCTGGCGCTGGCTGCCGTCCGAGCTCGGGCCGGACTACGTCTTCGTCAACGTGCCGGAGTTCAAGCTGCGGGTCTTCCGCAACGGCGCCCTGAAGGACGAGACCCGCGTCATCGTCGGCAAGACCGAGAGCCCGACTCCGACCTTCTCGGGGATGATGGAATACGCGGTCGTCAACCCGTCCTGGTACGTGCCGCCCTCGATCCTCAAGCAGATGCTGGCGTCCGGCCGCACCGCCGGGTTCGAGGTGGTGCGCCGCGGCGGCCAGATCTCGCTGCGCCAGCCGCCGGGCGAGCGCAACGCGCTGGGCTTCATCAAGTTCATGTTCCCCAACCAGCACGCGGTCTACCTGCACGACACGCCGAACCGCTCGCTGTTCTCGGCGACGAATCGCGCCTTCAGCCACGGCTGCGTGCGCGTGGACGATCCGTTCCGCTTCGCCGACGCGGTGCTGCCGGACTGGACGGAGGAGCGGCTGAAGAAGCTGATCGGCAAGGGCGAGCGCACCCTGCGCCTGCCGGAAAAGCTGCCGGTCCACCTCGCCTACTTCACGGCTTACGTGGACGAGTTCGGCGCCTACCGCACGCTGAACGACCTCTACGGCTACGACGGCCCGATGAAGGTGGCGCTCGGCCTCGCCGCGCGCTCGGATGCGGTTGCGCGCGTCCCTGCCGGCAAGGCGAAACAGGCCGCGGGCAACCGCCCCGTTGCGCCGACGCCGAGCACCGTGCGCGACGTGCATCGTCCCGCGCCGCGCCAAGCCGTCAGGTCCGAACCGCGGCGCAACGTCGACATGTTCGGCGAGCCCTGGCCGTCCGAGCCGGTGCGCCGGGAGACGCGGAGCTTCTGGTAGCCGCCGCGTCTTTACCTTCGGTCGATCCCGCCCATCCCCCTCATCCTGAGGTGCCCCTTGCCTTGGCAAGGGGCCTCGAAGGAGGCCTCCAGGAATCGTGCGGCTAGCTGGCTCTCCTTCGAGGCCCGCTGATGCGGGCGCCTCGATGAGGGTGTGGGTGGGAAAAGCCACGCGCCTTCGCAATTCACAGCGGTTTCGCCGTCCCCGTGCGCCGACGCTCTTGCGCGGCACTTTTCCGCCACGGTTGGCCCCCAGCATCGCCACGGTTGCCTCTTAGCCGTCGATCCGACGGTCGGCGTGCGACCCAACAGGGTGGGCTCGACCCTCCCGGCGGAGGTGAGGACAATGCTGCAGGGTCGCTTGCGAAACCGCGTGCCTGCCCTCTTCCCGCTTCCCGGGCGGCGGCGCCTCGCCGCCATCGTCGCCTCGGTCGCCGCCGCGCTCGTCGCCGGCACCGCCGACACCCAGGACGCGGTCGCCAACGGCGACACCCGCGAACTCTCGATGGTGCATCAGCACACGGCTGAGACCATCACGGTCACGTTCAAGCGCGACGGGCGCTTCGACCGGGCCGCCCTCGACCGGCTCAACTGGTTCCTGCGCGATTGGCGCGAGAACGAAGCCACCAAGATGGACCCGCGCCTGTTCGACGTGGTCTGGGAGGCGAAGCGCTCCATCGGCTCGACGGGTCCGATGCACATCGTCTCCGCCTATCGCAGCCCCAAGACCAACGGGATGCTCCGCCGCGCGTCCTCCGGCGTCGCCGAGACGAGCCAGCACATGGCCGGCAAGGCGATCGACTTCTTCCTGCCGGACGCCAGCATCGATCAGCTTCGCGCCGCGGGCATGCGGCTCCAGCGCGGCGGCGTCGGCTGGTATCCGCGCTCCGGCTCGCCCTTCGTCCATCTCGATGTCGGCTCGGTCCGCGCGTGGCCGCGGATGACCGGCGACCAGCTCGCCCGCCTGTTCCCGGACGGAAAGACCGTCCACCTGCCCGCCGACGGCAAGCCGCTCGCCCGCTACGAGGAGGCCCGCGCCGAGATCCTGGCCCGCGGCGGCACGGTCTCCGGCCAGACCATGGTGGCGAGCGCCGACGAGATCGACGACGGCCCCGGCCTGAAGGGCTTCTTCGCCTCGCTGTTCGGCGGCGGCGCGAGCCCGGCGCCGGCCGCAACCGTCGCCGCTGCCCCCGCTCCGGCGAAGAGCCGGACGAAGCCGACCGTCGTCGTGGCGAGCGCCGATCCGACGGTCGCCATCGGCGCGCCCCAAGCCGCGACCCAGACCCCCGCGCAAGCCCTCGCCTACGCCGCGCCGAACGCCTCGGAGGCCCTGCGCGACGCCGCGCTCCGGTCCGGCACGCCCTCGGCCAAGGAGCTTCTCACCGGCATGGCCGTTCCGGCCGGCTCGGTCGTCGCGCCACTGCCGCCCCGCCGCCCCGCCGACTTCGCCGCGGTGGCGGGCCTGCACAGCGTGCCGCTGCCGCCGCGCCGCCCGATCCAGCTCGCCTCGCTCGACGGCTCGGGGCTCGCCGGCATGGCCAACCTCGCCCCATCCACGGTCGAGACCTCCGCGGAGACCGAGACCGCCGAGGCCCCTGCCCCGCTCGTCCCAGCCGATGCCGACCCGCGCGAGCAGGTCCGCAGCCTCTTCGTCGCCGCGGTCCAGCCCTCCGCTGCCCCGACCGCTCCGGTGCGCGTGGCCCAGGTGCGCCCATTGCCCGACGCGACGCCCCCCGGCGCGCTCTCGATGCCGGATGGCAGCACGCCCGCCGGGCGCTTCACCAAAGCGTTCGCGCCGAGTGCGTTTCCGGCTGCCCGCCTCGACCGCGCGGTGACGCAGCCGGCTCTGCTGCGACACTGACCGGCGTCTGATCACCCTCTCGGGGTTCCGCCGCTCCCCCCTCTCCCCGCACGGCGGGGCGAGGGGATGCGCGGGGCCCGAGGCGATCAGCCGAGAATCACATCAATCCTTCCCGCGCACGAAGGTGACGATGCTGCGGGTCTCGCCCTTGTCGGCCCAGTTGGGCATGACGCGCCACGGTGTCAGCACCCGCAGGCGCTCGCCCTCCAGCGTGAACATGCGGGTCTGCTCGGTGCCGACCCATTTCGGGTCCCAGGCCACGTCGACCTTGGCGGTCCAGCTGTCGCCCTCGGTGCGGAAGGTGCCGGAATAGGAGACCAGAGTCCCCAGCAGGGCGGCGCGCTGCGCCTCCGTCCCGGCGGGCTTGCGGCCCTCGCCGGTGAGCACGAAGAAGAGGCGGTTCTCCGGGGTAAAGTAGGCGTAGCCGGTGGGCTTCTCGCCCATCACCGGCGCCTTGCTCCCGTCGGTGCGGACCTCGACCTCGTAGGAGACGAGCGTCCACAGGCCGGTCAGCCGCGGATCGGATTCCGCACGAACCGCGCCGGGCACGGCGACCGCCGCGAGGGAGAGGATGGCGCCGAAGCGGCCCGATCTGCGCATGAAGAACCTCGTCCGGCGTGGAAGCTTCGCTCCAACGCGGGACGGGGCGATACGATGCCGGCCGCCCTGAGACGGACGGCGCGGTTCGTAACCGGCTACGCCATCCCGAGCGCTTGCAGGTACAGCTCGAGGATCGCCTCCTCCTCCTGGCGCTCGTCGTGGTCGCGCTTGCGCAGGGAGATGATCTTGCGCAGCACCTTCACGTCGAAGCCGTTGGCCTTGGCCTCGGCGTAGACGTCCTTGATGTCGCCCGCGATGCCGGCCTTCTCCTCCTCGAGCCGCTCGATGCGCTCGATGATGCTCTTGAGCTGGTCGGCGGCGACCGAGGACGGGTCGACGGCGGGGGCAGGCGATGCGGCCATGGCGGCGCTCCTTCGTGCGGGAGGCGGGCCGACCCCCACGGGCCGGCGCGCCGGATCGTCCCGAGGTAGCCCATCAACCTTACCCAGCCGTTGATGCGCCGCTGCGCTCAGTGCCGCACTCAGTGACCCTTGGCCTGGCTCGCGTCGAAGCGGGCCTGCTGGTCCGGGCTCGCCTCGGTCTGGTGCTGCCGCTTCCACTCGTCGTAGGGCATGCCGTAGACGTGCTCGCGGCTCTGGTCCTTGGTGAGCCCGAGGCCGCGCGCGTCGGCGGCGTCCTTGAGCCAGTTCGACAGGCAGTTCCGGCAGAAGCCGGCCAAGTTCATCATGTCGATGTTCTGCACGTCGGTGCGGTCGCGCAGATGCGCGACGAGGCGGCGGAACACGGCCGCCTCCAACTCGGTCTGCGTGGTGGGGTCGATCTCGCTCATCGTGACGAATCCTGGCGGTGACGGAGGTCGTCCCTCAGGTCGTCCCGCGGCACCGGGCCGTCAAGCCGCGTTGCGCAGCATCGGCCGCAGGAGGCCCGCGAAGCGATGCGCCCACTCCTCTTGCCCCTCCGGCCCGCCGATCAGATCCTGCCGGATCTCGATCAGCGCGTTGGGCAGGCCGCGGGCGGTGGCGTGGCGGTCGATCGTGTCGCCGGGGAGCCCCCCGCCGTAGGGCTGGTTGTCGCCGACGCACAGGCCGGCCGGATCGGCCTTCAGCGCCGCGATGATCGGGTGGGCCATCCGCGCGTCGTGATCGTAGAGCACGCCGACCTGCCAGGGCCGCGCGACCGTGCGCCAGAACGGGGTGAAGCTGTGCAGGGTCAGGATCATCGGCGGCGCGCCGGCCTGCTCGCACCGCGCCACCGCCGCGTCGACCGCCCGGTCGAACGGCGCGTAGAAGCGCCGGATGCGCTCGGCGATGCCCGCGGCATCGATGCGGGCGTTGCCCGGCACGATGGCGCCGTCCGAGAGGCGCATCACCAGCGTCGGGTCGCGCTTCCCCCGATTCGGATCGATGATCAGGCGGGAGAAATGCGTCAGCACCGCCGGCACGCCGAGCAAGCCGGCGAGCCGGCGCGTCACCGCCGCCGCGCCGATGTCGTAGGCGATGTGGCGCGAGAACTCCCGCTCCGGCACGCCGAGACGGGCGAGATCGTCCGGCACGTGGTTCGAGGCGTGCTCGCACAGGAGGAGCAGACCGCGGGCGGGATCGCCCTCGATGGTCTCGGCGGGCTCTTCCGGGTGAAGAATGGTCGCGGGATCGGGGCTGAGCATGGCGCTTATCTGGGCCGGCCCGTGTGCTTCGACAGAGCCGGTGGGCCGGCAGGACGCCCGATGCGGGATCGATGCCGGAATTGCGCGCCGTTCTCGGAAGCACCACCAAAAAGAATGCTGTGCCCTTCGAAAGTTTTGTGAAACGGCGAAGGCTTGCCGCGCCGCCGGGGCTCGGGCAAGCACAGGACAAACCAGACAAGACGCTGCCGCGAGGACGCCCATGACCGCCCCTGCCCCGACCGATCCGGCCATCCGGGAGCGGCGCGCCCTGCTGTCCGCCATCCTCGACGAGGCCATCGCTGCCGCGCACCCGCGCAAGTGCCTCGTCGGCCACCTGCCGGCGCCGACGCCGGGCCGCCTGATCATCCTGGGCGCGGGCAAGGCCGGCGGCTCCATGGCCGCGGTGGCGAGCCGCTTCTACCGCCAGGAGCACGGCGTGCCGGAGGACCGCATCGTCGGCTTCGCGGTCGCCCGCCACGGCTACGGCGAGGACGCGCCGGGCATCCGCATGGTCGAGGCCGGCCACCCGGTGCCGGACGCCGCCGGCATCGAGGCGACCAAGGAGACGCTGGCGCTCGCTGCAAGCGCCGGCCCGGACGACGAGGTGCTGGTGCTGCTGTCCGGCGGTGGCTCGGCCAACTGGATCGCCCCCGCGGGCGACCTGACGCTCGCCGAGAAGCAGGCGATCACCAAGGCGCTGCTGCGCTCGGGCGCGCCGATCAACGAGATCAACGCGGTGCGCAAGCACCTGTCCCGGATCAAGGGCGGCCGCCTCGCCGTGGCGGCGCGAAATGCCAAGAAGATTCTGACGCTGGCGATCTCCGACGTGCCGCACGACGACCCCTCGGTCATCGCCTCCGGCCCGACCGTGCCCGATCCCTCGACGCTGGCGGACGCCCGCGCGATCTGCAAGCGCCGCGGCATCACGCTCCCCGACTCCGCCGTCAAGCTGCTGAACGATCCAGCCAACGAGACCCCGAAGGCGGGCGATCCGGCGTTCGCGCGGGCCGAGTACCGCATCATCGCCCGCCCGATCGACGCGCTGGAGGCGGCGGCCGAGGCGGCCAGGCGCGCCGGCTACGAGCCGGTGATGCTGGGCTCCGATCTCGAAGGCGAGGCCCGCGAGGTCGCCGCCGAGCACGCGCGTCTCGCTCTCGACGCCAAGGCCGAGGGGCGCCGCGTCGCCCTGATCTCCGGCGGCGAACTCACCGTGACGATCCGCGGCGAGGGCGACGGCGGGCCGAACCAAGAATATGCGCTGGCGCTCGCCGTCGCCCTCGACGGCGCCGCGGACATCGCCGGCATCGCCGCCGACACCGACGGCACCGATGGCGGCCGGGGTGCCGCCACCGATCCGGCCGGCGGCCTCGTCGATCCCTCGACCCTGGAGCGCGCCCGCGCCGCCGGGCTCGATCCGCAAGGCATGCTGACGGACAACGATTCGACGCGATTCTTCGCCACCATCGGCGATCTCGTCCAGCCCGGTCCGACCCGCACGAATGTCAACGATTGCCGCGTCATCCTCGTCGGTTGAATCCGGGTTCCCAAAGGGATCATCCCTTTGGCGGGGCGCCGGGGCGGAGCCCCGGCTTCCCTCCAAGGCCAGGGCTCTGCCCTGGACCCGCGAAAGGACTCGTCCTTTCGAAACCTTGATTGGGCTAGGCGCCTGCTTGCTCGCGTTGCTGCCGCTTCCGGCGCGCGCGGACCTGCGGCTCTGCAATCAGACCGGCAGCAAGGTCGGGGTGACGCTCGGCTACCGCGATGCGCAGGGCTGGGTCACCGAAGGCTGGTGGGACCTGAAGCCCCGCGCCTGCGAGACCCTGCAGAAGGGCGTGCTCGCGGCGCAGTTCTACTACGTCTACGCCGTCGATTACACGCGCGGCGGCGAGTGGGGCGGCCGGGCGATGATGTGCACCCGCGACACCGCCTTCACGATCCGCGGCGTCGAGGATTGCCTCGCCCGCGGCTTCGACCGCAACGGCTTCATCGAGGTCGATACCGGCCAGCAGAAGAACTGGACGATCCAGCTCTCCGACCCGGGCCAGCCGGTCACCGGCGGGCCTTAAGGCGGCAGCGCCGCCTCACGCGGGAAAGCGAGCCGACTACCGCATGCCCGCGACGCGCCGGTCGCGCTTGCGCTCGGCCGCCGGCTGGTAGGCCACCTGGGCGTGCTGGGTGCAGTAGGGCAGTCCGGTGATGGCGCGGGCGCCGCAGAAGCGGAAGTCCGGCGTGGTCGGGTCGCCCATCGGCCAGCGGCACATCGAGTCCCGCAGGTCCATGATGGTGACGCGCTCGGACACCGCCAGCGCGACCGGCTGGGCCGACGGCGCGGGCGCGGCGGCGGCGGGCCGCGGCTCCAGCGGGAAATCCGGTGCAGGGCGGTGGGCGACGATGGCGGGCGGCTCCGGCAGCGTCGGCTCCTCGACGATGACGGCGGTCTCGATCTCCACCTCGTCGGCCTTGCGCTGTCCGTTGACGGCGGCCGGACCGATCGGCTTCACGCGGCCGGCGAGACCGAGGCGGTGGACCTTGCCGATCACGGCGTTGCGGGAGACGCCGCCGATCTGGAGAGCGATCTGGCTCGCGCTGAGCCCGTCGTCCCACAGGCGACGAAGCAACTCCACGCGCTCATCCGTCCAGCTCGGGACCGCTTCCGTCATTGCCCCCTCCACCCGTCGCGGCCCTTCGCGGCCGAACAACCCAAGACCGCTCCGCGCGCCGGCCCACGACACGGGCCGCCTCGTCGGGGCCGCCGGGCGGCCCCGCACAGGTCGGTTAACAAAACGCCGAACAACCGTTCGGCGATGTCGGGGAGACTACAGGACAGCTCGACCACGGAGCAAGGGTCGCGGCGGTGCCCGCGCCGGTTTCCACCGTGAATCGGCGGCGGGCGGCGCGGCGCCGCCGCCGCCCGCCGCCTGCGCCCGTCAATGTTTACAAGCCACTGCCGGATATCGACAATTTTACGAAACGGCCGCCGCCGAACCTGGCGTCGCGAAAGGACTTCGACCCGTGCATTTGCATGCACCGGCGCATCGACTATCTGTCGGGCACCCGGTCACGCGACCGGCCAGAAAACTTCCGGAGTTCGCATGCGCCTGCGCCTCGCACCGGCCCTCCTGATCCTTGCCGCGACCGGCGCCTCGGCGGCTGGTCCCGCCGCGCCGGTTCCGGACGAGGCGGCGCCCCGGCTCGCCAACCATCGCGCGGTCTATGACCTGTCGCTCGCCAAGTCCGAGGGGACGCGGGCGGTGGAGGGCGTGCGCGGGCGCATCGTCATCGACTTCTCGGGCGATGCCTGCCGCGGCTTCACCATGCAGACCCGTCAGGTGACGATGCTCGACTCCTCCGAGTCCGGCAACCGCACCTCGGACCTGCGCAACTCCACCTTCGAGAGCGGCGACGGCGGCAGCTTCCGCTTCCGCACGGCCACCTTCCTCAACAACGTCCCCTCGCCGGCCGTCGACGGCACCGCGGAGGCCGCCGCCGAGGCGCTCAAGGTGAAGTTGAAGGAGCCCAAGCGGGCCGAGTACCAGACGGCGGGCGAGGTGATGTTCCCGGTCCGCCACATGATCCGCCTGCTGAAGGCCGCCAAGGCCGGAGAGACGACCGTTTCCGCCAAGGTGTTCGACGGCTCCGACGACGGCCGCAAGGTCTACGACACGCTCGCCGTGATCGGCCGGGCGAGCGCGGCGCCCGCCGCCGACACCGAGCGCGACAAGCCGCTCCGCGAGGGCGACCTCGCCGCCATGCGCCGCTGGCCGGTGACGCTGAGCTACTTCACCGCGGGCGAGGGCGAGCGCACGCCGATCTACACCCTGACCTTCGACCTTTACGAGAACGGCGTCAGCGGCCGCCTCAACCTCGATTACGGCGACTTCGCCATCGCGGGGAACCTGACCCAACTCGACCTGCCCGAGGACAAGGGCAAGGACAAGGGTGCGGGCGCCACCGATTGCCGGCGCTGAGGGCGCTTCCTCAGGTCAGCACGTAGCCGGCGCCGTCCCGCGCGATCCGGCCCCGCACGGCCATGTGCATGCCGGCGACCCGAAGGCTCTCGCTCGCCGCGCGGTCGATCAGGCGACGGCGCGTCGCGATCGCCTGCGCCGGATCGGCATCCCAGATCACGGTCCAGTCCGGATGCGGCATCTGCAGCAGCCGCGAGTGGATCACGTCACCCCAGATCAGCAGCCGCTCCGCTCCGTCGGCGACGAGGACGCCCATGTGGCCGGGCGTGTGGCCGGGCAGCGGCAGGGCGTGGACGCCGCCCGTCAGCTCCACCTCGCCCGCGATGCGCCGGACCCGGCCGGCATAGGCGCCGAGCACGGCCGAGGCGGTGTCGAACATCGGGCCGAGGGCGGCCGAGGCGTTCGCCCGCGCGCCCGTATCGGACCAGAAGGCGACCTCCCGCTCCTGCAGCACGAGTTCGGCGTTGGGAAAACGCGCCTGCCGCTCCGGCGTGAGGAGGCCGCCGATATGGTCGGCGTGCAGGTGGCTCAGCCAGACCGTCTCGACCTGATCCGGCCGCACGCCCTGGCCGGCGAGCGCGTCGCTGACCCGGTCGAAGCCCGGTCCGAACACGGTGCCGCAGCCGGCGTCGAGCAGCCAGTGCCGCTCGCCGCGGCGGATCAGGAAGGCGTTGACCGGCTCCGGCGAGGGGCCGCTCGGCGGCAGGCCGGCGCCCTCCAGCAGGCCTCGGCCGGCGGGACTCTCGGCACCCGGGATCATGCTCGGCTCCAGCGGAAACAGCCCGTCCGTCAGCGGGACCACGGTGAACGCGCCCACCCGCCACGGTCCGCTGGCGGTCTCGGCGACGGCGGGCCGGTGCAGGGCGAGGGGCAGCAACGCGCCCGCACCGAGCAGGCTGCGGCGGGTGATCGGACGGGGCATCGCGGACTCCGCATGGTTCGGGACCGCCATCCTCGCGGGCCGGCCCGCCGGGGCCAGGGAACCGTGCCCGCATCGACCGGGCATTCTTCCCGAGCGCGTCCGCGGCGGCTTGCGCAGCAGGGCCGTCCGGGTACCAAATCGTCGGAAACCGCATCCGCCGAGAGTGCCTCGACCATGAGCGTCCGTTGAATCTCGCCGCCCATCTCGGCCTGCGCCTGGCGCTGGTCGCCCTGCTCTGCCTCGCCGGCGCGGTCGCCTGGACGCTCGCGGAGGCGCGGTCCGGGCTGGCACACGAGGCGGCGGTCTCGGCCGAGCGGATCGCGGCGCAGTTCGGGCGCCAGCCGGGCCTCGGCAGCGCGGGCCCCGCGGCGCGGCTTGCCGGCGATTCGCCCTCCGCCGCCCCCGCGGTGCTGACGCTGCTGCCCGGCATCTGCGCGGAGATCCGCCTGGGTGCCGAGGCGCCCCGCCGCTATTGCGGCGACTGGGACGGCCTCGACGCCGCGCCCGCCGGGCTGCGCGCCGCGCTCGCCCCGCGCGCCGAGGCGGTGACGGCGGAGCGGGCCGTGCTCTATCGCGGGCGTGCCGTCGGCAGCGTCACCGCCTGGCCCGATCCGCAAGCCGCCGCGAGCCGCATCTGGCGACAGGTGCGGCTCGCGGGCGGCCTCGCCCTGGCGCTCGCCGCTGCGACGGCCCTCCTCGGATGGATCGCCACCGCCCGTCTCGTGGCGCCGGCCGGCCGGATCGTGCGCGGCCTGGAGCGGTTGGAGACGGGAGCGCCGGCCTCCCCGCTGCCGCGCTTCGCGGCGGCCGAGTTCGATCGCATCGCCTCGGCCTGCAACGGGCTGGCGGGCCGGCTCGCGGCGGCGGAGATCGAGCGCATCGACCTCCTCAGGCGCCTCGTCGCGGTGCAGGAGGAGGAGCGCCAGGTGCTCGCCCGCGACCTGCACGATGCCTTCGGCCAGTGCCTCGCAGCCGCGGGCGCCCGCGCGGCGTCGATCGAGGCGGCGGCGCCGCGCGACCGCGAGGACCTGCGGGAGGAGGCCCGCGGCATCGAGGCGGTGGTCGCGAGCATGCGCGAGAGCCTGCGCGGGGCGCTCGCCCGCCTCGAACTGCCGGACCTCGCCGGGGCCGGGCTGGTCGAGGCCCTGCGCGATCTCGTGGCGCAGTGGCGGGGGCATGTCCGGGCGGGGCCGAGCCTGCATCTCGACGCCGCCGGCGATCTGTCGGGACTACCGCCGGAAACCTCGGCGGGCCTCTACCGGATCGCGCAGGAGTTGCTCACCAATGCCCTGCGCCACGGCCGCCCGAGCCGGGTGTTCCTGCGGCTCGAAGCCGGCCCCGGTGCCGCGACGCTCACGGTGGACGACGACGGCGGCGGCGATCCCGCCCGCGCCCTCGCGGCCCCCGGCCGGGGCCTCACCGGCATCCGGGCCCGGCTCGCGGCGCTCGGCGGAAGCCTGTCGCTCACCGGCACGGGCAGCGGCCTGCGCGCCCGCGCCACCGTGCCGATGCCCGCGTGAGGCGCGACATGACGACCGTCCTGCTCGTCGACGACCATCCGGTGGTGCGCGAGGGCTACCGCCGCCTGCTGGAGCGGCAGCCGGGCCTCACCGTCGTGGCCGAGGCCGAGAACGCGGCCGAGGCCTACCGCCTCTACAAGGCGCACGCGCCGGATCTCGTCGTGCTCGACCTGTCGCTGCCGGGCCCGAGCGGGATCGAGGCGATCCGGCACATCCGCCAGTGGGACCCGGCCGCCCGCATCCTCGTGTTCAGCATGCGCACCGGCGCGGCGGTCGCGCGAAAAGCCTTCGCCGCCGGGGCCTGCGGCTATGTCAGCAAGGCGAGCCCGCCGCGCGAACTGCTCGACGCGGTGGCCGCGGTGCTGCGCGGCGTGCGGGCGATGAGCGCCGACATCGCCCAGGCGATCGCGCAGGATGACGTCTTCTCCGGGCGCGCGGCCCTGGACGACCTCACGGCGCGCGAGGTCGAGATCCTGGGGCTGACGGCGGGCGGGATGACCGCCCAGGCAGTGGCGGACGCGCTCTGTCTCAGCCCGAAGACCGTGCAGAACAACCTCTCGCTGATCCGGGCCAAGCTCGGCGCCCGCACCGACGCGCATCTCGTCTGGATCGCGATGGGGGCCGGGCTCGTCTCGGCGCCGGACCGGGTCTGACGCCGTCAGCCCCGCCGCCGTTCGGGCTCTCCGGTGAAGACCAGCCCGCGCTGGATCGCCCCCGCGCCGAATTTCTCCCGCACCCGGTCGAGGGCGGCCTCGCGGCGGGCCAGCCGCTCGATGCCTTGGTCGGCCAGATCGCCCCGGTCGGCGTGGAGCCCGGCGCAGAGATCGCCGCCGCCGATGCCGATGAGGCGAAAAGAGGTGCCGTCGCAGGCCGCGCGCAGCATCGGCTCGCTCGCGCGAAACAGGCTCTCGGCGAGCTGCGTCGGTTTGAGGCCGCCGCGGGTGCGCGTGCGCAGGCGGAAGCGCGCATCCTTCAGCTTCAGGGTGACGCTGCCGGCGGCGAGATCCGCCCGCTTCAGCCGGGACGAGACCCGCTCGCACAGGCGCCACAGGATCGGGCGCAACTCCTCGAAGCGGGCGATGTCGGCGGAGAACGTCGTCTCGGCCGAGACGCTCTTGGCCTCGCGGGTCGGGCGCACGGCCCGCGCGTCCCGGCCTTCGGCGAGCGCCAGCAGGCGCAGCGCGTCGCGGCCGATGGCGCCGTGCAGCCGCTCCGCGCCCACCCGCGTCAGGTCGCCGATCCGGTGGACGTTGAGGCCGGCGAGCCGGTTGCGGGCGCTCTCGCCGATGCCGGGCAGAATGCCGACCGGGCGCTCCGACAGGAAGGCAGTGGCGTCCTCGCCGGCGATGATCGAGAAACCGCGGGGCTTGTCGAGGTCGGAGGCGATCTTGGCCAGGAACTTGTTCACGGACAGCCCGACCGAGACCGTGATGCCGATCTCGGCCTCGACCCGCGCACTGAACCGCGCGAGCGTCAGGGCCGGGCTCGTACCGTGCAAGCGCTCGGTGCCGGAGAGGTCGAGGAACGCCTCGTCGATCGAGACCGGCTCGACCAGCGGCGTCAGCGCGAGCATCATCGCCCGCACCTCGCGGCCGACGCGAGAATACTTCTCCATGTCGGGCCGGACGACGACCGCCTCGGGACAGCGCTTGAGCGCCTCGAACATCGGCATGGCCGAGCGTACGCCGGAGATGCGGGCAAGGTAGCAGGCGGTCGCCACCACCCCGCGCTTGCCGCCGCCGACGATGAGCGGCCGGTCGCGCAGGGACGGGTCGTCGCGCTTCTCGACGGCGGCGTAGAAGGCATCGCAATCGACATGGGCGATGGTCAGCCGGTCGCGGGCCGGATGGTCGAGCAGCCGCGGCGAGCCGCAGGCGCGGCAGCGCCGGGCGCCCTCGCTTTGCGTCGTCAGGCAATCGCGGCAGAAGGGGGACACTCGGACCTCCGCCTCCAGCCGGCGGCTTGAGGACAGTGTACGAATGACGAACGCGGCGGGCCAGGGGCAGGTGGGCGACGAACGCCGCCGTCCTCCGAAAATTCTGATCCGAAAAATTTTGATTCTTGGGGGCACCACCGAGGCGAGCGCCCTCGTCGCCCGGCTTGCCGGTCGGCCCGAGTTCGACCTCACCCTTTCGCTCGCCGGGCGCACCGCCGCGCCGCGGCCCGAGCCGGTGGCGACCCGCATCGGCGGCTTCGGCGGACCGGAGGGTTTGGCGCGCTGGATCGAGGCGAACGGAATCGATGCGGTGATCGATGCGACCCATCCCTTCGCCGCCCGCATCTCGGCCAACGCGGCTTCGGCCTGCCGCGCCCACTCCGTGCCGCTGCTGGCGATCCGCCGCCCGTGCTGGGCGCGGCAACCGGGGGACGACTGGATCGAGGTGGGGAGCGTGGCGGCCTGCGTGCCGGCGCTCGGCCCCGCATCGAAGAACGTCTTCCTGACGATCGGGCGGCAGGAGCTGTCCGCCTTCGCGGCGGCGCCGCAGCATGCCTACCTGGTCCGCACCATCGAACCCGTCGGCGACGCGCTGCCGGTGCCCCGCGTGACGGAGCTGCGCGCCCGCGGGCCCTTCACCCTGGAGGACGAGATCCGGCTGATGCGCGAGGCCGGGATCGATCTGCTGGTGACGAAGAACTCGGGCGGCGCGGCGACCTACCCGAAGATCGAGGCGGCGCGGCGGCTGGGGGTGCCGGTCGTCATCGTGCAGCCGCCGGTGCTGCCGGAGGTGCCGTCGGTGAGCGATGCGGAGGGCGCTGCCGAGTGGCTTGCTGCGCATCTTGCAGGACGAGCGCGGGTCCCCTCCCCCTTGTGGGGAGGGGTTCGGGATGGGGGTGGTGCAGAAGGCACCGTGACGCTCGATCCTGCGCGACCCCCACCTCCAACTCCTCCCCACAAGGGGGAGGAGAGCGCGTCGAGCGTGAACGTCACCGCCAGCGCGGCGCCCGGCCCGAGCCGTCGATGAATTCGAACTCCGTACTCCGGTTCAGCGTGTGCAGCCGGGTGCCGGGCCAGAGCGGGCCGGGGCGCAGGATGGTCTCCACCGTTTGTGAAAACCCTTCCTCGTCCAGCCGATCGATGCGGGCGAGCGCGAGCGCCGCGCCGTAGCCGGCGCGTCCGTCCTGCACCGGGCGGATCAGCCTGCCGCCGCGGGAGACGATCCGTCCGGCGGGGCGGGCGGCGGCGATGTCGATCAGCACGGGGTTTCCCGGATGCGGCACGAAGGGCCCGCGGAAATCCGGCGCCGACCACAGGCACAAAGCGTCCGAGAAGGCGCCGCGGGGATCACGCGCGGTGGCGCCGTCGCGGATTGTCGCGAACAGCCACCAGCGGCCGCCATGCTCGAGCAACGTCGCGTCGCTCGCGGTGACGCCGGAGAGAAGTGTCGCCTCCTTCACCCAGCCGCCCGGATAGGCGCGTGCCCGGTAGAGATCGACCGTGCCGTTCCGGCTCGCTTCCGGCACCATCCAGGCGGCGCCGTCGCGGGCGAAGACGAAGGGGTAGGAGAGATGCCACGGCTCCTCCAGCACCGGCCGGGGCGCGCCCTCCGGCCCGTCGGGGCCGAACGGTACGGCGGAGATCACGCCCTTGCCGGTGGCGTGCGGGTATTCCTCGACGAACAGCACCGTGCGGCCCTGCGCGTCGAGCGGGAACGGATCGGCGTAGAAGCGCCGGCCGTCGTCGGGCAGCACGCGCCAGCCATCGGCCGGATGCGCGCGGAGGTCGAAAAGGTCCGGCCCGTCGAGCCGGCGCCAGCCGACCCGCCAGTGCGGGGCGCGGTAGCAGAGCCGGTAGAGGCGGTGGACGACCGCCCGCGCCAGCACCCGCAGGGCGCGCTCGCCGAGCGCGGCGGGCGTGAGGGCGAGGCGCTGCGCTTCGGGCTCCGAGGCGGGGTCGGCGGGGCGCGCGCCCGTCAGCGCCGAGGCCACGAGGGTGATCGTGCGCATCAGCCCGTCCTCGAACGCGGCGAGCATCGTGCCGGGCGTCTCGCTGCCGAGGCGCCCCGCGGCGACGCGGCGGGCGCCCTCGCTCAGCGTCGCCACGGGGGCATGCCCGGCCATCAGGGCGGCGAGCAGGGCGGCCTCGCCGCAGGCGCCGTCATAGGCGAGCCTCCAGACCGGGCCGGACTCGGCATCGCCGCACAGGTCGAGGGTGAGGTCGGGCGGTGCGGGGGCGGCGCGATAGGCGTCCAGCGATCCCGGCGGCAGCGGCGCGGCGGGGCCATCCGTCGGCATCCGGCCCAGGATCGCTTCGAGGTGGAACAGCCGTTCGGCGCTGCCGGTCAAGCCGCCGGGGCCGGGGCGGTCGTCGAGGGCGATGCCGAGGCCCTGCGCCGTCAGCCGGTCGAGGAGCAGCCGATGCCAGCGGCGCGGCCGGGCGCCGTCGAGGCGCAGGCGCAGGCGGCGGATCGGTCGGTCGGCGTCTCTCTCGCCGGGGAAGTTTGGATTGGCGCGGTCCCCTCCTCCCCCGTGTGGGGAAGGGGCAGCGGTGGGGGTCGGGCAGGAGGCACCGGGGCGCTTCATCCTGAACCACCCCCACCTCCGGCTCCTCCCCGCACAGGGGAGGAGAGGCCCCCGTCAGTTCTTGAGCGAGCCCGTCGTCGTCACGGCGGCCTGGGGCTTGGCGCCTGGGGTGGCCGCTTTCGGGGCGGCCTCGTTGGCCGGCTTGGGCTTCGTGGTCGCCGGCGCCGGCTTGGCGGCCTGCGCCTCGGCCGGAGCCGCGGCCTTGTCCTTCTTGGCGCCGAGGTTGCCGAGCAGCTTGTGATAGGCGGTCGCGTCGCCCTCGGCGTCGGCTACCGCAATGCGGGCCGGCTTGGCATCCGCGGGTTTGGCGTCCGCAGGCTTGGTCTCTTCCTTCACGGCCACCACCGTCACCGGCTTCTCCTGCGCCTTGCGGGCGGCGGCGGCCTTGGTCGGGCCCGGCGCGTCGGCGGGGGCGGCGGCGATCAGGATCGGCTTGCCCTTGGCGTCGACCTCGATCTCGCGCGGGCCCAGCGCCAGGCTCTCGGGCCGGCTGATCTCGCCGAGATGATGGCGGCCGTAATCCTTGGCCGTGTAGGCGAGTTCCTTCTCCTTCTCTTTCTCCTTGTCGGAGTCGATCAGGCTGGCGAAGGTGGTCGTGGGGGCCGGCTGCGGGCGGAACACCGGGTTCTGGCCGCCGTCCTCGTAGACCACGCGGGTGGCGGGCGCGCCCTTGGCGATCAGCTCGGCGACCTCGCGGTTGTCGCGGTCGCGCTTCTCGGCCACCTGCGTGTCGACCCGTGGGGTGCAGTTGCCCGCCGCCACGTCGTTGCCGCCGAACACGTACTTGGTGCCGCAGGCCGCCACGCGCGGCTCCTCCTTGAGGGTCTCGAAATAGTCCGAGCCCTCCTTGAGGTTCTTCCAGAACGGCGCGTTCGGATCGTTGCGGAATTTTGCGATGTTCGAGGCCGTCATCCGGAACGGGTAGGCCTGGAACTGGAACGCGCGCTGGCCGCCGGCGAACGCCTCGCGGGCGATGGCGTAGATCTCCGACATCGACGCGTCGGTCATGGCGAAGCAACCGGCCGACGAGCAGGTGCCGTGGACCATGATGTAATTGCCGGTGCCGCCCTTGGCGCGATCGACGGCGTTCGGATAGCCGACGTCGAACGACAGGTAGTAGCTGGAATTCGGGTTCATCTGACCCGGCGTGATCGTGTAGAAGCCCTCCGGCGCTTGCCGGTCGCCCTGCTTGTTCTTGGGGCCGAGCTGGCCCGACCAGCGGCAGATCGGGAAGGTCTTGAGCAGCGCGTACTGGCCGGTGCCATTGCGCTTCCAGACCTCCATCTCCGCTTCTTTCTTGAAGGCGCGGATCAGGATCGGGTCGCCCTGGCTCATGCCCTTGGTCTGCATGAGCGAGACGGTCTGGGGCGGAATCGGCGTCAGGCTGCGGGTCGAGGCGCCGCCGAGCATGGCGCTGTCGTTGCAGGCACCGAGCGAGAGCGCGAGGCTCGTCGCCAGAGCGGCGGCAGCCGCCGCCAACGGACGCACAGCCATGGGGAACCCGTCCTCGACTACATTCGTCCGCCGGACTTCAGCCCGTTCGCGGACGCCACTCCCCGTCACCCATAGCTCGGGTAAACTTACCCGAACCTTACCACAAGGCGCCGCCGCATTTGGTCGGCGAGTGTGGCCCGCAAGTTACGGTTCCGCGAGAAGTCGCGCCCGCCCCCCGACGAGACCGGTCACGAAGGCGTCATCGGTAGGGTCGGCGAAGCGGATTCCGGTGGAGGGCGAGCGGGTCTCGACCCGGAGCCGGTCGAACCCGGCCTCGCGGGCCAGTTCGACGGTCGCCGGCGTCTCGGCACCGGGGACGAGTTCGAGCACGGTCAGGTGGTTTTGCGCACGCCGCGCGGCCAGCAGACTGCGGATTTCGGGGAAAACCTCCGGGTCCGTCGGAACCGTGGTCATCAGGTAGAAGCCGTTGTGCGTCCCCGGCATGTCGAGCGCCGTGCGCAGCCGCCGGACGCCGGCCTCGAGGAAGCGGTAATCCGCCTCGCTCGACGCCGGGTCGTGGTGGTTGAACACGAACGGGATCGCGTGACGATCCCGGTAGAGGCGGTGGCGGCAGCGCGTCTCATGCGGCGCCATGCGTTCTTCAAGCGGCGTGCTCTCGTATTGGGTGCGGTCGAGCAGCGCCGAGAAGTCGTCGGCGAGGCAGTCGCGGATCATGCCGGGCGACGAAAAAATCCAGTCGAACGGGCCGGACCACGTGCGCAGCCCCTCGGCCTTGAGGATCTGCGCCATGTGGCAGTGGCTGCCTAGCGAGATGTGGTTGAGCGCGCCCGGCTCGCGGCTGTCCCGCAAGTGCAGGCGATTTGGCAGGCGGCGGACAAGCCGCTTCAGCAGCCCGGCGCCGGGAAGGCGGAGGGGGCTTTTCGGACCGGTCTCACGCATCGCGGTGAGTCTTCTCCCTTCCAACCCCCTCATCCTGAGGTGCCGGAGCAAAGCGGAGGCCTCGAAGGAGGGCTCCAGGGATCGCAGAGACTTCTGAAGCCCTCCTTCGAGGCCGCTTCGCGGCACCTCAGGATGAGGGGGGTGGGTGGGATGATCCGATCGAACCCGCGCTCAGAGCTTGCGGCCGATCTCCAGAAACTTCTGCGCCCGCCGGTCGCGGATCTCGTCGCGGCTCAGGCCGTCGAACTCGGCGAGCGCGCGGGCCAGCGCTTCGCCGGTCGCGTTGAGCGCGGCCTCGCGGTCGCGATGCGCCCCGCCGGTGGCCTCCGCCACGACGCCGTCGATGATGCCCAGCCGCAGGAGATCCTGCGCGGTGATCTTCATGGCTGTGGCGGCCTCGTGGGCGCGGCCCTGGTCGCGCCACAGGATCGAGGCGGCGCCCTCCGGCGAGATCACGCTGTAGATCGCGTGTTCCAGCATCAGGACCTTGTTGGCGGTGGCGATGGCGATGGCGCCACCCGAACCGCCCTCGCCGATGACGACCGCGACGTTCGGCACGCCGAGCGCGAGGCAGGCCTGGGTCGAGCGGGCGATGGCCTCGGCCTGTCCGCGCTCCTCCGCCTCGATGCCGGGGAAGGCGCCGGCGGTGTCGACGAAGGCCAGCACCGGCAGGCCGAAGCGGTCGGCGGTCTCCATCAGGCGCACTGCCTTGCGGTAGCCCTCGGGCCGGGCCATGCCGAAGTTGTGGCGCAGGCGCGCCTCCGTCGTCGCGCCCTTCTCCTGGCCGAGCACCAGTACCGGCCGGCCGCGGAAGCGCCCGAACCCGCCGATGATCGCCTCGTCCTCGCCGAAGAAGCGGTCGCCGGCCAGCGGCGTGAATTCCTCGATCAGCCCGGCGCAGTAATCGACGAAATGGGGCCGCTGCGGATGGCGGGCGACCTGCGTCTTCTGCCAGGGGGTGAGCCCGGCATAGAGGTCGGAGAGCGCCTGCGCCGCCTTGGCCTCCAGCCGCCCCACCTCCTCGTGGATCGAGACGGCGCCGTCGCGCTGGCCCAGCGCCCTCAGCTCTTCGAGCTTCGCCTCGAGTTCGGCGACGGGCTTTTCGAAGTCGAGATAGGAGCGCGTCGCCGCCATCGAATGTCGGTCCAGTCCAATTCGGGTCCGCGGCCCCGCCCGGCACGGTGGGGGGTGATGTCGGGAAAGCGGGCGCGGGTGTCAACCATGGCGGCCCGGTAGGCCGCGTTCACGGCTACCCCGACCACCCGCAACGCCCGTCACGCCGGCGCCGCGAAGCGGAACCCGGAAACCACCCTCGACGCGCGGCGACGAGAGGCGTCGCGGCCGGTCGTGGATGCCGGGTTCGCGGATCAGCGCCCCGGAATGACGGTGGGGAGCGGCTGTAAGTCGACTTCGCGCGAGCCATCGGGCATGTCCGTCCCGGACTGCCCGCGCGGCGCGCAACGGAGAGACGTTTCCATGAGCCTCAAAGGGAAAACCGCCGTCGTCACCGGCTCCACCAGCGGCATCGGCCTCGCGATCGTCCGCGGGTTCGCGAAGGAAGGCGCCGACGTCGTCCTCAACGGCTTCGGCAAGCCGGACGAGATCGAGGCGGCTCGCACCAAGATCGAGTCCGAGTTCGGCGTGAAGGCGGCCTATTCGCCGGCCGACCTGACCAAGCCGTCCGAGATCGGCGGCCTGATTGCGCTCGCCGTCGAGTCGTTCGGCGGCGTCGATATCCTCGTCAACAATGCGGGCGTGCAGTTCGTCTCGCCGATCGAGGAGTTCCCGCCGGAGAAGTGGGACCAGATCATCGCGCTCAACCTCTCCTCGGCCTTCCACACCATGCGGGCGGCGATTCCCCACATGAAGGCCAAGGGCTGGGGCCGCGTCATCAACACGGCCTCGGCGCACTCGCTGGTCGCCTCGCCCTTCAAGTCGGCCTACGTGGCGGCCAAGCACGGTATCAGTGGGCTGACCAAGTCGGCCGCGCTCGAACTCGCCACCTTCGGCATCACGGTCAACTGCATTTCGCCGGGCTATGTCTGGACGCCGCTGGTCGAGAGCCAGATCCCCGACACGATGAAGGCGCGCGGCCTCACCAAGGAGCAGGTGATCGAGGACGTGCTGCTGAAGGCGCAGCCGACCAAGGAATTCGTCACCGTCGATCAGGTGGCCGCGCTCGCGGTGTTCCTGTGCGGGGACGGCGCCAGCCAGATCACCGGCGCCAATCTCGCCATGGATGGCGGCTGGACGGCGCAGTAGCGCCGCCCGCCGACCGTCCGGCGCGTCGTCAGCGGCGCGCGTTGTTCACGAGCAGGGCGAGGCCGTAGCCGACCGCGCCCGCGATCAGCAGGGCCAGGAAGGGATTGTCGCCCACTTGGCTCTGCACCCGCTCGCGTCCGTCGCGCAGATAGGTGCCGCCGTTCCGCGAGACGCGGTCGTAGGCGTCGCTGGCATAGCCGCCGAGGTCGTCGGCGACGTCCCGCACGGTGTCCTTGGCCTGCCCGTAGAGCCGCTGCGTCCGCCCTTCCGCCTCGCGGTAGCGGCCCTCCAGCGAGTCCCGGTCCGAGCCGACGGCGTCGCCGACCGCTCCCTGGGCGCGGCCGCCGAGATCCTTGGCGGCGCCGACGATGCGATCCGTGTCGACCATGGCAAAACTCCTCGTGCTTCGCGGGACGGCCGTTCATGCGCAGCCACCCGGCGTCGGACAGGAGAACGCTCGGGGAGAGGATCGGTCCCGCGCTGCAGCGTAAAAAGCGGTTCGCCGAGCTTGCCCTACCCCGCCTCCGCCAGCACCACCGCCCGCGGCGGCGGCAGGTTCGCCCTCAGCTCTCGGCTGACCGCGGAAGAGGCCGCGACGGTGCCGAGATTGGCGTAGGTCTCGTGGTTCTTCTCGATGGCCGAGAGGTCGTAGAGGTAGTTGACCATCAGCCCGTAGGACTGGCCCAGCCCCTTCTTCGACGTGTCGCCCAGAAAGTTCATCCGCTCCAGCCGGGCGCCGTTGCCGAGATGGAACCGGGCGACCGGATCGAGGGGCCGGCCGCGCTCGTTCTTGGCGCGCAGGAAGTAGGCCGCCGCCGCGGGCAGCATGGCGCGGCGCACCGCCTCGCAGGTCGCCTTGTCGGTTTGCCAATCCTCGCCGTCCAGAGCGCGCAGCGTCTCGACGTCCTCGCGGGTCAGGCCCTGCGGCGCGTCGGCCCTCCGCTCGCGGTCGAGCCAGGTGCGGAAGCCGGGCACCGGCGAGAGCGTCACGAAGGTCTTGAGCGAGGGGATCTCGCGGGCGAGATCCTCGACCACCTGCTTGATCAGGAAGTTGCCGAAGGTGACGCCGGCCAGACCCTTCTGGCAGTTCGAGATCGAGTAGAAGATCGCGGTCGTGGCGCTGCGCGCCGGCACCGGCTCGCGCTCGTGGGCGAGGATCGGCTGGATCGCCGGGGCGATGGCGCCCGTCAGCGCCACCTCGACGAAGATCAGCGGCTCGTCGAGCAGCGCCGGATGGAAGAAGGCGAAGCAGCGCCGATCCGGCGGCTCGATGCGGCGGCGCAACTCCTCCCAATCGGCGATCTCGTGGACCGCCTCGTAGCGGATGATCTTCTCCAGGATGTCGGCGGGCGTCGACCAGTCGATGTGGCGCAGCACGAGGAAGCCGCGGTTGAACCACGAGGCGAACAGGTGCTCGAAATCGCTGTCGAGGCTGTCGACGGCGTCGCGCGCCTCGGGTGCGGCGCCCTGCTCCTTGAGCCGCTTGCGGAGGACAAACAGATCCTCGCGCATCCGCACCAGCGCCAGCGTGCCGCCGCGCGCGAGGTTGAGCCGGCGGATGAGTTCCTGCGAGCGCGGCTCGGCCGCCTCGTGCAGGACGCCGAGACGGCTGCGGGTCGGCTCGGCGCGGTAGGCCGCGATCGCCTCGTCCACCGCCGCGTGGTCGGCGCCGAACTCGCTCGCGACGAGGTCGAGGAAGGCGAGCCGCTCGTCCTGCGGCAGAAAGGCGTAGCGGTCGAGGATCAGCCGGGCGAGCGCCACGCCCGAGGCCTCGCCGCGCCGCGAGATCAGGTCCTCGCACAGCTTGGCGAGGTCGGCGGCACTCGCCGTGCGGGCGAGGTCGCTGCGGCCGAAGCTGATGAGATCGCGACCGCGGTCGCTGATGGTCTGGATGAGATCGCCGAGGAACGAGATCGCCGCCATGACCGACAGGCTCCTGCAAGCCGGGCCGGCGCCCCGGACGGGCGGCCAAGCCTTGCGGGCAAGTTAGGGCCGGGGCTCTCCGTTCGCCAGCGCCGTCACGCCTCGGCGGCGCCGATTCCGGGGAAAGGCGGTGTCCCGAACGCCGGAAAGATTCGGATAACCCTGCGGACGGGACCCGGCCGTTATCCGGGATAGCCCCGGTTCCCGAACAATCGCTTAAACATTTTTCAATTGGCCGTGAATACAGAGAAGCGACCAGTTTTCTCGAAGTCTTTGCGACGGCCATGACCAGCATCGGAAGAATCAAGCGCCTGGGTCGGGACGAACGGGGCTCTCTCCCGATGATCCTCGCCGTGATGATGGTGCCGCTCGCCGGCATCGTCGGCGGCGCGGTCGATTTCGGCCATGCCGTCTCGGAGCGCACCCGGCTCAACACGGCCCTCGACGCCGCGGCCCTCGTGGCCGCCAAGGCTGCGCAGGATGCCGACGTCGCCGGCAAGTCGGACACCGACATCCGCACCAGCGCCGAGAAGGCGGGTTCGGACTACTTCAACGCCATCAAGAACCTGCCCCCGGGAACCGCCGGGCGGATCGAGGTCAAGCTCGTCGACCGCGTCGCCAGCGTGGGGGCGAGCTACACGTCGTCGATGCCCACCACCATGCTGGGCGTGCTCGGCTTCAAGACCCTGCCGATCAGCGGCCGGGCGGCGTCCAACATCAATCTGTCGCCGATGGTCGACATCCATCTGCTGATCGACGTCTCGGCCTCAATGGCCATCGGCGCGACGAGCGCCGACGTCACCAAGCTCCAGAACCGGTTCGGCTGCGCCTTCGCCTGCCACGACAATGCGCAGGTCATCGATACGGTAACGACCGGGCCGTGGTGGAAGCCCAAGACCACCACGACGGTCTATGCCGACTCTTTCGACTGGGCGCAGAAGAACGGCGTCAACCTGCGGATCAACGAGATCAACAAGGGCATCACCGATTTCGTCACGTGGCTGCAGCAGCAATCGGCGACGAACAAGCGGCTGCGCATCTCGGTCCACTCGTTCAGCAACGACCTCACCCAGCTCGTGCCGCTGACTTCGACGCTGGGCAACGCCCTCACCTCGCTCCCGAAGAGCCCCAATGCCTCGAACGAGTACGAGGGGGCGACGCACTTCGCCGAGAACATGCCGAGCTTCGCCAACATGGTCGGCAAGGGCGGCGACGGCAGCGTCACGCCGCGCAAGCTCGTCATCATCGCCACCGACGGCGTTCAGGACCCGAACCGGACCTGGACCTGGAACACCCCGCTTCGCGCCAATGTCCGCCCGTTCGCGCCGAGCGATTGCCGCAAGCTCGACTCGAACGTCTCGGTCGGCGTGCTCTATGCGCCCTATATCGACCTGTCGCCGGACTGGGGCTACCTCGCGACGCTCGGTCAGCCGAGCCAGATCGGCAACAACGGCACGCGCTTCGACGACATCGTCCCGCAGCTCAAGGCCTGCGCGACCGGCGAGAAGCTCTTCATCAACGCCGCGACCTCGACCTCGATCGGCGACGCCTTCAAGGAGATCTTCAAGTCCTTCACCCTCGTGAGGCTCTCGAAGTGAGCGGGCCGGACCATCCGCGCGCGCCGCGCCGGCCGGGCTTCGTCCGCGACGAGGGCGGGGCCTACGCCATCGAGTTCGCGTTCTTCGGCTCGCTGATGGTCGCGGTGATGCTGATCCTGATCCAGTACGCGGTCGTCCACCTCGCGCGCCAGAACCTCAACGCCTCGCTCCAGGTCGCGACCCGCGCCCTGTTGACGGGCTCGTTCCAGAGCGAGAACGGGCCGACGCTCACCCAGGCCAAGGTTCTGGAGAACATGCGCGCGATGATGTGCGGCGGCAGCGGCGCCCCGGCGGTGTTCTTCAAGTGCGAGAACCTGAAGATCGACGTGCAGGTCTCCACCACCAGCTTCGACACCAATGCCTGGAACGCCTCCGCGGTCGATCCGAGCACCGGCAACTGGTCCAAGAGCTACGGCCTCACCTATCAGTGTCCCGGCTCGCAGAGCACCGCCATCGTGCGCGCCGCGGTGAAGCTGCCGATCGTCGCGCCGCTGTTCCTCAAGCTCGGCATGGACGGGTTCAAGGACGGGGCGGTGCTGCTGCAGGCCGCCTCGGTCTTCCGGGTCGAGCCGTTCCAGAAGAGTCTGACCGGAGGCTGCTGATGCGCCGTTCCGTCCCTGGTCCCCTCGCGCTCCGCCGACGCTTCGCCGCCAGCGAAACGGGGATCGCGACGCTCGAATTCGCGGTCCTCGTGCCGCTCCTTTTGGCCTTGGTCTACGGCGTGGCCGAGTACGTGAACGCGTCCGACCATCGGAACAAGGTCAGCGCGCTCGCCCGCACGTTGGCGGACCTGACCTCGCAGAACGTCACGAAGCAGATCCTGCCCGCCACGATGACGGACAACCTGCGCTCGGCCGCGCCGGTGCTGGCCCCGTTCAACGCCACGCTGGCGACGATCCAGATCTCGTCGATCGGCGTCAACGCCGGCAACGCGACCTTCGTCTGCTCGACATGGCCCAAGACCGGCGGGATCCGCACGAAGGGCAAGTCCACCACGATCGACGTCCCGACGAACTTCCAGAGGGCCGGGGCGCGCTTCGTTCTCGCCGAGGTGCGGATGGACTACCAGCCGCTGTTCGGACGGGCCCTCAGCCACCTGATGAGCAGCGCGAAGTTCAACTTCAAATGGTCGGAGACCGTCGCGTGGCCGGTCCGCGGCGGCGAGAGCCTGAAATCGGGCCAGGATGCCGAGGTCGTGATGCCGGAGGGAACGGCCTGCGATCCCAGCCTGACCTGAGAACCGGATCGAGGCTCGGCCAACCACCCGGCGGATCAATCGTCGCAGCGCGGCTCCGCGAGCGCCACGCTGTCGGCGCATTCGCGCCAGTCGGCGACGCCCCGCGTCCGGGCGAAGCGGATCTCGGCGGCCCGCAGGGCTCGCCCGGCATCGCGCGCGCGGGTGATGTCGACATGGCCGACGGTGAACGGAACTCCGAAAATCTCCTTCGCGAACTGGATGCGGTAGGTCGACATGCACGGCTCCATCGTGTCGTGAACGTGTCGCACGCCCTGCCCCGAAACGATCGGCCGTTCTCGGCAGCCGGTCCCGCGTCGGGGACCCGAACCGCGCCAGTCTGCTGAGGGATCAGCCGCTTTCTGCCCTTCGGGCGGGAGGACGCACGGGAAGACATATAGGCAACCGTCCCGCGCATGCCAGCGTCCGCGCCCGTCGGACTGGCGCCCGGCCTTGCCCACGGCGTAGACCGCCGGCCATGCAGAGCCCCGCGCGCGACCTCTCCCGGCCGACCCGGATCGGGCTGACCCTGATCGCGGGCGGCGCGGTCGCCACCATCTACTACAACCAACCGCTGCTAGCTGTGCTGGTGGCCGAGTTCGGCGAGCGGGCGGCCCTCCTGGTGCCGACCGCGAGCCTCGTCGGCTACGGTCTCGGCATCCTGTTCCTCGTGCCGCTCGGCGACGCGCTGCCCCGTCGCGACCTGATCGTGCGCCAGCTCCTCGGGCTCGCGCTCGCCCTCGTGGTCGCGGGCCTTGCCCCCAACCTCGCGGTGCTGACTTTGGCGAGCCTCGCCATCGGCGTGCTCGCCTGCGCGGCGCAGCAGGCGGTGCCCTTCGCCGCCGAACTCGCCCCCGACGCCACCCGCGGGCGCATCGTCGGCGGGGTGATGACGGGGCTCCTGTCCGGCATCCTGTTGGCGCGCACCGCGAGCGGCCTCGTCGGCGCGCATCTCGGCTGGCGCAGCGTTTTTCTCGCCGCGGCGATCGTGTCCGTGGTGCTCGCCTTCGTCGCGTGGCGCACCTTGCCGCGGATCGTGCCGAAGCAGCGCCTGCGCTACCGCGCCCTGATGCTCTCGCTCGTCCACCTCGTGCGGACGCAGCCGGTTCTGCGCAACGCCAGCCTGACCCAGGCCCTGCTGTTTGCAAGCTTCAACGCCTTCTGGGCGACGCTGGCGCTGCTGGTCGAGGCGCCGCCCTTCGGGCTGACGTCGGCGGGCGCCGGATTGTTCGGGGTGATCGGCGTGGCGGGTGCGCTGATCGCGCCGCATTCCGGGCGCTACAGCGACCGGCGCGGGGCCCGTCCCGTCGTGATCGCCGGGAGCGTGTTCGTCGCGGCGGCCTTCGCGGTGCTGGCGCTCGCCGGCCAGACCTCGCTCGCGGCGATCGGGCTCGGCGTGCTGCTCCTCGACATCGGCATCAACGGCGCGCTCATCGCCAACCAGACCCGCGCCTACGCCCTGGTGCCCGGCGCGCGCGGGCGCATCAACACCGTGCTGTTCACGGCGATCTTCGTCGGCGGGGCGCTCGGCGCGTTCGGCGGCTCGCAGGCCTTCCTCCATGCCGGCTGGCCCGGCGTCTGTGCGGTCGGCGGATCGTGCGCACTGGCGGCGCTCGCCGTCGCGCTGCTCGACCGGCGCCGAAGCGTCACTTGAGGACGCGGGAGAGCCGGCACCACGCCGCCTTGTCCAGCGGCAGGCCGAAGCGCAGGTCGTTCGGCCGCTCGGGGAAGCGGCGGACATAGAGGCCGGCTTCGCCCAAACGGCGGAACAGGCCGGGCCCGTCGTCGAACGTGGCGGTGCGGAACAGCCGCGTCCCCCCGATGACGCGACCTCCTGCGCGAAGAATCATGCGGTCGAGGCGGGCCGCGTCGTGGCCCCGCGCCGCGGCGGCCTCCCGGCGCCAGCCCGCGTCGGGGAGCGCGATGACGCCCGCCGCGATGGCCGGGCCCGAGACGGCCCAGGGCCCGAGTGCCGCCTCCAGCCGCCGCGCCAGCGCCGGCTCGGCCAGCGCGAAGCCGAGCCGCAGCCCCGCGAGCCCGAAAGTCTTGCCGAAGGAGCGCAGCACCACGAGGCCGGGGGCGGGCGCGGCGGGTGGCATCTCTTCGAGGTCGGCGAAGGCCTGATCGAGCACCACGAGCCCGCCGGGCGCCACGGCGCGGCGAAGGTCGCAGGACGAGAAGATGCGGCCGTCCGGGTTGTTCGGGCTCACCGCCACCACGACGCCCGCGCCCGCGGCGCCCGCGAGATCGGGCACGACCTCGACCGCGTGCCCGCCCCGCGTCCAGGCGGCGGCGTGCTCCGCATAGGTCGGGCCGACCACGGCGACGTGGGATTTGGGCACCAGCCGCGGCAGCGTCTCGATCAGAATCTGCGTGCCGGGCGCCGCGGCGACGTGGTCCGCGTCCGGCGCGCCGTAGGCGTCGGCCGCCGCCGCTTTCAGCCGGCCGAGGTCGTCGGGCGAGGGCAGGCGGTGCAGCGCGCTGGCCTCGAACGGCGGCAACGGGTAGGGCACCGGGTTGATGCCGGTCGAGAGGTCGATCCACGGCTCGGGCGCCTCCGGAAATAGCCGGCGCGCCGCGCCGAGATCGCCGCCGTGCGGGATCGCCCCAGGCCCTTCCTCCACGCCGCTCCCCATACAGATGCCCTGGACCGCCCTGATCCATCCGCCCGACGCCCTCGGCATCCTCGCGCTCGCGATGACGATCGAGGCGGTCTGCGGCTATCCCGACGGCCTCTACAGGGCGCTCGGCCACCCTGTCACCTGGATCGGCCGGCTGATCGCCCGGCTCGATGCCGGGCTGAACCGCGGCGACATCCGCGCCCGCCGGCTCAAGGGGGTGCTGGCGTTGGTGCTGCTTCTGGCCGTCGTCGCGGCCTGCACCCTGGCGCTCACGGCGCTGGCCGGGCTCGCAGGCGAGATTGTCGGCATCCTGATCCTGGCCCTCCTCACTGCAAGCCTTCCGGCGCAGCGCAGCTTGTTCGTCCACGTCGCCCGCGTCGCCGCCGCGCTCCGGCACGAGGGGCTGCCGGGGGGGCGCCGCGCCGTGTCGATGATCGTCGGCCGCGATCCCGACAGCCTCGACGAGGCCGCCGTGTGCCGCGCCGCGATCGAGAGCCTGTCGGAGAACTTCTCCGACGGCGTGGTGGCGCCGGCCTTCTGGATCGGCGCCGGGGGGCTGACCGGCGGGGCGCTCTACAAGGCGATCAACACCGCCGACAGCATGATCGGCCACCGGACCCCGCGCCACGAGGCCTTCGGCTGGGCCGCGGCCCGGCTCGACGACCTCGTCAACCTGCCCGCCTCGCGCCTGACCGCCCTCCTCCTGATCGCCGCCGCCGCCCTCGACCGCGACGCCTCGGCCCGCGACGCGTGGCGGGCCGTGCGCCGCGACGCCCGCCACCACCGCTCGCCGAACGCCGGCTGGCCCGAGGCCGCCATGGCCGGGGCGCTCGGCCTGCGCCTCGCCGGCCCCCGCACCTACGGCGCCGCCCGCGTCGAGGACGCCTGGATGGGCGACGGCCGTGCGGAGGCCGGCCCCGCCGACATCGAGCGGGCGCTCAGGCTCTACCGGCGGGCCTGTGGGTTGATGTTCGCGGGTGTCGTCGCGGCTGTGGGCGTCGCGTTCGGGCTGTGAGCGTTTTTTCCACCGCCGTCATTCCGGGGCGCCGGAGGCGAACCCGCAAACCACCCGTGATGCGACATTCTGCAACCCGTCGAGGCCCGTCATGGATTCCGGGTTCCGCTCCGCGGCCCCGGAATGACGGCGCCTGGGTTTGAAGCGCCGCGCGTTGACAGCACGCCGCCCCGCCCTCGACACTCCGAAACATCACACCGGACCATCCGATTGCGTTCGTTCCTTCGCCTCTCGACCGTCCTCCTGTTCACGGTGGCACCGGCCATGGCCTCCGAGCCGATCCTGCAACCCGACCCGCAAGCCTACGAACTCGCGGGCGACCTCTGGGCGCCGGGCCGGGACGAGGCGGGCCGGAAGAACGTCGCCGAGGACATCAGCGGCATCGCCTGCGTCGATCTCGGCGGGGGCAAGCGCCGCTGCCTGCTGGTCAACGACGAGGGCGGCAAGGCGCAGTTCGTCGCCATCGACGGTCTCCGGATCGAGGCGAAGCGGCGCGTCGATCTGATCGGCGAAGGCCCGAACCCGGAGACCCTCGGCCGACGGCCGACGGGGCCGGGCTGCCCGGACGCCAAGCAGAAGTTCAAGGAACTCGACGGCGAGGGCGTAGCCTACGCCGCCCCCTACTTCTACGTCACCGGCTCGCATGGGTGCGGGCGGCGGTCGAAAGCGTTCACGCTCTCGGCGATGTTGCTCGCCCGCATCCGCGTGACAGGCGAGGGCAAGCCGGACGTTCCCGAGGGCGCGGAGCCGGAGGGCGCGGTCGAGACCACGTGGCGGCTCGGCGATGCCCTGGCGCGGGCCGAGACCGTCGGCCCCTATTTCCTCAAGGACCTGACCGACGGGAACGGCCTCAACATCGAGGGCCTCGCCGTCGCAGGCGACGACCTCTACGCCGGCCTGCGCGCGCCCTCGCTGGACGGCAAGGCCTTCCTCGTCGCCGTGTCGGTGGAGGCGTTGTTCGCCGAGGGCCATGAGCCCTATACCGGCAGGCCGCGGGTGATCCCGATCGAGGTCGGCGACGGCGCGGGCATCCGCGACCTGACCGTGTTGCCGGACGGCCAACTCCTCGTGCTGACCGGCCCGGCCCAGTTCCAGGACGTGCCCTACCGCCTGTTCCGCTTCGATCCCAAGGGCAATGCCGGCCCGGTGGCGCTCGGGCGCCTCGCCCCGCTCGACGAATCCGAGAGTCGCGGCAAGCCCGAGGCGATCACCATGGTCGGGAAGGACCGCGTGCTGGTGTTCTTCGACAGCCTGAAGAACGGCGCGCCGCGCAGCTACACCGTCCCCGGTTTGCGATAGGGTTCGGCGAGCGCCAGCAGCCGGTCGCAATCGAGATGCGTCTCCAAATGGTCGGCGAAGCGGTCGAGCACCGTCTCGATGCCGGCCTCGTAGCTCTCCGATGACGGCGGCGCGCCGAGCCGCGCGAGCCACGCCGCGCGCTGGCGGTCGTCGGCGAACAGCCCGTGGACGTAGGTGCCGGACACGAGCCCGTCGGCCGAGACGGCGCCGTCCGGCCGCCCGTCGGCGAAGCGCAGCAGCGGTTTTTGGGTGTCCGGCCCGGTCGTATCGCCGATATGCATCTCGTAGCCGGAGAACGGTGCGCCGTCGCTCAACGTCTCGCCGGTCACGGCGACGAGGCGCTTCTGCCCGCGCATCACCGTCTCGACGTCGAGCAGGCCGAGGCCGGGTATGGTGCGCGGCGCGCCCTCGATCCCGTCGGGGTCGGCGATGGTGCGGCCGAGCATCTGGTAGCCGCCGCAGAGACCCAGCACCGGCCGCCCGCGCCGCACGTGGGCCAGGATGTCGATGTCCCAGCCCTGCGCCCGGACGAAGGCGAAGTCGTCGATCGTGGTCTTCGAGCCCGGCAGCACGATCAGCGCGGCCTCCGCCGGGATCGGCGAACCGGGGCGCACGAAGGTGACCGCGACGCCCGGCTCCTGCCGCAGCGGGTCGAGGTCGTCGAAATTGGCGATGTGCGGCAGCACGGGTACGGCGACGAGCGGCACGCCCTCGCGGCGCGCATCCGGAGCGTCGAGCGCCACCGCGTCCTCCGGCGGCAGGCGGGCGGCGTCGGGGAAGAACGGCACGAGGCCGAGCGGGGCCCAGCCGGTGCGCGCCGCGATCAGCGCCATGCCGTCGGAAAACAGCGTCGGGTCGCCGCGGAAGCGGTTGACGATGAAGCCGCGGATCATCGCCGCGTCCTCAGAGTCGATCACCGCCTGCGTGCCGACGAGGCTGGCGATGACGCCGCCGCGGTCGATGTCGCCGACGAGGACCACCGGCGTGCCCGTCGCGCGGGAAAACCCCATATTGGCGATGTCGCCCCGGCGCAGGTTCACCTCGGCCGGCGAGCCGGCGCCCTCGACCAGAACGAGGTCGGCTTCCGCCGAAAGTATGTCGAAGCTGTCGAGCACCGAGGCCATCAGGCGCGGCTTCCAGCTCTGATACTCGCGGGCCTTGGCGGTGCCGATCATGCGCCCCTGTACCACCACCTGCGCGCCGATATCGCTCTGGGGTTTGAGCAGCACCGGGTTCATGTGGACCGAGGGCGTCACCCGCGCGGCCCTCGCCTGGAGCGCCTGGGCCCGGCCGATCTCGCCGCCATCCTCTGTGACGGCGGCGTTGTTCGACATGTTCTGCGGCTTGAACGGGCGCACCCGCAAGCCGCGCCGGGTGAAGGCGCGGGCGAGCCCCGCCACCAGCAGCGACTTGCCGACATCGGAGCCGGTGCCCTGGATCATCAGGGCGCGGGTCACGGGGCGGGGCTCAGCGCGTTCGGCATGCGCTCCGAATGGCACCGCGCCGTCGCGCGGTCGAGGGCTTTGCACTTCGGAGTCGCACGCAGCTTCCATCGACGCACGCTGTCGTTCCGGGTCGACGCAGGCGAACCCGGCTCCCACGACGGGCCGCGACGGCGCGGCGCCACGGGGCATCGCGGCGAGTCGCAGATTGTACGCCTCCGGCGCGCCCGTCCGGGTCCGGGGGCCGCTTCGCGGCCCGGGAACGACGCGCGGTCAGGAGGGGTATGTCGCAGGAGGGGTCTGTCGATCGCGGTCATCAGGCCGCTCTCGCCCTCCTTCGGCTGCGGGCGCGCAAGCTACGCAATAATTTTGCGGATGACGGCGTGAACCCATGTCGTGCTGGTGCGTTTGCTGCTAACGGGAGTCCGCGCGCGGGAGCGCCGGCCTGTCGTATGGTCCGGGTCCTCGCGGGACTTGCCACATGCCGAATCCCGAATCCCCCGTCGCCCTTCTCGATGCGCACGCCGGCGTGCCGGTTCCCCGGGCGATGCAACACGCCTATCTCTGGATTCTCGCGAGCCTGATCACGGCTTTTGGGCTTTTGGGGCTCGCCTACGCCCTGTCTACGCACAGCGAGCGCGAGGCCGGCCGAATGATCGTCGCCTCGCAGGCGGGGGCCGGCTATCTCGCCGTGGTGGTCGGTGGCTTGGCCGCACGCCACGGCCACCCGGTCCGGTGACCGCGTCCACCCGCCGAGGGGGCCGGGCTTAACCGTCCGGCAACCACGTTCGCGATTAAATCCGCGCCGATAAGGAAAGGTCGCCGCAGCCTGCGCTAGGCTGTGGCTCCCGGACCTGCCGTGAGCGTGGGATGTCGGCGTTGCGTGCGAGTCGCGTTCGAGGACTAGGCCTGGGGCCGCGCTTCGTCGTCTCGGCTGTCGTGCCGTGGATGCTGGCGAGCGGCCTGCTGATCTCCTTCACGGCCAGCGCCGGCACCGACGCGACCCTGCCGCCGGAGCGGCTGTTCGAGCGCGAGGTCGCCACCACCGGCGCGATCTCTCCGGCCTGGAACGCCGACATGATCGCCGCCGGCATCGTCGTGACGCCGGATTCCGCGCATGACGGAGAGCCCGACGACGGCTCCCTCCCCTCTCTCGCGAATTCCGACGGCGCGACCCCTGCCGTGCCCCGCGCCGTCGCCCTTTCCTCGGTCACGCCCGCACCCGCCGACGCGACGCCGATCGAGGTCGCCGCGGCGAGCCTCGTCCTGCCGGGCTTCTCGCCGCGCCTCGACCGCGCCCCGCAGCCGAGCGAGCCGGAGGCGGACACGGCCTCGCCCGAGGCCAGGCATCGCTACGCCGACCTGATCGTGCCGGAGGCGATGGACAAGGAGCAGCGCTGCCTCGCCGAGGCCGTCTACTTCGAGGCCCGCAGCGAGCCGGAAGAGGGGCAGGCCGCGGTCGCCCAGGTGGTGCTGAACCGCGCCAAGAGCGGGCTCTACCCCTCGACCGTCTGCGGCGTCGTCTACCAGAACCGGCACCGCTTCATGGGCTGCCAGTTCTCCTTCGCCTGCGAGGGCAAGTCCCTGCGCATCACCGATGCCGGCTCGTGGCAGACCGCCACCCGCATCGCCAGCGCGGTGATCGAGGGCCGGACCTATCTCAGCGAGGTCGGCGGAGCGACGCACTACCACGCCGATTACGTGAAGCCCGGCTGGTCGCGCCGGCTGAAGCGGAACGACGTGATCGGCCGCCACATCTTTTATCAGTTGAAGCCGAACCAGACCTGAGCCGCCGCGCCCTACGTCACCACGCTCGGCTCGGCGCGGCCCGTGATCGCCTCGATCTCCGCCAGATCCCGCGCCACCGCGACGACCGGGGCCAGCACCTCGACCACCGGCTGCTCCAGCCGCGCCGGATCGCTCTCGTAGCGCTCAAGATAGACCCGCAGCGTCGCCCCGGCGGTGCCGGTGCCCGACAGCCGGTAGACGATGCGGGCATCCTCGGCGAAGGTGACGCGCACGCCCTGCGCCTCGGTGACCGAGCCGTCGACCGGATCGACGTAGCGGAAGTCGTCGGCCGCCTTCACCGTCATCCCGCCGATCGTCGTGCCCGGCAGGCTCGCGACCTTGGCGCGCAGGCCGTCCATCAGCCGCTTGGCGGCGTCCGAATCGATCTCCTCGTAATCGTGGCGGGTGTAGTAGTCGCGGCCGAATTCGGCCCAGTGCGCCCGCACCAGATCCTGAGCCGGCTTTCCCGTCGCGGCCAGGATGTTGAGCCAGAGCAAAACCGCCCAGAGCCCGTCCTTCTCGCGCACGTGGTTCGAGCCGGTGCCCGCGCTCTCCTCGCCGCACAGCGTGATGCGGCCGGCATCCAAGAGGTTGCCGAAGAACTTCCAGCCGGTCGGGGTCTCGAACGCCTCGATCCCGAGCTTTTTCGCCACGCGATCCGCCGCGCGGCTCGTTGGCATGGAGCGGGCGACGCCCGAGAGCCCGCCCGCATAGCCCGGCGCCCGGTGGGCGTGGGCGGCCAGGATCGCGAGGCTGTCGCTCGGCGTCACGAACAGGCCCGGCGCCACGATCATGTTGCGGTCGCCGTCGCCGTCCGAGGCCGCGCCGAAATCGGGCGCATCGGGGCCGTGCATCAGGTCGTAGAGTTCGTGGGCGTGGACCGGGTTCGGATCGGGATGGTGCCCGCCGAAATCGGGCTTGGGCTCGCCGTTGACGACGGTGCCGGGAGCCGCGCCCAAAGTGTCCTCCAAGATCGCCTTGGCGTAGGGGCCGGTGATCGCCGAGAGCGCGTCGAAGCGCATGCGGAAGCCCGAGGCGAACAGCGTCGTGAGCGCCTCGAAGTCGAACAGTGCGTGCATCAGCTCGGCGTAGTCGGCGACCGGATCGATGATCTCGACGCTCATGCCGTCGATCTCATGGGTTCCGGTGGTGCCGAGGTCGAGGTCGGGCGCGTCCGAGATGCGGTACGCGGCGATCGCCTTGGTGCGCTCGAAGATGGCGCCGGTGACGCTTTCCGGCGCGGGACCGCCGTTGGCACCGTTATACTTGATGCCGAAATCCCCCTCCGGCCCGCCGGGATTGTGGCTCGCCGAGAGCACGATGCCGCCGATCGCCCCGTGCTTGCGGATGACGCAGGAGGCGGCCGGTGTCGAGAGCAGGCCGTCGCGGCCGACCAGCACGCGACCGAGGCCGTTGGCCGCCGCCATCTTGATCGCGATCTGCACCACCTCGCGGTTGAAGAAGCGCCCGTCGCCGCCGATCACCAGGGTCGCGCCCTCGCGCTCCGGGATGCAGTCGAGGATCGCCTGCACGAAGTTCTCGACGTAATGCGGCTGCCGGAACACCGGCACCTTCTTGCGCAGGCCCGAGGTGCCGGGCTTCTGGTCCGGGAAGGGGGTCGTGGTGACCTGCTTGGCAGCCATGCTGGCGCGTTCCTCAGATTCGCTGCGAACGTCCTAGCGCAGATTCGCCCCGCAACGAGGCCGGCAACGCCGATTTCCCCGCCCGGATCGCGTCATTCCTGGCCCCCGGAGCGGACGCGGATCACCGCCGGGTTCTCGCGCAGGCGCCGGGCGACCGCCTCGACGCTGGCGCGCGGCAGACGGGCGAAGGTGATCGTGACCTCCTCCAGCCCCGGCTCCTCGCCCGGCCGCACAACGAATTGCCGGATGCGCGAGGCGCGCTCGCCTGTGACGTCGGGCAGCGCGTCGATGGCGAGGCTGCCGGCCTTGACCGTGAGCCGGAGTTCGCAGGCCTGATTCCGGTCGCGCCAGCGCTCCTCGATCGGCTTCACGCCCGCCAGGATGCCGACGACGAGCGCGGTCGCCGCGATGGCCGGCACGTAGAGCCCGCCGCCGACGGCCAGCCCGATCGCCGCCACCGCCCACAGGCTGGCCGCGGTGGTGAGCCCCTTCACCACCTCGCCGCGCAAGAGGATCGTGCCTGCCCCCAGGAAGCCGATGCCGGAGACGACCTGGGCCGCCACGCGCGAGGGATCGAGCACCACGTCCTGGCGCCCGAGCACGTCGGAGAAGCCGAAGGCCGAGACCAGCATGAACAGGCAGGCGCCGACGCAGACCAGCATGTGGGTGCGCAGGCCCGCGGCCCATTGCAGCCGCTCGCGCTCGAACCCGATCACGCTGCCCATGGCGCCGGCCAGAAGCAGCCGCGCCACCATCTCCGTGTTGCCGAGCATCGCTTCTCCTCGAACGCAGGGACGCCGGAAACTCTGCGCCCGCCGCTCGGCCGGGTGCAACCCGCCCGCCTTGACGCCCGAAGCCGCGCGGGTCCAATGCGGCGCGATTGTTCGGAAAAACGTCGCCCAAGGGCCGCCGATGCCGCCGCTCCTCGCCCTGCCCTTTCCGGCCGTCGATCCGGTCGCGGTCTCCCTCGGGCCGGTCGAGATCAAGTGGTACGCGCTCTCCTACATCGCCGGTCTGATCGGCGGTTGGTTCTACGCGCGCCGGCTGGTGCAGGCGGAGTCGCTGTGGGGCGGGGTGAAGCGTCCGAGCCTCACCGACATCGACGACCTCGTGGTCTGGGTCGCGCTCGGCGTCGTGCTCGGCGGGCGGATCGGCTACGTGCTGTTCTACAATCTGCCGCTCTATCTCGATCAGCCGCTGGAGATCCTGGCGATCCGCAACGGCGGCATGTCGTTCCACGGCGGCTTCCTCGGCGCGGTCCTGGCGATGCTGCTGTTCGCCCGCGCGCGCTCGCTCGGCGGCCTCAACCTGCTTGACATCTCCGCCGTGGTGGTGCCGATCGGCCTGTTCTTCGGCCGCATCGCCAACTTCGTGAACGGCGAGCTGTGGGGCCGGGCCGCCCCCGATTTCCCCTACGCCGTGGTCTTCCCCACCGGGGGCGACGTGCCGCGCTATCCGAGCCAGCTCTTTGAAGCCGCGACCGAGGGCCTGCTGCTGTTCGTCGTCATGGCGTTGGCCGTGCGCCGCTTCGGCTTCCGCCGGCCGGGGCTGCTCGGCGGCCTCTTCGTCCTCGGCTACGCGGTGACCCGGACCTTCTGCGAGTTCTTCCGCGAGCCGGATCGGCAGCTCGGCTTCCTGTTCGGGCAGGACGTGAACGCGCTGGGCGGGGGCATCACCATGGGGATGCTGCTCTGCGTGCCGATGGCGCTCGTCGGCATCGTCGCGATCGTGCTCGCCGCCCGTGGAGTCACGCGGCCGCGTCGGAAAAGCCCGGAGATCCAGGCCGAGGCCGGGCAGATCTGAGCGTGGCGACGCCGCTCCACGCCGTCCTCGCGCGGATGATCCGCACCGACGGGCCGATCGGCCTCGACCGCTACATGGCGCTCTGCCTGAGCCACCCGGCCCACGGCTACTACGCCACCCGCGATCCCCTGGGCGCGCGGGGCGACTTCGTCACCGCGCCGGAGATCAGCCAGATGTTCGGCGAACTCGTCGGCGCCTGGGCGGCGGCGCTGCTCGCGGGATTCTCCGGCTCCCGAAAACCCTGCCTCGTCGAGTTGGGACCGGGCCGCGGCACGCTGATGAGCGACGCGTTGCGCGCGCTGCGGGCGGCGGGTCCGGAATTCGACCTCCACCTCGTCGAGACCAGCCCGGTGCTGCGGGCGCTCCAGGCCGAGCGGCTCGCCGACGCCGAGCCGGTCTTCCATGACAGCATCGCGAGCCTGCCCGAGGCGCCGCTTCTCGTCGTCGCCAACGAGTTCTTCGACGCGCTCCCCGCCCGCCAGTTCGTGCGGACTCCGCGCGGCTGGTGCGAGCGCCGGGTCGGCCTGAGCGAGGACGGCACGCTCGCCTTCGGCCTCGACCCGGAGCCCGACCCGCAGATCGCGGCAGAGGCATCCGAGGGCGCGGTGCTCACCGTGCCGAGCGCGGCGCTCGCCGCGATGCGCGACCTCGCCCGTCGCCTCGCGCGGGACGGCGGCGCGCTGCTGGCCATCGATTACGGCCACGATGGTTCGGGCTTCGGCGACACACTGCAGGCGGTGCGCGGACATGCCTTCGCCGATCCGCTCGCCCGGCCGGGCGAGGCGGACCTCACCGTCCATGTGGATTTTGCAGCGCTCGCTCGTGCCGCCGTCGTGGAGGGCACCGGCATCCACGGCCCGGTCCCGCAGCGCGACTTCCTCCTCGCCCTCGGGCTGGAGGCGCGCGCCGCCCGGCTTAAGGCCCGCGCCTCGGCGGAGCAGGCGGCGGCGATCGACGCGGCCGTGTCTCGGCTCACCGATCCCGATCCCCGCGGCATGGGCGCCCTGTTCAAGGTGCTCGGCGTGAGCCACCCGGCGCTGACCGCGCTTCCCGCCCTCCCCTCCTCATCCTGAGACTGCGAGAGCCCATGTTCATCGAAGCGCCCGAACTCAGCTCGCACGCGTATCTCCGCCACGCCTTCTTCACCCGGCAGGGCGGCGTGTCGGAGGGGCTCTACGCCTCGCTGAACGGCGGGCTCGGCTCGAACGACGCGCAAGGTGCCGTCGCCGAGAACCGGGCGAGGATGTGCGCGCAACTCGGCCTGCCCGCCCCGAACCTCGTCAGCCTGTATCAGGTGCATTCCGCCGACGTGGTGACGGTCGAGGCGCCCTTTGCCGAGCGCCCGAAGGCCGACGCGATGGTGACGCGGGTGCCCGGTCTCGCGCTCGGCATCGCCACGGCCGATTGCGGGCCGATCCTGTTCGCGGATCCCGAGAACCGCGTGGTCGGCGCGGCCCATGCCGGCTGGAAGGGCGCGCTCGGCGGGGTGGTCGAGGCGACGGTGGCAGCGATGGAGCGCCTCGGCGCCGAGCGCGAGACGATCGTCGCGGTGCTCGGACCGACGATCTCGCAGGGCAATTACGAGGTCGGCGCCGATTTCGTCGCCCGCTTCCGCGACGAGGTGCCGGACTCGGAGCGCTTCTTCGCGGAGGGCCGGGAGGGGCACGCGAAGTTCGACCTGCCGGCCTTCATCCTCGCGCGGCTCGCGGAAGCCCGCGTCGGCGAGGCGACGGCCCTGGGACTCTGCACCTATGCCGACCCGGAGCGCTTCTACAGCTTCCGCCGCACCACCCACCGCAGCGAGCCGGATTACGGCCGGCTGATCTCGGCGATCGCGCTGACGCCGTAGGGCCTCCCCTTCTACCGGAAGTCGGAAGCTCCCCTCGGATCGGGTGGTGCCGGAAAGCCACACCCGATCCGAGGGGGAGCGCTGCGGCCAGGCTTTTGTGCGGTGCCGCACGTGCGAGGCCGTCGGCGCGTCGTAAGCCCACCGGGTCACGGATCGCCGCGGCCCACTGGCTGCGACAATCTGTCATTGGGCGACGCCGGAAAAAGCTAGGCCGTAAGTGAACCTTGGCCATTCGGTGGCGTTTGATGATCGAACGGACGGCAACGAACGATCTTCGCCACAAAGGGGCCGCCTTCGGGACGGTCGGCGTGATCGAGCCGCAACAGTATCTTTCGAGATGCTGGAATAGATACGGGGCACCGTGCCGCTGAGCTTCTCGAAGCCGCCGGCACAGTCAAAAAGGACCAGAGTGATGAAAGCAATTCTTCGGGCCGGTACCGCTCTCGCCGGTATCGTCGTCGCCGGTTCGGCGCTCGCCGCCGACCTTCCGCGCCGCGCCGCCCCGCCGCCGGTCTTCACGCCGGTTCCGGTCTTCACCTGGACCGGCTTCTACGCCGGTTTCAACGCCGGTTACGGCTTCGGCACCAACGACGGCAACCGCGCTCCGACCGTGGTCGGCGTGAACGGCGCCTCCGGCCTCGTCGCCCCCGGCACCACCGCGGCCTTCGCGTTCAGCAACGCCCGTGAGAACACCGACGGCTTCGTCGGCGGTGGCCAGATCGGCTACAACTACCAGTTCACGCCGGGCTCGGGCATCGTCGTCGGTGTCGAGGCCGACGCCCAGTACGTCGACTTCGGCCGCAACCGGAACCAGTTCGGCATCGCCACGGGCAGCGCCCCGCTGCTGACCGGCGCGCAGGTGTTCAACCCGAACGGCGTCTCGGGCCTCGACTACTTCGGCACCGTCCGCGGTCGCCTCGGCTACGCCTTCGACCGCACCCTGGTCTACGGCACCGGCGGCTTCGCCTACGGCGCCGGCGGCGGCCGCGACTTCGGCCTGCCGAACGGCTCCAACGACGACTTCCGCACCGGCTGGGCCGCCGGCGGTGGCATCGAGTACGCTCTTCCGACCGACTCGTTCCTGAACTTCTTCCGCTCCTCGGCCGTGACGCTGAAGGTGGAAGGTCTCTACGTGAACCTCGACCGCGGCAGCCGCACCACCGGCGCCTTCGGTGCCACCCCGGCCGGCGCGCTCGTCTACACGAACAGCCCGGGCGTCGTCCTGGCGAGCGGCGGCGGTGCCCGCGAGCGCGACACCGAGTTCGCCGTCGTCCGCGCCGGCATCAACTACAAGTTCGGCTCGTACTAAGCCGAACCCCGGCGGCGGCCCTCCCTGCGGGGGTCGCCTCCAACCCGATCCGGAAGAAGCCCGGCGCGCCTGCGCCGGGCTTTTTTCGTGGCCGCGGCGGATTCCGTGCGTCGGAAATCCGGTCTCGCTCGTTCATCGCACGAGACCGGATTTCCGGCGCTCGCGCCCTCCTCCGGAAGGTGACGGCATCGGGAATGCGGCCTCTCGTCCGGCTCTTACATTAGCTCGGCCGATACCCATCTCATCGGCACCGCACGGTGGACGACAGCGCCGGCGCTCCAGGAGGACGGCTCCATGAACAGCGAAGAACGCGACATCATCAACGGCATCTTCCAGCGGCTCGAACAGGCATCCGGCCATTCCCGCGATGCCGATGCCGAGCGCTTCATCGCCGACAAGCTGCGCAACCAGCCCTACGCACCCTACGCCATGGCGCAGCTGATCTACGTGCAGGAGGAGGCGATCAAGAGCCTCAACCAGCAGCTGGAGCAGGCCCGCCAGCAGCCCCAGCCCCAGTCCTCGGGCGGCGGCGGCTTCCTGTCGAGCATCTTCGGCGGCGGCGGCCGCTCCGAGCCGCAGCGTCCGGCCGGCGGCCAGTGGGGCCAGCAGCCTCCGGGCTACGGCCAGCAACCCGGTTACGGGCAACAGCCGGGCTACGGCCAGCAGGGCGGTTTCGGCGGACCCCAGCAGGGCGGTCCCTGGGGCGGCCAGCCGGGCTACGCCCAGCAGCAGCCGGCCCGCGGCGGCGGATTCCTGGCGACCGCGTTGCCGATGGCGGCGGGCGCGGCGGGCGGCATGCTGCTCGGCAGCGCCCTGTCCAACGCCTTCGCGGGCGGCCATTCGAGCCTCGGCAGCGCACAGGCGGCCGGTCTGACCGGCGGCGACGCGGCGAGCGTTGCGGGCGGCGACCAGGATCTCGGCTCGGCGCTGGGCGGCGGTGACGGTGGCTTCCAGAGCGCCGGCTTCGGCGGTGGCGATTCCGGCGGCGATTTCGGGAGCGACCTCGGCGACGGCGGCGACGAAGACTGGGCCTGATCCCGTCCGGCCGAATTCGGAAGGGCCGGCGCCGTGCCGCGGCGTCGGCCCTTTCCGTGACCGCCGCGACCGTCCGACGCCGTCAGGCCCTCACTGGCTGATGAGCAGGCGTCCGCCCCGCGGGCCGACGCCTTTCGGCAGCGGCACGTCGCTGAGCCCGTAATTGGCGTTCATGACCAGGCTCGAGAACTTCGCGATGTTGATCTGGCGGGCGACGATCACGGTGTAGGCCGAGTCCTCGGCCACCGCCCGCTCGGCATCGACGATGAGTCGTCCCCGCGGCAGGTAGATCGTCCCGATCAGGCGCCGGGCGTTGTTGCTCGTGATCAGGTGGTCGCGCAGGGGCGGCGCCGATCGGTCCTCGAACAGGAGCAGGCCGGAGAGCGGCCCGTCCTTCGGCGCCGTGAGGCTGACGGTGCTCTCCTTGGCGAATTTGAGCGTTCCGGACGCGTTCTTGAGGTAGAAGCCGACATATTCGCCGGTCAGCGTCGCGTTGCCGTCCACTTCGAGGGGACCGTCGTCGATGACGTACGTGCCTTGCCCCAGCGTCACCACGGCACCGTTCGTGACCTTCAGCCCCTTGCAGTAGGTCCCCGGCGACAGGCTCCGGGACGCCGTGATCGTCAGTCCCGTCGCGGTGCAGCCCGAGGATGGCGGCGCCACCCGGTCGGCGAGCGGATCGCCGAGGCTCGGGCATCCGGTCTGGGGCGTCGGGATCGGGGCGTTGCTGGTCTCGACCTTCGCGCCGCCGGCCGAGCACACCTGCGAGGCGGTCAGCTTCGAGAAGCCTTCGAGCGTGATGCCCTGCTTGCCCGAGGCGTTGGAGTAGATGGCGCATTGCGTCGCCCGGACCTGTCCGCTCTCCTGCATGCGGATGGTCGCGTCCTCCGTCGGGTCGACGGCCAGGATGCACAGGCGCATCTTCCCGTAGAGCTGTGCCTTCGAGCGCGCCGACACCGTTCGGGACGCCATGCCGATGAAGGGTCCGAAGGCCAGCCTGACCTCGCTGGTGAGCAGCGCCGAGACGCTCGACGCTCCGAGATCGACGACCGTCTCGATCGCCAGATGCTTTTGGCCGGCGGCGGCGTCCGCCTCCTTGATCGCGTTCTCGGTCGTGCCCCTGATCGCCGCGGAATCGGACGCGGCGAGTTTCATCGTGGCGCCCCCGGCCATCACGCCGGCATCGGCCGCCTGCTGAAGCTGGACCTGCCGGAGGTGGAGCCGGGAATAGTCGATCGCGCCGCCGACGAGCCCGATCAGGGCCGTCGCGCTCAGGCCGAAGATCAGCGCGACCGCGCCGCTCTCGTCGGAGGCGAACCGTCTCGCGAGACCGGCCGACGGCGCCCCATCGCCCGACGGCTCACCCCGCGCGGAGGATCGACGCAACGTCCACATCGTGCCGACGGACCTCGTTCTTCATCAGCCACGCTGCACGGCGAAGTCTGAACGGATCCTTCCGCCGATCGCAGACTCCACCACCGACCGCGCCGTTCCCCCGCCCCGACACCTCAGATCACATCGACGCGGGTGCCGACCGGGATGCGCTCGTAGAGGTCGATCACGTCCTCGTTCATCATGCGGATGCAGCCCGAGGACACGTTCTGGCCGATCGTGTGCGGCTCGTTGGTGCCGTGGATGCGGTAGAGCGAGGTGCCGAGATAGAGCGCCCGCGCGCCGAGCGGGTTGCCGGGGCCGCCCTCCATGTGCCGCGGCAGGTCGGGGCGGCGGGCCAGCATCTCGGCGGGCGGGATCCAGTCCGGCCATTCCTTCTTGGCCGAGATCGTCTTCACCCCGCTCCAGGTGAAGCCGGGGCGCCCGACGCCGATGCCGTAGCGGATCGCCTGGCCGCCGGGCTGGATCAGGAACAGATGCTTGGCGTTCGTATCGATGACGATGCTGCCGGCTTTGCCCGGACCGTCATAGGGCACGACCTGACGGGCGAAGCGCGGATCGACCGCGCGCGCGATGGCCCCGTCCTCCGCTTGCGGCTGGGAGGGGAGCGCGGCCAGCCGCGTGCGCGCCTCGAGCCTCGGGGCGGCCTGCGGCACCGGTCGCGGGGCGAGCCCGCCATAGCCGTCGACCGCCGGGGGGCGCGGCTGCCCCGGCGCGCTGCCCGTCATCAGGAACTCGATGAAGCCGCCGCCGTACTGGCCGGACTGGACCTGCGCTTGCGCCAGGGCCGGTCCCGATCCCAGCAATGCGAGGCCGAACGCCGCCCCGCTCCATCCGAACCGCATCGTCCCCTCCCGCCGGTCGCCCGTGATGCCGCAAGGGTCCGGCACGGCGGCTCGCGGCCGATGAACGAAGATGGTGAATCGAAACGCCCCGCACGCAAAACGCGAAGCGTCGTCAACGCCCCGTAAACGTGGCTGGGACGCGAAAACCTTCAGCAAATGGAAACCACTGCGCGGGATTGTGGTCGGACGACCCGCTCCCGAAGGCCAGCACGACCGATGATGACCAAGCGCTACCGCATCGAGGAGAGCCTCGGCTTGGCTGCCGCTCCGGTCGCGCCCGTGCCACAGGCCGAAGCCCCGTCGAGCCCGCGCCTCGACGAGATCCTGAACGCCATCAACGATCTGCGCCGAGTCACCCAGGCCAGCGCGGGCGAGACCATCGAGGCCTGCCGCCGGGAGCTCGGCGAGGCCTTCGCCATGCGCCACGAGCTGGAGGTGATGAAGGAGGCGATCGCCCGCACCAAGTCCGAGATCGCGAGCCTCTACCGCTCGGAGAATTCCGGCAAGGGCATGCGCCGCGTCGCGGGCGAGCTCGACGCCGTGGTGGAATCGACCGAGCAGGCGACCTCGAACATCCTCGGCGCGATCGAGCGGATCGAGACCAACGCCAACATGATGCGCGGCACCCGCCTGCCTAAGGCCGCCCAGGACAACCTCGACGCCATCCTCGACAGCGTGGTCGGCGCCTACGAGGCCTGCAACTTCCAGGACCTGACCGGCCAGCGCATCAGCAAGATCGTCGGCGTGCTGAAGTTCGTCGAGGAGCATCTCGACCGCGTCATCGACGCCTGGAGCGGGCTGGACAGCTTCCGCGACCTCATGGGCGTCGATGCCGCGGCCCCGGACGCCGACGACGAGAGCTCGCTCCTCAACGGGCCGAAGCTCCAGGACGATCCGGGCCACGTCGACCAGTCGGACATCGACGCACTCTTTGATTGATCCTTTTCGTTTGATTGCCTCGCTGCCCGACGCATCCCCTCTCCCCGCACGCGGGGAGAGGGCTTCGGCGACCCTGTCGTCGCCGAAGCGAGGCGGCAGCCGAAGGTGAGGGGGCGGCACCGGATGAGGCTCAGGCGGATACGCCCCCTCACCCCCGCTACCGCTTGTCGCGACGACGACGAGGTCCATGCAGGCCTCTCCCCGCGTGCGGGGAGAGGGACGCAACTGGCCGCGAGGCGACCAATAGGAACGCTGATCCGGTGTCGCGCCCGTCCCGACCCTTCCAACCGGAATCCCCCCGGCCTACATGGGCGGCATGAGCCGCGCGACCCGATCCAGCTTCGAGGACGTCCCGCCCGAGAGCTTCGACGAGGACGAGCGCGAGGCGGATGCCGAGATTGCCGCGCTCGACGACGCGCCGGAAATCGACTTCGACATCGACCACTCCGCGGTCAAGGTCGGCACCGAGATCATCCGCCGGTTCTGGTCGACCCTGCCGACCTCGCCGGGCGTCTACCGGATGTTCGACCACAAGGGCGACGTCCTCTACGTCGGCAAGGCCAAGAACCTGAAGGCGCGGGTCGGCTCCTACGCGCGGGGGCAGGCCCACTCGAACCGCATCGCCCGCATGATCGCGCAGACGGCGGCGATGGAGTTCGTCACCACCGCGACCGAGACCGAGGCGCTGCTGCTGGAGGCCAACCTCATCAAGCAGTTGAAGCCCCGCTTCAACGTGCTGATGCGGGACGACAAGTCGTTCCCCTACATCCTGCTCACCAGCGACGGCCCGGCCCCGCAGATCGTCAAGCACCGCGGCGCGCGCCGCCGCAAGGGCAACTATTACGGCCCCTTCGCCAACGTCTGGGCGGTCAACCGCACGGTGAACGCGCTCCAGCGCGCCTTCCTGCTGCGCACCTGCTCGGACAGCTATTACGAGAACCGCACCCGGCCCTGCCTGCTGTTCCAGATCAAGCGCTGCTCCGGCCCCTGCACCGGCGAAATCCCCGAGGCGGATTACGTCGCGCTGGCCGACAACGCGCGGGCCTTTCTGTCCGGCAAGTCGAACGCCGTGAAGGACCGGATGCGCGAGGAGATGCAGGCGGCCTCCGAGAACCTCGAATTCGAGCGCGCCGCGCGCTTTCGCGACCGCATTGCGGCGCTCTCGGCGATCCAGGGGACGCAAGGGGTGAACACGCAGGGGGTCGAGGAGGCCGACGTGTTCGCCCTCGACGAGCAGGCCGGCCAGTTCTGCATCGAGGTGTTCTTCTTCCGCAACTTCCAGAACTGGGGCAACCGCGCCTACTTCCCCAAGGCCGACCGCTCCATGAGCGGCGATGAGGTGCTGGCCTCGTTCATCTCGCAGTTCTACGACGACAAGCCCGCGCCGCGGGTGGTGCTCGTCAGCCACGCCGTCGAGGATGCGGAACTGGTCGCCGCCGCGCTCTCCAGCCGGGTCGAGCACCGGGTCGAACTCCACCTGCCGCAGCGGGGCGAGCGCAAGAACCTCGTCGACTACGCGAAGCGCAACGCCAAGGAGGCGCTGGGACGGCGCCTCGCCGACACCGCCTCGCAAGGCAAGCTCCTGGCGGCGCTGGGCCAGACCCTCGGCCTGACCACGCCGCCGCGCCGGGTCGAGGTCTACGACAACTCGCACATCTCCGGCACCAACGCGGTCGGCGGGATGATCGTGGCCGGACCGACCGGCTTCATGAAGACCCATTACCGCACCTTCAACATCAAGTCGGAGGAGCTGACGCCGGGCGACGATTTCGGGATGATGCGCGAGGTGCTGACCCGCCGCTTCAAGCGGCTGGCCAAGGAGACGCCGCGCGCCTCCCGCGACGCGGAGGCCGGCATGCCGCAGGCCGTGGCCGAGGAACAGGCGGCCCCCGCCGCCACGGAACTGGAAACGGCTCTGGAGAATGCGGAAAACTTCCCGGCCTGGCCCGACCTCGTCCTGATCGACGGCGGCGCCGGGCAACTGGAGGCGGTGCGCGGGGTGCTGGCCGAGATCGGCGTCACCGACGTGCCGTTGGTCGGCATCGCCAAGGGCCGCGACCGCGATGCCGGGCGCGAGACCTTCTTCCTGCCGGGCCGCCCGCCGTTCAAGCTGCCGCCGCGCGATCCCGTGCTCTACTTCGTCCAGCGCCTGCGCGACGAGGCCCACCGCTTCGCCATCGGCACCCACCGGGCCCGGCGCAAGCGCGAGATGACCCGGAATCCGCTGGACGAGATCGCCGGCATCGGCCCCACCCGCAAGCGGGCGCTGCTGCACCATTTCGGCACCGTGAAGGCGATCGAGCGGGCGGCGCTCGAAGACCTCGCCAAGGCACCGGGCGTGAACGCGGCGACCGCGCGCGCCGTCTACGACTTCTTCCACGCCAATGCCTGAGCCGCACCCCGAACCCGCGCGGGAGGCCGGGCCGCATTCGCCGCGGTTGACGCCCTCCTCGGCCCGTGATTTCACCGCCCCGATGAACGCCGTCCTCCCCCGACGCCGGTCGCAGGCCTGGACGCTCGCGAACTGCCTCACCTACGGCCGCCTCGTCGCGGTCCCGGTCGTGGTCGTCCTGCTGTTCTGGCCGGACGAGTTCGCCGCGCGCTGGGCCGCCTTCGGCGTCTTCGTTGCCGCCGCGATCACCGACTACCTCGACGGCTACGTCGCGCGCACCTACGCGCAGAGTTCGGCGCTCGGGCGCATGCTCGATCCGATCGCCGACAAGCTGCTGGTGGCCGCCTGCCTGTTCATGCTCGCCGCCGACGGGACCATCGAGGGCCTCTCGATCGGCGCGGCGATCGTGATCCTGTGCCGCGAGGTGCTGGTCTCGGGGCTTCGCGAGTATCTCGCCGAGCTGAAGGTCGGCCTGCCGGTCAGCCGCATCGCCAAGTGGAAGACGACCGTCCAGCTCCTGGCGCTCGGCGTGCTGGTGGCGGGTCCCGCGGCGGAGGCGCTGATTCCCGGCAGCATGGCCCTCGGCATCGTCCTGCTGTGGCTCGCCGCCGCCCTCACGATCTACACCGGCTGGGACTACATGAGGGCCGGCATCCGGCACGCGATCGACGATCCGCGCTAGTTTTTTGTTTTTTGGGACTTGGGGACCGCCCGTCTGACGTCGGTCCGGGTCCGGGAGTGCGGCGCATGAAGCTCGTCTACTTCGCCTGGGTGCGCGAGCGCGTCGGCAAGCCGGAGGAGACCGTGACTCCGCCCCCCGAGGTCGCGACGGTCGCCGACCTGATCGGCTGGCTGAGGACGCGGGGCGAGGAATACGCCTACGCCTTCGAGACCGAGGGCGTGGTCCGCACGGCCATCGACCGGGTGCATGCCAAGCCCGCCAGTCCGATCGCGGGCGCGCAGGAGATCGCGTTCTTCCCGCCGATGACGGGGGGGTAGGCCGCGCAGCGACACGCGGCGCCCCGCCTCACCCTCCCCCGTCGTTCCGGGGCCGCGAAGCGGAACCCGGAATCCACCCGTGATGCGGGATGCCCGGCTTGAAGCGAACCGTCGCGGCCAGTCGTAGATTCCGGGTTCGCCTGCGGCGCCCCGGAATGACGGCGGCGGTGAATCGATCCACGCGGTGGCCGGCCCCGACTACCCCTCCCGCACCACCTGCACCGAACTCCCCGCCGCCTCCCCCTCCCGGATCGGCTCGCAGCGCCCGCCGAGATGGCGCGCCAGGAACGGCTCGGCCCGCGCGAAGAAGGCCAGCCGGTTCTCCGGCCGCACGAGGCCGTGGCCCTCGTCCGGGTAGAGCAGGTAGGTCACCGGCACGCCGCCGCGCTCCAGGGCCGCGACCATCTGATCGGATTCGGCCTGTTTCACCCGCGGGTCGTTGGCGCCCTGGACGATCATCAGCGGCGCCTTGATCCGGTCGGCGAAATAGACCGGCGAGCGCTCGCGGATCAGCGCCATGCCCTCCTCCGTGTCCGGATCGCCGATGGCGCGGTGGAGCTGCGTCCGCATCGCCTCCCAATAGGGCGGGATGGTGCGCACCAGCGTCTCGAGATTGGACGGGCCGACGAGGTCGATGCCGCAGGCGTAGACGTCGGGGTTGCGGCACAGAGCCATCAGCGCGGCGTAGCCGCCGTAGCTGCCGCCCATGATCGCGACGCGCTTCGGGTCGGCCACGCCCTCGGCCACCGCCCAGGCGACGGCATCGAGCAGGTCGTCGTCCATGGCCCGGCCCCAGGCGCCGTCGCCCGCGTTGAGGAAGGACTTTCCGAAGCCGGTCGAGGAGCGGAAGTTGACGCTGAGGGCCGCGTAGCCGCGGTTGGCCAGCCACTGGTGCATCGGATCGAAGCCGAAGCTGTCGCGCGCCCAAGGCCCTCCGTGGACGAGGAGCACCAGCGGCCCCGGCCCGTCCGCGCCGAGCGGTCGGCTCAGGTAGGACACGAGGTCGAGCCCGTCGCGGGAGCGGATCACCGCCGGATGCATCGGCACCAGCGGCGCGCCGTCGAGTTCCGGCCGGGCGCTGCCGAGGGGGCGCAGGGTCTTGGCGCGCCGGTGGTAGAGCGCCGCCTCGCTCACCCGCGTGTCCGCGCGGGCGACGACGATCCAGAGCGCGTCGTCCTCGCTGCGGCTCGACGGATACCAGTCGCCCAGCCCCTGACCGTCGAGGAAGGCGAAGTCGTCGCGGAAGCGGTCGTCCAGCACGTGCCAGCGGCGGCGGGCATGGGTGACCGAATAGGCGATCGGCTCGCGGGTCTCGATGTCGTGGAGAACGGTGCCGATATCGGCCTCGTCGTGCGCCGCGATCGTCCGCACCGCGCCGCTGGCGATGTCGATCCGGGTGAGCGCGGCGGTGTCCCGGCCGCGGCTGTCGCGGCAGAACAGGATGCGTCCCGTCGCGTCGAGGTTCTCGGCGCCCGAGGCGCGGGCATCCTCCGGCGGGAAGGTCAGCCAGGGTTTCCAGCCCTCGCCGTCGCGGATCAGGGTCTCGCTCGCCCCGTCGCGCCGGTTCCGGATCGCGAAGCGCGCGACGTAGTCCTCGTCGATGATGAAACCGAGAAAGCCGGGGTTCTCCGCCACGAGTTGCCGCTCGCCGGTGGCCAGATCGACGCTGTGCAGGTCGTGAAAGCGCGCGTCGCGGTCGTTCAGCGCGAGCAGCACCCGGCCGCGCACCAGCCGGCTCATCCCGACGATGGCCGCGGCGATGCCGGGATAGGGCGTCAGGTCGCGGTGCTCGCCCGACTCGAGGTCCGCGGCGAACACGTGAAAGTTCTCGTCGCCGTCGACGTCCTGCACGTAGAGCAGGTGGCGCCCGTCATAGGCGAAGGCGAAGCTGTCGACCGCCCGGCGCCGGTCCCGCGTCACGGGCCGGGCGGCGTCGAGCGCATCGAGCGGCGCCGACCAGATGTTGAGCACGCCCTCGTAGGGCGCGACCCAAGCGAGCCGCTTGCCGTCCGGGCTGATCTGATGGCCGTACCGCGTCGGGTTGCCGAACAGGTGCTCGCGCGGGATCAGATCGACCATGGCGTCTCCTCGCGGGGCTCTTCGCTCAGGCCCCGCGAGGAAAGGTAAGGCCGCTTCAGCCGAGCACCACCACCTTGGTGCCGACTTCGACCCGGTTGAACAGGTCGATCGCGTCCTGGTTGATCATGCGGATGCAGCCCGAGGACACGCTCTGGCCGATGGAGTGCGGCTCCAGCGTGCCGTGGATGCGGAACAGGGTGTCCTTGTTGTTCTGCCACAGATACATGGCGCGCGCGCCGAGCGGGTTGCGCGAGCCGCCGGGCACGCCGAGCCCGCTCTGGAGCTTGTCGACCTGACCGGCGAGGTCGGGACGCCGGGCGATCATCTCCTTGGGCGGATACCAATCGGGCCAGGCCTGCTTCGAGTTGATCGTCGCGGTGCCCGACCACGCGAAACCCTGCTTGCCGACGCCGACGCCGTAGCGGCGGGCGCGCCCGCCCGGCAGGACGAGGTAGAGGAAGCGGGCGCGCGGATCGATCACGATGGTGCCCGGCGGCTCGGTGGTGCGGAAATCGACCTCCTGGCGCAGGTAGGTCTGGTTGAACTTCTTGTAGTTGATGGCCGCGACCGGGAACGGCTCACCGGAGGCCGGGCCATAGGCGCGGCCGTAGTCGATCGGGCCGTTGTCGGGCTGCTGCGGCGGCATCTGCCAGCCGGCCTGCCCCGGAGCGGCCGGGCGCGGCGTCTGGATCGGGCCGTTGGCCGGGGACTGGTTCAGGGCCTGTCCGGCCGGCGCCTCGGGCGGCGGCTCGCCGTAGCGCTCGGCCCGTCGGCGGGCATAGGCCTCGGCGTCGAGATCGCCGGCGTCCGGCACCGGACGGCCGTTGCTGACTCGGCCGTTATAGGGGACGTATTGCCCGCCGCGCTTGCGGTAGAGCTGGCCCGCGGCGTCCTGATAGAGCCGGTCGTCGTCGTAGCCGCCGAATCCTTGCGCCGCGGCGAGACCGGGCAGGCCCACGAGCGGGGTCAGGAGCGCGAGGCTCGTCGCTGCCCCGAGGAGAAGGGTACGGCGGTTTGGCATGGACATGGATCGCTCGAAAGAAATGCGCCGGACCGGCCCCGGATTCCGAAAGCGGATGACGGTCACGATCGTCCGGGCCGGCTGAACTGCCCCGCTTGCATGTAACAAGGACCAGACCGCGCGTCACGCCGACAGCCCGGCTTAGCAGTGGGCTAGCACGACGACCGTGCGAACATTGTGTCCGAAGGGTTACACTCGGGCCGCTCGTCCGATCCGGGGACGGACAAATCGGCGGACATTAACGATTTTGAAAAAATTGTGCCGATGAGGGCGAAATCGTGGTGGACGACGATTGCAACCGGGCCAACACCGCTTAGATGAAGCGTGACCGTTCGGCCCCGACCACGGACCCCTCAGATCGTGCGCGCCTCGCCCTTCCGCATCTTGCTCGGATCGCTCAGCCTCGCCTTGAGCTGGTCCACCGCTGCCCTGGCCGCGCCCGAGGCGAAGGTCAAGGCTCCCCGTCTGGCCGAGGCGCCCGCCGCCCCGGCCGCCAAGCCCGGCACCGTCTGGACCGCTGCCGAACCCGACAATTGCTCCCGCGCCCGGCGCAAGCTGTGGCAGGAGGGCGAGGGCTGGATCGTCAAGACGATCACGGTCTGCCGGTGATCTCGCCGCCGGTCGCGGCTTCATCACAGGAGATCGGGCGCCTGAGCGCCTGACCCCTCGAAGCCGGCTGCCGAACCCGCTACAACCCCGCCGCCGCGCAGACCCTGCGGCGACGGCTCGGCGGACTCTTCCGGTGATACGCGTCCTCCATACGGGCGACTGGCATATCGGGCAGACCCTGCGCGGCTTCTCGCGCGAGTCCGAGCACGCGGCCGTCTTCGCCCGGCTCGAAGCCATCGCCGCGGAGCGCGAGGTCGACGCCCTGGTGGTCGCGGGCGACGTGTTCGACTGCCAGAACCCGTCGGGCGAATCGCAAGGACGCTTCTACGCCCTGATGGCGCGCCTCCACGCGGCGCGGCCGGCCATGACCATCGTGATCACCGCGGGCAACCACGACGCCGCCGGGCGGCTGGAGGCGCCGCGCCCGCTGCTGGAGGCGATCGGCGTGCGGGTGATCGGCAATGTCCGCCGCCGCGACGGTATGATCGACCCGAGCCATCACCTCGTGCCGATCCGCGACGCCTCCGGCGAAGTGGCGGCGCAGGTGCTCGCCGTCTCCTACCCCACCGCCGCCTGCCTGCCGCCGCTCTCCTCGATCAACAAGGCGGAGGGCGGCGACCCGTCGCCCATCGTGCGCGGCGTGCGCGACCTCTACGGCCAGCTGTTCGAGGCGGCGCGTCCCCGGCTCGGCGGGCTGCCGCTCCTCGTCACCGGCCATCTCCACGTGGCGGGCGGGCTCGAATCGGAAGGCGCGGAGCGGCGCATCCTCGTGGGCGGCGAGCACGCCGTGCCGGCCGACGTGTTTCCCGACGAGGCGCGCTACGTCGCGCTCGGCCATCTCCACAAAGCGCAAGGGTTGGGGCGCGGGCACGTGCGCTATTGCGGCTCGCTGATCCCGCTCTCGGCCGCCGAGCAGCCCTATCGCCACGGGGTCACGCTCGTGACGCTGGGCTCCGGTCCGGCCGAGGTCGAGCAGATCGCAATCGAGCGCCCGGTGCCGTTCCTGCGCCTGCCGGCCGCCAGTGACATGACGCTCGACGACCTCGGCGACCATCTGACGGCGCTCGGGCTCGATCCCGACCTGCCGCCGGAGGCCCGGCCCTACATCCAGGTGCGGCTCGCCCGCGAGGGGCTGCTGCCGGGCTACCGCGCCGAGGTCGACCGCATCGCCGAGAGCTTCCCGGTGCGGATCGTGGACGTGCGCGTCGCCGTGCCGGCGCGGGTCGCCATCGAGATCGAGGAGACCGAAGCGCCGCCGCCGCGCCTGTCCGAGCGTGACCCGGAAGAGCTGTTCCGCCTCGCCTACCGCGCCCGCTGGGACGAGGAGCCGGGCTTAGCGCATCTCGACGTGTTCCACCGCGCGCGGGCCGAGGCCTGAGCCGATGTACGAGCGAGCGTGCAGACGCTTGTTCGGCGCGATGAACTGACGTATCTACGATGACGATACGGATGGGGGCAGCCTGCGCGAGAGCCGGAAGCCCGATGGATGTTCCAATGATCGTTCAGTTCTCGAAATGGGGCAACAGCCTCGCCCTGCGCATCCCAGCCCATGCGATGCGCGACATCGGTGCGACCGAGGGCATGAAGGCCGACCTGATCGTGGAGGACGGCCGTCTGGTCGTCGTACCGATCGTCGAGAAGCGCCGCCGCAATTTGGAGGATCTCCTGGCACGCGTGACCGAGGACAATTTGCATGACGCGATCTTCGAAGGCCCGGAAGTCGGCTCCGAAGAGTGGTGACGCCTCGGCCGACTACGTCCCGGAGGCCGGCGATCTGGTCAAGGTCGATTTCAGCCCGACCGTCGGCACCGAGAAATCGGGCTTTCGGCGAGGGCTCGTCATCTCGCCCCGGTCGTACAACGCCCGGGTCGGCCGTTGTCATGTCTGCCCGATCACCACGCAGGCCAAGGGCTACCCGTTCGAGGTGCCGTTGCCGCCCGGCCTCGATGTGACGGGGGTCGTCGTTCCGGATCAGGGAAAGCCGCTGGATTATCGGGTTCGCCGGCTTGTCTTCGTCCAGGCGGCCCCGCAAGACGTCCTCGACGAGGCGCGCGAGATGATCCGGGTGTTCCTCGCGATCGAATGAGGGCCGACGGGCGGACCCTCCGGCTCCACCGCCCGCAACCTTGCCGTTGAGACATGCGCATCCTCGCGATCCGCGGCGAGAACCTCGCCAGCCTCGCGGCGCGGTTCGAGATCGATCTCGCCGCCGGGCCGCTCGGCACGACCGGCCTGTTCGCCATCACCGGCGAGACCGGGGCCGGCAAGTCCACCATTCTCGACGCGCTCTGCCTCGCCCTCTACGGGCGCTATCCCCGCGTCGCGGTGAGCCGCCGCGAGGACGTGCCGGACCCGAGCGGCGAGGCCCTGAGTGCGGGCGACGGCCGGGCGATCCTGCGGCGCGGCGCGGGCGCGGGCTTCGCCGAGATCGACTTTATCGGGCAGGACGGCCTCCCCTACCGCGTCGGCTGGGAGGTTTTTCGCGCCCGCAACCGGGTGGACGGGCGGCTTCAGAACGAGCGGCGGCGGCTGCACCGGCTCGACGACGGCAGCGCCGTGGCTTCCGGCAAGACCGGCGTGCTGAGTGCCGTCGAGCGGCTGACCGATCTCACCTTCGACCAGTTCCGCCGCACGGTGCTGCTGGCCCAGGGCGAGTTCGACGCCTTCCTCCTCGCCGCCGAGGGCGAGCGGGCCGAATTGCTGGAAAAGATCACCGGCACAGAGATCTATTCGGAGATCTCGAAACGGGTCCATGCCGGCTACGAGGCGCATAAGCGCGCCGTGGACGCGCTGGAGACCCGCCGCGCCGAGATCGGCCTGCTCGACGCCGAGGCGCGCCGGGCCCGTGCCGACGAGGCGGCGGCGATCCGGGCCGAGGCCGCTCCGCGGCACGCCCGGCAGGCGGCCCTGCGCGACAGTCTGGAGACGGCCCGCCGCCTTGCCGCCGCCCGCCAGAGCCTCGCTGCGGCCGAGTCGCGGGTGGGAGCCACCGACGCCGCCCTCGCCGCGGCCGAGCCCGACCGGCTGCGGCTCGCCGAACTCGACGCGGTCGAGCCCCTGCGCGGGCGCGCCGAGGTCGTCGAAGAGAGCGCCCGCGCCCTCGCGACGACGGAGGCGCAGGCGCAAGCGAGCGCCGGGCGGGTCGAGGCGGCGCAGGCCGAGACGCGGGCGGCGGAGGCCGAGCGCATCGAGGCGGCGGCGGCGGACGAGGCCCTGGAGGCCCTGTTCAAGAGCTTCGGGCCGCTCTGGGATCGGGCAGCGGAACGCGACGCCGCCATCGTCCACGCCGACCTTGAGGCGCAGGCCGCCGCCGCCCGCGCGGAGGCCGCTGCGACCGCAGCCGACACGGCGCGGACGACGCTCTCCGGGTTGGACCACCGGCTGGCGGCCTCGGCCGAGGCGAGCCAAGCCGACGCCCGCCGGCTGGCGGCGGATTCCGGCCACGCCCTTCTGGCCGAGCGCGGCGAGGAGATCGGCCGGCGCATCCGCGAGCGGGGGCGGCTGCGGCGGGAGGCGGAGGCCGCCGCGGCTTCGAAAGAAAAGCACCGGGCCGCGATCGCCCGCTGCGACGCGGCCGCCGAGGCCGGCAGCGGGCGGCTCGCGGAGATTTCCGCCCGCCGGGCCGCGCTGGCGACGCGCCGGGCCGAGCGCGAGGCGGCGCTGGCCGTCCTCGACGAGCCGGCGGCGCTGGCGCGGGCGGGCCGTCTCGAAGCCCTGCTCGACGCTCTGCGCGAGGCCTACGCCCTCGCCGGCCGCCACGCCGCGGCGCTCGCGGACGCCGCCGCGGCCCGTCAGGACGGGGCCGGCGCGGAGGCCGACCACGCGGCGGCGACCGCCCGCTGGGTCGCGGCGGAGGCCTGTCTGACGGATACGCAGGGGCGCCGCGCCGAGCTGCTGCCGCTCGCCGAACTGGCGGAGGAGAGCGTCTCGCGCGAGGCGGCGCGGCTGCGCAGCCTGCTCGTGCCCGGCGAACCCTGCCCGGTCTGCGGCGGCTGCGAGCATCCGCACGCCCACGCCTCCAACGACGCCCTCGGCCGGCTGGCGGAGGCGTTGCGCACCCGCCGCGCCGCTCTCGACACCGAGATCGCCGCGCAGAACGCCGCCCGCGACCGCGCCCGCAGCGAGACCGCGGCGGCCGACGGGCGGCGCGGCGAGGCCGGGCGCCGGAGTGCGGCGGCGGCCGCAACCTCGCAGGAAACCCTCGACCTCTATCGCGATCTCCTGCCCCGGCTTCTCGACGCGCTGGCCGCGGCGGGCGTCGCCGCCGCGCTGCCGCAGGCACCCGACGCCGAGTCGCTGGCCGCGGCCGGGCTCGCGGCGCGGGCAGAGCGCGAACGGATCGTGCAGACCCTCGACGCCGCCCGCGCGTTGCGCGGCGAGATCGACGGCTTGGTCCGCGCCCGCGACGAGGCGGAGGGGCAGGCCGCCGCCGAGAGCCGCGCGCACGAAGACCTGATCCAACAACGGCAGGCGGCGGCGCTCGCCGCCGGCCGGGCGGAGGCGGATTGCGCGGCACTGGCGGAGCGCATCGCCGCGCTGACCGTCGACCTCGGCCCTGCGCTCAGCGCGGGCGATTTTGCGCAAGCCGATCTCGACCGCGACGCCGAGGCCGCCGCGCGGCGGATCGAGGCCCTGGGCCAGGCCTACGCGGCTCTGCGCGCGCGCCACGCGGCCCGCGAGGCCGAGCGCGCCGCCCTCGCCCCGGAACGGGCGGCTGCGGTCACGGCCCTCGCCGAACGGGACGAAGCCGCGCGTCAGGCAAAATCCGAAGCCGCGACCCGCGCGGAAAAGCTGGATCAGGAGCGGGAGTTGCGAAAAACCCTGCTCGGCGGCGAGGCGACGGGCCCTCACCGCACCCGCATCAACGCCGAGCGCCGCGCCGCCCACGACGCCCTGAAGCGGGTGCAGGAGCGGGCGGCGGAGGCGGCCCGCGCCCTGGCGGTTCGCCTCTCCGAGGCCGCGGGTGCGGCGGCCGAGCGGGAGCGGGCGCTGGCCCGTCGCGAGGCGGCGGAGGCCGAGTTCAAGCAAGCCTGCGGCGAGCGGGGCCGCGCGGCGGTGGCGGCGCTCCTCACGGTGCCTGCCCCGGAACGGGAGGCCTTGCGCGCGGCCCTCGACCGGCTGGTCCGTGAGGCGGCGGAGGCCGGAACCGCCCGCGCCACCCGCCGGGCCGATCTCGATGCGCTTGCCATTGCTGCCGAGATCGACGTCGCCGCCGTTCAGGCCGAGGCCGATGCGCTCACCGAGGCCGACACGCAGGCGCAGCAGCGCCTCGGCGCCCTCGACGCGGACCTTGCCCGCGACGACGCAGCGCGCGTGCGGGCCGAGGGCCTGGAGGCCGAGGCCGCGGCCGCCAAGGCCGCGTTCGCGGTCTGGGCGCAGGTGGAGGAGGCGATCGGCTCGGCGGGCGGCGACCGCTTCCGGCGCTTCGCGCAGGGGATCACCCTCGATCACCTCGTCTTCCTCGCCAACGAGCAGCTGCGGGCGCTCAGCCCGCGCTACCGCCTCGCCCGCAGCCCGGCCGCGGACCTCGCCCTCCACGTGGTCGACCGCGACATGGGCGAGGAGCGCCGCGCCACCCGCAGCCTGTCGGGGGGCGAACGCTTCCTCGTCTCGCTGGCGCTGGCATTGGCGCTGTCGGGCCTGGAGGGGCGGCAATCCTTCGTCGACACCCTATTCATCGACGAAGGGTTCGGCTCCCTCGACGCCGAGACCCTCGACCTCGCGGTGGACGCCCTCGAAACCCTGCAGGGTCGCGGGCGAAAGGTCGGCGTCATCACCCACGTGGCCGGGATGATGGAGCGCATCGCCGTACAGGTGCGCGTGGAGAAGCGCGGCAGCGGGCGCAGCGTCGTCCGCGTGGTGGATCGCGGCACTGCCGTGATTTGAGGCAATGGTCACGGTTGCCTGCGTCCTGGGCAGCAGGTGCCGCGCGCTGCGCCAACGACAGCGCCGCCGCTTCGTCTTCCGCAACACCACCGTCATTCCGGTGCGCCGAAGGCGAACGCGGAATCGACCCGTGAGCCGAGGTCCGCGCCGCGCATCGCAGATGGATTCCGGGTTCCGCGGCGCGGCTCCGGAATGACGGCAAGCGAGACTTCCCGATCGGGGCAAGCCTCATCGGAGGCTTGGCACGGCGGCTGCATATCTGCCTCCGGCTGCCCTCGGGCAGCGGCGGGGCAACGGCGCCTCGCGGTCCGGACGGCGCTGGTCCGGCAACCTCCCCCGCTTGTGCGGCCGCTCCGACCGGAAGGTCGGCGGTCCGCCGGAAAACGAGCACGCCGATGGCTTCCTTCAAGACCGTGATGAAGTCGGGCCACCCCCCGACGCTGTTCGCCGCATTCCTCTATTTCGACTTCTGCTTCGCGATCTGGGTGCTCAACGGCGCCATGGGTCCGTTCATCACCGAGACCTACAAGCTCACCCCGGCCCAGACCGGCTTCATGATCTCGCTGCCGATCCTGGCCGGCGCGCTCATGCGCTTCCCTCTGGGCATTCTCGCCCAGTACATCGGCCGGAAGAACGCGGCGCTCACCGAGATGGGCATCATCGTGCTGGCGATGGCCTACGGGTTCTTCTTCATCTCCTCCTACAACGACGTGCTCGCCATGGGCGTGCTGCTCGGCATCGCCGGCGCCTCCTTCGGCGTCGCGCTGTCGCTCGGGTCCGGCTGGTTCCCGCCGGAGCACAAGGGGCTCGCCATGGGCATCGCGGGCGCCGGCAATTCCGGCACCGTGCTCGCGGTGCTGTTCGCGCCGCCGCTGGCGCAGGCCTATGGCTGGCAGGCGGTCTACGGCTTTGCCGGAATCGTGATGATCGTACCGATCCTCGTGATGATTTTTCTCGCCAAGGAGCCGCCGGACTGCCATGGCCAGACCTTCAAGGAGCACGTCTCCTGCCTGTTCACCAAGGACGGCTGGGCGTTCTCGCTGATCTACGTCATCACCTTCGGCGGCTTCATTGGCCTGTCGAACTTCCTGCCGACCTTCTTCTACGAGCAGTTCGCCGTCACCAAGGTCGAGGCCGGGCGCCTCACCATGCTGGCCGCGCTGATGGGCTCCGGCATCCGCATCCTCGGCGGCTACTTCGCCGACCGGATGGGCGGCATCATGGTGCTCTCCATCGTGTTGCTCGCTGCCATCGGTTCGTTCCTGGCGCTCACCGCGACGCCGTCGCTCGCCGCCACCACGATCCTGTTCATGCTCTGCTTCGCCGCGCTGGGTGCGGGCAACGGCGCGCTGTTCCAGCTCGTCCCCCTGCGCTGGCCGACCAACACGGCGGTCGCCGGCTCGATGATCGGCGAGGTCGGGGCGCTCGGCGGGGCGATCCTGCCGAACGTGATGGGCCTGTCGAAGCAGTATACCGGCGGCTTCGCCCCCGGCTTCGTCGCCTACGCCGTGTTCGCGGGCGTGGTGCTCGGCTGCCTGTTCATGTGGCAGCGCAAATGGGTCGGCGCCTGGGTCGGGCCCCGCGGCAAGGTGCTCGACAAGTCGAGCGAGGCGCCGGCGGGTGCGGGCGGACGGATGGAGCCGGCCGCGGTTTGAACGCTTGTCCCCTCCCTCTTTGTGGGGAGGGGTTCGGGATGGATCGCCGAACTTCATCCGGCACCATCCCCACCTCCCCTCAAGGGGTGAGGAGAACGCGAGCAGCGGCAGGCACCGTCACAGCGGCTCGCCCGCCACCGTCGCGAAGGTCAGCAGATCGACGCTCTCCGCCCCACCCCGCAGCAGCGCCCGCGCGGCGGCGTTGCCGGTGGCGCCCGTCGTGGCGACGTCGTCGATGAGCACGATGCGGCGCCCGGCGATGCGCGGGCGCGCGGTCTCCGCCACCCGGAAGGCGCCCTGGAGATTCAGCGCACGCTGGTTGCGCGTGAGCCCGACCTGCGACCGCGTCGCCCGCACGCGGGCGAGCGCCCGGACATCGCAGGGTTTGTCGGAGAGGCGCCCGATCGCGCGGGCGAGAAGCGCCGCCTGGTTGAAGCGGCGGCGCCACAGGCGGAACAGGTGCAGCGGCACCGGGACGATCAGGTCGGTCTCGTCCAGCAATTCCCGCCCGGACGCGGCCATCATCCGCGCCATCGTGCGCGCGAGGTCGAGGCGGTCCCCGTACTTGAGGCGATGCACGAGGTCGCGGGCGGTGCCGTCGTAGAGGGCAACCGCACGGGCACGCCCGTAGACCGGCGGATCGGCGATGGCGCGCGGCGACAGCAGCGGACCGGTCCCGAGATCGAGCGCGAAGGGCGTGCCGAGCCGCTCGCAGAAGGGACGCTCGATCAGGCGCAGGCCGCTCCAGCAGCCGGCGCAGAGGGCGTGCGGCTCGGCGGTGGCCGCACCGCAACCGGGGCAGGTCGGCGGGTATACGAAGCCGAGTCCCGCCGACGCGGCGCGGCGCAGGGCCTGCCGCAGGGCGGGAAACGCCGCGCTCAACGTCGATGCGCGGTAATCGGGATCAGCGGGACATCGGCTGGGCGTCGTTCTGCGACTTCGCCTTGTCCGACTTGTTGGCCTCGTGGCGGCCGATGGCGCAGCCCGCCGCCGCGCCCGCGATGCCGTGGCCGACCGCGTGACCCGCGATTCCGCCGACGACGGCACCCTTGAGGCAACCCTTCGCCTCGGCGGCACCGGCCAGCGCGACCGCGGCCAGGATCAGCGCGGCCCGGAGAACGATCCGTGACATGTGAACCTCCTTGATCGACGGGCCAGGAACGGTTGCGCGCCATTGAGGTTCCAAACCGTTTTGCCGCATCCGGACCTTCATTCCCGATGCATTTTCCGGTCTCGTCTGGCCGCCGCCCGATTCAGGCCCCATCTGCGCTCTCGATGAGCGATCCGACGCCCCTGTTCGACACCGCCCTGATCCGGCGCCGCCTCGTCCGCGCGCGGGCCGGGGGCTATGCCGGCTTCCTGATGGAGCGCGTCCTCGACGATGTCGAGGATCGGCTCGCGGCGGTGACCCGGCCGTTTCCCCTGGCCCTCGATCTCGCCAGCCCAACCCCTGTGCTCGCCGACCGCCTGCGCGGAATGGGGCGGGTCGGGCGGCTGGTGCGGATGAGCCCGGTGCCGGAGCCGGAGGCCGATTGCGTCGGCGACGCCGAAGCCCTGCCCTTCGGCGCGGGGGCGGGCTTCGACCTCGCGGTGTCGGCGCTGGCGCTCCAGCACGTCAACGATCTGCCGGGCGTGCTGGTGCAGCTGCGCCGGGCGCTCAAGCCCGACGGCCTGTTCCTCGGCTGCCTGCTCGGCGGCGCGACGCTCACCGAACTGCGCCAAGCCTTCCTCCAGGCCGAGAGCGAGACCGAGGGCGGCGCGAGCCCGCGGGTCGCCCCGGTCGCGGAGCTGCGCGACCTCGGCGGCCTGCTGCAGCGGGCGGGCTTCGCGCTGCCCGTGGTCGATTCCGACACGATCCGGGTGCGCTACGCCGATCCGTTCGCGCTGATGCGCGATCTGCGGGCGATGGGGCTGACCAACGCGCTGACCGACCGCCGCCGCACGCCGCTGCGCCGGGCCACCCTGATGCGCGCCGCCGCGATCTACGCCGAGCGGTTTTCCGACTCGGACGGCCGGCTGCGGGCGACCTTCGAGGTGCTGTGGCTCTCCGGCTGGGTGCCGCACGAGAGCCAGCAGAAGCCGCTGCGCCCCGGCACCGCGCAGACCCGCCTCGCCGAGGCGCTCGGCACCGCCGAGCACCGGCTGACGCCGAACACGGGAGACGAACCATGAAGGAACCGGGCCCCGCCCATCCGATCACGATCACGCCGCACGAAGGCACCGTGCGGGTGCGGGCAAACGGCCGCGTCGTCGCCGAGAGCGCGCGGGCGCTGGAGTTGCGCGAGGCGAGCTATCCGCCGGTGCTCTACATCCCCCGCGAGGACGTGGCGGCGGACGCGCTCACCGCGAACCCGCGGCGCACCCACTGCCCCTACAAGGGCGAGGCGAGCTATTTCGACGTCGCAGGCGGGAGTGCGGCGGCGTGGTCCTACGAGAACCCGTTTCCGGCGGTCGCGCGCATCCGGCGCCATCTCGCGTTCTATCCGGACCGGGTCGAGGCGATCGAGGCGTAGGGCGTCGCGGCGTGCCCGTGGCCGCACCATCCACCGCCGACATTCCGGGTCGCTGGTGAGCGAACCCGGAATCCGCCCGTGATGCGCGGTTTGACGAGGCGGCGAGACCCGTCGTGGATTCCGGGTTCCGCTGCGCGGCCCCGGAAGGACGGTCGAGGCAAGTTCGCCTACTTCTCCATCAACTGCCAGAACCCGTATTTCCGTCCGTGCGCCTTGCGTAACTCCGCAACATAGGCCGTGTGGTCCGGCTTGAGGCTCCCCGCCTCCACCTCCTCGGCCAAAGCCGCGAGCTTGGCGAGGTCGCGGGCGGCGTGGCCGTAGGCGTTGGAGCGGGCGCGCTCCAAAATGTCGTCGATCAGCGCGCGGTAGAGCAGGCTCGCGGCGAGCGGGTGGTCCGGCGCCAGCGCATCGGCGGCGGGTGCCAGCACCTCCCAGTTGCGGCCCGACCATTCCGTGCGCCGCGCCAGCACCATCCGGGCGGCGCGGTCGAGGTTCGGCCAGCCGATCAGAAAGTAGAGCCCGTAATGCGGGTCCTTGCTCTTCTCGGCCAGATCGAAGGCGCGCTCCAGCGCCTCCTCGTCCTCGAAATCCGGCAGCTTGGCGAGGTGGCCGCGCAACATCTGCGGATCGAGGGTCTGCGCGAACCGGTTCCAGCGCAGTGTCTGCGCCTCGTCCTTGCGCCCGAGCGCGTCGAGGATGCGGGCCTCCAGCGCCGTGCGATCCGTCGCCGACGCTCCGAGGCCGAGGGCGCCCTCGAGCAGATTCTCCATCGTCAGGGCGACGGCGCGCGGCTTCGGCGCGCGGCGGACCCAATCGAGCGCCTCCTCGGGCCGGCCCGCCTCGAGAAGCCGCTCCGCGACCGCCACGATGTCGGGACGGTCCGGCGCGTTCTTCGTCTCCAGGGTGATGAAGGCATCGACATCGCCGCGGGCATCGGCCACCGCCTGGCGCAGCTTGCCGAGGCGCAAGCGGTGATAGCGGCTCTCCCACGCTGCCTGGCCGGCCGCGAAGGCGTCGCGCCCGGTCGTCTTCGCCGGCTTCGGCAGGGCGCCCTGCGCCTCCGCCAGTACCCGATCGACGCGGTCCAGGGCGGCTTTCGGCAGTTCGGGCACGAGGTCGTCGAGAATGCTGCCGAGGAAGCCGTAGCCGTCCCCGGCGAGCCCGCCGACGAGACGCGTCGCGAACGCCTCCGCAGCCTCCGGCGGCAGCGCCAGGGCGATCCCGGCGGCGGCCTCGGCGGCCGTCTCGTAGACGGCGTGGACCTGCCCGCTCGAATCGTCCACCCGCTCCAGCGTCGTGTCGGCGGTGGCGAGGAAGCGCAGCAGCCGGTCGAGCGCCATGCCGGTATCGAGCGGCCTCAGATCGGCCAGCACCGTGGTGACCGTGGCGTCGAGGTCGGCCGCAAAAGCCTTGCGCTTCTGCCAGTCGATGAAGCCGCGCGCCTTCTCCAGGGCCGCGAGGCGCCGGTCGATCACCGCCGCGACCGCGTCCGGCCCCTGGAGCGAGGCGAGCGCCGCGGTGACGCGCTTCTTGAAGGCCGGGTTCTGGCCGACCTCCTCCAGGATCAGCGCGATCAGCCGCTCCTGGCTCAGGGCCGAGAGGGTCTCGGGCGAGGGCACGGTGCTGCGCGACTTGCGCGGCTTCGGGATGGGTTGTTTGGCGGCAGGTTTCTTGACGTCGGGTTTCTTGGGAGTGTCCGCCGCTGCCTTCGCCCGCTTGGCCATCGTGCCCGTCCCTTGTCGGCCCCTCAGGGGCCGAGCAGATCGATCAGGAAGGGAATCAGCGGCAGGTCGGCCGGCGGCATCGGCAGGTCGCGTAAGCCCCCCGGACGCTGCCAGCGCAGGGCTTGCCCCTCGCGCGACTGCGGAATCCCTTCCCAGCGCCGACAGATGTAGAGCGGCATCAGCAGGTGGAAATCCGGGTAGGCGTGGCTCGCGAAGGTGAGCGGCGCGAGGCAGGGCTCGCGCACGTCGATGCCGAGTTCTTCCGCGAGTTCGCGGATCAGCGTCTCCTCCGGGCGCTCGCCGGGCTCGACCTTGCCGCCGGGAAACTCCCACAGGCCGGCGAGCGCCTTGCCCTCCGGCCTTTGCGCCATCAGCACGCGCCCGTCGGAATCGACGAGGGCGGCGGCGACAACGAGCACGAGGCGGATCGGGGCGGCGCTCATCGGACGATCGCGAACACGGCCTCGACCTCGGCGGCCGTCTCGATGCTGCCGGCCTCGATCGGCACCGCGGTCCGCCCCCGCGGCGCGGCGGCCTTCGCCGCCATGGCGTAGGGCATCGGGCGCGCGCCCTCGCTCCGCGGCGGCGAGGTGATGGCGAGCGCCGGTCCCAGCCGCACGCCCGCGGCCTCGGCGAGGCGCTCGGCCTGGGCGCGGGCGTCCTTCATCGCCGCGGACTGCACGTCGGCTTCCGCGGCGGACGGATCGCGCAGGCCGAAGGCGATGCCGTCGATCCGGTTGGCCCCGGAATCGAGCGCGCGCCGCAGCAATTCGCCGAGCTTGCCCATCTCGGCCAGCCGCACCCGCACGAGGTTGCCGGCGGTGTAGCCGTCGGGCTGCTCGCGCACGGTGCCGTCGGGCTGATGAACCGTCCGGGTCCGGGCCTGGAGCGTGATCGCGGTCGTGCCGATGTCGGCCTCCGGCACGCCCATCTCCCGGGCCGAGGCGATCACGCCCTTGGCGGCACGGCTCGCGGCATCGAGCGCCGCGGCCGGGGTGGCCCCCCGGCTCTCGACGCCGACCTCGACCGAGGCGAAGTCCGGCGCGCGTTCGCTTTGCGCCCGGCCGATCACGCGGATCCGGCCCTCCTCGTCCGCCGCGGCGGGGACGGCGAGGGCGAGCATCAGCGCGGCGGCGAGGGCAAGTCTCACGAGCGGTAATCTCCGTTGATCTCGACGTAGGCCTTGGTGAGGTCGCAGGTCCAGACCCGCGCCGTGCCCTGCCCGAGGCCGAGATCGACCCGCACGGTGATCTCGGGCGCGCGCATGACGGCGCTGGCGGCGTCCTCGCTGTAGGCGGGATCGCGGGCGCCCTCGACCGCCACGCGCACGTCGCCGAACCAGATCGCGAGGCGGTCGCGGTCGGCGGGCTCGCCCGCCTTGCCCACCGCCATGACGACGCGGCCCCAATTGGCGTCCTCGCCCGCCACCGCGGTCTTCACCAGCGGCGAGTTGGCGATGGACATCGCGATCCGGTGGGCGGAGGCGTCGCTCTCGGCGCCCTCGACCCGCACGGTGACGAGCTTGCGCGCACCCTCGCCGTCGCGGGCGACGAGCTGGGCCAGTTCGATCAGCAGATCGTCGAGCGCCGTCCGGAAGCTTTGGAGGCGCGGGTCGTCGGCATGCTCGATCGGATCGGAGCCGGCGGCGCCGGTGGCGAAGAGCAGCAGCGTGTCCGAGGTCGAGGTGTCGCCGTCGACCGTCACGCAGTTGAAGGATTTTTTCGTTCCTTCGCCGAGGAGTTCCTGAAGGACCGTTTGCGGCAGCGCCGCGTCGGTGAAGACGAAGGACAGCATCGTCGCCATGTCGGGGGCGATCATGCCGGCACCCTTGGCGATGCCGTTGATCGTCACCGTGCTGCCGCCGATCTCGGCCGTGCGGGTCGCGAGCTTCGGGAAGGTGTCGGTCGTCATGATCGCCTGGGCGGCCTCGGTCCAGGCCGCACCGCCCGGCTCGGCGCGGGCGGCGCAATCGGCCAGCACGCCCCCGAACTTGGTGGCGTCGAGCGGTTCGCCGATCACGCCGGTCGAGGCGATCATCACGGCCTCCGGCGCGCAAGCCGCGGCGCGGCCGGCGATCTGCGCGGTCAGCGTCACCGCCTCGCGACCTTTCAGCCCGGTGAAGGCGTTGGCGTTGCCGGAATTCACCACCAGCGCGCGGGCGCCGGCCTTGGCCTCGAGCGCCGAGCGGCACCAATCCACCGGCGCGGAGGGGCAGCGCGAGCGGGTGAACACGCCGGCCACCTGGGTCCCTTCGTCGAGCGCCACGTACAGCACGTCGGTGCGGCCCTTGTAGCGGATGCCGGCCTGCGCGGTGGCGAGGCGCACGCCCGCGATCTCCGGCAGCGACGGCTGGGTCGTAGGCGCGAGCGGCGAGATTTGCGGGGAGGACATCGTCGGGCGGCTCCGGTCTGGCCCCGGCGGGGGCACGAAGGGCGGCGCCCTCGCATGCGGACGCGACACTCACGTGAAGCCCCGAAGGACGGCATCGGGGCGCCGCGCTCTGTTGCGCCACTGGCGCCCGCCGTCAACACGAGGCCTGCTGCGCCCTGAATGCCCCGGCGGAACGAAAGTGCCTGTCGAAGAATGTTGCATTGCACCGTCGAACGGCTTGAACCCGGTACCGCCTCTGCTAGTCTGGAGCCATGCGAAGCAATCAGGACGTTGCTGCACAAGGGACTTTCGGCGCCGCACGCCGCGGCTCACGACCGCTCGCCGGCGCGGCTTCGCAGCGAAGCTGCTACGGCATCCAGGTTCTCGTCGCGGGCCGGCGCAAGCAGTGGCGGGACGAGATCGGCGCGCAGATCCGCCGGGCCGGCTTCACCGCCATCACGGTCGATTCGGCGGTCGATGCCCTCACCGTCCTCGTGCTCGGCCTGCCCGTGGACGTGCTCGTGACCGATGCGGACCTGCGCGGCGCGCTCTGCTGCTCGCGGCTCGCCGCCGAGGCGCGGGCGCTGCGGCCCAACCTCGGCATCGTGTTCGTGGGCGACTCGGCGGCATTCGACCGCTACGAGTCGATCCCGCCGGACGTCATCGCCCTGCCGGCCCTCGGCGATGAAACCGCGCTCGCCCGCACCGTTCGCGAGGCCCTGGCGACCCGCGTCAGTTAAAGCGCGGGACAAGACGATAGAGTATCCTTCCGTCAGCGGGTTGCCGGCTTTCGCGCGGATGCGTTGAGACGCCCGCGACGATCCGAACCGTAGGGCCGTCGCCGCTGGCGTGGCAGCCTCCCGGCAAACACCGATTGCCCGGAGGCCCTCCATGCTGATTCGTCGCCGCGATTGTCTCGCCATGCTGGCCGTCACCGCCGCGGGCGCCGCCCGCGCCGCGGAGGTGAAGGCCGAGACCTTCTCCTTCGACAAGCCCGGCGGCGGCCAGCTTCCGCTCGCCGAGTATGCCGGCAAGCCGATCCTCGTGGTCAACACCGCCACCGCCTGCGGCTACGCCCCGCAATTCGCCGGATTGGAGGGGCTGTGGACCCGCTTCGGCGCGCGCGGTCTCGCGGTGATCGCGGTGCCCTCGCCGGATTTCGGCAATCAGGAGCCGCTCGACGGCGTGGCCATCGCCGAGGCCGCGAAGAAGAACCACGGCGTCACCTTCCCGGTGGTGGACAAGACCCACGTGCGCGGCCCCGCGGCCCACCCGTTCTACCGCTGGGCGGCGGAGCGGAAGCCCGGCCAGAGCCCGCAATGGAACTTCCACAAATACCTGATCGGCCGCGACGGGGACGTGCGCGCCGCCTTCGCCACGCAGGTGGATCCGAGCGACCCGCGCATCGTCAGCGCGATCGTGGCCGAACTCGGCTCGGCGTAATACCAATCGGCGATGATCATGACTCATCGCCGATTGCCCGCGCGACGGCGCGGCGGCGGCCGTCCGCCGGACGCACGGAACAGGACCATCGGTCATGGTCCGTGCAAATTGGTATAAGCCCGGCTATTCGGCGGCGGCGAGGGCGTGGGCGCCGTCCTGCCGCGTCAGCGCGAAGAAGCCGAGGGCGGCGGCGAAGATGGTCGCGCCGAAGGCCGCCGCGATCCCGAGCACGAGGCCGAAGCCGCCGCGCGCATGCAGGAGCGCGATCATCGGCACGACGAAGCCGCTCACCGTGAAGCCGAGGAAGTAGCGCACGCTGTAGGCCCGCGCCCGGTAGGCGGCGGGCACGTAGCGGGCCACCATCGCGTCGTTGATGACGACCTGCCCGTAGAGCGCCGCCATGGTCAGGACGAGGCCGAGCAGGAGCGGCAGGCCCGTGCTCACGGCGGCCAGCCCGAGGCCCAGCGGCTGCAGCAGCGACAGCCCGACAAACAGGGTCGGCAGGCTGTAGCGGTCGATGAGGCGCCCCATCAGGAGTTGGGTCAGCGCGCCGAAGAGGAAGACCAGGGTCGCCACCGAGCCGATCAGGACGAGGGGCAGCCCGTCGCCGATGCGCTCGTCCACGATCTTCGGGAGCGCGATGGTGGTGATGTTGAAGGTCATGCCGCCGGCGACGATGGCGAGCGCGAACATGGCGAGCAGCGGCAGCGGGCGCGCGACCACGATCACCGGGGCGCCCCCGGCCTTGCCGCGCGTGCCCTCGCCGTCGCCGGGGACGAGCGCCAGGAACGCGGCCCCGCAGGCGAGGCAGAACAGGCCGGGCACGATGAAGGCCGCCTGCCAGCCGAGCCCCGCCGCCAGCAGCGCCGTGATGCCCGAAGCCGAGGCGGCGCCGAGATTGCCCCAGACCCCGTTGACGCCGAGGTCGCGCCCGAGGCGGCGCGCATGCGTCACCAGCATGGTCGAGCCGACCGGGTGGTAGATCGCCGAGGCGAGGCCCAGCACGCAGAGCCACAAGGCGAAGGCCGCTGGACTCGAAGCACTTGCGACGCCGAGGCAGGACAGGCCGTAGGCAAAGAAGAAGACCGCCAGCATGGTGCGCCGCCCGAACCGGTCGGCGAGCCAGCCCATCGGCAGCGAGCACAGGCCGAAGGCCACGAAGGCGCCGGTGGCGAGCCCGATCAGCTCGGCATAGCCGAGGCCGGTCTGCGCCGCGATGGCGAGGACGGCGGTCGGGTAGATCAGCAGCACGTAATGGTCGAGGCCGTGCGCCACGTTGACGAAGCGCAGGGTGCGGCGGGACAGGGTGTCGGCATCCATCGGGCGGCGCCTCCGGGGAATCCGCCTTCGGTCTACCTGACCCGTTGAACGGCGTCGGGCCGAAGATGTACACGATCGGGCCAGGGAGGCGCGATGCGTTCGATCCGGGCCGAGGATTATCAGGAGGTGCCGCGCGCCGTCGCGGTGATGCCGAAATCCTTCGCGGCGGGCAGCCACACCGACCGCCACTTCCATCCCCGCGCGCAGCTTCTCTACGCCACCGCCGGCCTGATGATGGCGACCGCCGAGGACGGCACCTGGGTCGTGCCGGAGGGCCACGCCCTGTGGATTCCGCCGCGCCTGCCGCACGCCGTGGCGATGCACGGCGCGGTCTCGATGTGCTCGGCCTATCTGGCGGTCGAGGCGCTCGCCGGGTTCCCGACGCGGGCCCGCGTCATCGAGGTCTCGCCCCTGCTCGCCGCCGCCCTCGTCGCCCTGACGCGCGAGCCGGTGCTCTACGACGAGGCCGGCCGTGGCGGACACCTCGCGGCGCTCGTGCTCGACGAGATTGCCCGCGCGCCCGAGACCAAGCTGACGCTGCCGCTGCCGGGCGACCCGCGGCTCCGGCGTGTCTGCCTCGGGCTGATCGGCGACCCCGCCGCCGCGTTCGACCTCGACGCCTGGGCCGAGCGGGCCGGCCTCAGCCGCCGCACCCTGACCCGCGGCTTCCGCCGCGAGACCGGGATGAGTTTTGGGCAATGGCGCGCCCGCGCCCGGGTGGTGCGCGCCCTGGCGCTCGCCGCCGACGGGCAGGCGCCGCGGCAGGTCGCGACCGCGGTCGGCTACCGCAGCGTCCAGGCGCTGCGGGGGCGGACCGGCAAGCTCGTCGGCCCCGACCCGGAGGCGTGAGGGCTCAGCGCGCCGCGCCGCCGCGTTCGCCGGGGATGAAGGCGGGCGGGACCGGGCCCGGCTCGCTCCGGCGCGGCGGCGACCGGCGCCGGGCGGGGAGCGCCTGCGCCCGCTCCGCGCGGGAGGGCGCCGCCGAAGGGTAGTTCGAGGCGAAGGGGTTGGGCGGCACGCCCTGGCCGAGGCAGGGCTGCGCGGAAAGGCCGGCGCTCAGCACGAGGAGGAGGACGGTCGGGCGCATGAAAATCCGCGATGGGTGAAGGCCAAGGTCTCGCGCTGGTACAGGGCGGCTTCCTACATGACGACGGACTTTGGCGACAGGCCGGCACTTCGCCCGGCGTGAAGGCGCGATGCATGGACCCGCACAGCTTCGAGCATGACGGCATCCTCTACGAGGTCCGCTTCGAGCGCACCCCCGAGGGCTGGCTCGCCCGCATCCGGCCGGAGGGCGGGTCGGAAGCCCATCTCCTGGCCTTTCCCGAGGGACCGGGCTTCGACCCGGAGGACGTGCGCGGCTCGCTCATCGCCGGCTGCCGCGCCGCGGTGGAACGCCTGCCGCGCCGCCCGCCGACCCGACATTGAGCGTCGACCAACCGGAGGCGCGACCGCGCGGCGGCGGAACCACCGGCATGGCCATCGGTTCGCGATCCAACGCAGGTTCGCGGATCGAGCGAGATTCCCATCGATGACCGAAGTCACCTATCACATCGTCGAGCACGACGGCGGCTTCGCCTACAAGGTCGGCGACGTCTTTTCCGAGACCTTCCCGAGCCGTCAGGAGGCCCTGGAAGCCGCCCAGGCGGCGGCCGCCGAGCAGCAGGTGCCGGGCTCGACCGAGGGCATCCGCTATCAGGACGGGCGCGGCCAGTGGCACGACGAAACCGCCGATGGCGGCGACCGGCCGGTCGCGAAGGTGGTGGAGGACTGACGCGCCGCGTCATGGACGGTGCGCCGGTTCAGGCTGCCGAGTTCGGGCAGCCACGCCGGCAGCGCCCGGCAGGCGACCGGGTCAGCGCCCCTGCACGAGCGCAGGCGGCCGGCTGTCTCGCCAGCTCGGCATCGGCGGCCACCGTGGCGTCGAGGGCGCGGCCGGCTAGGACGACGTCACGACCCGGATCGCTTCGGCTCCGCCTCGCGATGACGGCGCGCGTATCAGGCTGCGTCGAAGCGAAACAACTCACTCGTTCGGCAGGTGGGTCGCCAGCGCTTCGAGCACGGCCATGCGCACCGCCACGCCCATCTCGACCTGCTCGCGGATGAGCGACTGCGCTCCGTCGGCGATCTCCGAGGAGATCTCGACGCCGCGGTTCATCGGGCCCGGATGCATCACCAGGGCGTCGGGCTTGGCGAGCGCCAGCTTGTCGCCGTCGAGGCCGTAATAGCGGAAGTACTCCTTCACCGAGGGGACGAAGGAGCCGTTCATGCGCTCGCGCTGGAGGCGCAGCATCATGACGATGTCGCAGCCCTTCAGGCCTTTACGCATGTCGGTGAACACCTCGACACCGAAGCGGGCGACGCCCGGCGGCAGGAGCGTCGAGGGGCCGATCACCCGCACCCGCGCGCCGAGCGCGTTGAGCAGGATGATGTTGGAGCGCGCGACCCGCGAGTGCAGGACGTCGCCGCAGATCGCGACCGTCAGGCCCTCGATGCCGCCCTTGTTGCGGCGGATCGTCAGCGCATCGAGGAGCGCCTGGGTCGGATGCTCGTGGGCGCCGTCGCCCGCGTTGACGACCGCGCAATCGACCTTGCGGGCGAGCAGATGCACGGCGCCCGCGGAATGGTGGCGCACCACGATGATGTCGGGCCGCATGGCGTTGAGGGTCGCGGCGGTGTCGATCAGGGTCTCGCCCTTCTTCACCGAGGAGGAGGCGACCGACATGTTCATCACGTCGGCACCCAGCCGCTTGCCGGCGAGTTCGAACGAGGATTGCGTCCGCGTCGAGGGCTCGAAGAACAGGTTGATCTGGGTGCGACCGCGCAAGGTGGTGCGCTTCTTCTCGACCTGCCGCGACAGCGCCACCGCGTCGTCGGCGCGGGCGAGCAGGGCCTCGATGTCCGGCCGGCTCAGACCCTCAATGCCGAGCAGGTGACGGTGCGGGAAGGCGGGTGCGATCTCGGCGGTCATGCTGCGGTTCCGGCGTCGGCCGTGGCTATAGGTGGGGGCGCACGCCCCGGCAAGGCGAGCCTCGACGGTCCTGCTTCACCGGCATCGTCGTTCCGGGGCCGCGCAGCGGAACCCGGACCCGGAGGGACGCGCCGGAGGCGTGAAACCTATCCGTGATGCGCGGCTCGCGAGGCGTCGAGGCCAGTCGTGGGTTCCGGGTTCTCGCCTTCGGCGACCCCCGGGATGACGACCGTCGAGGTGCCGTCAGAGTTGGAGATGTCACAGTCGACCACGTGCGAAATCGTTCCTCCGTCCCAGCCTCGGTGAAGAGAATTTTCTGATCCTCGCGAGGCCGTGAACGAGAAAATTTTGAACGATCCGGGAGGCGGGCCGTTGGCAGCCTGTCCGCGCGCACGGCGGCCCGGATGCGCTCACGCTCCCGGCCGCCCCGCTCGCAGAATCGAAAGGAATGCCATGAACGCTCGACTTCTCCTCACGGCCGGCGCCCTCTCGCTGGGTCTCGGCCTGTCGTCGGGAGCCTTCGCGCAGGGCATGCAGCCCGGTGCCGGAATGGATCCGGGCATGGGCGGCCAGATGCAGCAGGGCCAGATGGGTGACGACATGGGCCAGGAGCAGCGTCCGATGAAGCGCAGCTCCATGAAGATGAAGAAGTCCATGAAGAGCAAGAAGATGATGCGGTCCAAGCGCATGAACTCCGGCTCCGGCATGGAGTCCGGCGGCATGGGCGCCCAGGGCGGGATGTAACCTTTTCGCCCGACGACCCGTATCGGGATATCGTCAGCCCGCCCGTCCGGCTCGACCGGGCGGGCGTTGTCGTGTGGAACGGTAAGAGGGAAGCCGCGCCTTGGCCGCAGGAACCGCTTTGGGAAGGGGCGACGTCGTCGAGACCGTGCGCCATCGCTGGATGTTCCGCCATCCGCTGGTGATCCGGCTGGCGCACTGGATCAACGTGGTCTGCCTCGCGGTCCTTCTGATGAGCGGGTTGCAAATCTTCAACGCCCATCCGGCGCTCTACTGGGGCTCGGCCTCGACCTTCGACAAGCCGTTCGTCGCCATCACCGACGATCAGCGCGACGACGGCACGGCCCGCGGCGTCACCTACGTGGCGGGAAAATCCTTCGACACCACCGGCTGGCTCGGCCTGTCGAACTACAATGGCGAGGCGACCGGCCGCGGCTTCCCGTCCTGGGCGACGCTGCCGGCCCATCAGGACCTCGCGACGGGGCGGCGCTGGCATTTCCTGTTCGCCTGGGCCTTCGTGATCAACGGGCTGATCTACCTGCTCTACGGCATCGGCAGCGGGCAACTCCGCCGCCGCCTGATCCCCGAGGGCGACCAGATGCGGGGCCTCGGCGCCTCGATCCGCGAGCATCTGACGCTGCACTTCGCGAAAGGCGACGAGGCCAAGCGCTACAACGTGCTGCAGAAGCTCACCTATCTCGTCGTGGTGCTGGGGCTTCTGCCCTTGATGGTGCTCACCGGCCTGTCGATGTCGCCCGGTGTCAACGCCGTGGTACCGCTGCCCGACCTGTTCGGCGGGCGGCAATCGGCCCGCACCCTCCACTTCATCGTCACGAACCTCTTGGTGCTGTTCGTGATCGTCCACGTCCTGCTCGTGCTCGCCTCCGGCGTCTGGAACAACATGCGCAGCATGCTGACCGGCTGGTACGTCATCGAGCGCCGCAAGCTGCCCGCCGGCTCGGAAGAGATCCGCTGATGCGCCGCCTTTCGATCCCCGCCCCCCACCGCCGCGGCTTCCTCACCGCGGCTGCCGGCCTCATCGGCGTCTCGGCGCTCGGCGGCTGCGACCGCTTCGCCGTGACCCCCACCGGCCGCCAGACGCTGAAGCTCGGAGAGGACGCCAACCTCTACGTCCAGCGCCTGCTGCTGACCCCGGCCTCGCTGGCGAAAGAGTTTCCGGACTCCGAGATCTCGCCCTGGTTCAAGCCGAACGGAACGATCGACCCGCAGGACCGGGACTACAAGTCGCTGGCCGCGAAGAACTTCGAGGGTTGGAAGCTGCGGATCGACGGCCTCGTAGAGAACCCTCAGGCCTTCACGCTCGCCGATTTGCGGGCGCTGCCCGTCCGCACCCAGACCACGCGCCACGACTGCGTCGAGGGCTGGAGCGCCATCGGCAAGTGGACCGGCGTGCCGCTGGCCGAGATCCTGAAGCGCGCCGGGCTGAAGCCCAACGCCCGCTACGTCGTGTTCCACTGTGCCGACACGATGGAGTTCGCGGAAAGCGACGACACCGAGACCGCCAACCCGGACATGACCGCCCGCGCGGAAGGCGAGGAGAATCAGGCGAGCGATTCCAAGGCCGCCGGGGCCGAGGCGCCCGATGCCGACGCACCGAAGGGCACGCCGATCCGCTACTACGAGAGCATCGACCTCACCGACGCCTACCACCCGCAGACGATCCTGGCCTACGACCTGAACGGCAAGGCGCTGCCGGTCTCGAACGGTGCGCCCCTACGCCTCAGGGTCGAGCGCCAGCTCGGCTACAAGCAGGCCAAGTACGTCATGCGCATCGAGGTACGCGACACGCTCAAGGGCGTCGGCGACGGCGAAGGCGGCTATTGGGAGGATCGCGGCTACGAGTGGTACGCGGGCATTTGAGGCGCCGTTCGATTGGTCCTCCCGATCAACGGTGACCGTCCTTCCGGGGCATCGCAGGCGAACCCGGACCCGGAGGGGCGCCCCCGAGGCGTGCAATCCACGACTGGCTGCGACGCTCTGTCCGGCCGCGCATCACGGGTGGATTCCGGGTTCCGCTCCGCGGCCCCGGAATGACGGACGGGGACGGAAGTGCCGCCGTCAGCCAGAGCGAGAAGCCCGGCTTTGCCACGAGTGCCGATTTGACAACGTGGCCCCGCTCACCCACTTCTGCGCGGCGCGAGCCCCGGCCGTCGACGGATGTCCGGTCGGCGCTTGATCCCCAAAACCGTCCCCGCGGTGAGGCTCTGGCGAGAGGCAGAGGTTCATGAAAGTCGTCGTCGTCGAGTCGCCGGCCAAGGCCAAGACGATCAACAAGTACCTGGGGAGCGACTACGAGGTTCTGGCCTCCTTCGGTCACATCCGCGACCTGCCGGCCAAGGACGGCTCGGTCGATCCGGAGGCCGACTTCGCCATGATCTGGGAGTTGGAGGATCGCGGCTCGAAGCGCGTCTCCGAGATCGCCCGGGCGCTCAAGGGCGCCGAGAAGCTGATCCTCGCCACCGACCCGGACCGTGAGGGCGAGGCGATCTCCTGGCACGTGATCGAGGCGCTCAACGCCAAGAAGGTGCTCAAGGGCATCCCCGTCGAGCGGGTGACGTTCAACGCCATCACCAAGGCGTCCGTCGATGCGGCGATGAGGAAGCCCCGCGAGATCGATCAGGCGCTGGTCGATGCCTATCTGGCACGCCGGGCGCTCGATTACCTCGTCGGCTTCAATCTCTCGCCCGTGCTGTGGCGCAAGCTGCCCGGCGCGAAGTCGGCCGGCCGGGTGCAGTCGGTGGCCCTGCGCCTCGTGGTCGAGCGCGAGATGGAGATCGAGCGGTTCCGCCCAAGGGAATACTGGTCGCTGGTGGCCACGCTCGTGACCGACAAGGGCGGCGTGTTCGAGGCCCGCCTCGTGGGGGCCGACGGCAAGCGCATCCAGCGCCTCGACATCGGCAACGGCGAGGCGGCGGCCGCGTTCAAGCGCGACCTCGAACTCGCGACCTTCCAGGTGGCGAGCGTGGAGGCCAAGCCCGCCAAACGCCACCCGCAGCCCCCGTTCACCACCTCGACGCTCCAGCAGGAGGCGTCGCGCAAGCTCGGCATGGCGCCGGCCCAGACCATGCGAGTCGCCCAGAAGCTCTACGAGGGCGTCGATGTCGGCGGCGAGACGGTGGGCATCATCACCTACATGCGGACCGACGGCGTCGACATGGCGCCGGAGGCGATCGCCGACGCCCGCCGGGTGATCGGGAAGGAGTTCGGCGACACCTACGTGCCGGACGTGCCCCGCAAATACACGGTGAAGGCCAAGAACGCTCAGGAGGCCCACGAGGCCGTGCGTCCGACCGATATGGGCCGGCTGCCGAAGAACGTCGCCCGCTTCCTCGAGCCGGAGCAGGCCAAGCTCTACGAGCTGATCTGGACCCGCACCGTGGCGAGCCAGATGGAATCGGCCGAGTTCGAGCGCACCACCGTCGACATCGCCGCCAAGGTCGGGCCGCGCCAGCTGGAACTGCGCGCCACCGGACAGGTCGTGACCTTCGACGGCTTCCTCGCGCTCTATCAGGAGGGCAAGGACGACGAGGAGGACGAGGACGGCAAGCGCCTGCCCGCGATGAAGGCCAACGATCCGCTCAAGCGCGAGCGCATCACCTCGACCCAGCACTTCACCGAGCCGCCGCCGCGCTATTCCGAGGCCAGCCTCGTCAAGCGGATGGAGGAACTCGGCATCGGCCGGCCCTCGACCTACGCGGCGGTGCTGCAGACCCTGCGCGACCGCGAATACGTCAAGATCGAGAAGAAGCGCCTCCAGCCGGAGGACAAGGGAAGGCTCGTCACGGGCTTCCTCGAGAGCTTCTTCAAGCGCTACGTCGAGTACGATTTCACCGCGAGCCTGGAGGAGCAACTCGACCGGGTCTCGAACGCCGAGATCGACTGGCGGGCGGTCCTGCGGGACTTCTGGCGCGATTTCTCCGCCGCCATCGGCGGCACCAAGGAGCTGCGCGTCGCGGAAGTCCTGGAGGCGCTCAACGGCCTGCTCGGGCCGCACATCTTCCCCGACAAGGGCGACGGCTCGGACCCGCGCAGCTGCCCGACCTGCGGCTCGGGCCAGCTCTCGCTCAAGCTCGGCAAGTTCGGTGCCTTCATCGGCTGCTCGAACTATCCCGAGTGCAAGTACACCCGCCAGCTCTCGGCCTCGGCGGTCGAGGGCGAGGGGGACGGGTCGTCGGCGGACGGCGGCCAGCCGGGCGTGCGGGTGCTGGGCGAGGATCCGGCCACGGGCCTTCCGGTGAGCCTCCGCGACGGCCGGTTCGGCCCGTTCGTGCAGTTGGGTGAAGCCTCGTCCGAGAAGGGGGCGGAGAAGCCCAAGCGCTCCTCGCTCGCCAAGGGCATGACGCCCTCCTCCGTCACCCTCGACATGGCGCTCAAGCTGTTGTCGCTGCCGCGCGAGGTGGCCAAGCATCCCGAGACCGGCGAGCCGATCCTGGCCAGCATCGGCCGCTACGGGCCCTACGTGCAGCACGGGAAGACCTACGCCAACCTGGGCAAGGACGACGACGTGCTGGAGGTCGGCGCCAACCGCGCCATCGACCTCATCGTCGCCAAGGAGCAGGGCGGCGGGCGCGGCGGCCGGGGGGCGGCCGATCCGGGCCGCGTCGTCGGCAAGGATCCGGGCGGGCTCGACCTCGTGGTCAAGGCCGGCAAGTACGGCCCCTATGTCAGCGACGGTTCGGTCAACGCCACGCTGCCGAAATCCATGAGTGCCGAGAGCCTGACGCTGGAGCAGGCGATCGATCTCGTGAACGCCAAGCGCGCCGCGGGCGGCGGCAAGAAACCCGCCCGAAAGACCGCGGCGCGAAGCCGGACGGCGAAGCCGGCGGAGGGCGGCACCGAGGCCAAGGCGAAGAAGCCGGCGGCCCGGAAGTCGGCGGCGAAACCCGCCGCGAAGTCTGCAGCCAAGCCGGCCGCGCGCAAGAAGCAGGCGGGCTGACGTCGCGCGATCCCGGCCCTTCCGTCATTGCCAGAGGCCGATACGAAAAGAGCCGCCCCGGCCGGGGCGGCTCTTTTCGTTCGCGGGCGCTTCGTGCGCCTCAGTACACCCCGCCGGCCTGGGCGGCGGCGCCGGCATCCGGCGGGACCGTGGCGGGCGGGCCCGAAGGCGCGGCGACGTAGGCGTCCGGCGGGGCGGTGCCGGGCTTGAACGCTTCGAGGATGGTGCCGCCGCCCTCGCCCGAGCCGGCGCGGGTGCCCGACGAGGCGTTGACGCGGATCAGCTTGATCCCCGGCGGCACGCGGAACGGCGTCGGCGGCTTGTCCTTGAGAGCCACTTTCAGGAAGTCGAGCACGATCGGCGCGGCGAGCCCGCCGCCGGTCGCCCGGTCGCCGAGCGAGCGCGGCTTGTCGAAGCCGAGATAGACGCCGACCGCGAGATCGGGGGAGAAGCCGACGAACCACGCATCCTTGGCGTCGTTGGTCGTGCCGGTCTTGCCGGCGAGCGGCTTGCCGATCTGCTTGAGGATGGTCGCGGTGCCGCGCTGGACCACGCCCTCCATGATCGAGACCATCTGGTAGGCGGTCAGCGGATCGAGCACCTGCTCGGACTCGTCGACGAGCCTGGGCTCGTCCTGGCCCGACCACTTCTCCGCCTCGCAGCCGATGCACTTGCGGTTGTCGTGGCGGTAGATCGTCTCGCCGGTGCGGTCCTGGATGCGGTCGATCAGCGTCGGGCGGATGCGCCGCCCGCCATTGGCCAGCATCGAGTAGGCGGTGACCATGCGCATCACCGTGGTCTCGCCCGCGCCCAGCGACATCGGCAGCACGGGGAGCAGGTCGTCGTAGACGCCGAAGCGGCGGGAATACTCGGCGATGAGCGGCATGCCGATGTCCTTCGCGAGCCGCACCGTCATCAGGTTCTTCGAGTGCTCGATGCCGTAGCGCAGCGTGTGCGGGCCGCCGGACTTGCCGTCGTAGTTCGAGGGCGTCCACGCTTCCTGGCCGGGGCCGGCCTCGATGGTGATCGGCGAATCCTGCACCACGGAGGACGGGGTGTAGCCGTTGTCGAGCGCCGCCGAGTAGACGAGCGGCTTGAACGAGGAGCCGGGCTGGCGCATCGCCTGGGTGGCGCGGTTGAACTCGGAATCGTCATAGGAGAAGCCGCCGACCATGGCGTGGACGCGGCCGGTATAGGGGTCCATCGCGACGATGGCGCCCGACACCTCGGGCTTCTGGCGCAGGCGGTAGAGGGCGCGGCCCGTGTCGATCGGCTCGACATAGACCAAGTCGCCGACCTTGAGCGCCGTGGCGACCGGGCGGCCGGTCCACTTCACGCCCTCGGCCGTGATCGAGCCGGTCTCGCGGTCCTTCGAGACGGCACCGGAGGCCTCGCGCCGGGGCTGGAGGCCGATCTGCGCCACGCCGCCCGACGTGCTCAGCACCACGGCGAGCCGCCAGGGGGCGATGTCGCCGAGCGCGGGCATCTCGGAGACGGCCAGCCCCCAGTCGCGCCCGACGAGGTCGACCTGCCGCTCGGCGCCGCGCCAGCCGCGGCCCTGGTCGTAGCGCACGAGGCCGTCCACCAGCGCCTTGCGGGCGAGCGCCTGCATCTTCGGATCGAGGGTGGCGCGCACCGACAGGCCGCCCTCGTAGAGCTTGCTCTCGCCGTAGCGCTCGGAGATCTCGCGGCGCACCTCTTCGGTGAAGTAGTTGGCGTTGGCCGCATTGGGGAAGGCGACGCGCGGGTTGACGCCGAGCGTCTGCTTCTTGGCCTCCGCCGCCTCGTCCCCGGTGATGTAGCCGTTCTGGGCCATCAGGCCGATGATCTCGTTGCGGCGCGACATCGCGGCCTGGGTCTTGCGGTAGGGGTGGTAGTTGTTCGGGCCCTTCGGCAGCGCGGCGAGGTAGGCGGCCTCGTTGATGGTCAGCTCGTGGACCGACTTTCCGAAGTAATCCAGCGCCGCGGCGGCGACGCCGTGCAGGTTACGACCCGGCACGATGGTGCCGAGAAAGATCTCGTTGAGGTACAGCTCGAGGATCTTGTCCTTCGAGTAGGTCGATTCGATCCTGAGCGCGATGAGCGCTTCCTTGATCTTGCGGTCGTAGGTCTGCTCGTTGGAGAGCAGGAAGTTCTTGGCGACCTGCTGGGTGATGGTCGAGGCGCCCTGCTTCTTGCCCGACTGGGCGTTGGTCAGGATCGCGCGCACGATCCCCTCGGGGTCGATGCCGCCGTGCTTGTAGAAGTTCTTGTCCTCCGCCGAGAGAAAGGCGGCGACCACGATCTTCGGCATCGCCTGGATCGGCAGGTAGAGCCGCCGCTCGTGGGCGTATTCGGCGAGCAGCGAGCCGTCCGCGGCGTGGACGCGGGTCATCACCGGCGGCTCGTAATTGGCGAGCGCGGCGTGGTCCGGCAGGTCCTGGCTGTACTTCCAGTAGAAGAACGCGCCGACCGCCGCGGCGACGCAGAACATCACCGCGCCGGCCGAGAACAGGAAAGCGAAGAATCGCAGGATGAAACGCATCCGGTGTCCGTCCGTCGCTCGTCCGCTGCGCGCTTGAGGCTCGGGCTCGGCACAAGGGGCCAGCCGGCTCAGGGCTCGTGTCGAGGCCCCGCGCGATCCGCACGGCGTGTGGCGGACGGGGGCCTCTCGTGAAGGCCCCGTATCGACACCGGTTCTATGGTGAAACTGGGGCGATGGAGGCCGCCTTGCGTGGCGCGGCCGATGTGGGCCGGGACAGCGTCGCCCGGCCGGCGAAGAACAGGTCGATGGCTTTGGCCATCGAGCCCGTCACCTTGGTGCGCCACTCCTCCGAGAGCAGCTTCTCGAGGTCGCTCTTGCTCGACAGGTAGCCGAGTTCGACCAGCACGGACGGCACGTCGGGCGAGCGCAGCACGCGGAAACCCGCCTCGCGATGGGGTTTCGAACTCATCTCCATCACCGGCGAGAGCTGGCCCATGAGCTTGCCGGCGAAGCTCGACGAGAAGCCGCGGGTCTCGCGGAGCGTCAGTTCCTGGAGGATGTCGGCGACCTCGCTCGCGCCCTCTCCCGCCTCGCTGCCGCCCGCAGCGTCCGCCCGGTTCTCGCGCTCGGCGAGACGGGCCGATTCGCCGTCGGTCGCCTTCTCGGAGCCGGTATAGATCGTGGCGCCCTTCACCTGCGGGGCGGCCGAGATCGAATCGGCGTGGATCGAGACGAACAGGTCGGCCTTGGCCTCGCGGGCGATGCGGACCCGCTCGGACAGCGCGACGAACACGTCGCGGTCGCGGGTCAGGGCGATGCGGTAGCGTCCTGTGCTCTCGAGGCGCTCGGACAGGGCCTTGGCGAAGCCGAACACGATGTCCTTTTCGTAGACGCCGGTCGCCGCGATGGCGCCGGGATCGATGCCGCCGTGGCCCGCATCGATCACGACGAGGGGGCGCGTGTCGGCGGCTTGCCCCGGGGCCGGCGCCTTGGCGGCCGAGGGGTTGGGATCGCCCGCGACCGACGCCTTGCGGAAGGCGTCGCGCTCGACCCGGCGGAAGGGGATGGTGACGAGGGTCGCCCCGTCGCGGGTTTTCGTCGTTTCGATCGCCTCGACCACAGCCGGGCCGGCGAGATCGACGACGATGCGCGAGCGGCCGGGCGCGAACAGCCCGTAGCGGAACGAGGCGACGACGCCCTCGCGCTTTCGCCCGGCTTCGCTGCCGACCTGGAAGTTCACCTCGGGCAGGTCGATCACGGCGCGGTCGGGCCGCTCCATCACGAAGGCGCGGGCCTCGACGGGCTTCGAGAGGGTGAGCACGAGCTTGGTCGTCCCGCCCTGGCTCGCGAGATCGGCCGCGATGGCGACCGCCGCGTTGCGGGCGGGCCCGTCCTGGGCCGGCGCCGGGCCGGCGGTGAGCATCAGGCTCCCCGTCAGAGCCAGGGAGCGGAGAAGTCCGAAGCGGAATGTGCGGGCGCGCGGCTGCATCGGTCTGCCAAGGTTCCGGGAGCCTCCGATACGGGATACGACCGGGATGGTTAACCGTTCCTCACCACGCGGGCGTCGGTTGCCGGGTGGCTGTTGTGCCGGCGCGACACCCCGCTGTCCGGGGGCGGTGGGTCTCCATCGAAACACCCCCGTCATTCCGGGGCCGCGCAGCGGAACCCGGAATCCACGACGGGCCGCGACGCCTCGTGGCACCGCGCATCGCGGGTGGATTCCGGGTTCGCCTTCGGCGCCCCGGAATGACGGGGGTGGAAAGGGCATGAAACCACCCGGTACGGCGCGAAGCCGTATGGCCCTGTCCTGCACCCGGCGTCCTGCGTCAACGCATGAACCTCTTGCATTCATCCCGCGACACTCTGTAATGGTATCGACCCCATTCCCGAGCCGGCGCTTCGGCGGCCCTCGGGGGCGCCTGGGTCCCGTGACGCCGCCGCCTCGCTTGAATTGCTTCAGCGTCGCTTCCGCGCCTCCCGGCATCCGGGCGGGTGTCACGGCATTCGCGGCCTCCTCGCACGTCTGAGGAACGCCGCGCCCTTGAAATCCTCAGGGCCGCTCGCCGGCCCACCTTAGTTTCGCGAGGCCGGTACAAGGATGGGAGGACGCACAGCATCGGTTGCCGTTGCTCGTGCTCGTGGCGCGCGGTTCCCGCGTCGCCCCGCGTCTCCCTTCGCGCCGGCCCTGTTCAACCCCCAGCGCGCCGATGCCCGGCGCCTTACGGCGGTTGACGGCAATCCCCTCCCCGCACCTTCCGCGACCTCGGCGACGAGGCCGGCACGCGCCTACCCCCCACCGGCCCTGAGGCCGGGGGCGGCGCCGCCGGGATCACGCGGCGTGAGCCCGAGGGAAACGACGTCGGCCGCCATGTCGAAAGCACGAGAGTCGACTCGTCATGGCCAACAACAAGATGCTCATCGATGCGACGCACCCGGAGGAGACCCGGGTCGTCACGGTCCACGGCTCTAGGGTCGAGGAATTCGATTTCGAGGCCGCCAACCGCCGGCCTCTCAGGGGCAACATCTACCTCGCCAAGGTGACCCGGGTGGAGCCCTCGCTCCAGGCGGCCTTCGTCGAGTACGGCGGCAACCGCCACGGCTTCCTCGCCTTCAACGAGATCCACCCGGACTATTACCAGATCCCGATGGCCGACCGCCTCGCGCTGATCGAGGCCGAGGCCCGCGAGGAGGAGGAGCACCGCGAGCGCGAGGAGCGCCGCACGCGGGGCCGCCGCTCGCGCGGGCGCCGGGCCGAGGCCCGCGGGGCGCGCGGCGACGAGACCGTGTCGGCCGAGGCCGTGCCCGGCGAGGGCCCGGCCGCCGATTCCGAGTCGCCGGAGGCGATCGAGGCGGTGCGCGCCGCCATCGTCGAGGAGGGCGGCGAGGTTGTGGCCTTGGAGACCGCTCCGGGGGAGTCCCCCGTGCCGGGCGGCGACGCCTCCGCGGCCCTGCCCGAGTCGGCCCTTGATCCCGGTGCCGACGCGGCCGCGCCCGCCGAGGCGACGGTCGAGCCCTCCGACATCGCCGCCATCTCCGAGGCGCCGAACCCGCCGGCCGAGGGCGCGGAGCCGGCTGCCGAGCCCGAGCCCGCGCCCGCCGAGGCGGCGCCGGAGCCGGTCGCGGCCTCCGCCCCCGTCACGGACGAGGCCCGCGAAGTCTCCCCCGACGCGGACGACGAGTCGGAAGAGGACGAGGACGACGAGGAGTCCGACGACGAGGAGGACGATTCCGAGGAGGACGACGAGGATTCGGACGATTCCGACGAGGATGACGAGTCCGACGACGAGGAGCACGACGAGGACGGCGAGCCGAAGGTCGCCCAGGTCGGCGGCGCGGGCGACGCGCTGGCCGAGATCCCCGAGCGCCCCCGCGCCTATCGCCGCCAGTACAAGATCCAGGAGGTGATCAAGCGCCGCCAGATCATTCTGGTGCAGGTCGTCAAGGAGGAGCGCGGCACCAAGGGTGCGGCGCTCACCACTTACCTGTCGCTGGCCGGCCGCTACTCGGTGCTGATGCCCAACACCGGCCGCGGCGGCGGCATCTCCCGCAAGATCACCTCGGCCGCCGACCGCAAGCGCCTGAAGGAGGTCGTGTCCGATCTCGACGTGCCGGAGGGGATGGGGATCATCCTGCGCACGGCCGGCGCCTCGCGCACCAAGCCCGAGATCAAGCGCGACTTCGAGTACCTGATGCGCCTGTGGGAGAGCGTGCGCGAGCTGACGCTGTCCTCGACCGCCCCGGCTCTGGTCTACGAGGAGGGCTCGCTGATCAAGCGGGCGATCCGCGACCTCTACAACAAGGACCTCGACGAGGTTCTGGTCTCCGGCGAGGACGCCTACCGCGAGGCCAAGGACTTCATGCGGATGCTGATGCCCGGCCAGTCCAAGGTCGTGAAGCCCTACCGCGAGGTCGCGCCGCTGTTCGCCCGCTACGGCGTCGAGCAGCAACTCGACGCGATGTTCTCGACCCACGTGGCCCTGCGCTCGGGCGGCTACCTCGTCATCAACCCGACCGAGGCCCTGGTCTCGATCGACGTGAATTCCGGCCGCGCCACGCGCGAGCACGACATCGAGGACACCGCGCTCAAGACCAACCTCGAAGCCGCGGAGGAGGTCGCCCGGCAGGTGCGCCTGCGCGATCTGGCCGGCCTCGTCGTGATCGACTTCATCGACATGGAGGAGAAGCGCAACAACCGCGCGGTCGAGAAGCGGCTCAACGAGGCGCTCAAGAACGACCGCGCCCGCATCCAGGTCGGGCGCATCTCGCCGTTCGGCCTGCTGGAGATGAGCCGCCAGCGCATCCGTACCGGCGTGCTCGAATCCTCCTCGATTCCCTGCGCCCATTGCGGCGGCTCGGGCTTCGTGCGGGCGACCTCCTCGGTGGCCCTGCACATCGTGCGCTCGCTGGAGGAGGCGCTGCTCAAGTCCGCCTCGCACAACCTGATCCTGCGCACCCACGCCGAGGTGGCGCTCTACATCCTCAACCAGAAGCGGGCGCACCTCTACGATCTGGAGCAGCGCTTCTCCGTCACGATCACGGTCGTGGCCGACCAGCATCTTGCCGCGACCTCGCCGTTCGGGCTCGACCGCGGCGACCTCGCCGTGAAGAACGCCGCGCCGGTCACCGGCGTGCGGGCGACGGCGATCTCGCCGGCCTACGACGCCGACGATTTCGACGATGACGTCGTCGAGGAGGAGGCCATCGAGGCCGAGGCCGAGGAGGCCCCCGCCGCCGAGAGCCGCCCGGCGCCGGAGACGAACGAGGAGGGCGGCGGGCGCCGCCGTCGCCGTCGCCGCCGTCGCGGTGGACGCGGTGGCGAGGGCGAGTCCCGCGCCGACGGCGACGAGAACGGCCAGGACGGTGACGAGGGCCAGGACGGGTCCGACGAATCCGAGGAAGGCGAGGCCGAGGACGCCGTCGAGGCCGTGGCCGGGGAGGCCGCGGAGGCCTCCGCCGAGCGGAACGAGGCCGCCTCCGACGACGACGAGGGCAACGGCCGCCGCCGCCGCCGCGGTCGCCGGGGTGGCCGGGGCCGCGCCCGCGGTCGCGACGAGGCGCAGGACGGCGTTCAGGACGAGGCCGACGGCGACGCGGCGCAGGCCGATCGCGAGGGTGAGGTCCGGGCCGAGGCGCCTGCGGAAGAAACCGCCGCCGACACCTTGCCGGTTGGCCCGGAGGAGCCTGTCCCTGCCGCCGACGTGACCATGGTCTCGGTCGATGCCCGCGATGGCACCGCCGCCGCGCCGCCGCTGGTCGTCCCCGCGCCGGAGGCCGAGCCGGTTGCCGCCGAGGCGCTGCCCGAGCCCGCCGCGGCCCCCGAGCCCGCCCCCGAGCCGGTGGCCGTGGTCCTCACCCCCGCCGACCCGAACCGCCCGAAGCGCGCCGGCTGGTGGTCGCGCACGAAGGCCGCGATCGGCGGGGAGTGATCCTCGACCGCGTCGTTCCGGTTTGTCCGGGACGACGCGGTGCCAACGTCAATCGTCCGACGGATCGAGGGGAGGTCCGAGGTGGCGGAGCCCGTCTCGGATAGTCATGAAGTCGCCGAGCGGGCCGCTGCCGACGGCTCCGAAGTCGCTTTGCGCAAGTTCAGCGCCAAGCGTGTCAACGAGCATGTCAAATCGGTCTACGCCTTCGCCTACACGCTCGCCGCGGCCATCATCGGTGCGGCCTACATCATCGCATCGGTCACGAAGGGCGCCGCTCAAGTCGATCTCGATGCGCCGGGTTGGGTTCTGATCGGCTTGACCCTACATGGCTTTGGGCATTTCGTGATTTGGCGATTCCTGCGCAGGGAGGATTAGGCGATGTCTCTGACCGTCCAGCTTGCCTTGGGTGTCGGCCTTTTTATGCTCGGTTCGAGCGTCTTCCTCTGGCGCATCACGGCCGCCTTCGACCGCGATCATGCCCGCCGGCCGGGCGCTCCGACGAAGCCGTAGGCGGTCCGCCTACCGCCCCAGCCACCCCCTGATCCGCGCCACCGCCTCGCGGCACGCCGCCTCCGAGCCCGCGAAGGAGAAGCGGACGTGGTGGCCCCCCTCCCCCGGATCGAAGTCGAGGCCGGGGGTTGCCGCCACGCCGGTCTCGGCGAGCATGCGGCGGCAGAAGTCGGTGGCATCGCCCGAGAGTTTCGCGATGTCGGCGTAGAGGTAGAAGGCGCCGTCCACCGGGTGGATGCCGGTGAAGCTCAAGCCCGGCAGCGCGTCGAGGAGCAGGGCGCGGTTGCGCGCATAGCCGTCGCGGATGGCGCCGATCTCGTCGAGCGCGTCGAAGGCCGCAAGCGCGGCCACCTGCGACAGGTAGGGCGCCGAGATGTAGAGGTTCTGCGCCAGCCGCTCAATCGGCCGCACGAGCGCTTCCGGCACCACCATCCAGCCGATGCGCCAGCCGGTCATGCAGTAGAATTTCGAGAACGAGTTGATCACGAGAGCGTCCGGATCGAACTGGAGCGCGGTCGCGGTCGGCACGCCGTAGCTGAGGCCGTGATAGATCTCGTCGGAGACGAACGGCAGCCCGAGACCGCGCGCGGTGGCGCACAACTCGGCGAGGCGGGCCGGCTCGATCACCGTGCCGGACGGGTTGGCCGGGCTCATCACCAGAACCCCCGAGAGCCTTTTCGACGCGTGAACGTCGCGCAGCAGGGCGCTGGTGGGGGCGAACCGATCCTCGGCCCGCAGGATCATCGGCTGCGGGATCAGGTCGAGGGCGCGCAGGATGCCGTGATAGGCCGGATAGCCGGGGCACGGCACGCCGACCCGCGCGCCCGCATCGAACAGGGCGAGGAAGGCCAGGACGAAGCCGGCGGACGAGCCCGTCGTCACCACGACCCGCTCCGGCGAAATCCGCACGCCGTAGGTCTCGGCGTAGTGGCGCGCGATGCGCTCGCGCAAACGCGGCATCCCGAGCGCTTCGGTGTAGGGGATGCGCCCGTCGGCGAGCGCGCTTTGCGCCGCCGCAATCACCGCCCGCGGCGCGGGCGCCGAGGGCTGGCCGACCTCCATGTGGATCACGCCCTCCCCGCGCCGCTCCCGCGCGCCGGCCTCGGCCATCACGTCCATGGCGAGGAAGGGCGCGACGGCCTGCGCGCGACGCGAGAGCGAAGGGCTGGACTCGGTCGGCATCGGCGGGCTCCGGGTTCGCGGGGAGCGCGGCCCATAGCAGATCGGGGCTGCGCAGGAGAGCGTGGCGAACCGCCTGCCGTGCCCATGCTTGCAACCCCTTGCCGCGAGCGTCACCATCGGTGGCGGGCGTTCCGGCCAGCTTACACCGAAAGAGACGTCGCCTTCGTGGATCGTGTCAGGAGCCTGTCCGATGTTCGTTCGTGACTACGACGTCAGACTGGACTGGCTGCCCGCCTCGGAGGGCGGCGGATGGCACGCGACCGTGCCCGACCTGCCCGGATGCATGTCGGACGGGGATACGGTCGAGCAGGCCATGGCGAATGTCGAGGATGCCATCGAATGCTGGATCGCGGCGGCGCGACGCCTCGGGCGCGCGGTGCCGGCGCCCGCCGAAGTCACCGCGCGGCGGGCCTGAACCGAAAACGTTACGGCGCGCTCTCGACCGCCCGGCCGAAGGCCTGGACGAGGCCGCCTTCCAGCTTGCCGTCCATGGCCGAGAGGATCGCGAGGGCGTCGCGGGTCGCCATCGGCTTCTTGTAGGGGCGCCGTTCGATCAGGGCGGCGTAGATGTCGCAGATCGTCAGCAGGCGCACCGGGTCGCCGATCTCGGCGGCGCTGAGGCCGTCGGGATAGCCGGAGCCGTCGAGCATCTCGTGGTGGTGGCGCGTGACGGCGAGCGTCACGGGATCGCAGCCGCCCGAGGCGCTGAGGATCTCGTGGCCGATCGGCGCATGGGTCTGCATCACCGCCCGCTCGTCGTCGTCGAGGCGGCCCGGCTTGTTCAGGATGGCGTGGGGGATGCGCGACTTGCCGACATCGTGGACGAGGGCGGCGCGGGTGAGGCGCTGGCGGTCGGTCTGGGACAGCCCGAGACTCAGCGCGAAGGCCGCCACCGTACCGGACACCAGCAGGCAGTGCTGGAAGGTGACGTCGTCGTAGGCCCAGACCTCGTCGAGCCAGCGCGACAGGCCGCCGTCGTGGATGGCGTCGAGCACCGGATCGATGCCGCCGTCCACGACCTTCATGTCGAGAGTCCCGGTCTCGGCGGTCTTGAGCAGGGCCGTCATCGTCGCCCCTGCCCGTTTGATCTCGCGGGTCACCACGAGGTCGGCCACCGACTTGTCGGGCCAGACCTCGCGCACGAGCGATCCCACCACCAGGCGCGGCTCGACATGGGCCGAGAGGCAGACCGTGGCCCCGAGGTTGCGCGCCTCGATGAAGGCCGCCTGGCTCTCGCTGCGGGTCAGGTAGATCAGCGGCGAGCGCGTGCGGCCCGGCCGGCTCGCGAGCCGTCGCAGGCAGCTCTTGGCTTCGGGACGGCTCAGGGTGATGTCCGCGACGACGCCGCCGAGCGGGCCGAGCCGATCCCAGGTCTCGTCGATGCCGACGACCCGGCACTCGGCCACCGCATTGATCGCGTCGACCAGCGGCTTGCTCCGGTCGGGTCGGTCGCTGAGAACGACGATCACACCCCGACTCATCCGATGCTCCCGCCGACGCCCGTCCCGAACTTGTGATGGCGGGAGCTTATCATTCCGCTAATCCAACCGCGTCTTCCTATCGGAATCCCGCACGTCTCCGGTCCGGAGGGCGCCGCGAAAACGCCGCACCGCGGCGGCAGGAGTCCGAAGGCGTCCCGCGGGGCCGCCCGAAAAGAGTCGCATCGGCGGACTCGTCGCCCCATGCCATAACGTGGCGTGCCATAACCCCGCGTGCCGTCCCCATGGGCCGCCTCCTTCGCCGAAGACCGGCCCCCAATCAATCGAGGTATCGATGCAGCCCTTCCGCTCCGTTCCGGCCCTCGCGCTCGCCGGCACTCTCCTGCTCGGCGCGGGCCCGGCGGCCTTCGCGGAAGACGCCGCCCCCTTCACCGACGCCCAGCGCAAGGCGATCGAGGGCATCGTCAAGGACTACCTCGTCAAGAACCCGGACGTGCTGCAGGAAGCCATCGCCGAGGGCGAGCGCCGGGCCCAGGAGACGCAGCGCCTCGCCCAGGCCGCCGCCCTGAAGGAATCGCGCGAGGCGCTGGTCAACTCGCCCCATGGCATCGTGGCCGGCAACCCCGCGGGCGACATCACCGTGGTCGAGTTCTTCGACTACAATTGCGGCTATTGCCGCAAGGCGTTCTCCGACGTCCAGGCGCTGATCAAGTCCGACCCGAAGCTGCGGGTCGTGCTCAAGGACTTCCCCGTGCTCGGCGCCGAGTCGCTGGAGGCCAGCAAGGTGGCGCTCGCGGCCAAGCTCCAGCTCAAGCCCGAGAAGATGTTCGACTTCCACGCCAAGCTCCTGGAGACCAAGGGCCGCATCAACGCCGAGCGGGCGCTGGCCGTGGGCAAGGAACTCGGGGCCGACGTCGAGCGGCTGAAGAAGGACGCGCAGGGCCCCGAGGTGAAGGCGGCGTTGGCCGAGAACGTGGGGCTCGGCGACAAGCTCAGCCTCTCGGGCACGCCGGCCTTCGTCATCGGCGACGAGATCCTGCCCGGCGCCGTCGGCGTGGACGCCATGCGCAAGACCATCAGCGACGTGCGCCAGTGCGGCCACGCGAGCTGCTGAGACCGGTGACGGGCACCGCCTCCGGGCGGTGCCCTTTCAAGATCGTCAGGCGGCGCCGTCCCTGAGGGCGCGCCGCAGCACCTTGCCGACATTGGTCTTGGGCAGCGCGTCGTGGACCACGACCTTGCGCGGCACCTTGTAGCCGGTCAGCCCGGCGCGGGCATGCGCCCGGAGGATGTCCGCGGTGCAACTCTCGTCGCGCAAAACCACGTGGGCGACCACCATCTCGCCGCTGTCCTCGCACGGCGCGCCGACGACGGCGCATTCCACCACCGCCGGGTGGGTGGCGAGCACGTCCTCGACCTCGTTCGGGTAGACGTTGAAGCCGGAGACGAGGATCATGTCCTTCATCCGGTCGACGATGCGGATCTGCCCGTCCGGGGTCATCACCGCCACGTCGCCGGTGCGGAAGAAGCCGTCCTCGGTCGTGGCGCCGCGGGTCTCCTCCGGGCGGTTCCAGTAGCCGGCCATCACCTGGGGGCCGCGCACGCAGAGTTCGCCCGGCACGCCGAAGGGCAGGACCGCGCCGTCGGCCCCGCGGATCGACACCTCGGTCGAGGGCAGCGGATAGCCGATCGTGCCGGTCCAGTCCTTCAGCCCGAGCGGGTTGACGCTCACCACCGGCGAGGTCTCGGACAGGCCGTAGCCCTCTAGGATGGTCTGGCCGGTGATCGCCTTCCAGCGGGCGGCGACCGCCGATTGCACCGCCATGCCGCCGCCGACGACGTAGCGGATCTGCGACCAGTCCACGCTGCCGATCTTCGGGTGGTTGTTGAGCGCGTTGAACAGCGTGTTGACGCCGGCGAAGTCGGTGAACCGCGTCTTGCTCAGGGTCTTCACGAAGCCGTCGATGTCGCGCGGGTTGGGGATCAGCAGGCAGCAGCCGCCGAGCCGGAAGAAGAACAGGAAGCAGGCCGTGAGCGCGAAGATGTGGTAGAGCGGCAGCGCCGTCACCGCGACCCTCAGGTCCGTATCGTCCTCCGAGGCCCCGAACCAGACCCGGCTCTGCTCGACATTGGCGACGATGTTGGCGTGCGTCAGCATCGCGGCTTTCGCCACGCCCGTGGTGCCGCCGGTATATTGCAGGAAGGCGAGATCGTTCGGGCCGACCGTCGGCGTCGGCGGCTTCAGCGCGCGGCCTGCCTTCACCACCGCCTCGAAGCGCTGCGTCATTTGCGGCGGCAGCCCGAAGGGCGGCACCGCCCGCTTCACCCGCCGCGACACGGTGTTGACGACATGGCCCTTGAGACCGAGCAGCTCGCCTGGCGCCGCCACGACGATGCGCTCCAGGGCCGGGACCTGGGGGAGCGCCTTCTCGACGGTGTGGCCGAAGTTTTCGAGCACGAAGAGGGCGCGGGCGCCGGAATCGTTGAGCTGGGCCGCCAGCTCCCGCGGGGTGTAGAGCGGGTTGACGTTGACCACCGTGCAGCCCGCCGCGAGCACGCCGAGCAGGGTCACCGGGCAGGCCGGGACGTTGGGCATCATCACCGCCACGCGGTCGCCCTTGCCGTAACCGTTGTCCGCGAGCCACGCCGCGACTGCGCGGGCCGCCGCGCCGACCTCGCGGTAGCGCAGGCTCGTGCCGAAGCAGCTCACGGCCGGGCGCTCGGCGAAGCGCGCCACGCTGCGCTCGAACAGGTCGATCACCGTGCCGAGCGATTCCGTCTCGATCGTGTGCGGGATGCCCGGCGGGTAGGCGGACAGCCAGGGCCGCTCCGCGCTCCGGTTCTCGGCCATCCTCGTCCTCCCGGCCCGTGACTGTCGGGCGTTGCCCCCGGCCGCCGGACGTAGCGCCGGCTCGGCCTGTTCCGCACAATGGCTTAAGCGTTTCGGACGCGTCCGATCAACCCGCGGCGCCTACCCCGTGACCCCGATCCGCCTCGGCCGGAGTCGGGATCCGATCAGCAGCACGTGCGGCAGCGCCGCCGCCGTGATCAGGCCCGCCGCGATGGCGAGGTCGCCCCCGTCGAGCGGGCGGCGCGGCCAGGGGCCGAGGCCCAGGTCGCGGCCTGCGCCGATCAGCGCCGCGCCGAACCACAGGGCGAGGAAGGCCCCGACCATGCCGACGAGGCCGCGCCCCAGCGCGCGCCAGCGGCCCCCCGGTGCCGGGTGGCCCGGCCGGCCGGCGAGGAGCACGCCGAGCCCCATCGCCAGCCCGAACACGCTCGCGCCCGCGGCGGCGCCGAGCGCGTAGGCGATCGCCATCGGCATGCCGTTGAGGAAGGCGCCGCTGCCGGTGCCGAAGCCCGCCCGCAGGATGAGGCCGCCGAAGGTCGGATGCAGGCTCGCGCCCGCCACCAGCGCGAGGCCGAGGAGGCCGCCGATCAGCCGGCGGATCACGCCCGCGCGCCCCGGCGCCAGCGCCGCGACGAGAATGCGGGCGAGCCCGTAGACCAGCACGAAGGCGAAGAGCGGGTAGCGGTCGAGGAAGAAACCGTAGAAGCGGTTGGCCACGTCCGGCGGCATCGCCGCGCGTTGATCGAAGCCCGTCGCGTAGGTCGCGACGAGCGCCAGCAGCGCCACTGCCAGCGGCGCGGCGGCGACGGTCCAGGCGGCGGGCGCGGACAAGGCCGGACCGCTCAGCGCTCGTAGTTGTCGCGCACCAGCCGGTCGAGCAGGCGCACGCCCCAGCCCGCGCCCCAACTGCGGTTGATCTCGGACGGGGTCGAGGACATGGCCACGCCCGCGATGTCGAGATGCGCCCACGGCACGTCGTTGACGTAGCGCTTGAGGAAGGCGGCCGCCGTGGCCGCGCCGCCGTGGCGCCCGCCGGTGTTCTTCATGTCGGCGAACTTCGAGTCGATCGCCTTGTCGAAGGCCGGGATCAGCGGCATCCGCCACACCTTCTCGTTCGCCGCCTCGCCCGCAGCCGTGATCTTGGCCGAGAGGTCGTCGTCGTTGGAGAACAGGCCGGCGATGTCCTGGCCGAGCGCGACGATGATCGCGCCGGTCAGCGTCGCGAGGTCGATCATGGCCTTGGGCTTGTAGGTCGCCTGGATGTGCCAGAGCACGTCGGCGAGCACGAGGCGCCCTTCCGCGTCGGTGTTGATGACCTCGATGGTCTGGCCGGAGAGCGAGGTGACGATGTCGGACGGGCGGTAGGCATTGCCGTCGGGCATGTTCTCGACGATGCCGATGGCGCCGATCACGTTCGCCTTGGCCTTGCGGGCGGCCAGCGCGTGGAGCGTCCCGACGACCGCGGCCGAGCCGCCCATGTCGCCCTTCATGTCCTCCATGCCGCCGGCCGACTTGATCGACACGCCGCCGGAATCGAACACCACGCCCTTGCCGATGAGCGCCAGCGGCGGTTCATTCGCCTCGCCCCCGTTCCAGCGCATGATGACGACGCGCGGCTCGCGGACCGAGCCCTGGGCCACCGCGATCAGCGCGCCCATGCCGAGCTGCTTCAACTGCGCGAGATCGAGGATCTCGACCTCGACGCCGAGCTTGGTCAGCTCCGAGACGCGCTTGGCGTACTCTTCCGGGTAGAGCACGTTCGGCGGCTCGTTGACGAGGTTGCGCGCCAGAACCACACCCTGGGCGACCGCGGCGGCGTCCTCGGCGGCGCCCTTGGCCGCGGCGGGGTCGGCGGTCAGCAGCGTGAGCGCGGCGGAGGCCTCGTCCTCGTCCTTCTTCTTGGTCTTGTAGCGGTCGAAGCTGTAGCTGCGCAGGCGCGCGCCGAGGCTGAAATCGGCGACGTCCCGGGCGCTGCCGGCGTAGCCCGGCCAGTCGAGCACCACGCGGGCCTTGCGCGCCCCGACCTTGCCGGCGGTGAGGCCGCCGAGCAGGGTCCAGTCGAGCTTGGCCCGGTCCTTCTCGGAGCCGAGCCCGATCACCACGAGGCGGTCGGCCTCGACGTTGGCGGGGGCGGGCAGCGAGAGCGCCGACTGCGCCTTGCCCTTGAAGCGCTCGCTGGCAGAGGCGCGGGCCACGAGTTCGGCGCCCTGGCGCCCCAGAGCCTCGCTCGCCGCCCCCGACAGGGCGAGGTCGTCGCCCACGAACACCACGAGGTCGCCCCCGGATCCGCGCGACGACAGCGGCTCAAAGGCGATTTCGATCCCACCGGCCATAATGCTCTTCGCTTTCCACCCGTCTTCCGGCGGCTTTTCGCGCCCCGCGCGTGAAGCCGGCGACCTGTGTAGCCGCTGAGGCGGAGAACGCAACGCGCACGGTGGGGTGCGGCGATGAGACTGTTCAGTCGGCCGGAAACAGGATCGCCTCGTAATCCTGTGCCCCGTTCAGCACTCGCAGCACTTCGATCGTCTCGCTGACGAGGCGGTAGAAGATCAGGTAGTCGCCGTAGACCCTTCGGCGGATGCCCGAAGCCTCGCGGCCCGGCAGCAGCGGGTAGGCGCGCGGCATCGCGGCAAGCCCGAGGCAGCGCTTTTCGAGTTCGGCCACGAAGCTGGCCGCCCGTGTCCGGCTGTCGAGGCCGATGAAGCGGCCGATGCGAACGAGGTCGCCCACCGCCGCTTCGGTGAGGACGACGATCACGGTTTCGCGGCGTCTTCGTCGAGGCCGAGTTCGGCCCGGATGCGGGCGAAGGCCTCGCCGACCGGCATGACGCGGCCGGCCTCGGCGTCGGCGATTCCTTCCGCGAGCGCTGCGTCGAGGGTGCGCAGGCGCGCCTCGCGCTCCTTCTCGGCGAGATAGCGCGTGCGAACGAGGTCGCGGATGTACTCGCTGGTCGTCGCGAAGGCGCCCTCGCGCACCTTGTCGCGCACGAACTGCTCCAGTTCGCGCGTCAGCGTGACGGTCATCTGACCGGTCGGCGTCGGCATTCCGGCCTCCTGGCTTCCTACAAAAAAGATTACAATGAAAATCACTGGCGCATAGCCCGGTGGGCGCTGCCGGCCTTCGACGCCCTGCCCCGAAACAGCCGCATTCCGGGCGCCCCGAACCGTCCGGGCGACACGGCTTGGCTTGGCCGCGCCGGGCGGCGAGAATGCAAGGCGGGGACGGCGCGAGAGGCGCGGGATGAGCCAGATCGAGCGCTACATATTCAGGATCGCGCTCGGGGCCTTCCTCGCCTGCCTGATCGGGCTCACCGGCACGATCTGGGTGACGCAGGCCCTGCGCGAGCTCGACCTCGTGACCGCCAAGGGCCAGACGCTCCTCGTCTTCCTGTTCATCACCGGGCTGTCGCTGCCGACGCTGATCACCGTGATCGCCCCGGTCGCCCTGTTCATCGCCTGCGTCTACGCGCTCAACCGGCTCAACGGCGACTCCGAGCTGATCGTGATGTCGGCGGCCGGCATGGCGCCGCGCCGCCTGCTGAAGCCGTTCCTCACCCTCGCGCTCGCGGTCAGCTTCGTGACCGCCTTCCTGACGATCCAGGTGATGCCCTCGTCGTTCCAGGAACTGCGCGACGTGCTGACCCGCGTGCGCGGCGATTTCGTCGCCAACGTCGTCAAGGAGGGCCAGTTCACCGCGCTCGACAGCGGCATCACCTTCCACTTCCGCGAGCGCGGGGCCGACGGCTCGCTCCAGGGTCTGTTCATCCAGGACAAGCGCGAGGCGGGCAAGGCGGTGGTCTATCTGGCCGAGCGCGGGCGCGTCGCCGAGGCCGACGGGCAGACCTATCTCGTCTTGGAGAAGGGCAGCATCCACCGCCAGCAGAAGGACAGCCGCGATTCCTCGATCGTGAGCTACGAGCGCTACGCCGTCGATCTCGCCGCCTTCACGCCGCCGGACGCGGAGGTGGTCTACAAGCCGCGCGAGCGCTCGACCACGGCCCTGCTCTTCCCCGACACCTCGGAGGTCTACTACCAGTTCCAGAAGGGCCGCTTCCGCGCCGAGCTGCACGACCGGCTCTCGGCCTGGCTCTACCCCCTGGCGCTCACCTTCATCGCGTTCGCCGCGCTCGGCGATCCGCGCACCACGCGCCAGGGCCGCGGGCTCGCGGTGGCGGGGGCGGTGGTCGGCGTCGTGATCCTGCGCATCGCGGGCTTCGCCGCGAGCAGCGCCGCCGTGCGCAGCCCCGGCGCGGTGGCGGCGATCTACGCCGCGCCGCTCGGCGCCATCGCCCTGTCCTCCCTGCTGATCTTCGGCGGCGCTCGGGTCCGCGCCTTGAGCGAACGGCTCGCCCGGGGGCGGCGCGCCCTCGTCGCCTCCCTGCGGCGGCGCCCGCAGGCCGGGCGGGCCTGAGGGGAGCCGCGCCATGCTGATCGGGCCGACGCTCGGGCGCTACTTCGCGTGGCGCTTCGTGCGCACCATCCTCGGCGTGTTCGTCACGGTGTTCGCGCTCGTCTACACCCTCGACTTCGTCGAGCTGCTGCGCCGCGCGGGCGACACGCAAGGCGCCTCGGCCGGGCTGATGGCTCAGCTCGCCCTCTACCGCACCCCCGCGGTCGCCGAGAGCGTGCTGCCCTTCGCGATCCTGTTCGGGTCGATGGCCGCTCTGCTCCAGCTCTCGCGCAAGCTCGAACTCGTCGTGGCGCGCGCCGCCGGCATCTCGGCCTGGCAGTTCCTCCAGCCCGGCGCCTTCGTGGCGCTCGCCATCGGCGTGATCGCCATCGGCGCCTACAACCCGCTCTCGGCGGCGCTCAAGCAGCGCTCCAGCGAGATCGAGGCCAAGATCTTCGCCAAGGCCACCAAGGCCGGCACCGGCAAGGACCTGTGGCTGCGCCAGCGCAGCATCGACGGGCAGGCGGTCATCCGCGCCGAGACCGCCATCGAGGGCACGACGACGCTCGCCGGCGTCACCGCCTTCCTGTTCGACGATTCGGGCGCCTTCACCGCCCAGGTCGAGGCGGCGCGTGCGATTCTGCACGACGGGTGGTGGGAGCTTCAGGACGTGCGCGTCCTCACCAAGGATTCGCCTCCCGAGAGCCACGACAGCTACCTGATCGCCTCGACGCTCGACCTCGGCCAGATCCGGCAGCGCTTCACCCCCCCGGAATCTGTGCCCTTCTGGCAACTCCCGGAGACCATCGCGCGCCACGAGCGGGCCGGGCTGGATGCCACGCGCTACCGCCTCCAGTACGATGTGCTGCTGGCGACACCCCTGCTCTACCTCGCGATGGTTCTCGTGGCGGCAACGGTTTCCTTAAGGTTCTTCCGGTTTGGTGGGGTCGGCAAGCTGGTGCTCGGCGGGGTGGCGGCGGGCTTCGTTCTGTACGTCGCGCGTCAGGTCATGGAGGGCCTGGGCGCGTCGGGGATGGTCGCGCCGACGGTGGCGGCGTGGTTCCCCGCCGTGGTAGGGAGTCTTCTCGGTACGCTCACGCTTCTCTATCAGGAGGACGGCTGATGCGCGGTTGTCCAGGGGACGCGTCGGGTGGACGGGGTCGTCGTGCAGGGGGCTGCACAGGAGACGGGTGGCGCGTTGCGTAAGGTCGCCGACATCACTGTCACGGTCTCGCTGGCTGCGCTCATGACGGCGGGCCTCGGGCTCGCCGCGCCGCGCGCCCAGGCCCAGGCCGGGCTGGAGCGGCTCGCCGGCTCCCCTCAGGATCCGAAGGGCAAGGATTCCAAGGACCAGCGCCTGCTCGTCGAGGCGGACGAGCTGATCTACGACAACGACCGCAACACGGTCACCGCCCGCGGCAACGCGCAGCTCAGCTACGGCACGCGCACCCTCCAGGCCGACCGGGTCCGCTACGACCGCGGCACCTCGCGGGTCTTCGCCGAGGGCAACGTGCGCCTGACCGACGAGACCGGCGCGCTCGTCACCGGCGACCGGATGGAGCTGACCGACGACTTCAAGAACGGCTTCGTCGACGCGCTGCGCATCCAGCAGACGGTCGAACTGAAGGGCGAGACCGTGCGCACCCGCATCTCCGCCCCGCGGGCGGAGCGGATCGCGGGCGAGGTGTCGAGCTTCGACTACGCCACCTACACCGCCTGCGAGCCCTGCAAGGACAACCCGGCCAAGCCCCCGCTGTGGCAGATCAAGGCCGCCAAGATCATCCACGACAACCAGACCCACACGATCTCCTACGAGGATTCGACCCTCGAGATCGGCGGCATCCCGGTCGCCTACCTGCCCTATTTCGAGTCGGCCGACCCGACGGTGAAGCGCAAGACCGGCTTCCTGACGCCGCGCTTCATCACCTCGACGGCGCTCGGCTCCGGCCTGTCCACACCGTTCTTCATCAACCTCGACCCGAGCTACGACCTGACGCTCTCGCCCGCCTTCGTGAGCCGCCAGGGCGTGCTCGGACAGGCCGAGTACCGCCAGAGGCTCGACAACGGCTCCTACAACGTCCGCCTCTCGGGCATCTTCCAGTCGACGCCCTCGGCCTTCCTGCCGGGGCCGCTCGGCGCCGCCGACCGCGAGTTCCGCGGCGCGGTCGAGTCGCGCGGGCGCTTCTTCATCAACGAGCGCTGGCGCACCGGCTGGGACCTCGTCGGCGTGACCGACAAGTGGTTCCTCGACAATTACCGCATCCGCAACCAGAGCATCACCACCGACTTCTTCCGCGAGGCGGTCTCGACCGGCTACCTGATCGGCCAGGGCGACCGCTCGTGGTTCGAGGCGCGCGGCTACTACTTCAAGGCGCTGTCCAGCTTCGACTGGCAGAAGGAGCAGCCGATCGTCGCGCCCGTCATCGACTACGACAAGCGCATCGACGGGCCGGGCAAGATCGGCGGCGAGGTGCGCTTCCAGGCCAACGTCACCAGCCTGACCCGCGAGGCGACCGACTTTCAGGGCATCCCGCGCACCGGCAGCTACGTGTTCGCGCCGAGCGTCAACGGCATCAGCTACCCGCTCTACGAGACCTGCACGACCTTCGTGCGGGAGCGCTGCATCGTGCGGGGCCTGGGGGGCACCACCACCCGCCTCTCGGCCCAGGCCTCCTGGCGGCGCAGCTTCATCGACGATGCCGGCCAGGTCTTCACGCCGTTCGCGTATCTGCGCACCGACCTGTTCTCGGTCAATCCGAGCCTGTCGGGCTTCCAGAACCAGAACGTCGCCAGCATCACCACCGTCGACGACGGGTTGTCCGGCCGCGTCATGCCGGCGATCGGCATCGACTACCGCTATCCGTTCGTCGCCGATTTCGGCGGCCTCGGCGTCCACACCCTGGAGCCGATCGCCCAGCTGGTCGCGCGCCCGTCCGAGACCCGGATCGGGCGCCTGCCCAACGAGGATGCGCAGAGCCTCGTCTTCGACGACACCTCCCTGTTCGAGTGGGACAAGTTCTCCGGCTACGACCGGGTCGAGGGCGGCGTGCGGGCCAATCTCGGCGGCCAGTATTCCGTGGTCACGCCGTCCGGCTGGTACGCGAACGTGATGTTCGGCGAATCGATCCAGGTCGCGGGCGTGAACTCGTTCCGCCGCGGGGATCTGGCCAATGTCGGCCTCGATTCCGGCCTGGAGCATCGCCGCTCGGACTTCGTCGGCCGCGCCCAGGTCTCGCCGAACCAGAACATCAGCTTCATCAGCCGCTTCCGGCTCGGCCAGGGCGATCTCGGCGTCAACCGCTTCGAGACCGGCGTGACCGCGCGCTTCGCGCCGTTCCTGCCCCTCGAGACCTCGCTGTTCTACTCCTACTACCAGGCCCAGCCGGCGCTCGGCTTCGCCCATCGCCGCGAGGGCGTGACGGCGTCCGCGACCTACCGGATCACGCCGAACTGGTTCCTCACCGGCTCGGCGCTCGTGGACCTGACCCACTATCTCGACGCCCGCGACACCTACACCGACCTCTACACCGGCTATCTGGCCACCGGGGGCGCCGCGCCGATCTACAAGAATCCCGGCGCGTTCTACCTCTCGGGCATGAGCCTCGGCGGCGGCTATCAGGACGAATGCACGACGGTCTCGCTCAACTACATCGTCTCGCCGATCGCCACCGCGATTGGCGTGCGCGAGCGCAACCAGACCTTCCTGCTGCGGCTGGAACTGAAGACGCTGGGCGAGGCGGACCTGCGCCAGAACGTCGGCACCGTGACGACGGCGGACGGAATCGCGGCGGTGCGGTGAGGGGGCGGCAGCCGGGCGGGATGCCTGTATAAGCCCGTTCATGCCCGCCGCCGAACGTCCGCTTGCCCTCACCCTCGGCGATCCCTCCGGGATCGGCCCCGAACTCGCGCTCAGTGCGTGGCGGCTGCGGGCCGAGCGCGGGGTGCCGCCGTTCCAGTTCATCGGCGATCCCGACTTTCTGGAGCGCACCGCCCACCGGCTCGGCCTGTTCGTGCCGGTGGCCGAGGTCGAGCCGGACGATGCCGTCGAGGTCTTCTCGAAAGCCCTGCCGGTGCTGCCGCTGCCGAGCGGCGCGACGGTCGAGGCGACCCCCGGCGCGCCGGATTCGGCCAATGCCGGCGCCATCGTCGAGTCGATCACGACCGCCGTCGGTCTGGTGCGGACGGGTCGCGCCTCGGCGGTGGTGACCAACCCGATCGCCAAGTTCGTGCTGACCAAGGTGGGCTTTGCCCATCCGGGCCATACCGAATTCCTGGCGGCGCTCGCCGCGAGCCCCGGCCGCGAGCCGCCGCTGCCGGTGATGCTCCTGTGGAGCGAGATGCTCAGCGTCGTGCCGGTGACGATCCACGTGGCCCTGCGCCGGGTGCCGGACCTGCTGACGCAAGCGCTGGTCGAGCGCACCGCCCGCATCGTCGAGGCCGACCTTCGGACCCGCTTCGGATACGAGAAGCCGCGCCTTGTGCTGTCCGGCCTCAACCCGCATGCCGGGGAGGCCGGCACCATGGGCACCGAGGACCGCGACGTGCTGGCCCCCGCCGTCGCGGCTTTGCGCTCCGAAGGCATCGATATCCGGGGCCCGCTGCCCGCCGACACCCTGTTCCACGAGCGGGCGCGGGCGACCTACGACGTGGCGCTCTGCCCGACCCACGATCAGGCTCTCATTCCGATCAAGACGCTCGCCTTCGACGAGGGCGTGAACGTCACGCTGGGGCTCCCCTTCGTGCGCACCTCGCCCGACCACGGCACCGCCTTCGACATCGCCGGAAAAGGCGTGGCCCGGCCCGACAGCCTGATCGCGGCGCTCAAGCTCGCGCGGCGGCTGAGCGCCAGCAACGTCACCCCCTTCCCCGTCCGCGCCTGATGCTTTTCCGGAACCGATGACGACCGAACCCGTCAGCGCCGATGGCCTGCCGCCGCTCCGCGAGGTGGTGCGCCGCCACGGCCTGGAGCCCAGGAAGGCGCTCGGCCAGAATTTCCTGTTCGATCTCAACCTCACCGGACGGATCGCCCGGAGCGCCGGCGCGCTCGACGGCGTCACCGTGGTCGAGGTCGGCCCCGGCCCCGGCGGACTGACCCGCGCCCTGCTGGCGGCGGGCGCGAGCCGCGTCATCGCCATCGAGCGCGATCCCCGCGCCCTGCCGGCTCTGGCCGAGATCGCCGCCCACTATCCCGGCCGCCTCGACGTGGTCGATGCGGATGCGGTGGGTTTCGACCCGCGCCCGATGATTGGCGAGGGGCCGGCCCGGATCGTCGCCAACCTTCCCTACAACGTCGCGACCCCCTTGCTCACCGGCTGGCTCGGCGCCGACGCCCACGACGAAGCGTGGCCGCCGTGGTGGGACTCGGCGGTGCTGATGTTCCAGCGCGAGGTCGCCGAGCGCATCGTCGCCGACGAGGCGGATCGCCCCAATTACGGTCGCCTCGGCGTGCTCTGCGGCTGGCGCACGCAGGCCACCATCCTGTTCGACGTGGCCCCCTCCGCCTTCGTGCCGCCGCCGAAGGTCACCTCCAGCGTCGTCCACCTGCGCCCGCGGGAAAACCCCCTGCCCTGCCGGATCGCCGATCTGGAGCGGGTGACCCGCGCGGCCTTTGGCCAGCGCCGCAAGATGCTGCGCCAGAGCCTCAAGGCGGCGACGCCCGATCCGGCCGGGCTGCTGGCCGCCGCCGGCCTGCCCGAGACGGCGCGGGCGGAGGAGATCCCGGTCGAAGGTTTCGTGGCTTTGGCCCGCGCGGTCGCGGACGCTCGATAGGTTCGGCCCGATCCCTGCAAGGTGATCGCCGTGATGCGGAGTCCGTTGACGAGGCCGTCACCAGGCTCCGCAACCGGCGGCGTGTTTTCGCTTGAACAGCCGCACGGTTTCGGACGATGGTCGGACGAGGGCGCATCAGACGTCCGACGTTGCAGAGGGGCCGGCACCATGATCATCGAAGGTTTCGCAGCCAATCCCCTTGTGGGCAATTCGGTTGCCGGCATGCCGATGTCTTAGGCCCCGTGTCCGCCCGGTGACCGGGCGCACCCCCGCACAGCCGCTTCCCGTCTAGCACGCACCCTGTGCGGAAGACGGACGCGGTTGTCCGAACGGGACGTGATCGGCCGTGAGAGTTCTCGACGATATTCCGGCGCCGGCGCCCGGCCCGTCCTATGGCGGGTTGTTCTCCACGCGCGTCTACGAGGCCGAATCGGGCGGCACGATCCGTCTCGACGATGCGGCCCTGCTGTTCAAGGGCGAGTTCGCCCGCTTCGGCAGCGACCTCGTCATCAGCGACGCCTTCCACCGTGTCGTCGTGCAGGACTATTTCGCGGTCGAGTCGCGCCCGCGGCTAGAGGCCCCGAACGGGGCCGCGCTGAGCGAGGCGGCGATCGCAGCGCTGAGCCTGCATCCGAACGGGGAGCAGGTGGCGCAAGCGACAGTCCCCGATGCCGGCGCGCCCGGGGGCAACGCGGCGATCGGCCGGGTCCAGACGCTGACCGGCACCGCGACCGTCATCCGCAACGGCACCAGCGTGACGCTGCAGGTCGGCGACCTCGTCTACAAGAATGATGCGCTCCAGACCGGCCGCGATTCGTCCCTCGCCGTCTCCTTCCTCGACGGCACCCTGTTCAGCCTCGCCTCCGAGGCCCGGATGGTGCTGAACGGCATGGTCTACACGGAGGGCGGCGGCGGCAACTCGGCCCTGTTCGACCTCGTCCAGGGCACGATCTCGTTCGTGGCCGGCAAGGTCGCCAAGACCGGCGACATGAAGGTCGGCACGCCGGTCGCCACCATGGGCATCCGCGGCACCGCGGTGCACATCCAGATCGACGCCGACGGCGGCGAGACCCGCTTCTCGGTGATGACCGAGCCCGACAGCACGGTCGGCCGCTTCGAGGTCTACGACCGCAACGATCCCTCGAAGCTCCTGTTCACGGTCTCCGACGCGACCGTCGCCACCGTCGTCATCCCGGAGGATGGGCGCACGCCGCGCGTGGAGACGGTACAGAAGACGCCCGCCGAACTCGCCGAGGAGAACGGCCTCGTCCAGTCCCTGTTCAAGACCATCGCCGAATCGCCCCGCCTGCCGGTGTTCCAGGGGCCGAACGGCGGCGGGCCGGGCTCGAGCGTGCCGCCGAACGTGTTCCAGGACGGGCCCGGCGGCGGCGGCCCGGATCCGACCGGGCCGCGCCCGCCCCCCGACACGCTCCAGCCCAACAATCCCGGCCCGGTGGCGCCCAATCCCGGCGGCAACGAAACGCCCGGCAACGAGGGCCCCGGCGTGCCGCCGTCCGAGCCGGATCGCGACGCGCCGCCGCTCGCCGTGGCGCCCCAGACCGTGCCGGTGCTGCAGGACGCCGCCCTCGTCACCACCGATCCGGCCCGCGGCCTGCTGGGCTCCGGCGCGGTGACGGGCTCGGGGCAGCTCAGCGTGCTCGCCGCCCGCGCCGGCACGGTTCCGGGCGGGTCCGACACGGCGCTGTCCGACGGCAGCGTGACGCTCCGCGGCACCTACGGCGACCTCGTGCTGCACGCCGACGGCACCTATTCCTACCATGCCGACCGTGCCGCCTTCCTGGCCGAGGGCCGGGTCGGCACCGACGCGTTCAGCGTCACGCTCGGCGGGCCCAACGGGGCTATCCTGCACACGGTCTTCTCGGTCGACGTGACCGGCCTCAACGACGCGCCGACGGTCGCCCGGCCGGTGGCGCTCGCCGAGAGCCGCGTCGGCGAGGCCCGCGAGATGAGCGCCGCCGATCTCTGCGCGGGCGCCGTCGACATCGACGGCGACAGCCTCGGCGTCACCGGCCTCACCGTGGTGAGCGGCGGCGGCCGGATCGTCGAGCTCGGCGAGGGGCGCTTCCGCTACGAGCCCGGCGCGCAGTCGCACGGTACGGTGACGCTGAGCTACCGCGTCAGCGACGGCCATGGCGGTTCCTGCCTCCAGACCGCGACCTTCGAGCTGACCGGCGCCGAGGCGCCGCCGGTCCTCACCCTGCCGGACGAGGATGCGAGCTACCGCGAGGATGCCGCACCGGTCGGGCTCGCCGAGGGTCTGACGATCCGCGACGCCGACGGCACGACCCTGACCCGCGCCACCGTGCGGATCGCCGAGAATTTCCGTCCCGGCGAGGATGTGCTCGCCGTGGACCTGCCCGATGGAAGCCCGCTGCGTGCGCAGTACGACGCCCGCACCGGGACCCTGACGCTCACGGGAGCCGGAAGCCTCGCCGACTACGCCAAGGCGCTGGTCTCCCTCACCTACGCCAACGGCAGCGACGCGCCCTCGCAGGCGCCGCGCACGGTCTCGATCGTGGTCGAGGACGAGGGCGGACTCGTCAGCCGCCCCGTGCTGCGCGACGTCGCGGTGATCGCGACCCCGGACGCGCCCGAAGCGCGCGACGACAACGCCTTCGTCCAGGCCGGCGAATCCGTCACCGTCGCGGTGCTCGCCAACGATTCCGATCCCGACGGCGGCGCGGTGCGCGTCGACGGCGTGGGCGAGCCCGGTCACGGCTCCGCGGTGCTGAACCGCGACGGCACGATCACCTACACGCCGAAGGCCGGCTATACCGGCCCCGACAGCTTCACCTACACGGTCCGCGACGCCGACGGCCTGACCGCGCAGGCCACCGTCGACGTGATCGTGGGGCGCGCCGGCCACCAGACGGTGGGCGGGGACGTGTTCCTCCAGGGCGCCTACATGGAGATCGGGGTGGCCGAGCACGGCTCGCTCGGCACGAAATCCGACGCGCCGGACGGCTTCCACCCGCAGGCGGGCGGCTCGAAGCAACTGTCCTTCGTCATCGACGACGACGGCTGGGACACCGGCGAGGAGACCACCTCCAACGACGTCACCATCCCCGGCACGCCGGAGGACGCCATCGTCATCGCGCATGACGGCAAGAGCTTCGCCAATTCCGAACGCACCGGAAAGATCCAGTTCGAGGCGACGACCACCGACACGTCGAGCGGCGGCCGGCTCCAGGCGACGACCGTCGGCACCGCCGCGGACGGGCTGAAGATCACCCAGGTGATCGACCTCGACCCCAACGCCACCTACTTCAAGACCACGGTGACCCTCACCAACACCACGTCCGGCACCCTGAAGGACGCGCGCTTCATGCGCAGCTTCGACCCGGATCAGGACGCGATCCGCCACGGCGACTTCGCCACCGACAACGACGTGCTGGCCAACCCGACCGCGAAGGGCGGCGTCGCGGTGGTGCAGGCCTACGGCACGAAGTCGGGCGTCTCGGTCAACCTCATCGCCTTCGACAAGGCGGCGCGCGCGTCGAGCGACGGGTTCTACAACCACGACGCCTATCTGCCGAACGTCTACGACACGCCGAAGGACCCGAACGGCGCCCATATCGACACCGGCATCTCGCTCAACATCAAGTTCGGCGACCTGCGCGCGGGCCAGAGCGCGACCCACACCTTCTACACCTCGCTCAACGGCAGCCAGGGCGCCAACGACCTCGTGGTCGGCAGCGCGCGCGCCGAGACGCTCGACGGGCGCGGGGGCGACGACATCGTCCTCGGGCTCGGCGGCGGCGACACGCTGACCGGCGGCACCGGCAGCGACACCTTCGTCTTCGACGCCGCGACCTTCAAGCGGACGACCATCACCGACTTCACTGCGGGCGCCGACACCCTCGAATTCGACCGCTCGGTCTTTTCCAGCGCCGACGCGGTGCTGGACCGGGCGACCCAGTCCGGCGGTGACGTCCTGATCGCCTACGACCGGGAGCACGTCCTGACGCTGAAGAACGTGGTGCTGGCCAACCTCCACGCCGACGACATCCATATCCTGTGAGGGGGTCGGCCATGACCTCCCACTCTCCCCCTCATCCTGCGGTGGCGGCGCGCGGCGGCGCCCTCGAAGGAGGGCTCCAGGCGTCGCAGCGATTTCTGGGGCCCTCCTTCGAGGCCGCTCCGCGGCACCTCAGGATGAGGGCGCGAGGAGGAAAGCCCGTCCGTCCGGCCGTGGCGCGAGCCTGAGCGCCGCCTTTGCCCCTCCCCCGCCCCTTCCGCCGCGCCGCCGCCCCGGCTCCGCGCCCCCAAACCACAAGGAAAATCGGCCTCGATCGGGCGCTGGCGCTCCTCGTCCTCCTCGCCCTGGTGGCCTTGCGGATCTGGGACCCGGCTCCGGTCGAGACCCTGCGGCTGCGCACCTTCGACGCGCTGCAGGCGCTGCATCCGCGGCCCGTGACGCTGCGGCCGGTCACCATCGTCGACATCGACGAGGCCAGCATCCGCGCCTACGGGCAATGGCCCTGGGCCCGCACCCGCGTCGCCGAGATGGTGCGGCGGCTGACCGAGGCCGGGGCGGCGGTGATCGCCTTCGACATGGTGTTTCCCGAGCCCGACCGGCTCTCCCCGGCGCGGATCGCGCAAGGCCTCGACGGGCTCGACGGAAGCGCCCGCGACGCGCTGGCGCGCCTGCCCGACACCGACGCGGTGCTGGCCGAGGCGATCCGGGCCGGCCGGGTGATCCTGGGGCAGTCGGCCCTGGAGCAGCTGGCGGCGGAGGCCCCCGACCTGCCGCGCACCGGCTTCGCGATCCTCGGCCCCGACCCGTCCGCCCATCTCGCCCGCTTCCCCGGCCTGCTGCACAACATCGCCGAGCTGGAGCGCGCCGCGGCGGGGCGGGGCCTCTTCACCATCGTTCCCGAGCGCGACGGCATCGTCCGGCGGATTCCGCTCGCGGTGCAGGCGGGCGGGCGGCTGGTGCCGGGGCTGGGGCTGGAGATCCTGCGGGTGCTGACCGGCTCCGGCGCGGTGCTGCTGCGCGCCGACGCGGCCGGCGCGCTGGCGCTGGCGCTGCCGGGCTTCGAGATTCCGACCGATGCGACGGCCTCCGTCTGGCTCCACTTCTCCGGTCGCGACCCCGCCCGCTCTATCCCGGCCCGCGCCGTCCTCGACGGCAGCCTCGATCCCGAGCGCGTGGCGCAGAAGATCGTGCTGGTCGGCACCTCGGCGCTCGGCCTCCTCGACAACAAGACCACGCCGGTCGAGCGGGTGATGCCCGGCGTCGAGGTGCAGGCACAACTCCTCGAGAGCGTGCTGTCGCGCACCACCCTGTCCTATCCGAACGACGCCATCGTCGTGGAGATCGCGCTGACGCTGGCCGTCGGCCTGATCGTCGTTGTGTTCGCGCCGCTGCTCGGCGCCGTGCGGCTGCTGCTGCTCGGGGCCGTCATCGCCCTGTTCCTCGCCGCCACCGCGTGGTTCCGGTTCAAGGAACTCGGCATCCTGCTCGACGCCACCTTCCCGCTCGGCGCCAGCCTCACGGTCTACGCGGTGCTCGTCTTCACCAACTACACCCGCGAGCAGACCGGGCGGCAGCGCATCCGCGCGGCCTTCGGCCAGTACCTCTCGCCCGCTTTGGTCGAGCAACTCGCCGCCCATCCCGAGACGCTCAAGCTCGGCGGCGAGGAGCGGCAACTCACGATCATGTTCTCGGACGTGCGCGGCTTCACCGGCATCGCCGAGTTCTACCGCAACGACCCGGCGGGGCTCACCGCGCTGATGAACCGGTTCCTGTCGCCGCTCACCGACGCGATCATCGGGGCCCGCGGCACCATCGACAAGTACATGGGCGACGCCATCATGGCGTTCTGGAACGCGCCGCTCGACGACCCCGATCAGGAGGCCAATGCCTGCCGCGCCGCCCTGGAGATGATCGCCCGGATGGACGCGCTCAACGCGCTGCGCAAGGCGGAGGCCGAAGCCGGCGGGCATCCGGTGCTGCCGATCGACATCGGCATCGGCCTCAACACCGGCCGCTGCGTCGTCGGCAACATGGGCTCCAGCTTGCGCTTCGACTACTCGGTGCTGGGCGACCCCGTGAACGTCGCCTCGCGGCTGGAGGGCCAGTCCAAGGCCTACCGGGTCAAGACGATCCTGGGGGCTGCCACCGCCGCGGCGGTCGCCGACCGCTTCGCCGTGCTGGAGATCGACCTCGTCCGGGTGAAGGGGAAGACCGAGGCGGAAGCCGTCTCGACGCTGGTGGGGGACGCCACGGTGCGCGACTCCCTCGCCTTCCGGCGCCTCGCGGCGCGCCACGCCGAGCTGCTCGCCGCCTATCGCCGCCGCGACTGGGCCACCGCCCGCGGGCGGCTCGCGGCTTGCCGCTCCGAGGGCGCGGCCTTCGGCCTCGCCGGCCTCTACGACCTCTATCTGGAGCGCGTCTCCGCCTATGAGAGCGTCCCGCCCCCGGCCGACTGGTTGGGGGTGCATGTGGCGCTGACGAAGTAGCCGCCCCTGTTCAGTGCACCGGGAGCGAGGCACCCGGCTTGTCGTGCCGGCTGAAGCGCTCGACCAGGGTGGCGCTGGCCTCATTGAGGCCGACCACCTCCACGACCCGGCCCTGGCGGCGGGCCTTCTCGACCACGCGGTCGAGGGCACCCACCGCCGAGATGTCCCAGAAATGCGTCGCGTGCAGGTCGATGACGAGGCGCTCCGCCGGCGCGCGGGCGTCGAGCGCATCAGTGAAGGCGCCCGCCGAGGCGAAGAACACCTGTCCGCTCACCCGGTAGGTCCGGGTGCCGCCATCCGGCGACAGTTCGGAGGTGGCGCGGACCATCCGCGAGACCTTTCCCGCGAAGAACACCCCCGACAGCAGCACGCCGACGAGGACGCCGATGGCGAGGTCCTTCGTCGCGACGACGACGGCGACGGTGGCGAGCATGACGAGCGAGGATGGCAGCGGGTTGGTGCGCAGTTCCAGCAGCGAGCGCCACGAGAAGGTGTTGAGCGAGACCATGATCATCACCGCCGTCAGCGCCGCGACCGGCACGACGGCGAGGAGATCCTGCAACGCCACGAGCAGCACCAGCAGGACGACGCCCGCCACCAGCGTCGAGAGCCGGCCCCGCGCCCCCGACGACACGTTGATGACCGATTGACCGATCATGGCGCAGCCGCCCATGCCGCCGAACACGGCCGAGCTCATGTTGGCGAGCCCCTGGCCGACGCATTCGCGGTTCTTCGAGCTGCCGGTGTCGGTCATGTCGTCGACGATCTGCGCGGTGAGCAGGCTCTCCAGCAGGCCGACCGCGGCGAGCGTGGCCGCATAGGGCAGGATGATCCGCAGCGTCTCGAAGGTGAGCGGCACGTCGGGCAGCGCGAAGGATGGCAGCGTCGTCGGCAGCGCGCCGAGATCGGCCACCGTGCGCACGTCGAGCCCGAGCCAGGCGGTGAGCGCGGTCAGCACCGCGATGGCGACGAGCGGCGAGGGCACCGCGCGGGTGATCCGGGGAAAGCCGTAGATGATGGCGAGCCCGAGCGCGATCAGCCCGTAGGTCGCCGGCGTGACCCCCGTCAACTCCGGTAGCTGCGCCAGAAAGATCAGGATCGCGAGCGCGTTGACGAAGCCGGTCATCACCGAGCGCGAGACGAAGCGCATGAGGCGCCCGAGCCGCATCAGGCCGGCGGCGATCTGCAGGACGCCCATCAGGATGGTGGCGGCGAAGAGGTACTGCACGCCGTGATCGCGCACGAGATCGACCATCACCACGGCGGTCGCTGCGGTGGCCGCCGAGATCATGGCGGGCCGCCCGCCCGCGAACGCGATCACGATGGCGATGACGACGGAAGCGTAGAGACCGACCTTGGGATCGACCCCGGCGATGACCGAGAAGCCGATGGCCTCCGGGATCAGGGCCAGCGCGACGACGAGGCCCGAGAGCGTGTCGGCCCAGGGCGAGCCGAGCCACGCGCGGGCGGCGTTTTTGACGGAGGACATCGTTGAAAATTTCCGCAAGGACGCAGGCCCACGCGGGAGGCGGGGCGATGGAGGCGTCTCGAATGCGTGATCCGGCGGATCGGCGGCCGGAAGAGCCACCCGGGCTTGCACCGGGTCCAGGCGAATTTTTTGTGTTTAGAGGGTCGGGTGCTGCGGTGCAACGTGTTCGGCACCTCGGTTCAAGCGGAGGCTGCCGACCGTCCGGGCACGCCGGCCGCCGCCTGCGGCCGCGTCGGCCGTGCCGCGTGGTCCGGCTTACGGTCGGCGACGACGCCCGTGCGATGACCCGACGAAACGGCCGTGACCGGAGCCCGCGCCTGCGCCAGCGCATGCACGGCCATGGTCTCGCTGCGTCCTCGCAGGCGGTGATCACCGAGCGCCTCGGCCTCGATCCCCTCGGGAAGGGCGGGCAGCCGGGCCAGCACCGCATCCGAGACCAGCACGCTGCGTCCGGTCTCCCGGCACAGGCCCTCCAGTCGCGCGGTCGCGTTCATGACGTCGCCGAAATAGGCGATCTTGTGCCGGTCGACGCCGACCTCCGCCGTCACCACGCTGCCGCCGTGCAACGCCGCGCGCAGTTCGGGAACGAGGCCGAACCGGGCGAGCCAGCGCTCCCGGTCCCGTTCGAGCGCCCGGTGGATCGCGAAGACGCAGGCGACGCAGCGCGCCCGCTCGATGCCCCGCGCCAGCGGCCAGGAGACGATGACCTGATCGCCGATATAGTCGTCGACCTGTCCGCGATGGCGCCGCACCGGCTCGGCGATGGCGGCGAAGACGGCCTTCAGCAGTTCCTGGGCGGCGAGGTCGCCGTGCCGCTCGGCGTAGGCGGTCGATCCGACGAGATCGAGGAACAGGAACACGCGCTCCTCGCTGACCGGGCGGTGATAGCGCCCGAGGATGAGGCTCGCGAAGGTCTCGCTGCCGATCAAGTCGCGCACGCGCAGGACGGTGACGATCAGCGCCGAGACCGCGAGCGCGAACGGAACGGTGTGGAGCTTCGGCGTCACCGCTTCGAGGAAGGGCTTGTCCGCGATGCCGAGCGCCCAGATCACCACGCCGGTCGCCGACATCGCGACGACGATCAGGACCGCCATGCTGATCTCGGCGGCGGCGAAGTAGGCGAGCGTCGGCAATTGCCGCAGGCGCCGGCTGTAGGCGGCCAGGAAGAGCCCGCGCTCGTAGGCGATCATTAGGACGCCGACGCAGGTGCCGTAGATCGTGCCCACGAGGGTCGGCCCGTCGTGGAACAGGACGCCGTGCAGCGCGCCGAACCCGGCGCTGACGGCGGCCATGACGATCCAGAAGGCCGGGCTGCCGTACGACATCGTCCTCACCGGCTCGGGGGCTCTCCGAAGGTGGATCGGCAATCGCGGCGACAGCGTGACCTTCGAACACGTTTCGGCCTCGCCCGCTTCCCTGTCGTGCGCTGCCGCACGGGACGCGAAACCGCAATGCCCGATCGGGAAGGGCCGCATGGACGATCTGTCGGCCTCCGCCGTTCGCCGATTTTCCGGCCGAGCGGCGGGCCGCGTCAGCGCAAAAAACTCACCGCCACCGGCACCAGCACGGCGGTCAGGAAGGCGTTGAGCCCCATGGCGATGCCGGCGAAGGTGCCGGCGACCTCGCTGACCTGGAAGGCGCGGGCCGTGCCGAGGCCGTGGGCGGCCAGCCCCGCCGCGAAGCCGCGGGCGCGCATGTCCTCGACGCGCAAGAGCCGCATCAGCGGCGTGACGATGAGGGCGCCGGCCATGCCGGTCATCATCACCAGCACCGCGGCGAGCGTCGGGTCGCCGCCGAGCGCCTCGACGATGCCCATGGCCACGCCCGTGGTCACGGATTTCGGGGCCATGGCCAGCATCACCTCGTAGGGGATGCCGGCGATCGTCGCGAAGACCAGCGCCGAGCCCATCGCGGTGACGCAGCCGACGACGAGCGCGGCCCCCATCGGCAGGAGCGCGCGCATCACCGTCTCGCGCCGCTCGTAGAGCGGCACGGCGAGCGCCACGGTGGCCGGCCCGAGCAGGAAGTGGACGAACTGCGCGCCCTGGAAGTAGGTCGGGTAGGGCGTGCCGGTCACGAGCAGCACGAGGCCGATCATCCAGACCGCATGGATCACCGGATTGGCGGCCGGGTGGCGCCCGGCGGCCTGGAAGAGCCGGTCGGCCACGGCGTAGGCCAGCAGCGTCACCGTGAGCCACAGCAGCGGCGTCTGGGTGAGATAGACCCAGAGGGCGAAGTCGCCGCTCATGGCCGTTCCCCGCCCCGCCGGGCCATCAGCCGCGAGACCGCGACGAAGGTCAGCACGGTCGCGGCGAGCGTTAGCGTCACCGAGAGGCACAGCACGATGGCGAGCGCCAGCCCATGGCTCGCCAGCACGTCGAGCTTGCCGACGATGCCGACGGCGGCCGGCACGAACATGATCGAGAGATGGGCGAGCAGCCCCTTGGCCGTGGTCTCCAGCCCGCCATCGACCAGGGGCGGCGGCAGCCAGCGGGTGGAGGCCGGGCGCCAGCGGTCGCGCAGCGCCAGGAAGGCGAGGAGAAGCGCCATCCCGATCACCGGCCCCGGCACCGGCACCCCGACGGCCCGGGCGCAGGTCTCGCCGAGGAGCTGCGCCAGCAGGATCAGGGTCAGGCCGACGATCATCGGACGGCGATCAGGCGAGGGCGGCCGCGCCGCCGCTCTGGGCCAGGGGGCGGGCGGCCTGGATGCCGGCCTCGTCGAAGCCGAGCAGCTTGCCGAGCCGCCAGACCAGTGCTTCCTCGAATTCGTGCACCGCCCCGTCGGCGCCCGCGACCGCCCAGGCCATGGCGAGGAGCTTCTCCCGTTGCTCCGGCGCGCCGTCCTCCCCGATCAGCTCGACGAGGCTCGTCAGGTCGCGGGTCTGCGCGTCGAAGGCGGCGGCGCGGGCGATCAGGTCGCGCGCCGCCGCGTCGCTGTCGGCGTAGCGCCCGCGCACGAGGCGGGCCAGCCGCTCGGTCTCGGCCGCGTCGAGCACGCCGTCGGCGCGGGCGATGTGGACGAGGAGCGCGGTTGCCGCGAGATGCGCCTCGTCGCCGTCGGGCAGCGCCTCGGTCGGAGCCGGCAGCCCGAAGGCGGAGGAGGCGTAGGCGAGGAGACGGGACAGCAGAGCCATGGCAACGCTCGTACCCCATCCGGTCACCCTGCGGGAGAGCCGCAGCGCACTCAGATCTCGATGCGCGCGCCGGGCGTGAGGCCGGCATCGAGGGCGACGCTCTTGACGATGGCGTGGACGGGCGCGCCTTCCGCGAGCCCGAGGTCGAGCGCCGAGGCGCGGGTGAGACGGGCAAGCAGGATCGCCTCGCCGCAGGCGACCTCGACGAGGCAGGCGGCCCCCTCCTCCCGCAGAGACGCAACCCGGCCGGGCAGGACGTTGCGGGCGCTCAAGCCCCGCGGCGCCTCGGTCGCCAGCAGCACGTCGCGGGCGGGTAGGCGCAGGTTCAGCCGCCGGCCCGGCGGCAGCGCCAGAAGCGGCACGTCGAGCCGCAGACCGCGTCCCTCGCCGGGGCCGGTCAGCCGGGTCAGGCCGGAGGCCGCGTCGTGGCCCTCGACCGTCATGGCGAGCACGCTGCCGGCCTCCGCCCCGTCCGGGATCAGGTCGGCCCGGCGCAGCACCGCATCGACCGGCCCCTGGCCCGCGACGCGGCCCGCGTCCAGCACCACCACCGTCGAGGCGAGGCGGGCGACCTCGGCGACCGAATGGCTGACATAGACGATCGGCAGCCCGGCCTCGTCGCGCAGCCGCTCGATATAGGGGAGGATCTCGCGCTTGCGGGCCTCGTCGAGGGCCGAGAGCGGTTCGTCCATCAGCAGCAGACGCGGGCGGGCCAGAAGCGCCCGGCCGATGGCGACGCGCTGGCGCTCGCCCCCCGACAGGCCGGCCGGGCGCCGCTCCAGCAGGGCCGCGATGCCCAGGAGGTCGGCCACCGCATCGAGGCTCGGGCCCCCGGCCCCGCGGGAAAACAGCCGGCCGAAGCGCAGGTTCTGCCGCACCGAGAGATGCGGCAGCAGCCGCGCCTCCTGGAACACGCAGCCGATCCGGCGGCGATGCACCGGCACCCGCACGCCCTTTTCCGTGTCGAGCAGCACCGTGCCGTCGACGACGATGCGCCCGCGCTGCGGCTGCGCGAGACCGGCGATCAGGTCGATCACCGTGGTCTTGCCCGAGCCGGAGCGGCCGAACAGGGCGGTGAGCCCGGCGTCCGCGGTGAAGGCGACCTCCAGCGAGAAGGTTTCGCGCCGGAGCGCGACGTCGACCTCGATCGTCACGGGCTAAGGGCTCCGGAGCGGGCTATCGCCGTGTCCGACCACTCCGGGTCGGATCACGCCTCCAGCCTCTTGTTTTGACGCGCTTTCTTTCGACGAACCGGTATCCACTTCGTCGGAAGGCGCTCCTGCCGGGTTGTCGGCGGGTAGCAAGGAGCCCCGATGATCACCGTCCACCATCTGGAGAACAGCCGCTCGCAGCGGGTGCTGTGGCTGCTTGAGGAACTCGGCCTCGCCTATTCGGTGAAGCGCTACGCCCGCGACCCCGCCACCATGCTGGCGCCGCGGGAGCTGCGCGCCGTGCATCCGCTCGGCAAGTCGCCAGTGATCGAGGCGGACGGCCACGTGGTGGCCGAGACCGGCGCCATCGTCGAATTCCTGACGACCCGCGCGGGCGGCGCCCTGGTGCCGCCGCCGGGCAGCGCGGAGCGGGCGCGCTACACCTACTTCCTGCACTACGCCGAGGGCTCGGCGATGCCGCCGCTGCTGCTGAAGCTCGTGTTCTCGCGGCTCGCCCCGGGCAGCCCCGCCCTGCTCCGGCCGCTGGTGCGGGCGATCGCCGCGAAAGTCACCGGCGGTTTCGTCGATCCGGAGCTGCGCCGCCACGCCGATTACTGGGAGGCGGAACTGGCCGAGCGCCCGTTCTTCTGCGGCGAAGCCTTCACCGCCGCCGACATCATGATGAGCTTTCCGCTGGAAGCCTTTTCCGCCCGCGGGACCAGTGCGGGGCCGCGGGTGAGCGACTGGCTCGCCCGCATCCACGCCCGGCCGGCCTATGGCCGCGCGCTGGAGCGGGGCGGGGCCTACGCCTACGCGTGACGCCGGCTTCGATCGGGTGTCCCGAGCCGGATCGCGCGCGCATTCCCCTCCCCCTTGCGGGGAGGGGTAGGGGTGGGGGTCGGGCCGAAGGCACCGAAGCGGTTCCTCCTGAACCACCCCCACCCCGAACCCCTCCCCGCAAGGGGGAGGGGACGCCCCGCGGCGCCCGACCGCCACATTGTCGAAGGCAGCGTTCCCCATCACCCCGCCCCCAGCCGCCGCCGCATGCGCCGGGCCAGCACCTCGGAGGCGAGCAGCGCCAGCATCGAGACCGCGACCGAGACGAGCGTGAGCCGGAGCGCCGCCCCCTCCCCGCCCGGAACCTGGGTGAGCGTGTAGATGGCGGACGGCAGGGTCTGGGTCTCGCCGGGGATGTTCGAGACGAAGGTGATCGTCGCGCCGAACTCGCCCATCGCCTTGGCGAACGCCAGCACCGCCCCGGCGAGGCAACCGGGCAGGCTCAGCGGCAGGGTGACGAGCAGGAACACCAGCGGCGGGGCGGCGCCCAGCGTGCCCGCGGCCTGTTCGAGCTTGCGGTCGACCGCCTCGATCGACAGCCGCATCCCCCGCACCATCAGGGGAAAGCCCATCACCGCGCAGGCGAGCGCCGCCCCGGTCCAGCGGAACGAGAATACGATTCCGATCTCGGAAAGCCACGCCCCGAACACGCCCCGGCGGCCGAAGCCGAGCAGCAGCAGGTAACCCGTCACCACCGGCGGCAGGATCAGCGGCAGGTGGACCAGCCCGTCGAGCAGCGCGTGGCCGGGGAAGCGCCGGCGTGCCAGGAGCCACGCCACGGCGAGCCCGGGCGGGAGGCTGCACAGGGTGGCCACAGTCGCGACCTTCACCGACAGGAGGAGCGCCGTCGCCTCGTCCGGGGTGAGGCCGAGCCCGCTCAGCATGGCGCGGTCGGACGGCGCGGGCTCAAGAGCGCTTCTCGGTGCCGATCACCCCAAAACCCTGGCGCTCGAAGAACGGCCGGGCCGCGGGGCTGCGCAGATAGGTGAGGAAGGCAGCAGCATCGGCGTTCCGGGACTCCTTCGTCAGCGCGGCCGGGTAGACGATCGGCGGATGGCTTCCCTCGGGAAACGTCGCCACCACCTCGACGCCGGGCTCGCTCGCGGCGTCGGTCGCGTAGACGATGCCGAGCGGCGCCTCGCCGCGGGCGACGAGGAGCAGGGCCGCCCGCACGTTCTCGGCCTGGGCGACTTGTGTCCTCACGCCGTCCCAGGCGCCGAGCTTTTCGAGCGCCGCCTTGCCGTATTTACCCGCCGGCACCGCCTCGACGTTGCCCATCGCGAGCCGCCCGCCGGCGAGCGCCTTGGCGAGATCGACGCCCGGCTCCAGCGCGACTTTTTGGGTCGAGCCCTTCGGTGCCACCAGCACGATGGCGTTGCGCAGGAGGTTGACGCGGGTCTCAGAGCGGATCGTGCCGTTCTTCTCGGCGTAGTCCATCCAGGCGAGATCGGCGGAGACGAACAGGTCGGCGGGCGCGCCCGCCTCGATCTGCTTGGCCAGCGCGTTCGAGCCCGCATAGGAGATGCGCGTCGTCTTGGCGGTCTCCTGGGTCCAGGCGGCGCTCGCCTCGTCCAGCGCGTTCTTCAAGCTCGCGGCGGCGAAGACCGTCACCGGCTCGTCGGCGCGGGCCGGGGTCAGACCGCCCGCGAGAGCGAGCATCAGGCCGGCGATCCAGGCGCGGCGGGTGCGGGATACGGTCATGGGGACGGCCTCCGGCGCCGCCGTCGCGGCGGCCCGGAAGCGCTATAGCCGAGCGGGAACGACGCTGCCAGGGGCAGCGCCGGTTCCGTCGACGGCCTCAGCCATTGTCCGGCCCGGTCGCGGAGGGCTCCGGCTCGCCGGCCGTGAATCCTTCGAGCCAGTCGAGGCTCTGCTGCGAACCCGCCTCGTAGGGGTTGGCGGAATCCGGCTGGCCCTGCGCCTTGGCGGCCCGGCCCTCGTCGTAGATCGCACGCGACACAACAGCCATCGAATCGTCCTTCTGGAAGTTCGTCCGCTCGAAGAAGCCGGCCGGCGCGAGAGTGTTCCCCGAGCCTGTCAGCCCTGCGGCGTCTGTTCGTCGCCCGGCCGGGTCTCGGCGCGGTGGAGGCGGCTGAGCAGCACCAGCAGCGGGCCGGGCAGCGGCGCTTCGAGGGCGCCGGCATCGAGAATCGGCGGGCGGCCGGTGCGGCGCCGGTCGGGCCGCGGCTCCTGCTTGACGACGATGGGCGGTCGGCGGCGGACGGGGCTGGGTGTCATGACGACCGGAACTCGAGGACGCCTATGTGGGAACGAATGCGGTTGTGAACGCGGGTTTTGCACGCCGGTTCCGCGATATTCGTCTACAAATTAAACAGGTTGCCCGCGGATTAGGCTGGTTCGGGCTTGCGTGTGGCGTGCCCGCGACGGCCCGGTCCGGTCCCCGCGCCGGCGGTTTCCTGCGAGAAGTCCGTGGCCGGACGGACCGGCGGATGCTAGAGGGCGCCCCATGCTCGAAGGCCTGCCGCCGCACCGTCCCACGCACGTCCTGCGCCTGATCACGGACGAGCCGTCCGCGCGCGCCATGACCGAACTGCTGGGCGAGATGTTCGATCCGATGGAGACGGCGGTCGCCGCCTTCGAGGTCGAGGAGACCGGCGTGGAGACCGGGACTTGGCGCCTCGAAGCCTACTTCTCGGAAGAGCCCGACGCGGAGATGATCCGCGCGCTGATCCGCCCGCTCGTGGGCGATCGGGCGGACGAGGCCGCCTTCGAGACCATCGACCAGCAGGATTGGGTGCGCGCCTCGCTCGAAGGGCTGAAGCCCGTGCGGGCCGGGCGCTTCCTCGTCCACGGCTCGCACGACCGGGAGCATGTCCGCGCCAACGACCTCGCCATCGAGATCGAGGCGGCGCTCGCCTTCGGCACGGGGCACCACGGCACCACGCTCGGCTGCCTGCGGGCGCTGGTGGCCGAGTTGAAGCGCCGCCGCCCGGCCCGGGTGCTCGATGTCGGCACCGGCACCGGCATCTTGGGGTTCGCCGCCGCCCGCGCGCTGCACACGCCCGTGGTGGCGGGCGACCTCGACCCGGAAGCGGTCCTGACCGCCCGCGAGAACGCCCGCCTCAACGGCCTCGGCCCCCTGATGCGGCTCTACCAGGGGCCGGGCGTGCGCCACGCGCTGGCGAACCGCCCCCGCGGCTTCGACGTGGTGTTCGCCAACATTCTGGCCCGGCCGCTCAAGCGGCTCGCCCCCACACTCACCGCGGTGGTGGCCGACGACGGCGTGCTGATCCTGTCGGGCCTGATCGAGCGCGACGTGCCCGGCGTGCTCTCGACCTACCGCCATCGCGGCTTCCACCTCGCCCGCGCCGGCCTGATCGAGGGCTGGGCCACCCTGGTGCTGCGCCGGGGCGGCGCGGCGGCGAGACCTCGCTGAAGACAAGATCTCGCCGAATCTTTGCCGCGCCGAGGCGGCAAGGGGCGGATCGTCAGGCGAACGCCCTCGCAGACTCCCGCACCTGCCGCGTCGCGTCGTCGACCCGCGTGCTCGCCTGCGCGATCGTATCGACGCCGGCCGCGATGCTGGCAGCGCCGCGCGAGGCCGCCTGCATGCTGCCGGACATCTCGCGCGTGACCACCGATTGCTCCTCCACCGCCGCGGCGATGGCGGCCGACACCGCGTCGAGCGAGCGGATCGTCGCCTGGATCGAGCCGATCGCGGTGACGGCCTCGTGCGTGGCGCCCTGCGTCGTCGCGATCTGATCCCGGATCTGCGTCGTGGCGCGCGCGGTCTGCTCCGCGAGCGCCTTGACCTCTGCGGCGACCACCGCGAACCCTTTGCCGGCCACGCCCGCCCGCGCCGCCTCGATCGTCGCGTTGAGGGCGAGGAGATTGGTTTGCGCCGCGATGCTCTGGATCATCGAGACGACGTCGCCGATCTGCGCCGCCCGGCTGCTCAAGCTGGCGATGATGTCTCCGGCCTGCCGGGATTGCTCGACGGCCTCCCGCGCCATCTGGGCGGCGGCATCGACCTGCTGTCCGATCTCGCCGACCGAGGCCGACAACTCCTCCGAGCCGGCCGCCACGGTCTGGATGTCGCCGGCCACGCGGGCGACCGTGCCGGCCGCCTGCGCGGCCTGCTGGGCGACATCCTCGACGGCCTGCCCGATCGCGTCGAGATCGGTGCCGATCCGCCGCTGCGCCTCGGCCCGCCGCTGCCGCTCGTTCACCTGCGCCGTGATGTCCGTGGCGAACTTCACCACCTTGATCACCCGTCCCTCGGCGTCGAGGACGGGGTTGTAGGTTCCGTGGATGTGGACGATGCGTCCGCCGCTGGCGACGCGGCGGTATTCGGCCGCCTGATGCGTACCGTCGGCGAGCGCCGACCAGAAGGCCCGGTAGTCGGGGCTCGCCTGTTCGGACGGATCGACGAAGAGCCTGTGATGGCGGCCCTTTATGTCCTCCAGGCGATAGCCCATCAGGGTGAGGAAGTTGCGATTGGCCTCGACGATCGTGCCGTCGGGCGTGAAGACGATCACCGCGTGCGAGCGGTGCAGGGCGGCGATCTCGCCGTCGAAGTCGCTGACCAAGGCCTTCCGCGCAGTCACGTCGGTCGCCAGCATGACGATTCGGGCGACACGACTCGAGCGGCCCCCGAGGCCGAGATAACTCGCCTCGAGCCAGACCTCGCGCCCGTCCTTGGCGATCCGCTTGAACGCGCCGGTCCGGTCGATGCCGCGGCCGAGCGCGTCCCAGAAGTCGCGCTCGTCCGCGGCCTCGCGCTGAGAGGGATCGACGAGCAGGCCGTGGTGCCGTCCCCGAAGCTCGCCCGCTTCGTATCCCATGATGCTCAGGAAGTTGGCGTTGGCCGTCAGGATCGTTCCGTCCGGGCCGAACTCGGCCATCGCGTGTGACTGGTCGAGCGCTGCAAACATCCCGATCGCCGTGGGAAAGTGAAAGCCGAACACTGCGGGACCCCCGAATATCTCCGATATGCGAGACGTTCGATACGTCGCACATCTGTAAGACCTGCAATCAACTTATGCATCCGGGCTTAAAGCGTAGTTAATCGTCGCTTTTGCGTAATAATTATACGTTATGCGTGATCATGATACAGTGACAACAATATTGCGCTGAAAGGACGCGGGGTTGCATCTCGTTGTTCGGCAGCACTACACACGTCCGGCGAGCCTCGGGCTCCTGCCGGACAGAGCACGTTTTCGCCCATGCACCCGTCCGCACGATGACGAGCCCGAGCCCGACCCGGCCCGACGTCTGGCGGCCTCAGGCGCATCTCTCGGCGAAAATCCATTCGCTCGATGAACTGAGGCGGTTCAACGAGCGCGGCGGGATCGCGGTCGACATCGACGTCCTGCGCTCGGTCGATCCGTGGGTGGAGATATCCGGCAGCCAGAGCGAGGATTTCAGCTTCTGGCGGACCTCGTCCCGCAGCGGCTTCGTGACGAAACCGAAATTCTCCGCCGACCTCGTGACGATCCGCTTCGTGGTGAGCGGCCACTTCACCTATTCAGGCCGGGGCGGGGACATCCTCGGATCGCCGGCCCACGCCACGCTCGTCGGTTTCGAGACCATCGCCGAGGTACGCGCCTCGGACTGGGTCGATGCGGTCAGCGCGACGATCGCGGCCGAGACCCTCACGGCGGCCAACCACGCCCTGACGGGCCGGGACGATCCGGGGCTTCCGACCTTCGCGCCCGTCGCCGACATGACGCTGCCGGGCATGAGCGCCCTGTTCCGCACGGTCCAGCGAGTTCAGAGCTGGACCCGGGACCAGGATCGCCCGGTCGACCTGCTCTATCCGCTGATCCGGGAGGTCATGAGCTATCAGCTTCTGTCCTCCTGGCCGAAGGCGGCCCCTCCGAGGCAGGCGGCCGGGGCGGACGTACCGTCCCGGCGGCTCGGGATCGCGATCGATTACATCGAGGAGAACCTGTCGAAGACCATCGTCCTGTCCGACGTCGCCGCGGCCGCCTCGATGAGCGTCCGGTCGCTGCAGGACAAGTTCAAGAAGGAACTCGGGCGCACCCCGGTCCAGTTCATCGTCGATCGCCGCCTCGAATGCGTCCATCGGGACCTGATCGCCGGACCCAAGGCCGCGTGGTCGATCGCCCGGATCGCGCGCCACTGGGGCTTCGCCCACATGGGCGATTTCGGGCAGCGCTATCGCCGGGCTTACGGCTGCACGCCGTCCGAGACGCGGCGGAAATCCGCCTCGAATCCTTGAGGGTCTCGCGACGGCGCCGTGCCCGCTCACGACCCTCGGCGAGACCCGCCATTGTCCCCGCCCCGGCCGCGGCGTAACCCTCCTCCCATGACGCGCGCCCGCTTCCAGACCTTCGACGATCCGAGCCACGCCAAGGGCCCCGAGCGGATCGAGGCCCTGCGGGCGGCGCTCCGCGAGATCGGGGCCGACGGGTTCGTGGTGCCGCGGGCCGACGAGCACCAGTCGGAATACGTGCCGGCCGATGCCGAGAGACTGGCGTGGCTCACCGGCTTCACCGGCTCGGCCGGCACGGCCATCGTGCTGCAGGAGAGTGCCGCGCTGTTCGTCGATGGCCGCTACACCGTGCAGGCCCCGGCCCAGGTGGATACCGGCATCCTCACCGTGGTGTCCGTCGCCGAGACCACCCCGGAGGCGTGGCTCGGCGCGCACCTGAAGAGCGGGCAGATTCTGGCCTACGATCCGTGGCTGCACACGCCGGACGGCGTCGCCCGCCTGAAGCGGGCCGCCGCCAAAGTTGGCGCCACACTTCGCGCGACGGAAAAAAACCTCGTCGATGCCGTCTGGGCCGGGCGGCCGCGCCCGCCCGCGGGCCGGGTCGTGGCCCATCCCGAGGCTCTGGCCGGCGAGAGCGTCGCCGACAAGCTGGCGCGGGTCCGCGCGGCCTTGGCCGAGGGCGGGCTCGACGGGCTCGTGGTGTCCGATCCGCACAACCTCGCCTGGACCTTCAACCTGCGCGGGGCCGATATCGGCCACACGCCGCTGGCGCTCGGCTACGCCCTCGTGCCGGCGGAGGGCCGGGCCGCACTCTATCTCGGTTCGCCGGCCATCGATCCCGCCCTGCGCGCCGCCCTCGAACCGCTGGCGGACCTCCATCCGCGCAGCGCGTTCCCCGAGGCGCTGGCCGCCCTCTGCGTCGGGGCCGCGCGGCTGCGGCTCGACGCGGCGACCGGCTCGGCGGCGCTCCGCGCCCTGGTGGAGGCGGCGGGCGGCGTGGCCGATGTCGGGCCCGATCCCGTCACCGCCATGAAGGCGGTCAAGAACGCCGCCGAGATCGCCGGCGCCCGCTCCGCCCATCACCGCGACGGGCTCGCCGTGACGCGCTTCCTCGCCTGGCTCGACCGGACCGGGCCGGTGAGCGAGATCGCGGCGGTGGAGGCGCTGGAGGATTGTCGCGCGGAGGGGGGTGCGTTGCGCGACGTGTCGTTCCCGACGATCTCGGGTTCGGGCGCCAACGGCGCGATCGTGCATTACCGCGTCACCCGCGCCACCGACCGGTCCTCGCAGCCCGGCGAACTGTTCCTGATCGATTCCGGCGCCCAATACGCCGACGGCACCACCGACATCACCCGCACCGTCGCGGTGGGCGAGCCCTCGCCCGAGATGCGGGAGCGCTTCACCCGCGTGCTCAAGGGCCACGTCGCGATTGCCCGCGCGGTCTTCCCCGAGGGGACGACGGGGGCGCAGATCGACGCGCTGGCGCGCCTCAGCCTGTGGCAGGCCGGGCTCGATTACGACCACGGCACCGGCCACGGCGTCGGCGCCTTCCTCTCGGTCCACGAGGGGCCGCAGCGCATCGCCAAGACCGGCACGGTGGCGTTGAGGCCCGGCATGATCCTCTCGAACGAGCCGGGCTACTACAAGCCAGGGGCCTACGGCATCCGCATCGAGAACCTCGTCCTCGTCGAGGCGCGGGCGATCGAGGGCGCGGAGAGGACAATGCTCGGCTTCGAGACGCTGACGCTGGCCCCCCTCGACCGGCGGCTGATCGATTTGGGCCTGCTCGGCGAGCGCGATGCCGCCTGGGTCGATGCCTACCACGCGCGGGTGCGGGAGAGCCTGGCGCCCGACCTCGACGTGCAGACGCGGGACTGGCTGGAGGCGGCGACGCGGCCGCTCGCCGGGGGCGTCAGCGCCGCGTGAGCGGTACCGCGGTGACGAGGCGCCACGCCGTGCCCTCCTCCGGCTGCCAGACGCTGCGCACCCGCGGGTCGCGGCCGTCCGGCGTGTGCAACGGACCCTCCACCACCCATCGCTCGGGCGTCACGGGCGTGGAAGGCACGAGCGTGCCCGGGTTGAGGAGGAAGTGCCCGATCAGGGCGTCGGCCATGATGCCGGGTTTCGTCGGATCGAATCCGAAGCTCAGGAAGAAGCGCGCCTTGGGCCCGCCTTTCGGATGATCGACGTTCAGGAGATAGAAGACGATCTTGTCGTTGGGGATGCGGAGCGGGCCGGACCCGCTCAAGGCACGGGTCGCCCTGTGAAGACCACATCACCGGCCGCGACCGTCGCGAGCGCGCCCATCGGCTCGGGAAACTCGACCTCGTAGGCCTCGCCGCCGCCCCAGACGGCGACCACGGTGCCCTCAGTCCCGGCCGGAACCGTATCGCCGTCCATCGTCGTCACGGCGACCAGCACGCGTACGTCGTCGAGTTCCCGAAGCGCCGCCTCGGGACGATCCGCGCGCCACTGATGGACGACCTCGACCGACATCGGCGAGAGAGTGCGATCCAGGCTGCGGGCCGTCAACTCCGCGGTCGCCGTGGCCCTTCCTCTCGACGGGTGATTCACGTGGGCGCGTGCGTGATAGACTGGCCTTCATGACCACCATCCTCTTCGTCTGCCTCGGCAACATCTGTCGCTCGCCCTTGGCCGAGGCCGCGTTCCGGTTCGAGGCCGAGCGGGCCGGGCTCGCCGTGACGGTCGATTCCGCCGGGACCGGCGACTGGCATGTCGGCGAGCCGCCGGACCCGCGCGCCATCGCGGTCGCCCGCGCCCACGGCCTCGACATTTCGGGTTATCGCGGCCGGCAGGTGGCCGCCGAGGATTTCGAGGCGTTCGACCATGTGGTGGCGCTCGACCACGCCAACCTGTCGCGCCTGCGGGCGCTTCGGCCGGAGGGCGCGCGGGCGGAATTGAGCCTGCTCCTCGACCACGTGCCGGGCCGGGCGGGCGAGCCGGTGGCCGACCCGTATTACGGCGGACCGGAGGGGTTCGAGACCACCTGGGCCGACGTGACGAGCGGCGCCCGCGCGCTGGTGCGCCGGATCGCGGAAGCGGCGTGAGCGCGGCGCTCGCGCGCCGCGCCGCCGCGCTGCTCGGCGGAGACTTGGCGCAGACCCGGACCTTGCCCGGCGGCGACCTCTCTGAATGCGTTCTGATCCGCCTCGCCGACGGGCGCGAGGCGGTGGCGAAGTCGGGCCCCGCCCCGCGGATGGAGGCCGCGATGCTGGCGGCGATCGCGGGGAGCGGCGCTCCGGCCCCGGCGGTGCTCGCCGTGGACGACACGGTCCTCGTGCTGGAGCGCTTGTCCGATGCGGGCGCGCCCGCGCCGGCCGAGCTCGGGCGCGCGGTGGCGCGCCTGCATGCGGTGTCGGGCGCGCGTTACGGCTGGCATGCCGACTACGCCTTCGGGCCGGTGACCATCGCCAACGCTTGGAGCGACGACTGGCCGGCCTTTTGGGCCGAGCGGCGGCTGCTCTGTCATGCGGGCCACGTGCCGGGGGCGCTGATGCGCCGCCTCGAAGCGGTGGCCGCCGACCTCAAGAACCGTCTGCCGGCCCGGCCCCGTCCGGCCCTGCTCCACGGCGACCTGTGGGGCGGTAACGTGCTCTCCGACGGTGTGCGGGTCACGGGGTTGATCGACCCGGCCTGCTACCACGGCCATGCCGAGGTCGATTGCGCCATGCTCGCCCTGTTCGGCCGCCCCGGCCCCGGTTTTCGCGAGGCCTACGGGCCGCCGGAGCCGGGTGAGGCCGAGCGCGCCGCGATCTACAAGCTCTGGCCGGCTCTGGTGCATCTCCGGCTGTTCGGTGCCGGGTATCGCGGGATGGTCGAGGGGTTGTTGGAGGCAGCGTGGGTCTGACGACGCGCCTTCATCCCGAGGTGCTGCGCAGCAGCCTCCGGCTGAGCGCCTCGGGATGAGGGGGATGGGTGGGAGAAGGCGGCTCCGCCTTCTCCCGAAAAACTACTCCGCCGGTGCCGCGAGCGGCGCCCCGGCCCGCGGCTCGAACCGGCCCTCGCCCGTCGGCACCATCTCGATGCGGTTTTCGTGGTGCTGGTGCAGGGTCGAGCGGTGGCCGATCGAGACGATGGTGGTGCCGGGCAGTTTTTCGCGCAGCGTCCGGTAGATCGAGGCCTCGCTCGCCTCGTCGAGGGCGGCGGTGGATTCGTCGAGGAACAGCCAGTCGGGCTTGGCCAGGATCGCGCGGGCGATGGCCAGGCGCTGCTGCTCGCCGCCCGACAGCCGCCGTTCCCAGGTATCGACCTCGTCGAGCCGGTTGGAGAGCGCCGGAAGCTGCGCCGCGATCAGCGCGTCGCGGATCGCCTCGTCGGAATACTGGTCGGTGGTGTTGGGATAGACCACCGCGCCGCGCAACGAGCCGAGCGGGATGTAGGGCCGCTGCGGCAGCACCATCGCGGACTGGCCCTCCGGCACGTCGACCCGGCCCTTGCCGAACGGCCAGATGCCGGCGATGGCCCGGAACAGGGTCGACTTGCCCGAGCCCGAGGGGCCGGTCACCAGGGTCGCGCCGCCCTTGGGCAGGGTGAGGGACGCCGCCCGCACGATCTCGCGGCCGTCGGGCAGCGCCAGCGTCAGGTCGCGGCCGGTGACGTCGCCCGAGCGGTCGTGGCCCTGCGCGAGGCCGTAGCCCGCACCCGCCAGCGCTTCGGCCTTGGTCATCGCCCGCTTGAACGCGCCCAGACGAATGGTGTTGGCCTTGTAGGCCGCGAGCGTCGTGTAGGCGGTGATGAAGAACGACAGCGAGTTCTGGACGTTGCCGAACGCGTTCGAGGTCTGCTGCAGCGTCCCCAGCGTGATCTTCTTGGCGAAGAACGACGGCGCGGCGATGACGAGCGGGAAGATCGTGCTCGCCTGCCGGTAGCTGAAGGTGAAGGCGATCAGCTTGATGCGCCGGTAGATGATGCCGACGTAGTTGTCGATGATGGCGTGAAACAGCCCGGTCAGCCGCGAGGCCTCGGCCCGCTCGCCGCGCAGCAGCGCGATCTGCTCCGAGTAGATGCGGTTGCGCGCCAGCGCGAAGCGGAAGTCGGCCTCCACCTGCTCCTGGCGGAAATCGAGGCCGATCAGCGGCTTGCCGATGATGTGGGTGAGCCACGTGCCCACCACCGCGTAGGCGATCACCAGCCAGACGAGGAAGCCCGGCACGATCGTGTCGGTGAAGGGCAGCACGAAGTCGCGCGAGAGCGTCCACAGGATGACGATGAAGGAGACGAGCTGCGCGGCTTGGCTGAGCAGCCGGATCGACAGGCCCGCGGTCTGCTGGATGAAGGCGTTGACGTCCGACTGGATGCGCTGGTCCGGGTTGTCCGCCTCCTCGTCGGTGAAGGGGATGCGGTAGTGGGTGCCCTGGCCGAGCCAGCGCTCGTACAGGCTGTGGGTCAGCCACGTGCGCCAGCGGACCTGCAGCGCCGAGTCGACGTAGAGGTCGAACATGCCGATGACGATGTTCAGCGCCGCCAGCGGCACGAAGATCCAGACGATCTGATACCAGAACGCCGCCGCGTCGAGCGCCTGCAGCGAGTTGTACATGTCGCGGTAGAAGAAGTTGAAGCCGAGCGTCAGCGCCACGTCGGCGAAGTTCACGAAGATCGACAGCCCGACCAGATTGCGGCCGATCTCGCCCTCGGTGCGGCCGAACCAGCGAAAAAGGCCGATCTCCTTCGTCGGCGCGTCGCGGTTGGCGAAGTAGGGGTCGGCGATGAGCGTGATGTCGCGGATCGGGCGCCAGTGGGAGATTCCCAGTACGATGCCGGCGAAGACCACGGCGCCGGTCGCGGCGAAGTCCGGCGGCAGCAGTGCCGCGACGACGCCCGGCAGCGCCCCCATCGCGGCCAGCGTCTTGGAGAGCGCCAGCAGCAGGTAGCCCAGCCCGTAGACCGAGACGAAGATCTTCAGGTAGGCCGAGATCTCGCGGGAGGCGTAGAGCAGCCCCGCCATGGCGAAGCCCGCGAGCGAGACGTAGAGCGGCGGCGAGGGCAGGCCCGGCATCGCGAGCAGCAGGAGCGCGACGAGCGCCGTGAGCGCGGCCTGTAGGCCGAGCCCGCTCTTGAATGCGGCCACGCGGTCGTCTCCCTCTCGCTCTGCCGGCCCGGACGCCTTCGGGAGGCGCAGGTCTTGTTCCGGTCCGGGACATCGCCGAATTCGGCGGCCCTGGCTATCCGTCTTGGCGAGATCGGGGCGCGGGCACGCGCCTGTCACGTGAATTTTCGGTCATGTCGGGGCGCGCGCAGAGCGCGACGGCGGACGCGGTGCGACACCGTGGACCGGCGATGGCCGGACGTTTCCACCTCTGGCCGTCCTTGCTGCGGATGTTCGGCAAGTCGTTGATGGCGGCGGGGTGCTTGAGTGGCGCGCTCAGCCCGCCTTCGCCAGCGGCTTCGATTTCCGCTCCGGCCGAAACACCGCCATCGGCTCGGGGAAGCCGTCGAGGGGGTGGCTGCCGAGCGGTTCGGGATCGCCCCAGAGGAAGTCCACGAACGGCTTCGACATCAGCAGCGGCTCGCCCAGGATGCGGTTGAGCCGGGCCAGCCGGCTCGCGAGGTTCACGTCGCGGCCGATCACGGTGAAATCGAGCCGCGTGCCCGAGCCGACATTGCCGTAGGCCGCCTCGCCGTGATGCAGCGCGATGCCGGCATCGACCGCCTTGCCGGAAAAGCGCCCGACCGCGTTGGCCTCAGCCAGCGCGGCGAGCGCCGATTGCGCAGCCGTGAGCGCGCCTTTCGCGGCACTTCCCATGTCGTCACCGGATTCGCGAAAAATCGCGAGCAGGCCGTCGCCGAGATATTTCAGCACCTCGCCGCCCTCCCGCTCGATCGGCGGGACGAGGCAGTCGAAGAAGGCGTTGAGGAGATCGACCGCGCCCTCGGGCGTCAGGTCGGCGGAGAGGCGGGTGTAGTCGCGCATGTCGGCGAACAGGATCGCCGAGCGGATGCGCCGCACCTGACCGCGGCGGATGTCGCCCGACAGGATCGCCCGGTGCGGCTCGTCGCCGACATAGATGCGCAGGACCGTGTCGAGCTGCTTATTGAGGAGCCGCATCTCCATCACCGCGGCAAGCGTCGGCATGACGAAGCGCAGGATCGCGATGTCCTCGTCGCGGAACCCCTCGCCCGAGCGGGTCGCGAAGGTGATGCCGTTGCGGGTGCCGTTGGTGAAGATCAGCGGGGCGACGATGTAGTGGGTGTAGCCCGCGGCCTTCAGCTCGGGGATGACGGCGTAGGCGTCGTCCGGCGTGCGCGCGAGATCGAGGACGAGCCACTCGCCCGATTGATGCACGGTGTAGAACGGGCTCTCGCGATAGGCCCTCTCGGACGCCTCGCCGTGGGGAAACAGCCGGACGCTCGATCCCTCCTCGCGGGTCCAGCGCCGGCCGACGCCGGAATACTCGGAATGCAGCGTGTCGATGGCGGTGGTCGCCCGATCGATCGGAACGCCGATGGCGTCGAGGCGCTGGGCAAGGCCGGCCAGCAGATCGTCGGCCTTGGGCAGCCGCGCGCCCTCGCCCAGCAGCCAGTCGCGGATGCCGACGCAGGCCTGGAGCGCGCCGAAGGGTACGTCCTCGGCCTCCGATCCGTCGGCGAGGGCGGTCGGGGCTTGTCGCGGGGCGTCCTCGTCGAGCATCCGCGGAAATTGGTCACTCCGCCGGGCAAAGCAAGGCTTGCCCGCTCATGGATGCCCGGCGGCGGGCGTCAGCCGCCGGATCGGGCGCGCTCCGGCTTGTTCTCCCGCATCAGTCTCACGAAACGCTCGAACAGGTAGTGGCTGTCGCGCGGGCCCGGCGAGGCCTCCGGGTGGTGCTGCACCGAGAAGGCCGGGCGGTCCGTCAGAGACAATCCGCAATTCGAGCCGTCGAACAGCGAGACATGGGTCTCGACCGCGGTCTCGGGCAGGCTTTTCGGATCGACCGCGAAGCCGTGGTTCATCGAGACGATCTCGACCTTGCCGGTGGTGTGGTCCTTCACCGGATGGTTCGCGCCGTGATGGCCCTGGCCCATCTTCACCGTGCGCCCGCCGAGCGCGAGCCCCATGAGCTGGTGGCCGAGGCAGATGCCGAAGGTCGGCACGTGGCTGTCGAGGAGCTGGCGGATCACCGGGACGGCGTATTGCCCGGTCGCGGCCGGGTCGCCGGGGCCGTTCGAGAGAAAGACGCCGTCCGGCTTCATCGCCATGATCTCGTCCGCAGTCGTCGTAGCCGGCACTACGGTGACGTCGCAGCCGGCCTCCGCCAGCAGGCGCAGAATGTTGCGCTTCACGCCGTAATCGATCGCGACGACCTTGAGCCCCTCTCCGGCTACGCGCGAGCCGTAGCCGCCCTTCACCGCCCAGACGGTCTGGGTCCAGGCGGAAGGCTCGCGCGAGGTCACCGGCGGCACGAGGTCGAGGCCCTCCATCGGGGCGAGCGCGGCGGCCCGCGCCTTGAGGGCCTCGCGGTCGAACCGGCCTTGCGGATCGTTGGCGATGACGGCGTTGGGCATGCCGTGGTCGCGGATCAGGGCGGTCAGCGCGCGGGTGTCGATCCCGGTGATGCCGACGATGCCGCGGGCCTTCAGCCAGCCGTCGAGATGCGAGGAGGAGCGCCAGTTCGAGGGCTTCGTGACGGCGGACGCGATCACCGCGCCGCGCACGCCGGAGGCCGGGGCCTGGTCCAGGCTCTCCAGATCCTCGTCGTTGGTGCCGACATTGCCGATATGCGGGAAGGTGAAGGTGACGATCTGCCCGGCATAGGACGGATCGGTCAGGATTTCCTGATAGCCGGTCATCGCGGTGTTGAAGCAGACCTCGCCGTCGGCGACCCCCTCATGGCCGATGCCGAAGCCTTCGAGCACCGTGCCGTCGGCGAGCACGAGCAAGGCCGTCGCGAGCGGCTCGGCCCAGGGTTCGGGAGTCTTGGTCTCGGGGGCGTTGCGCGCGGGATCGGCGCGCAGGGTCGCGGGTTCGTCTTGCAGCATGGGTCCGATCCGGCTTATGTCCGCCGCCTCGCGCGGCCCGTCCTCGGGGCCGCGGGGATGTGCGGGATCTTAAGCCCGGCTCATAGCGAGCCCGTGGCTTCGGGGTCAATCTGGGCGCGCCCGCGTGCCCGTGCAATGCGCTGGCGACACAGGCCAGCCCCGCACCCACTCACGCCTGGAGTTACACCGTCATGCTGCGCGAGCGCATCACCGCCGAGATGAAGGAGGCCATGAAGGCCCGCGAGCAGCAGAAGCTCTCGACGATCCGCATGATCCAGGCGGCGCTCAAGGACAAGGACATCGAGGCCCGCGGCCTCGGCAAGGGCGAGACGAGCGACGACGACATCCTCGCGCTGCTCCAGAAGATGATCAAGCAGCGCCAGGAGGCGGCCGGCGTCTACGAGCAGGGCGGCCGGCCCGAACTCGCCGAGTCCGAGCGGGCGGAGGCCCAGATCATCCAGACCTTCCTGCCGCAGCAGCTCGACGAGGCCGAGACCAAGGCCGCCATCGCCGACGCCATCGCCGAGACGGGCGCGGCCGGCCCGAAGGACATGGGCAAGGTGATCGGTACCCTGAAGGGCAAATACACCGGACGCATGGATTTCGGCCGCGCCAGCGCGCTGGTGAAGGATGCGCTCGCCGGCAAGTGAGCTTCACGTGCGGATCTATGCCGGCCCGGCATCGATCCGCATGCGGAAGATGCCGTAGGGCGATTGCTGGCGATCGACGCCGCCATTGTGTTCCGGGCGGCGGTTCGCCTGGGCGGCGGAGAGGTAGAGCCAGCCGTCCGGGGTGATCCAGAACGTGTCGGGCCAGACCAAGTTCGGGTCGCGGGCGATGATCTCGATCCGCCCGTCCGGGTCGCGCCGGCCGATGGCGCCGAACTCCTGGAGGCTGAGATAGACCCGGTCGCGCGAATCGGCGGCGAGCCCGCCGGTCAGGCCCTTCTCGCCGAGGTCGCGCACGGTCTCGGCGACCGACGCGTCGTCGCGGGCGGGATCGAGCAGCGCGGCGGTCTCGACCGCGTAGAGCCGCCGGCTCATCAGCGGCGTGTAGTAGAGGCGCGCGCCGTCGGGGCTCAGCGCGAGGCCGTTGGCCCCGCCCTGGATCGGGCTCGTCGTTCCGTCGGCCTTGCGCTTCAGCAGAACGCGGCCGTCGACGATCTTCAGAATGCCCTCGACCGATTGCGTGCTGACATGGCCGGCGAGGCGGCGCAGTGCGCGGCCGCTGGCGAGATCGACGGCGATCAGCGCGCCCGCGCCGTCCTGTCCCTGGTCGGTGATGTAGGCGACCTCGCGGCCCGGCCTCGCATCGACCCGCAGGTCGTTCAGCGACGAGGTTTTGGTCACCACGTCCTGCAACGGGATCGTGCGGGTGATCGCGTTGCTCGCGAGATCGAGGCCAACGAGCTTGGCCGCCCCCGGCACCGGCTCGCCGGAGGAGGCCATCAGCCCCGCATCGAGCAGCCACAGCCGCCCGCGGGCATCGACCACGCCGTTGGGAACGTGGAACAGCCGCTCGTTCGCCCTGGCCGGATCGGGGCGGTTCACCGCCTCGTCGGGATAGGGCACGACGCGGCCATCGGGAAACACCTCGCCCGCGGTGAACACCGTGCTTTCGTCGAAGCGGGGCATGAACAGGAACATCCGGCCGTCGGGCGCCAGCGTCAGCCCGGTCGGCGTCGTCGGCGCGCGGGCGGCGACCGCGAGTTCGAGCGGGCCGGTGCCGGGCTCGGCCAGCGCCGGACGAAATCCCGTGAGGCTCGCAGCGAACAGGCCTGCCGCGCCGCCGAGCAGGTGGCGCCGTTCGATTCCTGTCGTCATCCTGGAACCTCTCACGCCGGAACGCGAGCGCCGCGCACCCGCGTCTCGACCGCGAGCACCTTCGGCCCGGCGCAGATGTACAACCGGCGCCCGTCCGGGCCGCCGAAGGCGATGTTGGCGCAGGGGCCCTCCGTCGGGATGAGGCCGAGGAGGGCGCCGTCCGGGCTCCACACCCGCACGCCGTCGCCGGTCCCGGCATAGACCCGGCCGTCGGTGTCGGTCTTGAGCCCATCGGGGACGCCGGCTTCCAGCCGGGCGAAGATGCGGCCGTTTGAGAGCTGCCCGCCCGAAACGTCGAAGGCCCGGATGGTCCGCGGCTTCGAGCCGTCGGGCGCCCTGCCGCTCTCGGCGACGTAGAGGACGCGCCCGTCGGGCGAGAAGGCGAGCCCGTTCGGCTGATGGAAGTCGGTTGCCGCCGCGGCGAGCGTGCCGTCCGGCGCGAGGCGGTAGACGAAGCTTCCGGCCTGCTCCGAGGGGCGCGGCTCGCCCTCGGAGGCCTGGGTGATGCCGTAGGTCGGATCGGTGAACCACACCGCGCCGTCGCCGGCCACGACGGCATCGTTGGGTGAATTGAGCCGTCCGTTCCGGTAGCGCTCGGCCAGCACCGTGAACGACCCGTCGACGTCCTGGCGCACCACGCGACCGGTGCGGTGCTGGCAGGTGATGAGGCGCCCCTGTCCGTCGAGCGTATTGCCGTTGGCGTTGTGCGACGGCTCGCGAAAAGTCACCGGAGACCCGCCGTCGGGGATGCGGATCATCCGGTTGCGGCGGACATCGCTGAAGACGAGGCTGTTCAGCGCCGGCACCCAGACCGGTCCCTCGCACCACTCCCCGTCCGCGTAGAGCGTCCGAACGTGCGCACCCGGTGCGAGGATCGCGGCGAGTTCGTCCGCGGCGAGCGCGGCGAGAGCGGCGAAGGGCGCGAGCAGCGCGATGCCGAGGAAGGGGCGGCGGGTGAGGGTAAGAGCCGTCATTGGCCCGCCAACGCGCCGGGCGGGTGAAGGCTCCGGCGGCGAGACTCCGTTAGGCACTCGGCGCTAAACTACGCCCCCACGCCGGAGGGCGTCCGCGGTCGGCCATCGAAGCGAAACAATCCGTGCGCTACCCGCCCCACATCCTCGAAGAGATCCGCACCCGGCTGCCCGCCTCCGACGTGGTCGGGCGGCGGGTGAAGCTGAAGAAGGCCGGCCGCGAGTGGCGCGGCCTGTCGCCGTTCAACGTGGAGAAGTCGCCGAGCTTCTACGTGAACGACCAGAAGCAGTTCTACCACTGCTTTTCCTCCGGCAAGCACGGCGACATCTTCACCTTCCTGATGGAGACCGAAGGCGTCAGCTTCCCCGAGGCCGTCGAGCGGCTGGCGAGCGAGGCCGGCGTCAGCCTGCCGAAGATGACCGTCGAGAGCGAGCAGGCCGAGGCGCGCCGCACCGGCGCCCTCGACATCATGGAACTCGCCGCGCTCTATTTCGAGGAGCAGCTCCGCGGCCCCGGCGGCGGCGAGGCCCGCGCCTATCTCGACCGGCGGGGCCTGGGCGAGAACACCCGCCAAAAATTCCGGCTCGGCTATGCCGGGAGCGCCCGCTACGCCCTGCGCGACCACCTCGCCGGCAAAGGCATCGAGCGCGACACGATGCTGGAGCTGGGGTTGCTCGCCACGGCGGAAGGCGTCGCCGTGCCCTACGACAAGTTCCGCGACCGGGTGATGTTTCCGATCCGCGACGTGCGCGGGCGGGTCGTCGCCTTCGGCGGCCGGGCGATGCAGGCCGAGGCCAAGGCGAAGTACATGAACTCGCCGGAGACGCCGCTCTTCCACAAGGGGCGGATGCTCTACAACCTCGACCTGGCCCGCAAGTCCGCGCACGACCGCTCGCGCATCGTCGCGGTGGAGGGTTACGTCGACGTCATCGCCATGACGCTGGCGGGCTTTCCCGAGACGGTGGCGCCGCTCGGCACGGCGCTCACCGAGGACCAGCTCGCCCTGCTCTGGCGCCACGCCGACGAGCCGATCCTGTGCTTCGACGGCGACGGCGCCGGCCAGCGCGCCGCCTTCCGGGCGCTCGACGTGGCGCTGCCGATGCTGGAGCCCGGCAAGTCGCTGCGCGTCGCCATGCTGCCGGGGGGCCAGGACCCGGACGACCTCGCCCGCTCCGGCGGTGCCGCCGCGATCGACGCGGTGCTGGCCTCGGCCCAACCGCTCGTCGACGTGCTGTGGGCCCGCGAGACCGCGGCCGGCGCCATCGACACGCCCGAACGCCGGGCGGGCCTCGCCAAGACCCTGCGCGAGGCGGTGGCCGGCATCCGCGACGAGACGGTCAAGCGCTTCTATCGCGACGAGATCGAGGGGCGGCTGCGCGGACTTTCGGGACGGCCGGAGCGCGCCGAGGGCGGTTATTCCGCAGGGCCGCGCGCCCCCCGCGCACCGTTCCAGCGCCGGCCGCGCCCCGGCGATCCGCCGCCTTCGCCGCGCATCGTCACCGGCTTCAACCCGCTCCTGAAGGTCACCACCCAGGCCCCCGTGCAGGGCGGACGCTTGGCCAAGCGCGAGGCGATGATCGTGGCGAGCCTGCTCGCCCATCCGGAACTGCTCGGAATCGAGGAGGAGGCGCTCGCCGCCCTCGAACTCGTCAACCCGGACGCCCAGGTCCTGCGCGACCTGCTGCTGGAGCGCGCGGCGGACGTGGATGCGCTGGAGCCGGAACTGATGGAGGCGCGCCTGCGCCGGGCCGGTCTGGAGGAGGCGCATGCGCGGCTGACGGCCCTGGTCACGTCCGGCGACCGCTGGATGCTCGATCCGCATGCGGATCCGGCGCGCCTGGAACACACCCTGCATCAGGCGGTGATCTTGCACCGACAGGCGGGCGCGCTACATAACGAGCTTCACCAAGCCGAGCGCGCTCTTGCCGAGGATGGGTCCGAGGCCAATTTCGCGTGGCTATGCGACGTGCAGCAGCAACTCGCGGTGATCGCCGCAGCGGAAGCCGAAGCGGAGGTCTCCGGGCAAGAATGATTTTGCGGAAGCGTGGCCCCGCTGCGATGGCGGCAGGCCGGACGTTATGGTTAACGGACGGTCAAGGGGCGTCGCGCTAGAGCGAATGCAACGAGAATCGGCGCGAGCCCTCGACAAGCGCACCATTCCCCTACATTGCGACGTGTCTTTCGCGGGGAGCGCGCGGGCTTAAAAAAGCCCCGGCCGCCGCCACGAGAACAATAGGCTGAGCATGGCAACGAAGGCAACCGAGCGGGACGATACGGACGCTGCCCAGGAGCAACCGTCGGATGGCCCGCTCCTCGACCTGACGGATGCCGCGGTCAAGCGGATGGTGAAGCTCGCCAAGAAGCGCGGCTACGTCACCTACGAGGAGATCAACGAGGTCCTGCCCGACGGTCAGGTCGACGGCGACCAGATCGAGGACGTGCTGGCGCAACTCGACGACATGGGCATCCGCGTCGTCGAGGCCGAGGAATCCGAGGAGACCGCGACCGAGGCCAAGGCCAACGGCGAGGCCTCCGAGGACGAGGAGGCCTCCGAGGGCGGCGAGGTCGCCGAGACCACGTCCGCGCGCGCCGTCACCGTCGCGACGCCCACCGCCAAGGAGCCGACCGACCGCACGGACGATCCCGTGCGGATGTACCTGCGCGAGATGGGCTCGGTGGAGCTGCTCTCCCGCGAGGGCGAGATCGCCATCGCCAAGCGCATCGAGGCCGGGCGCGAGGCGATGATCGCGGGCCTGTGCGAGAGCCCGCTGACCTTCCAGGCCATCATCATCTGGCGCGACGAACTCGTCGACGGCAAGGTGCTGCTGCGCGACATCATCGACCTGGAGGCCACCTACGCCGGCCCCGACGCCCGCGGCGCGCCGCAGGCGCCCGAGGAGGGCGCGGAAGAGACCGAGGAGGGCGACGGCGCGGTCCCACCTGAGGGTGGGGACGACGAAGACGACATGGAGAACAACGTGTCGCTCGCGGCCATGGAGGCCGAGATCAAGCCGCGCGTGCTCGAGACGTTCGACAACATCGCCTCGAACTACCGCAAGCTGCGCAAGCTCCAGAACGAGGAGACCGAGCTGAAGGCGGGCGGCGGCACGCCGACGGCCGCGCAGGGCAAGAAGCAGGCGGAGCTGAAGGACATCGTCGTCACCGACGTGAAGTCGCTCTCGCTCAACGCCAACCGCATCGAGGCCCTGGTCGAGCAGCTCTACGACATCAACAAGCGCCTCATCTCGCATGAGGGCCGCCTGATGCGCGCCGCCGAGAGCCACGGCGTCGCCCGCGACGAATTCCTGCGACACTACCAGGGCTGGGAGCTCGACCCGAACTGGATGCAGCGCGTCGCCACTCTCGGCGGCAAGGGCTGGAAGAACTTCGTCGAGCGCGGCGGTCGGCAGGTCGCCGACCTGCGCGAGCAAATCCTGACGCTCGCCTCCGAGACCGGGCTTCAGATCGGCGAGTACCGCAAGATCGTCGCGATGGTCCAGAAGGGCGAGCGCGAGGCGCGGCAGGCCAAGAAGGAGATGATCGAGGCGAACCTCCGCCTCGTGATCTCCATCGCCAAGAAGTACACCAACCGCGGCCTGCAGTTCCTGGACCTGATCCAGGAGGGCAACATCGGCCTGATGAAGGCGGTCGATAAGTTCGAGTACCGCCGCGGCTACAAGTTCTCGACCTACGCCACGTGGTGGATCCGGCAGGCGATCACCCGCTCGATCGCCGACCAAGCGCGCACGATCCGCATCCCGGTGCACATGATCGAGACGATCAACAAGATCGTCCGCACGTCGCGCCAGATGCTGCACGAGATCGGCCGCGAGCCGACGCCCGAGGAACTGGCCGAGAAGTTGGCCATGCCGTTGGAGAAGGTTCGCAAGGTCTTGAAGATCGCCAAGGAGCCGATCTCTCTGGAGACGCCCATCGGCGATGAGGAGGATTCGCATCTCGGCGACTTCATCGAGGACAAGAACGTCGTCCTGCCGATCGACGCGGCGATCCAGTCGAACCTGCGCGAGACCACGACCCGTGTGCTCGCCTCGCTGACGCCGCGCGAGGAGCGCGTTCTGCGCATGCGCTTCGGCATCGGCATGAACACCGACCACACCCTCGAAGAGGTCGGCCAGCAATTCTCGGTGACCCGCGAGCGCATCCGCCAGATCGAGGCGAAGGCCCTGCGCAAGCTCAAGCACCCGAGCCGCTCGCGCAAGCTGCGGAGCTTCCTCGACAACTGATAGGTCTCGGCTAGTCGCGCCGGTGCCGCTGCTTTCCCCTCTCCCCGCATGCGGGGAGAGGCCCGCATGGACCTCGTCGTCCATGCGGGAAGCGGAGGCGAAGCCGCAGCGGCGGTGAGGGGGAGGCTCAGGATGAGCCTCTTCCCTACGCTCCCCCTCACCTTCGGCTGCCGCCTCGCTTCGATGACGACGAGGTCATCGAAGCCCTCTCCCCGCGTGCGGGGCGAGGAGATGCGCGGCCAACTTCATCCATAATCGTAAGCCGTTGGGCCGCTCCTCGGGCGGCCTTTTTCGCTGTGCCACATGCCGTCGCGCCAAAAGGTTCCCGCGCGCGTCACAAAAAACCCAGACTTCCCCGGCATCCCCGTCTCCACGAGGCCGGCGACGCCAGAATCACCGGCCGGCTCGATGTGGGGTTTGCCGGATGACGCTCGACGACGCGCGCGACGACTTCTCGCGGTTGCATCGCCAGTTCACGCTGCATCTCGGGGTGGCGGTCGGCCTGTCGTGGCTGACGGCGCTCTACGCGGCTTCCTATGCCCCGTGGGTGCGCAACATCCGGGCGCTGATCGACCCCGCCGGCCCGCTCCGGGTCGAGAGCACGCTGTCCTACCTGTTCGTGCTGCCCGCCGTTCTGACGCTCGCTTGGGCCTCGGCCTATTTCGGCCGCGAGACCATGCGCCGGTTCCAGACCCTGCCGAACCAGACGCTCGAATTCGCTGCCGCCGCCGCCGTCGCCTTCGGCGTGTTCTACCTGTCGATCGACCGGGCCGTCGCTGTCCTGCTCGCCGGTTTTTAAAACCCCTCGGCGAGGCGCCGCACGGCGTCCGTCCCGAGCAAGTGCACGAGGCGGCGCTCCGCCTCCCCGTCGGCGGCCAAAATCATGCCGCCGCAGACGCGGCCGCGGCCGGTGAAGGCGTAGCGCAGCACCGGCGCCGCCCGGAGCCCGCCATTGCCCGCGGCGACGAAGCCCTGCATCCGCCCCGGCCGGTCGCTGCGCCCGATCACCACGTCCATCCCGGCCCCCTGCCCCGTCACGGTCCAGGGCTGGAAGTCGAGCCGCCCGCCCTCCTGCCGGGCGAGCGCCCGCCGTGGGCCGGACAGGGCGACGAGGGTATCGGGCGGCAGATGCAGCAGACCCTCGAACGACACCGCCCGGCTCGGCCCATCGCTCCGCGCCACGAAGCGGTCGAGCACCGCGAGCCCGCCGAGATCGTCGAGGACGAGGAAGAGGCGGGCATGGTCGTAGTCCGGCCCGTGAACGTTGCTCGCGAAGGCCAGGACCCGCGCCCCGTCGAGATCGAGCCGCGCCGTCGGCCAAGCCCGCCCCGCCACCGGCTCGCGGCCGTCGGGGATCGCGACGTTGTGGGCGCGCGCCGACGGCAGGTAGTGGCGCGCCGCCCCCGTCTCCGTCCCCTCGCCGCCGCCCTCGACGATCCAGCGTGAGCCCCCGGTGGCGAAGACGAAGGAGGTGGCGTCGCGGTGCTCCGGCAGCGACGGGCCGGCATGCTGGCAGGCGAAATGCGCCCAGCCCCGCTCCGGCCCGTCATAGCGCAAGGCGGTGACGTCGCACGCTTCCGTCGGCGGCTCGGCCGGCGCCGCGTCGCGGGCGGCGACGAGGTCGCCCGCCTCCGGCCGCACGAGCCGGGCGATCCAGCCGGCATGGTCGAGCGCGCTTGCGCCGTCGCCGAAGGGGGGCAGCCGCCCGCCCGGATCGAGCAGCCGGGCGAGGCCCGGAAGGGCCGCGGCGACACGGGCGGCGATCGTCGGGCCGGGCGCCTCGTCCCCCAGCAGGTCGGCGACGCTGCGGCCGTGGCCCAGGAGGTCGAGCCGGCGCTGGAGCGCGGATTCGGCAAAGGTGCCGTCGGTGCCGAGCAGCGCGTCGAAGCCCTGGTCCAGGCTGCGCCGGGCCAGCGTTTCCCAGAACGGCGCGAAGGGAAAGGCCGGCAGAGCGCGCGCGAGCGCCAGCAGCGCGGCGGCCGCCTGGATGCCGGGGAGCCCGCGGGCCAGCGTGTTCTGCCCGACGATCTCGGCGAGGGCAAAACCGTGCCGCGCCGCCTCCGCCGCGATCGTCCCACGATCCGGGCCGTCGCCGGCCAGCAGGCTCGCCAGCACCTCGGCGCGGGGCGCGAGCGCGGCCGGATGCAGGCTCAGGGGATCGCTCGGCATCCCCCACGGATTGGCCGCCGACCATGAGGCCGCGAGCGCCCGGGCGCGCCGCTCCTGCCCGGAAAGGCCCGCGAGCGGCAGGAGCCACGTCAGCGACTGGTAGGCGAGCCGCCAGGGAACCGAGCGGAACGGATCCTCGCGCCAGTCCGGCGCCGCCGGCACGCTCCAGTCCGGAAGGCCGGCGAGGGCGAGGGACGCGCCGCCTTCGTCGTCGAGGCGGATGCTGCGGTCGGGCCCGGCGCGCAGCGCGCGGGCGCGGGCGAGCGGCGCGGGCGACGGGACAGGATCGCCGCCCAGGGGCGCGATCCAGCCCACCGGCCTGTCCTCGGGCAGGCCGAGGCGGTCGGCGAGGCGGGCGAGGAAGACGGCTGCGTCGAGGGCGTCGTCGCCGCACAGACTCTCCAGGCGGAAGTCGTCCTCCAGGGCGAGTTCGGGCTCGCCGACCAACTCGGCGCCGGTCGGCCGCTCCGCATCCTCCCAGGGGCCGATCGCGAGGTCGACGCCCGCCGCGCCGGTGGGCGGGCGGAGCGCCAGGGTGAAGCGGCGTGCCTGCGGGACGGCGGAAAGGTTCACCACCGCCCCGAGCCCCGGCACCGAGACGGCACCGGGATAGGGCGGCGCGATCTCCGCATCCGCGGCGTCGCGGTAGACGAGCCGCACCCGCGCGGCGTGCTCGTCCGGCCGCGGCGCGGTGAGCTGGCCGCGGAGCGTGAGGCCGACGCCGTCCGGCAGGGCGTAGCGCAGGACGAGCGGGCCCTCGTCGAGGCGCCGTCGGCGCGGCGCCGGGCCGGGATCGGGCCGGCCGATCAGGAGGATCGGATCGGACACGGTGACGGGTGCGGTGTTGCGCCACGAGCGCACCGTGACGGCGAGGTCGCACGCCTGATCCGGCATCCGGAAGGCGACGCGCACCGGGCGCTGCCCGTCGGCGAGCGCGGGGCCGGCGATCCAGGCGGCCTGCGGATCGAGCAGGCTGCGCGCGAGGCCGGGCACGTGGTCGAGGTCGAGGCTCGATCCGTCCGCCGCCAGGAAATCGAAGCCGATGCCGATGCAATCGGGGCTGAGTCCGGCCGCCTCGGTGCCGTCATAGGCGAGGCCGAGTTCCAGGCAGGCCCAGGCGCCGGGCCGGAGCCCCTCGAAGGCGAGGACCGCGCGGGCGAAGCGGTGGTTGGCCGCGACGACGTGCAGGCCGGCGCGCCCGCCCGGCCCCGCGCCTCCGGCATAGCGGACCGCGGCCGGCAGCCGTACGGGCACGCCGCCCTGTCCGTCCTCGCCCTCCAGCCCCCGTTCCGCGTCGCGCTCGCCCATGGGCGCAGGCGCACCGGGCGGGCCCCGCCTGTCAAGCCGGGAGCCAGCCTCGTGCAAGATTGCCGACCTACACCCCGGAGGACGACGGGAGGCTTCGGCCGTTCCGTCCAGCAATCGAAGGGGCCCTTCAAGGATGGGGGCGTTGCCATGACGACGGGCGTCTACCTGTTCGACCTCGCCTCGCAGCACGCGCGCTACCTCGCGGTGCGGCAGGCCACGATCGCGGGCAACGTCGCCAACGCGAACACCGCCGGCTTCAAGGCCCGCGACGTGGTGCCCTTCGCCCAGGTGCTGGCCCGAACCGGCCTCGACATGAGCACGACGGCCGGCGCCCATCTGGAGCAGCAGGGCAGCCGCATCCCGGTGCGCGAGCAATCCGCGGGCGCCTGGGAGGTGCTCGAATCGTCGAGCGGGGTCAGCCTGGAGCAGGAGATGCTCAAGGGCGGCGAGGTCGCTCGCCAGAGCAACCTCGACAACGCGGTGGTCAAGTCGTTCCACCGGATGCTGATGTCGGCCGTGCGGAGCGGGTCATGATCGATCCCCTGCTCTCCGCCTCCCGGCTCGCCGCGGCCGGGCTCCAGGCCCAGTCGGTGCGCATGCGCGTCGTCTCGGAGAACCTCGCCAACGCGCAATCGACCGGCGAGACCCCCGGCGCCGATCCCTATTCCCGCAAGACGGTGACGTTCCGGGCCGAGCTCGACCGCGCCGCCGGCTTCGCCTCGGTCAAGCTCTCCACCATCGGCACCGACGACACGCCGTTCCGCACCGAGCACGATCCGGCCAACCCGGCCGCCGACGAGAACGGCAACGTCAAGCTGCCGAACGTCAACATGCTCGTCGAGATGGCGGACATGCGCGAGGCCAACCGCTCCTACGAGGCCAACCTCCAGGTCATCAAGCAGGCCCGCGCCATGGTCGCGGGCGTGATCGATCTCCTCAAGTCCTGAGACAACAACGATGATCGAGGCACTCACCTCGCTGTCGGCCTTCGACAAGGTCGCCGGCACCTCCTTCGCCGAGACGGCGCCGGTCCAGCGCGCGGCCGCGCTTCCCGTGCAGGCCGCCGCGCCCGCGGGCGCGGAGTTCGGCGACATCATGGCCCAGTTCGCCACCCAGGCGCGCGACGCCCTGCGGATGGGCGAGGCGACCTCGATCGCCGGCATCAAGGGCACGGCCTCGGCCCAGCAAGTGGTCGAGGCGGTGATGTCCGCTGAGCAGAGCCTCCAGACCGTCGTGGCGATCCGCGACAAGGTCGTGGCCGCCTATCTCGAACTCAGCCGCATGCCGATCTGAGGAACCTGACCCATGCGCGCTCTCGCCATCGCCGCCACGGGCATGTCGGCCCAGCAGCTCAACCTCGAGGTCATCGCGAACAACATCGCGAACCTCAACACCACCGGCTTCAAGGGCGCGCGGGCCGAGTTCACCGACCTGCTCTATCAGGCCGAGCGCCAGCAGGGCGCGCCGAACCAGGCGGGCCAGGAGGCGGTGCCGGAGGGCGCGATGCTGGGGCTGGGCGTACGCGCCGCCGCGATCCGCAACCTGCATCGGCAGGGGCAACTGGCCAACACCGGCAACCAGCTCGATCTCGCGGTCAACGGGCGCGGCTACTTCCAGATCACCAGCCCGAGCGGCGAGATCAACTACACCCGCGCCGGCGCCTTCAACCGGAACGCCACCGGCCAGCTCGTGACCCTCGAAGGCTACGCCGTCGATCCGGCGATCCTGATCCCGCAGAACGCCAGCCAAGTGACGATCAACGAATCCGGTCAGGTCTTCGCCAAGGTCGAGGGGCAGGTGGCGCTGCAGAACATCGGCCAGCTGACGCTGACCAACTTCGCCAACGAATCCGGCCTGGAGCCGCTCGGCAACGGCCTCTACCGCGAGACCCCGGCCTCCGGCGCGCCGGTCGTCGGCAATCCCGGCGATGTCAGCTTCGGCCGGCTGCACCAGGGCTACCTCGAAGGCTCGAACGTCGATCCGGTGAAAGAGATCACCAACCTGATCACGGCCCAGCGCGCCTTCGAGATGAACTCCAAGGTGATCCAGGCCGCCGACGAGATGGCCGGCACCGTCTCGAAGGGCATCCGCTGACGCGCTTTCTTGCGTGTCGCGACGCCCGCCCTCCCCTCGTTTTCGTATCGGCGCGATTCCCATGGCCCGCAAGATCTTCGCCAATTGTCTCGCCCGCTGCCTCGCCCTCGCCCTGCTCGCCGGGTCCGCGCCCGTGCCGGCGCTGGCCGTGGACGGTATGGCGGCCCCCTCGGCGGCGCCCGAGATCATGCTGCCGGTGCCGGTGGTCACGATCTATCCCGGCGACACGATCAGGGAATCGATGCTGCGGATGCAGGCCTATCCCTCGACCTTCAAGGCGCGCTCGGCCGTGATCGACGCGCCCATGGCGATCGCCGGGCGGCAGGCCCGGCGGATGCTGCTGCCGGGCGAGCCGGTGCCGGTCAACGCCGTCGACGACCCCCGCCTCGTGAGCCGCAACACCCCGACCCAGCTGGTGTTCGAGGAGAACGGCCTCGTCATCACCACCGTCGGCGCGCCCCTTCAGAACGGGGGCTTGGGCGAGACGATCCGGGTGCGCAACACCGACACCAACCGCATCGTGCTCGGCACCGTGATGGCCGACGGCCGCATCAAGGTCGGCGCCCAGTGATGTCTTCATCGACGATGCGTCGCCCGTTCCACCGCCTCGTCATCGCGATCCTGCTCGGGCTCGTCACGGGGCTCGGCTTCGCGCTCGCCGCCGGCCCGGTCCGCGCCGCGCCGGGCACCCGGATCAAGGACATCGCCACGCTCAAAGGCGTGCGCGACAACCAGCTGTTCGGCTACGGCCTCGTCACCGGCCTGCAAGGCACCGGCGACACCCTGCGTAACGCGCAGTTCACCGAGCAATCGCTGCAATCGCTGCTCGACCGGCTCGGCATCAACGTGCGCGACGCGCGGCTGCGCACCCGCAACATCGCCGCCGTCATGGTGACCGCGGACCTGCCCCCCTATACCGGCACCGGCTCGCGCATCGACGTGACCGTCACCTCCATGGGCGACGCCACCTCGCTCAAAGGGGGTACCCTCTTGATGACGCCGCTCACCGGCGGCGACGGTCTCGTCTACGCGGCGGCGCAGGGGCCGCTGGCGGTCTCAGGGTTCACCGTGCAGGGCGCGGCCGAGCAATTGACCCAGGGCGTGCCGACGGCGGGCCGCATCCCCAACGGGGCGCTCATCGAGCGCGAGGTGCCCGGTACGTTTCGTGATCTGCCCGAACTCGTGTTCGAGCTGAAGAACCCGGACTTCAAGTCGGCGATCCAGGTCTCGGATGCGATCAACGCGTGGTCGCTCGGGGCCTTCGGCCGCCGCATCGCCTCGGCCCGCGACCAGCGCTCGGTCGTGGTGATGCGCGGGCGCCAGATGGCGCAGACCCGGCTGGTGGCCGAGATCGGCGACCTGACGATCCAGCCCGACACCCCGGCCCGCGTCGTGGTGGACCAGCGCACCGGCACCGTCGTGATCGGCCGCAACGTGCAGATCTCCACGGTCGCCGTCACCCACGGCAACCTCACGGTGCGGGTCACCGAGGCGCCCGAGGTGTCCCAGCCCGCGCCCTTCTCCAACGGCCAGACCGTGGTGGTGCCCCGCACCGAGGTCGCCGCCCAGGAGCAGATGGGCAAGCTCGCCATCCTCGGCGGCTCCGACCTCCAGACGCTGGTGCGCGGCCTCAATCAGGTCGGCCTGAAGCCCACCGACATCATCGCGATCCTGCAGGCGGTGAAGACCGCCGGCGCCCTCCAGGCGGAGCTGGTCGTCCAATGAACCGCCTCGTCGAACCAGCCGGACGCATGACGGGAACCCCCTCTCCCCGCACGCGGGGAGAGGCCTGCATGGACCTTGTCGTCCATGCGGGAAGCGAAGCGGCGGTGAGGGGGCTTCTCCGGAAGAGTCTCATGCGGACAAGCCCCCTCACCTTCGGCTGCCGCCTTGCCGCGCCGACGACGAGGTCGTCGCGGCCCTCTCCCCGCGTGCGGGGCGAGGGGATGCGGCTTCGCCCTCCCGCCTCTCTCGTGAGCCTGCTTGCCCTCTGGCTCGCCCTCACCGGCACAGCCCTCGCCGCGGGCGGCGGCGACAAGCCGGACCCGGCGAAGGAGGCCGCGATGAAGGCACTCGCGATCCGCGACGCGCCCAAGGACGTTTCCGCCCAGGACTTCGTCGCTGCGGCGCCGGCGAAATCCGGCTACTGCGCCAACATCGCCGACGCCGCGGCCGATGCCCGGTTCGCGTGGCAAAAGGAACAGCTCGCCACCCTCGAACGTCAGGTCGAGGAGCGGATCAAGGCGCTGGAGGAGAAGCGGGCCGAGTACGAGACCTGGCTCAAGCGCCGCAACGAGTTCCTGGCCAAGGCCGACGAGACCGTGGTCGCGGTCTACGCCAAGATGAAGCCCGACGCGGCGGCGCTCCAATTCGCCAACATGCCGGAGGAATCGGCCGCCGCGCTCCTGACCAAGCTCAACGCCCGCGCGGCCAGCGCCATCCTCTCCGAGATGGAGGCGACCCGCGCGGCCAGCCTCGCCCGCAAGATGTCGGATGCCGGCCGCAAGGACGCGCCCGCCGCGCCCGCGCCGGCTCCCAGAAAGAACGAGAGATCGTGATGCGCAGGCCTTCCCTCGCCCTCGCCGGCTGCCTCGCGCTCGGTCTCGGCGCCTGCCAGACCAGCGAACTCGACCGGCTCGGCCGCGCGCCCGTGCTGACCCCGGTCGGCACCGGGCTCAACGCCCCGCGCGAGCCGCTGCCGACCACCTTCGGCGCCTACGGCCCGCGCCACAGCTATCATTCCACATGGTCGCCCGCGAGCGCCGACCTCTACCAGGACCCGCGCGCCAAGAACGTCGGCGACGTCATCACGGTGGCCATCGCCATCAACGACAAGGCGCAGTTCGACAACGCGACCGAGCGCGAGCGCAGCCAGAAGAGTTTTCTGGGCTTCGATTTCGGCTACGGCGTCTCGGCCCTCAAGGATTCGGCCACCGCCGACACCGGCATCCGCTCCGGCACCTCGACCAAGGGCCAGGGCAACATCGACCGCAAGGAGACGCTGAGCCTCTCGGTCGCCGCGATCGTCACCGAGGTGCTGCCCAACGGCAACGTGATGATCTCCGGCTCGCAGGAGGTGCGGGTCAACAACGAGGTGCGCGTGCTCAACGTCGCCGGCATCGTCCGCCCGCGCGACATCTCGCGCAAGAACACCATCGACTACGACAAGATCGCCGAGGCCCGCATCTCCTACGGCGGTCGCGGCCGCCTCACCGACGTGCAGGGGCCGACGCTGGGGCAGCAAATTTTTGAAAACGTGGCGCCGTTCTGAGGCGCGATCATCCTCGTCCCACCCTCCCCCTCATCCTGAGGTGCCGGAGCGAAGCGGAGGCCTCGAAGGAGGGCTCCAGACATCACGGCGATCCCTGGAGCCCTCCTTCGAGGCTGAGCTGACGCTCAGCACCTCAGGATGAGGGGGATAGATGGGAAGCGCACCGGCGGAAGAATCATCATGGCCGATACCAAGGACGGCGCGAAGAAGGGCGGCAAGGGCTGGATCGGGGCGCTGCTCCTGGCCACGCTGGTCGCCGTCGGCACCGGCGGCGGGCTCGGCGTCTACCTGCTCGGCAACGTCGAGAAGTCGGTCGACCTCAAGAAGCGCGAGGAGGCCGACAAGGCGGTCAAGGTGCTCAACTACACCGGCGACCTGTCGCTCCGCCGCGTCGGCTCGGCGGTGACGAACCTCGCCGAGCCCGCCGATTCCTGGGTGCGGATCGAATCCTCCATCGTCTTCAAGACCGGCACGCTGCCGAACCCGGACGTGACGCTCGCCGAAATCCGCGCCGACGCGGTGGCCTATCTGCGCACGATGTCGCTCGCCCAGATCGAGGGCGCCAGCGGCCTCCAGCACCTGCGCGAGGACCTCAACGAGCGCGTCGCCATCCGCACCAAGGGCGCCGTGCGGGAATTGATCGTCGAATCGCTGGTGGTCCAGTGAGCCGGGCCATGGCCGCGGCGCCCCTTCCCTCCCCCCTCCGCGGGGGAGGGTGGCCCCCGAAGGGGGTCGGGAGAGGGGAAGCCCCACTTCCAGCGATTTCGGGTCGAGCGCGGCCAAGCGGCACCGTCGCTCCCCTCTCCCGCCCTGCATCCGCAGGGCACCCTCCCCCGCAGAGGGGGGAGGGTTTTTTCCGCGCACGCCTCCTCTTTCCGGTCGCGGTGACGGCCCTGACCCTCGTCTCCGTCGGCTCCACCGCCGCCCTCGCCCAGAACGCCGGCGGCGTCACCGGCCTGCCCGGCCTCGACGCGCTGCTGCCGCCCGGCAATGGGGCGGCGAGCGGGCGCATCATCCAGCTCGTGGCGCTGCTGACCGTGCTGTCCCTGGCGCCGGGCCTGCTCGTGATGGTGACGAGCTTCACGCGCTTCGCCGTCGCCTTCTCGTTCCTGCGCTCGGGCCTCGGGCTGCAAAGCACGCCGGCCAACCTCTTTCTCGTGTCGCTCGCCCTGTTCATGACCTTCTACGTCATGGCCCCGACCTTCGACCGCGCCTGGAACGAGGGCGTGAAGCCGCTGCAGGAGAACCGCATCGGCGAGGAGGAGGCGTTTTCCAAGATCGTCGAGCCGTTCCGGGAATTCATGACCCAACACGTGCGCCCGAAGGACCTCCAGACCTTTTCGGACTTGGCCAGCCGCAACTTTCCCAAGGCCGAGCAGGGGGAAAAGATCGACCTGCGCATCCTGATCCCGGCCTTCATGATCTCGGAACTGCGCCGCGGCTTCGAGATCGGCTTCCTGATCGTGCTGCCGTTCCTCGTCATCGACATCATCGTCTCCACCATCGTGATGTCGATGGGCATGATGATGCTGCCGCCGACCGTGATCTCGCTACCGTTCAAGGTGCTGTTCTTCATTTTGATCGACGGGTGGAACCTGCTGGTGAGCGGGTTGGTGCGGTCGTTCTTCTGACGGCTTGCCCTGCAATCAAGGCACCGGCCGCCGTGCCGTGTGCCGGAAGCGCTGCACGATGATGGCGGCGTCGGTCGTGACGTCGTCGACGAGGTAAGGATAGGAAACGAGAGAGATGCGGCGCACGCCGGCAACCGACGTCCTGACGCCGAGTTTCGGATGCGCGCGAAGGCGCTCCAACAGATCGGTCAGCCGCGCCTCGACCTTCGCCGCGCCTTGGGGCGAGCGGGCATGGACGTAGCCGAGCGCCTCGTCGATCTGCTGAAGCGCCCGCGCCTGGAAGCGCAGGACGCGCGGGGACGAACTCACCCGCGATACTTCGCGAACACGGCCTCGACGGCTGTAGCGTCGGCGAACTCGCCCCGTTCCATCTCGCTGCGCGCTTCGAGGAGATCGGCCTCTTCGTCGGGCGTGAGCACGAGAACCTCGTCGTCCTCACCGGCATAGGCGAGCACGAGGCGCGCGATCTCGTCCTGAACGTCGGCCGGGAGCGACTGAGCGCGCTCCATGGCCTGCTCCAGCCGCTTCGTCATGCCTCGACCTCCCGCGCCGCGCATGAAGACCATCCCACTCTGAATTTTAAGGCGAGCGCCGGCCCCATGTCGATGGGATGCCCGTTCCTCCGTGTTGCCGGATCGCCCCTCCCATAGCGGCCCCCGCCGCGGCCATCCTCCGCGCAACCCCCACGCAAGGCTGACCGGCAACATGGCACCCGGACCAAGGACCCGGTCCGGTTCGGAATGGCCCCAGGATGCCCGGTCGCGAGCAAGCCGAGAGATTGTGGAGCAACATCGTCGATCTCGGCGCGAGGCGGCTGATGGCCCTCGGGCTGGTCGGCCTGCTGGTGTTCCTGGGCGTTGGAATCGGCGCCTATTACCTGAGCCGCCCGGCGCAGGAGACGCTCTATACGGGGCTGTCGCGCGAGGATGTCGGCCGCATCGGCGGCGTGCTCAAGGACAACGGCATCCCCTTCGACGTGTCGGCGGACGGCTCGGCCGTGCTCGTCTCCTACGGCCACACCGCCCAGGCCCGGATGCTGCTGGCGGAAAAAGGCCTGCCGCAGAGTTCGAAGTCCGGCTACGAGCTGTTCAACGATCTCGGCTCGCTCGGCATGACCTCGTTCATGCAGGAGGTGACCCGCGTCCGCGCGCTCGAAGGCGAGATCGCCCGCACGATCCAGGGCATGAAGGGCGTGCGCGCCGCCCGCGTCCATCTCGTGCTGCCCGATCGCGGCTCGTTCCGCCGCGACCAGCAGCCGGCCTCGGCCTCCGTGGTGGTGCGCACCGAGCCCGCCGACGACGTGTCGGGCGCGCAGGCCATCCGCCATCTCGTGGCCTCCGCCATCCCCGGGATGAAGCCCGACCGCGTCACCGTGATCGGCTCCGAGGGCACGGTGCTCCTGGCCGGCGACGATGCGACCACCGCGCCCACCGGCAAGATGGCGACGCTGGAAAAATCCGTCAGCCGCGAGATGCAGGACAACATCCGCCGCACGCTCGCGCCTTATCTCGGCGTCGGCAATTTCGAGGTCAGCGTCGCGACGCAGCTCAACACCGACAAGACCTCGACCAACGAGACGATCTACAACCCCGACCAGCGCGTCGAGCGCTCGGTCCGCTCCGTGCGCGAGAGCGAGAACGCCCAGAACCGCGCCAGCCAGCGCCCCACCAGCGCCCAGGAGAACCTGCCCGACCAGCGCACCCGCTCGGACGGCAACGACCAGTCGAGCAACGAGACCTCGAAGAAGGAGGATCTCACCAATTACGAGATCTCCCAGAAGACCGTGCAGACGGTGAGCGACGGCTACGCCATCCGCCGCCTCTCGGTCGCGGTGCTGGTCAACCGCTCGCGGCTGACCGCGCTCGCCGGCCCCGACGACAAGGCCGCCCTGGAGAAGCAGATCGCCGAGATCGAGGAACTGGTCGGCTCGGCCTCCGGCTTCAGCAAGGAGCGCGGCGACACGATCAAGGTTGCGGCGGTCGGCTTCGTCAACGACGGCCAGCCGCTGGAGCCGGTGCCGCCGCTCTCGGTCACCGACGTGCTGATGAAGCAGTCCGGCACGCTCATCAACGCCGCCACCATCCTCGTCGTCGCGACCCTGCTGATCTGGTTCGGCCTGCGGCCCGCCTTGCGCTCGATTCTCGCCGTGCCGGAGGCGCAGCAGGCGGAGGTCGCCGCCCTCACGGCTCCCGAGGGCGCGCCCGCGCTGGCCGCCGGGGCAGCCGTGGCCGGGCTCGTCGAGGGCGCCCCCGCGCTCGCGGCCCCCGGAGCGGTCGCCGCCGCCGGAGACTCCCAGAAACTCCTCCCGCCGGGCATGGCCGGCCTGATGGAGGAACTCGAGGACAAGATGGCCCGCTCGCCGCAGAAGCGGCTGGAGCAGCTCATCGACATCGACGAGGAGCAGGTCGCGGCCGTCCTCAAGCGCTGGCTGATGCGTGAGGAGCCGGCGTGATGGAGGGCCAGATCGCCCGGCTCCTGCCCGAGATCGGGAAGGCGCCGCCCCCGGCCGCCCCGCGCGCGCCCGACTTCGACGCGGACTGGTTCCGCCCGGCACAGCGCACCAAGCCTCCGGCCGCCGCGCCGGCGCCGGCCACCGCCCCGGAGAAGATGGCGACCGCGCCCGTCTCCGGCATCGTCGCCCCCGGCCTCGCGGCCTTCGCGCCCGTGACGCTGGCCGTCGCCCCGGCGCCGCCGTCGGAGGATCGCGAGGCGCTGATCGCGGCGGCCGAGGCGCGCGGACGCGAGGCCGGCCGGGCCGAGGCTCTGACGCAAGCCGAGGAGCGGCTCGCCGCCGAGCGTGACGCCTTCGAGGAGCGCCTCGCGCAGGCGCGCCGCGACTGGGCCGAGGGCGAGGGCGCCGCGCTCGCCGGTCAGCTCACGGCGGCCTTCGCCGGCCTCGACGCAGCATTGTCGGAGCGCGTGGCGCGCCTGCTCGCCCCCGTCCTCACCGAATCCCTGCGCCGTCAGGCGGTCGAGGCTCTGGCGGCGGCGGTGACGCGGCTGCTCGCCGAGCCGCAGCCGGCGGCGATCTCCGTCACCGGACCCGAGGATCTGATCGCGGCGCTCTCGGCGCGGCTGTCCGGCCTGTCGGCCGCAATCGCCTTCACGGCGTCCGACGCGACCGAGGTGACCGTGAGCGCGGGCGAGACCGTGATCGAGACCGAATTGTCGGCCTGGCGCCGGCTGATCGCCGCCGCCGTGGCGGAGGCGTGAGATGTCCGAGCACCAAGAGATCATCATCATCAAGCGCCACGGCGACCACGAGGACGGTCACCACGGCGGCGCCTGGAAGATCGCGCTCGCCGACTTCATGACGGCGATGATGGCGCTGTTCCTCGTGATGTGGCTGATCAACTCGACCAGCAAGGAGCAGAAGCAGACCATCGCCGAGTACTTCAACCCGGTGAAGCTCGCCGAGGTCACGCACGACCGGAAAGGCGTCAACGACCCGCAGGACGTGCCGAACGATCCGGCCCCCGCCGGCAAAGGCAAGGGTGGCGAGGGCAAGGGCGGCGAGGGCGAGGCCGCGGGCGCGCCGGGCAGCCGCGCGCGCGAATCCGCCCTGTTCCAGGATCCCTACGCCGTGCTGGCCAAGCTCGCGGCGGAGGCCGAGCCGGGCCCGGAGGCCGCGAGCGCCGACGCCTCCGCGCTCGAATCCGGCCAACCCGGCGTGGCCGGCGGCGAGACCGGCCGCGACCCGTTCGATCCGCTCTACTGGCAGGTGGCCGCCCTGCCGCGCCGCCGCACCGAGACTCCCGGTTCCCTCGACACCGCCGCCGCGGCCCCGTCCGAGGCGCGCCTCGATGCCGGGGCGCAAACCGGCGCGGCGCCGGCCAAGGAGACTCCCAAGGACGCGGCGAAGAAGGAAGCCGCGCGGCAGAGCCTGAACGAGGCGATGAAGGCGGCCGGCGTCCGCCTCGCCTCCGCCGAGCCGATGCCGCTCCCGAAGGAGCCCGAGCCGAAGGCGGCCGAGATGCCGGAAGCACCGGGCGAGGCCGGGCTGCCCGACGTCAAGACGCCCGAGGCCCGGGGGGGCGATGCGAAGACGTCCGAGAGCAAGGCCCCGCAGACGAAGTCGGCGGCCATCGCGAAATCGGCGAAGGAGCCGGCCCGCGAGGCCGTCGCGGAGGCAAGGGCCAGCGACGCCAAGGCGGCCGAGACCGCGGCGATGGCGGAGTTGAAGGCCGAGATCGCCAAGGCGGTGCAGCCGCTGGCGACCGCGAGCCCGGCGCCGAACGTCGAGGTGCGCCGCACCGGCGAGGGCATCCTCATCAGCATCACCGACGAGATCAACTTCAGCATGTTCGGGATCGGCTCGGCCGAGCCGACGCCGAAGGTGGTCAAGGCGCTGGAGCGCATCGCCAAGGTGATCAACGGGCGCCCCGGCCGGATCGTCGTGCGCGGCCATACCGACGGGCGGCCGTTCAAGTCCGAGTCCTACGACAACTGGCGCCTGTCCTCGGCGCGTGCTCAGATGGCGTCCTACATGCTCGTGCGCGGCGGCGTCGACGAGGCCCGCGTCGAGCGGATCGAGGGCTACGCCGACCGCCAGCCCCGCGTACCGGCCGACCCGAAGGCCGCCGAGAACCGCCGCATCGAGATCCTGCTGCGGGGGCTGCCGGAATGATGCGGTGGCTGTCGAACTCCTCCTTTCGCGCGCAGCCGAAGGCGGCCGAGTCGTACGCCTTCCCTCCCCCCAACGGATATCGGGCAAGCCCGATATCCGTTGGGGGGAGGGTCTTGCTCGCGCTCGTCACCCTCCTCTGCCTCGCTCTCCCGGCGGCCGCAGCCGGCGACGGACACGGCGGCCACGGCGAACCGGCCAAGCCCATCGAACCCCTTCCGGTGACGCCGCACGGGCTGCCGGTGGAGCTGGTGCGCACGCTCCAGCTGCTGCAGGACCGCATCGCCCGCGGCTCGACCCAGGCCCACCTCGCCCAGCGCCAGCTCCTCGTCCATATCGAGCAGAAGCTCGCGGAACTCGACGCCGAGACCTGGGCTGCACCCGAGAACGTGCGCGCCGTCGTCACCTTCGCGCTGGCCGGCGGCGGACCCGGCGCGCTGCGCCGCGTCCTCGGCTCGGGCAAGGTGCCGGAGGCGGAGACGCCGCTCGCCCAAGGGGCGCTCGACTATCTCCAGGGCCGGGAGAAGGACGCGCGCACCAAGCTGGCGGCGATCGATGCCCGCACGATGCCGGCGGGCCTCGCGGGGCAGCTCGCGCTCACCCAATCCGCCCTGCTGGTGCGCGAGGCGCCGGTGCGCTCGCTCGAACTGCTCGACCTCGCCCGCCTGCTGGCGCCGGGAACGCTGGTCGAGGAGGGGGCGCTGCGCCGCCAGATCTTCGTGGTGGCGCAGGGCGGCGACGCGGCGCGCTTCGAGGCGTTGTCGATCCAGTACCTGCGCCGCTTCCGCCGCTCGGTCTACGCGGGCAATTTCCGCCAGCGCTTCGCCGCCGCGCTGACCCGGCTCGACTTCGACAGCGACGGCAACCGCATCGCCAGCCTGCGGCGGATGCTCGACGAGATCGAGCCGGAGAGCCGGCGCGACCTCTACCTCCTCGTCGCCCGTGCCGGGCTGGAGCAGGGACGGCGCGAGACCGCCCTCTTCGCCGCCGAGCGCGCCGCCGGGCTGGCAGATTCGGACAGCCGCGCCGCCGCCCAGGCCCGCCTCTACCGGGGTGCGGCCTTGATCGTCGCCGACGGCCGGTTCGAGGAGGGCTACGACGCCCTGCGCAGCCTCGACCGCACCGCCTTCGTCGAGGGCGACGCCGCGCTTCTCGACGCGGCCCTCTCGGCTGCCGGCCAGATCCGCGGCCCGCTGCCGGAGGCGGTGGCCCCGCCCGCCGCCGAGACGCCCTCGACCCGCGCGGTGCCGGAGCCGCCGGCGATCGGCCGGGCCAGGGAGGCGCTGGCCCGTGCCGAGCGGGCGCTCGCCCCGTGAACCCGAACGACTTCCACGCCCGAAGGTGGACCGTCCCCGCGTGATGATGTCCCTCGACACCCTCAATCTGCTTCGCACGAAGGCCGAGACCGGCCGCGCGCCGACGAGCGACGAGGCCGGCCCGCCCGCGGCCCCCGGCTTCGAGGCGATGCTCGAAGCGTTCGAAGCGCGGCCCGCCGCGTCGGAGCCGGCCGCGACCGCCGAGGGGGCCGAAGCCGCGTCGCTCCCGACCTCGACCGAGGCGCGGTCCTCCGAAGCCGGGACCGACCGGACCGAGGCCAGCCTGCGCGACCTGATGGCGCTCGCCGCCCCGATTCCCGCCCCGCCGCCTTCAGCCGCACCCCCCTCGGTCCCGCCGCCGGAGGCCACCCTCGCCGCCTTCGTGCAGCGGGCCGCCGCCCGTGCCAGCGCTCCCTTCGCGGAAGCGCCCGCCGCCGCGCCGCGGATCGCCATCGTCGGCATCGAGACGCATTTCGCCCCGGTGCGGCCCCGCGCCGTGCCGGGACAGGGCGAGGCGGCAACGACGGGTCCCGCGACGGCGGCTCCCGCGACGACCCGCGCGACCGAGCCGCCGGCCCCGGTGTCCGTTGCGGCATCCAAGCCGGACGATCGGGACATCGCGGTGCCGGGCACCGTGGCGAAGAGCGTCGGCCAGCCGGACGGGCCGGCGACGCGCACTCCGATCCCGGCGGAGCCGAGCATCGCCACCGGCCGCCCTGCATCCGAGACCGAGACCGGACCGGGTGCCGCCGAGGCAGGCCTCGCCAACCCTGTTCCGCCTCGCGCCATCACCGCGGACGCGCAGCCGGCCACCGCGCCTCGCATGCCGGCACGGGCCGATCCTTCGACGCTTTGCGGATCGACGCGTCCTGCGACGCCCCTGACGCCTGCGGCGGCCCGGGCCGCCGTCCCGGCCGCCCCGGACGGGACCGAAAGCCCCATCGGACCGGTGGCAGCGGCCGCCGCGCCGGAGACGATGCCCCGACCGGCCCAGGCGCCGACCACGCCCGTCGGCCCCGGAGATCGTCCGATCCTCACGGAGACGGCGGAGCCGAAGGGACCGGCCCGCGCGGCGACGGAAGCCCTGCGCGCAGCCCCGGCCTCGGTCTCTCCCGACCTCCGACGCGAGCCGCTGCCCGGATCGAACACGGACGCGCGGGCGACGGCACCGGACCGGCCGGCCTCAGTGCCGGTCGGCTCCGGAAATCGTCCGATCCCCACGGAGAGCGCGCAGCCGAAGGGCGCCGCCCGCGCGGCGACGGAAGTCCTGCGCGCAGCCCCGGCCTCGGTCTCTCCCGACATCCGACACGAGTCGCTGCCCGGACCGAACGCGGACGCACGCCAGACGGCACCGGAGCGGCCGGCCTCCGTGCCGGTCGGCACCGCGGATCGTTCGATCCCCTCGGAGACGGGGAAGCCGAAGGGTACGGCCCGCGCGGCGACGGAGGCCCTGAACCCAGCCCCGGCATCGGTCTCTCCCGACATCCGGCACGAGCCGCTGCCCGGACCGAACGCGGACGCACGCGAGCCGACACCGGAACGGCCGGCCTCCGTGCAGGTCGGCTCCGGGGATCGTCCGATCCCCACGGAGACGGCGGAGCCGGAGGGCACCGCCCGCGCGGCGACGGAAGCCCCTCGCGCAGTCCCGGCCTCGGTCTCTCCCGACCTCCGACGCGAGCCGCTGCCCGGACCGAACGCGGACGCACGGGCGACGACAGCGGAACGGCCGGTCTCCGTGCCGACCATGTCCGCCGCCTTGGACAGGGTAGAGGCCGTCCCCGATCCGGCCGTCCCTCCGACTGCGGTTCCGTCCGCCCGACGAGCCGTCGCCGAAGCGTCCGACGCCGTCCTCACGCCGGACCCGGCGCCGACGCCCTCCGATGCCGTCGACGTCGCGCCGATTCGCCCCGTGACGCCGCCCGCGTCGGAGGTCGTGCCGATGGGGGAACCGGCACTCGAGCCGGCCCCCGCATCGCCGATCGAGGTGGGGGCGGGCACGCGCGCCGAATCGGCGACGGGGCGAGACGGCCAGCCGCAGGCCGCGACCACCGAAGCGCCGTCAGCAGCGCCGCCCCAGGTGCGGACGAACGCCACGACCGTCCGGCCCGGCCCGGCTCCGGCCGGCTCCGGCCCTGCGGACACGGCACGGCCTTCGTCGACGCTCGCCGCATCCGATGCGCCGATCCCCGCTTCCCCGCAGCCGGCGGCCCCGAACGACGGCATCGTCGCGGCAAGCCAACCCGCCCAGGCTGCTGCCGGAGCGGAGATCGCGGCCTCGCACCCCACGATGCCGGTCGAGACCATCGCGGCGAAGACCGTGCCGTCCGACACCGCGCCTCCACCGCATGATGGGGGCCCGCACGACGTCATCCCGCACGAGCTTGCCCCCCTCGCCCCGAGCGACGCCCCGCGCGCGGCGGCGACGGCTCCGGCCGTCGCCGCCGCGCGCGTGCTCCAGAGCCCATTGCGGCCCACGCGCGAGAGCGCGTCGCGAACGGCGGTCGAGCCCGACGGCGCGGAACCGGCGGCAACCTCGGAGGCCGTCGTCGATGCGCCGGCGGATGCGGTCGCCCGCACCGACGAGACTCTTGCGCGCCGGGTGTTCACCATCGACGGCCCGCAGGCGGTGCCACGGGCCGCCCCATTGGCCGCGACGCCCGCGACCGACGAGGTCGCGGGCACGAGTGTCGCGGCCGCTCCTTCGGATTTCTCGCCGTCGACGGAGGCCGACGTGAAAAAGGCGCTGCCGGCAAGCGGCGACGCCCCGCACCGGGCGGTGGCGTCCGGCGGCGCTCAACTCCCGCTTCGACCGGATACCGGCTCGAACGCGGCCTTGCCGGCGAGCGGCGACGCCGCCTCCTCGACAGTCGCGGCTGACGAACTCCGGACAACAGGTCGGACGGACTCCGCCCGAACCCCGGTCCGAAACACGGTCATGCCGTCGGACGGCAACGGCGGCGCCCCGCAGGCGACGATGCGCCCCGATCCGGCCGTGGTGCCGGCGCGAACGGAGGCGGCGGTGGCGCCGCGGGATGCGGAGCACGGCCGGGTGATCGTCCCGCCGGCGGAAGCGGCGCGGATCGAGCCCGCCGCCTCGCCGGACCGGACACAGGATCCCACCCCTCACGCGGCCGAGAGGCCGGAGCCGGCCGGGACGCCCGCACCGGAGACGCCCGTACTCGCGGCCACCGCGCCGACGGCGCCGGCCGGCTCTCCGCTGCCGGCGTCGCCCCTGCGCCAGATCGTCGATGCGGTGAGTGCGCAGTTCCCGGCGGCGCCCGCCGCGCCGGTCCGGACCGCGGTGCCGACGGAGGCGGGGCCGCTGCGCATCCTCACGCTCCAGCTCCATCCGGCCGATCTCGGCACCGTACTGGTGCGGATGCGGCTGCAGGACGGGCGGCTGGAGATGAGCCTGCGCACGGGCCGCGAGGAGACCGCCGAGCGCCTGCGCCGGGAGGGCGGCGCGCTCTCCGACCTGCTGCGGGAGGCCGGCTACGCGCCGCAATCCCTCACGATCGAGTCGGGCGGCAGCGCGGCGGCGGGCACGGCCACGGAGCGCGGCGTGGCCCAGGGCTTTTCCGCGGGCACGCAGAGCGGACATCCGGGCGGCGCCACGCCCGACCAGCAGCCGGGCCGGCGCCCCTCCCGCGAGGGACACGAGGCCGCCCCCCGCGCCAAGGAGCAGGATCATGACACGCCGTCTCACCCTCGCGATCGCGGCGACCTTTATCTCTAGCGCGGTCGTCTCCGGCGCGGTCGACGCCGCGACGGCCGTTCCGCCGGTCGCCGAGACCGGGCGGCACGCCACGGCGTCCGACGGGCCGGACGGCAACGCGCGGGCGGGCTCGAACATCTGCGAGCAGCAGATGGCGCGGGCCGCCGCCCGCCACGGCGTGCCGCTCGGCATGCTCTACGCAGTCGGCCTGACCGAGAGCGGCAAGCGCGGCTCGCTCCAGCCCTACGCCATGAACATCGGGGGGCGCGCCTATTTCGGCACCGGCCCGGCGGACGTGATCGCCCGCATGGGTCAGGCCCAGCGCGAGGGCGTGCGGCTGGTCGATCTCGGCTGCATGCAGATCAACCACCACTACCACCGCGAAAAGTTCGCCTCGCTGGAGGCGATGATCGATCCGGCCCAGAACGTCGAGTACGCCACCCGCTTCCTCAAGGAGCTGCGCGACCGGGAGGGCAGCTGGACGCTGGCGGTGGCGCGCTACCACGCGGGCCCGAACAACAACCCGGCCCAGAAGGCCTATGTCTGCCGCGTGATCACCAACATGGTGGCGACCGGCTTCGGCAACTGGACGCCGGGGGCGAAGGCGTTCTGCCAGCCGGGGTGATCTTTGCGAGGATCGCTCCCCATCGCGCCCTCATCCTGAGGTGCGGAGCGTAGCGAAGCCTCGAAGGAGGCCTCCAGGGATCGCGCGCTTTCTGAAGCCCTCCTTCGAGGCCCGCTTGCGCGGGCACCTCGGGATGAGGGGGTTCGGTTGGAAGGGCGATGGTCGGCGCGTCGGCTCACCCGTTGTAGGTGTAGCCCATATACCGCTTGGCCTCGATCGGGTCGTGGCCCAGCCGCTCGGCGAGCTTCTTCCGGAGCTTGCTGACGTGGCCCTCGATCACGCTCTCCTCGACGCCGTTGCTGTAGACGCCGTAGACCACGTTGAAGACCTGGGTCTTGGTGAGCCGGCGCCCGCGGTTGCGCACGAGGTATTCGAGGATGTGGCGCTCGCGCCGCGGCAGGGAGAGCGGCACGCCGTCGATCTCGGGATCGCGCCCGTCGTGGAAGACCTTGAGGCGCTCGGGCGCGGGAGGCGCCTCGGCGGGGACGGGCAGCGCGCCGTTGACCCGGCGCCAGATCGCCTCGGAGCGGGCCAGGATCTCGCGCACGTGGACGGGCTTTCCCAGCACGTCGTCGATGCCGGCATCGAGCAGCTGTACCGTCTGCTCAAGCGAGCGCAGGTCGGCGAGCGCGATGATCGGCGCGCGGGAATGGCGGCGGATCGAGGTGGCGCACTTGGCACGCTCCTCGAAATCGCCGAGCAGGAAACCCTGGACCGCGTCGAGGTCGCTCTGCGAGGCGGCCTCGATCCAGCTCAGGAACTCGTCCGGCAGGAGGCCGAAGGAGGACACGCCCTCCCGCTCGAAACTGGCCTTGTAGCCCGCATTCACCGATTCCCGCGGATCGACCAGGAAATACATCGACGGCTTCATCCCCCGGATCCGGCCGGTGTGCCGGCCGGGGGCCGCGGAGGGCGCGGGCTCCGTTCCGGTCGGAGCCGGCGCGAACCCCCGATTCGCGACCACCGACCATCCATGTCGCGGTGCAATGAGAGGGTCAATTCCAAGGTCGATATATTCAAAATTCCAAGCGCGGGCGTTGCATTCCTGCTCTCGCGCGTCATCGAGGCGATGGCGTTCCGCCCGGCGGGCGAGGCTCGCGTCGCCGGTCCGTCTCGCAAGGGAATCAGGCGTGGCCGACGCGGGCGCAGTTCAGGGCGTGGGCGAAGCCGTCGAGGCAGAGCGCGGCGGCGTCCTCGGCGACGATGCGCTGGATCGCGACGCCCGCGAACATCTCGTTGAGGACGAGCTTGAAGAACACCGTCAGCGGCCGGGCGGCGAACTCCATGTCGAGCACGACCTGCATGGAGCGGCCGAAATCGAGGCACACGTCGGCCCCGTCCGCGTAGGTGAGGACGGAATCCTTGAAGAACAGCTCGGCGGAGGAGGCCACCACGTCGGCGATGTTGCCGTGATGCTGACCCCGGATCCAGCCGATCAGCACGCCGCCGTCGACGAGGCAGAGCTCGCCGATGAAGTCGCGCAGGACATTGGCGAACATCTCCTCCGCCGCGGCGAGGCCGGGCGGTGGCCCGGCCCGGTCGGGCGAAAGGGAATTGGCCTGAAGGGTCATCGGGCTCTCGCGAACAGGAAGAACAGGATTTGCGCCACGGCGCGGTAAAATTCCGCCGGAATCGTCTGATCGACCTGCACAGCATCGTACAGCGATCTTGCGAGAGGCTTGTCCTCGATCACGGCGATGCCTTTCTCTTCGGCGATCGCGCGAATACGTAATGCAATCAGATCCTGTCCCTTGGCGAGCACGAGCGGCGCGGGGTTTTCCGTGGGCTCGTAGCGCAGGGCCACGGCGAAGTGGGTCGGGTTGGCGATCACCACGGTGGCGCGATCGACGTTGGCGAGCATCTTGTTGCGGGCACGGTCCTGCGCGAGCGAGCGCAGCCGCGCCTTCACGGACGGATCGCCCTCGGTCTGCTTGTGCTCGTCCTTGATGTCCTGGTGCGACATGCGCAGCGAGCGCTGCCAGCGGATCCGCGACCAGACGAGGTCGCCCGCCACGATCACGATGATCGCGATGGCGACCGCCGCGACGAGGCGGATCGAGACGGTGAGGATCAGCTCCGGGAGCTGGCTCGGATCGACGAACATGGCATTGACGGCTCTTGTCCGCTCCGAGCGAAGGAGCAGGAGGGCGACCACAGTGACCGACAGGAATTTAACGACGGATTTCAGGAACTCGACTTGACCTTGCAGGCCGAAGATCCGTGACATTCCGGCCATCGGCGAGACCCGCGACCACTTCGGCGTGATCCGGTCGCCGACGAAGCGCGGCAGGTTCTGCAGCAGCGAGGCCGCGAGGCTGCACGCGCACAGCAGCACGAGGAACGGCAGCAGGAAGCGCCCGGTGGCGAGCGCCACCTGATTGAGCAGCATCACCGCGTCCTCGCCGCTCTCCAGGCGAAAGCCGCGGGGTTCGTCGAGGAGCGGCGACAGGCTTTGCGCCAGCTCCGTCGCCTGACCACGCGCGAAGAAGGCGAGCGCCAGCAGGAAGCCGAGGATCGAGGCGAAGACCGGCGCCTCGCGCGAGAACGGGATGTCGCCCTTCTCGATCGCGTCGCGGACCCGCTTCTCGGTCGCGGCTTCGGTCTTACTCTCCTTGTCGGTGTCCTCCGCCACGCCTCAGCCCCGTCGGGCCGAAGGCGCCAAGGTGGAGCGCCGACGATCCCGACACGGGCCCGCGGCAAAGTCCCAAACAAATCCTTCAGCGGATGAGGGCTTCATCCTCGCCTCCCGGATTGATCTCGATCTCGCCGCGGCCGGCCATCTCCATGGCCATGTCGGTGATGGAGCGGCGCGCCTCCATGACGTCGCGCTGGGCCGCCGGCTCGCCGCCGTTCAACTCGTGCTCGACCATGCGGCGCACGCGGGCCGACAGCGCCGAGAGCACGGTGCCGCGGAACTCCGCGTCGGTGCCCTTCAGCGCCAGCACGAGCCGGTCGTTCGGCACGGCGTCGAACAGGGTGGTGCGGGCGCGCGGCGCCAGCTTGACGATGTCGTCGAAGGTGAACAGCAGACCCTTGAGGATCTCGACGGATTTGGGCCGCGACTCGCCGAGGCTGGTGAGCACGTCGTCCATCTGATGGCGCTCCATCTTGTTGATGATGTCGGCCATCTTGGCGTGGGTGTCGGCGCCGGAATTGCGGGCGCCGTTGATCATGAAATCCTCGTGCAGCGTCTTCTCGATGCTCTGGAGCACCTCGTCGACGATCGGCTTGAAGCTCAGCATCCGCCGCATCACGGTGTTGCGGGTCGGCGCGGGCAGGTGGCCCATCACCTTGGCGGCGGTGGCGGGCTTGACCTTCGACAGGATCAGCGCCGCGGTCTGGGGGTGCTCCTTGACGAGGTAGCTCGCCAGCACGCTCTCCTGCACCGTGCCGAGGCGCTCCCAGACCGAGCGGGTGGCGCTGCCGCGCACCTCGGACAGGATGTCGGCGATCTGGTCGGCGGGCAGCAGCCCGGAGAGCAGCTTCTCGACCTCGTTGGCGGTGCCGACGAGGCTGTTGCCGGCCTTGAACTCTTCCGCGAAGTGCTCGACCACCGCGTCGAGCTGGTCTGGGCTGACCGCGCCGAGCTGCGAGGCCGAGCGGGTGATGCGCTTCAGCTCGTCCGGCTCGAAATACTTGATCAGCCGCCCGGCCGCCGGCTTGCCCATGGCGAGCAGCAGCGCGGCGACCTGATCGGTCGGATCGAGCCGGCGGGCCGCGGCGCGGCCCGGTGCGGGAGCGGGAACGGGGCTCGCGGACATCCTCACCCTGTCGGAGTGCTAGAGCACGATGCGGAAGAAGGTGAGACTAGCCGTTCTGGTCGGCGGAGGAAGGCCCGACCACCTCGGTGAGCGAGATGCCGAAGCGGGAATTGTCCTCCTCGACGATCACGATCTCGCCGCGGGCGATGACCCGGCCGTTGACCATCACGTCCACCGGCTCGCCGACCCGGTGGTCGAGGGGCACGACGGCGCCGCGGCCGAGCTTCATCAGGTTGGCGACCGGCATGGTCGCCGAGCCCAGCACCACCTGCATCAGGACGGGGATGCGCAGGATCGAATCGAGATTGCGGCCCTCGCCGACCAGGGTGTCGGCGGCGGTCTCGGTGTCGGGAAACGGGCTGCTCATCGCGGGTAAGCTCGTGGGTCTGAAGCCTGGCCTTCCCGTCGCTCTAGCGCCCGTGGCTGACGCGAGGCTGTCGCCGCGCTACGACCGCAACGGCTCCAGCATCGCCTCGATGGCGGCCCGCGCCGCCGCGACGGCTTCCGCCTCGCGCCCGCGCACGACGATGCGATTGCGAAACCCCTCCGCCGTCATCGACGGGTAGGAGCCGATCGAGACGCCCGCATGCGCCGCCGCGAGGGTGCCGAGCGCGCCCGCGAAATTGCCCTCGGGGATGGCGCCGGCCTCGATCGTCTCCGAGATCACCGGGGCGTTCGAGGTCAGCGTCGGGCGGATCTCGTCGAGCATCGCGTTCATGATCTGCGGCACGCCCGCCATGACGTGGACGTTGCCGATGCGGAAGCCCGGCGCCTTCGAGATCGGATTGGCGATGAGATCGGCGCCGAACGGGATGCGGGCCATGCGCAGGCGCGCCTCGTTGAGGTCCTCCGGGCGGTGGCGCTCCAGCAGCATGGCGCGAGCCCGCTCGTCCACGTTGATGCCGACCCCGAAGGCCTTGGCCACGCTGTCGGCGGTGATGTCGTCGTGGGTCGGGCCGATGCCGCCGGAGGTGAAGAGGTAGGTGTAGCGGGCCCGCAGCGCGTTCACCGCGGCGACGATCTCGTCCATCACATCGGGCACGATGCGCACCTCGCGCAGGTCGATGCCGATCTCGGTCAGCACGTCGGCGATGGCGCCGATGTTCTTGTCCTTGGTGCGCCCCGACAGGATCTCGTCGCCGATGATCAGGATCGCGGCGGTTACTTCGGATTTTTCGGTTTCCTGGGACATGCGGCCTCGGCGACGAATTCGGCTCTGGAAGCTAGAGCGCGGATCGGCGAAGGCGAAGCCGCCGCGTCCGTCCCGCGCGGCGTCACGGGTGCGACCGATGCGCTTTCCCTCGGAGCTGACCGAAGGCCGCCTCGTGCGGCGCTACAAGCGCTTCCTCGCCGACGTGACGCTTCCCGACGGGCGCCTCGTCACCGCGCATTGCGCCAACCCCGGCGCGATGCTCGGGCTCACCGCGGAAGGGTCGCGGGTGCTGCTCTCGACCTCGACCAACCCGTCGCGAAAGCTGCCCTACTCCTGGGAGCTGGTGGAGGCGGACCTGCCCGGCGGGCCGCAATGGGTCGGCATCAACACCGCGCGCCCCAACGCGCTGGTGGCGGAGGCGTTTCGCGATGGGAGGCTCGCGCCGCTCGCCGGCTACGACACGCTTCGGCCCGAGGTCGCCTACGGCAAGGCGAGCCGCGTCGACTTTTTGGCCAGCGGCGGCGGCCTGCCGCCCTGCCACGTCGAGGTGAAGAACTGCCACCTGATGCGCCGGCCCGGCCTCGCCGAGTTCCCCGACTGCAAGGCCGCCCGCTCGGCCCGGCACATGGAGGAACTGGCGAACGTGGTGCGGGAGGGCGGCCGGGCGATGCTGATCGTGGTGATCCAGATGCGGGCGGATCGGTTCGATGTGGCGCGCGACATCGATCCGGGGTTCGATCGGGCGTTTCGGGAGGCCTTGGCGGCGGGAGTGGAGGCCTATGCGTATCGGTGTGAGGTTGGGTTGGAGGGGGTGGTGATTGCGGAGGCGGTGCCGGTCGTTGATGGCCACTCTGCTTGATCGATGCAAATCTTCATAAATTTCACCAAAGTAGTTATTTTTGCAAGGCAGTACCTAGGCTGCCTTTTGATCCATTACTATGGTATATGTCAAATCCTCGTTGCCGCGAGGTTCGATTGCCGTCGCCGTCAAAATCCGATTGCGGCCCGATGCCTTGGCAGCGTAGAGCGCACGATCGGCGGCGACATATAACTCGTCGATACTTTGATCATCAAATCTTAATGCAAGACCACCTGATACGGACACCGACACTTTCTGACCCTCGACTGAGATCGAAGCAGAGGCAACAGCTTCACGAAATTTGTTGAGGCGCAGCTCCAGCAATTTTTGCGCCACCTTCGATGACAGAAAGGCGAATTCTTCTCCGCCGACCCGCCCCACGCGTCCAAGATCGCCGAGGTGATCCGCCATGAGCCGCGCCACTGCGCAAATCACAGCATCTCCGACAAGATGACCATAACGGTCATTGACCTGCTTAAAGTGATCGATGTCGACAATTGCCAAAGCCATGTCATCAGCTGTGTCTTCAGAAGCAAATAGGGCGCGACGATTCAGCAATCCAGTGAGCGGGTCGGTCCGGCTCAAGTGCTCGACTTCGACCTTGGCGCGGTACAGTTCAAGTTGTGTCCTGCCGATGGCGCGCGATGCCACAAAGGCGACACATCCGGCTATCCCGAATGCCAGGGCGCAGATGTGCAGCATACTGCCCCAGCTCGAAAAGAACACGACTTGGTCGACAGCGGAGATGGATACGGCGCAGCAAACGCTGCGCGCTGTCGTCCGCCCCACATATAATTTGAGTTCCGCCTCGCTACGAATCTCCGAGAGCCAAAGCCGGTAGAGGAAGCACATGATTCGGAATCTGCATGTCGGATGTGAATCCAACACGTATGCCGAATTCATTAAAAAACATTGACGAGACAACTTATTATTTTAAAGTATTAACAGATCGAACAACTTTACGGGGCGCTTCGCGGCTGGAAGTCAATCAGAGCAGCATCGACGAGCGAGAACCGTCACTCACCCCACCCGCTCGAACACCAGATTCAACCGCGTCCGCGCGATCCGCCGATACCCATACCCCTCCAGCAACGCCGGCAGATCCATCTGCCACTGCTCGGTGCCGTCCTCGACGATCAGCAGCGCCGGGCGCAAACTCTCCGGCGCCTCGCGCAAAAACGGCTCCAGGATCAGGTCCTCGGCGCCCTCGACGTCGAGCTTGATCGCGTCGATGCGCTCGATGCCCTCGGAGCGGCACAGGCTGAGCAGGGTCACCGCGGGCACGCGGATCGCCGCGCTCTTGTGGGTGCCGACGATCTTCACGCTCGATTCGCCGCGGTTGCGCGGATCGATGAACAGGGTCAGCTCGCCGGCCCGGTCGGCGACCGCGCAGGCGATGGCCTTGACGGTGCCGAACGGGTTCTGGCCGATGTTGTAGACCAGCCGGTCGAACACGTCGGGCTGCGGCTCGACCGCGAGGATGCGGGCGCGGGGGCCGGTGAGCGCCGCCACGAACAGGGCGTAGGCTCCGATATTGGCGCCGACATCGAGGAACACCGCGTCGTCCGTCAGGCGCGCCTTCAGGATCGCCCGCTCCTGCGAGTCGAAGAACTGCGGCGTGAACAGCACCTTCTTCTCGCAATTGTTGTTGTAGGGATGCAGCCGCATCCGCGCGCCGTAGCGCTCGACATCGAGCGGTCGGCCGCCGAGCAGCGAGATCGCGATCCGGCGCAGCAGCATCGCCATCCGCCGCCCGCGCCAGGAACGCTCGTCGAGCGTCTGCGTCCGCTGCGCGATCCGGGCGACGAGCCCGGTCGGGGCGTAGGTGCCGTAGGGCTGGGAATCCTTCATCGTGCGCGCCTGATGCCAGCCGATTGGGGCCGCGGCAAGTCGCGCGTTCTGTCATGCCGGATGGAGAGGGATGGATGTTGAGGCCTTTGACAGCGCGGGGGGCGAGGCTGCATGTCGAGACGATGCAGACCTTCGATTCCGACGGCGTCGCGATCGCCTATATCGACGTGCCGGCCAAGGGCGGCACCGGTGACCCGATCCTGCTGATCCACGGCTTCGCCTCGAACCACGCGGTGAACTGGGTCAACACGCTCTGGGTCAAGTTCCTGTCCGAGGCCGGCTACCGGGTGATCGCGCTGGACAACCGCGGCCACGGCCAGAGCGAGAAACTCTACGCCCCGGAGGCCTACGGGGCCGACCTGATGGCGGGCGACGCGTTGCGGCTGCTGCGCCATCTCGGTCTCGAACGGGCCGACGTGATGGGCTACTCGATGGGCGCGCGCATCGCCGCCTACCTCGCCCTCGACTATCCGGACGTGGTGCGCTCGCTGCTGATCGGGGGCCTCGGCTTCCATCTCGTCGACGGGCGCGGCCTGCCGCAGAACATCGCCGAGGCGCTGGAGGCGCCCCCCGGCACGCCCGCTCCGAACCCGACGGCGGCTTCGTTCCGGATGTTCGCCGAGCAGACGAAGAGCGATCTCAAGGCGCTCGCCGCCTGCATCCGCTGCTCGCGCCAGACCCTTTCGCGGGCCGAACTCTCGGCGATCGACACGCCGACGCTGGTCTCGGTCGGCACGCTCGACACGGTGGCGGGTTCCGGCAGCGAACTCGCCCGGCTGATGCCGAACGCCCGCGCCCTCGACCTGCCGGGCCGCGACCATTCCACCGCCGTCGGCGACAAGCTGCACCGCCAGGGCGTGCTGGAGTTCCTGGCGCAGCGGCCCTGAGAGACGTCGGCAGCGCATGAAAAAACCGGCGGCCGTGCTCGGGCCGCCGGTGCAAGTCCGTCTCGGGATAAACGCCGCTTATGCGCGCAGGCGCGTCGGGCGGCTCTTGTCGCGGGCGGCGCGGGCCGCCTGCTCGACATTGCGGAACAGGGTGCCGTCGAGGCCGTCGAAGCGGCGCTCGGACGAGAAGAACCGCACGCCGCCGCGCTCGGGGACGGCGATGCCGGCGGTGAGGTCGCCGATCTCGATCACGCGCGTGGGCGGGCTGTCCTCGGCGGTGAGGATGTCGGCGAAGGGTTGGACACGGGTCATGACGGGGTGAACTCCTGCGGCCTCTTCAGGGCCGGTTGTCGGTGAGGCGTTCGCGTGGGCTCCTAGCCCACCAACATGACTGCCCGACAACACTCCCGCCCCCGTCCGGCCCTGCCGCCGACAAGTCTGGAAGTTTTCAAATGCGAAAGACCGTTCAAGGCAAGTCCTCCTGATTGGCGAGGACCACGAAGCACAATGCTCCGTGATGCATTAGCGTTTGATAACGCGGCGCAAGCGTGCCGTGGACAAATCACCGCGGTGCGGAGACGACCGCACGCGCTGAAGATGAGCGCTCAGGCCTTCACCGTCAACGGAATGTTCTTTCGAAGATCAGCTTGACAGGGAAAGAACACGCCGGGTTTTCGGCCGAATCCGACGTGTCTCGCCTTTGGTCTCCGAGGCTTAGCCCAAGGCGACGATCCGCCCGAGATCGGCGTGCGCCGTGAAGACGCGAGCCGCGCCCGCGGCCAGCAGGTCCTGCCCGGTCCGGTCGTGGCCCCAATGGCCGCCGCCGGTGAAGCCCGCGACCCGCATTCCGGCGGCACGCGCCGCCTGGACGCCGGGCACGCTGTCCTCGACCACGAGGCAGGCGGCGGGCTCCGCGCCCATCCGGGCGGCGGCGTGCAGGAACAGGTCCGGGAACGGCTTTCCGCGCGCGACTTCCGCCGAGGAGTAGATGCGGCCGTCGAAGAACGGCAGCAGGCCGGTGAGGGTCAGCGAGCGGCGCAGCCGCACCGGATCGCTGCTGGAGGCGACGCAGAACGGCCGATCGAACGCGGCCAAGGCCTCGGCGATACCGGCCATGGCCGACAGCTCCGCCTCGAAGGCCCGCAGCGTCTCGGCCTTCACCCGCTCGGCAAAGCTGTCCGGCGGTTGGACGCCGTCTTCCGTGGCGATCCGCTGCATGATCGAGACCATGGAGGTGCCGGCATAGCGCGCCCGCACCGTCTCGACGTCGAGGGGAAGGCCGATCGCGTTGAGGCCGCGGGTGAGCACGCCGAGGCTGATCGGCTCGCTGTCGACCAGCACGCCGTCGCAATCGAAGATCACCAGGGCCGGGAGGGAATGGGGGTCCGTCATCGGGCTCGGCGTCTCGCACGGGTGCGGCGGCGCTGGCAACGCGGCGTGGAGCCGTCCTCGAAGAAGGAACGGCCGTACGGCCGGGCGCGAAGAGCGCCTCGCGCAGCGGCCTCGGCGAAGCCGAGGCGTCTAGCGGAGCGGGAAGCCTAAGGCCGCGGACGCGGCTGCCGGCGCTTGAGGCCGGCAAGGAAGGAACTTGCCAGGATCGCCGGGCTCGGCCTAGTCAGGCGACCAAGCGCGGCGGCTCGAGCCCGCGCGAGGTCGGACATGCTGCGAAACGTCGCCCGCTTCCTCGGATTGCCGTTCTTCAGCCGCGCGATCGGGCTCGTGGTCATGGCGGGGGGCTTCGTGCAGTTCTGCTACGACGGTGCGCGTTCCGTCGCCAACAACGGCCTGCGCATCACCACGCTCGCCGACTGGATCCACGCCCTGCCGCAGGATCGCACCGCGGCGCTCGGCCAGACGGTCGAGAGGATCGCGCCCTGGGCCGACGCGGTGCTGCTGGCCCCGCTCGGCCTCGTTCCCGCCTCCCTGTTCGCCCTCGGTGTCGGCGCCGTGCTGATCTGGCTCGGCCAGCCGCCGCGGGAGCCGATCGGTTTCCTGACGGGGCCGTGAGGCTTCAAATCCCCCAATAGGGCGCCGCGTTGTAGTGCCGGTGGACGTGCTCCTCCCACGCGCGCTCGTCGTCCGGGTCGCCGCCCTCCGGCGAGCGCTCCGGGGCGGCGCGCAACTGCGCCTCGGTGATGTCGACGACGTAGGCGTCCTGCCCGGCATCGAAGCGCAGCACCGGCCAGGGCAGCGTGTAGAACCCCTCGCCCATTCCCAGAAAGCCGCCGAAGCTCATCACGGCGTAGGCGACGCGGCCCGATTCCTTGTCGAGCATCAGCCGCTCGATCCGCCCGACCCGGCTGCCGTCGGGCCGGCGCACGTCGGTGCCGATGACGCGGTCGCTGGCGATGAGGCTGCGCGGGCGGGCCGCGGCGGCGGGTGCGGTGTCGTCCATGGCGGCGGCCCTGCAACGTTGTTACAGCTTGCCTTGAAAAACGCCCACCTCGCCGGGCACGTTCCGGGCGCTCGCCGCCCCTCCCCCGATCCGGACGAACCGACGCGCATGACGCTGCCCCGCCTGTCCCTCTCCGCCCTCGCTCTCCTGGTCCTCGCAGGGCCGGCCGCCGCGCAGGATCGCGGCAGCGTCAATCCGAAGCCCCTGCCGCCGCTCGCCAACCCGGACGATCCCTCGACGCCGGCCAAAGCCCTGTTCGGCCGCGTCACGGGGCCGACCGGCGGCCAGCCGCAATCCTTCGGCTCGTATGCCAAGGGCTGCTTCTCCGGCGGCGAGGCGCTGGCGATGGACGGGTCGAACTGGCAGGTGATGCGCCCCTCGCGCAACCGGATGTGGGGCGTGCCGCATCTCGTGAACTTCATCGAGCGGCTGGCCTCGCAGGCGCCGCGGGCCGGCTGGCCGGGGCTCCTCGTCGGCGACATGTCGCAGCCCCGCGGCGGGCCGATGCTGACCGGCCACGCCTCGCACCAGCTCGGCCTCGACGTCGATGTCTGGCTCACCCCGATGCCGGGCCACCGCATGAGCCGCGCCGAGCGCGAAGAGACGTCGGCCACGAACGTGGTGCGGCCCGACCGGCTCGACATCGACCCCGACGTGTGGACGCCGCAGCACACGGCGCTGATCCGCATGACGGCGCGCCAGCCGGAGGTGGCGCGCATCTTCGTCAACCCGGCGATCAAGAAGGCCCTGTGCCGCGAGGCCGGGGGCGATCGCGGCTGGCTCACCAAGGTGCGCCCGATGTACGGGCACAATTACCATTACCATATCCGCCTCGCCTGCCCCGGCGGCGAGGCGGCCTGCGACGACCAGGCCCCGCCGCCCCCCGGCGACGGCTGCGGCGCGGAGCTCGATTACTGGTTCAGCCCGGCGATCCTCAACCCGCCCAAACCCAAGACCCCGCCGCGGCCCCGCCCGCCGATGACGCTGGCGGGCCTGCCGGACGCGTGCCGGGCGGTGCTGCACGCGCGGTAGGGGCGCTTGTATGCAGCGCCCAGCGGACCGGATAAGCGCTCTCCTCCCCGCAAGGGGGAGGGGAACGCGCGCTCGATCCTGACCCTCACTCCGCGGCGATGCCGGTGCCTACCGGGCAGGACACGCCGGTGCCGCCGAGCCCGCAATAGCCGCCGGGGTTCTTGGCCAGATATTGCTGGTGGTACGCTTCCGCGAAGTAGAACGCGCCGAGCGGCTCGATCTCGGTGGTGATCGGCCCGAAGCCGCGGGCCCGGAGCGCGGGGGCGTAGGCGTCGCGCACCGTGCGCGCGGTCTCGGCCTGACTCTCGTCGGCGGTGTAGATGCCGGAGCGGTACTGCGTGCCGACATCGTTGCCCTGGCGGTAGCCCTGCGTCGGGTCGTGGCTCTCGAAGAACACCTTGAGGAGTTCGGCGAGCGGCAGCACGGCGGGGTCGAAGGCCACCAGCACGACCTCGTTGTGGCCGGTGCGGCCGGTGCAGACCTCCTCGTAGGTCGGGTTCGGCGTGAATCCGCCGGCATAGCCCACCGCCGTCACGTGGACGCCGCGGGGCAGCTGCCAAAACTTGCGCTCGGCGCCCCAGAAGCAGCCGAGGCCGAGCACGATCGTCTCGATGCCCGGCGGATAGGGCCCCTTCAGCGGGTTGCCGTTGACGAAGTGGGCCTGAGCGGTCGGCAGCGGATCGGGCCGGCCCGGCAGGGCCTCGGAGGCGGCAGGCATTTCGGGCCGCTTGCGGAAGAACAGCATGAGACTTCCCTCGAAGGTGACGTCGAACTCGTGTCGCGGAACGGTTTCCCCTGATATGGTCATGGTCGCGCGCTTTGACGACGGCCCCGGCGGGACCGATTCGGGGAGGGCGATAGGGGAGCGTTCAGGAGCGGATGGAGCCGGGCGACGACTGGCAGCTGACCGAACGGGTGCGCGCCAGCGCCCATCGATCCGGCAAGGGCGACCCGTTCGCCGCGGCCGTGCGGGCGACCCGCATGGCGATGATCATCACCGACCCGCGCCGGCCCGACAACCCGATCGTCTTCGCCAACGACGCGTTCCTGGCACTCACCGGCTACACCCGGCTCGAGGTGACGGGCCGCAACTGCCGCTTCCTGCAGGGGCCGGAGACCGACATGCACGAGGTCGCGCGGGTGCGCGCGGCGATCGCGGCCGAGCGGGACGTCCATGCCGAGCTGCTGAACTACCGCAAGGACGGCACGACCTTCCACAACGCGCTGTTCCTCAGCGCCGTCCACGACGAGGACGGCACGCTGCTGTTCTTCTTCGCCTCGCAGCTCGACGTGAGCGACCGCTATGCCCTGCGCGACGAGCGCGACAGGACGCAAGCGGCGCTGGACGCCAACGCGCTGCTTCTGCGCGAGGTCGGGCACCGGGCCCGCAACGACCTGCAGATGATCAGCGCGATGCTGGTCCACCAGAGCGGCGACAGCACCGATCCGGCGGTGCGGGCGGCGCTCGAAATCGCGATCGGGCGGATCGACGCGCTCGCCGCGCTCTACCGGATGCCGCAGGGCGAGCACGAGGCGCGCGACCTCGCCGAGCTGACCCGCGAGGTCGCAGGCACCCTCGTCGAGGCGACGGGGCGCGACGACGTGGCGCTGACCCTCGACCTCGCGCCGGTCCCGATCCGGGCCGACGCCGCCGGGCCGCTGGCGCTCATCCTCAGCGAGAGCGTCTCGAATGCGCTGCGCCACGCCTTCCCGGACCGGCCGGGCCGGGTCGCCGTGCATCTCGCGCGGGACGGGGCGGCGGTGGTGCTGGGCGTCGCGGATGACGGGGTCGGACTGCCCGAACCGTCCGGAGAACACGGATCTGCCGGCCGGGGCTTGGTCGACGTCCTCGTGCGCCAGCTCGACGGCGCCCGCAGCGTCGAGCCGGAGCCGACCGGCGGGACCCGCATCGTCTTCCGTTTCCCGGCGGAGCGGATCGGCGTGTAGCCGGCCTCGGGGGCGAAACCGGTCAGCCATCAGGCTGGCTTTCGAGCAGCGGAGCCCTACACCTTCGCGAGCCGCCTTGCTCAGGAACCGCTCATGCCGTCGCGATCTGCTCTGTGGGGTCTGTCCGCGCTGGCGCTCGTCGCGAGTGCGGCCCAGGCGCAGCAGCCGACCGGGCAGATGGAGCTGAACTGCTCGCAGTTCACGCGCAACCCGGACGGATCGTGGAGCGTGAAACAGCCGCTCGAACTGTTCAGCGACAACGGGCGTGTGCGGATCATGCCCGGGCCGCCGTTCAAGCCCGGAATGTCGTTCGGCGGGCTCGACATCGCCCGGATGCTCGACGAGCAGTGCCGATAGGCGCGCGCCTATCGGTCGAGGCGAGACGATCCCGGATCGGCGACCTCACGCCCGCGGATGCGCCTCGGGCCGGCGGCCGGGCGGGGCTTCGCCGCGCCCACGATAGGACAGGGCCTCGGCCAGATGCAGCCGCCGCACCCGCGCGTCGCCGTCGAGGTCGGCGAGCGTCCGGGCGACCCGGAGCGTTCGGTGGAAGCCGCGGGCGGAGAGCCGCATCGTCTCGGCGGCGTTGCGGATCAGGGCGGCGCCCTCCGCATCGGGGGCGGCGGCCTCCTCGATGACGGGCGCCGGGCAGGTCGCGTTGGTGGTGGAGGCGGGCAGACCCTTGTCGGCAAAGCGCGCGTTCTGCCGGGCGCGGGCCGCCGCGACCCGGGCGGCGGCCTCCGAAGAGCCTTCCGCGGGCGGCGGCAGGATCAGGTCGGCGGCGGTGACCGCGGCGACCTCCACCCGCAGGTCGATCCGGTCGAGGAGCGGGCCGGAGATGCGGGCGCCGTACTGCGCGGCGCAGCGCTCGTTCGGGCCCTTGCGGCAGGCATAGCCCGGCTCCAACGCCATGCCGCAGCGGCACGGGTTCATCGCGGCGACGAGCTGGAAGCGGGCCGGATAGGTGACCCGGTGGTTGGCCCGCGCGATCATCACTTCGCCGGTCTCCATCGGCTGGCGCAGCGAATCGAGCACCTGGGGGGTGAATTCGGGCAGTTCGTCGAGGAACAGCACGCCGCCATGGGCGAGCGAGACCTCGCCCGGCCGCGCATTGAGGCCGCCGCCGACGAGCGCCGCCATGGAGGCGGAGTGGTGCGGTTGGCGAAAAGGTCGGCGGTTCGAGAGCGCGCCGTCCTTGAGCACGCCCGCCACCGACTGGATCATCGAGACTTCGAGCAGTTCACGGGGCCCGAGCGGCGGCAGGATCGAGGGGAGGCGCGCGGCCAGCATCGACTTGCCGGCGCCGGGGGGCCCGTTGAAGATGAGGTTGTGGCCGCCCGCCGCGGCGATCTCCAGGGCGCGCTTGGCGCCCTCCTGCCCCTTGATGTCGCGCAGATCCGGCATCGCGCCGGATGGCGCCGCGATGGCCGGCTGCGGGCGGGCCATCACCTGGCTGCCCTTGAAGTGGTTAGCGAGCTGGATCAGCGAGCGCGGGGCCAGCACGTCCATGTCGCCCGCGGCCCACGCCGCTTCAGGCCCGGTCGCGGCCGGGCAGATCAGCCCGAGTCCCCGGCCGTTCGCCGCCATCGCGGCGGGCAGCACGCCCGCGACCGCGGTGATCGAGCCGTCGAGCGCCAACTCGCCGAGGACGCAATAGCCGGCGAGCGCGTCCTCCGGCAGCGCGCCGATGGCACCCATGACGGCGAGCGCGATCGGCAGGTCGTAATGCGAGCCTTCCTTCGGCAGGTCGGCGGGGGCGAGGTTGACGGTGATGCGCTTGGCCGGCAGTGCCAGCCCCGAGGCGATCAGCGCCGAGCGCACCCGCTCGCGCGATTCCGCCACCGCCTTGTCCGGCAGGCCGACCACGGTGAAGGCGACCATGCCGGGGGCGATCTGCACCTGCACGTCGACGGCGCGCGCCTCGATCCCCTCGAAGGCGACGGTGGCGACGCGGGTGACCATGCAGGGGAAACGTCTCGAATCGTGGAAGTTGCAGCCTACAGCATCGGCCCGAAAGGTGGGAACCGGCTTTCGGAAAAAGCCGATGCGACGCAACAACCTGGAGCATCGTGCCGGATAGGATATCCGGCACGATGCTCCAGACGGGCGTTCGCGGACTGGCAATCGCAAGCGGAGCCGTGACGGCGAAGGCAAGCCGGCAAAATGAGACGGAACCGCGCGGAAATCCGGCCGTTCGCTTCGGACATCCCACCCGATGGAGTGCCTGAATGTCGTTTCGCCCCCTCGCCGCCGCCCTCGTCGGCGTCGCCCTGCTCTCCGGCCCGGCGCTCGCCGACGAGAAGCTGCCGCCCGATCAGCAGGCCAAGGTGGAAGAAATCCTGAAGAAGGAAGGCTTCACCAAGTGGGACGAGATCGAACTCGACGACGGCATGATCGAGGTGGACGACGCCATCGACGCCAACGGCAAGCAGTTTGACCTCAAGCTCGATCCGAAGACGCTGGAGATCGTGAAGCGCAAGGCCGAGTAGGACAGAACGTCCGGCACCGGACCCGACGAGTGCCGTCTCCGACCTGATTGCGTCATGTCGGAGACCGCTCCAGGTTCCTGCCTTGCCGCGCATTCTCGCGACGAACCGGTTTCCGCTTCGTCGGAATGCGCCGGATTCTCGTGCCGCATCGGCAATTTCCGAAAGCCGGGCCCTACCCTTCGGACCGATGCTCCGGATCCGGTGCGCAAATCCCTTCATCCGGTCGAGGCGATCGGTCCGGCGGAACCGAATTCCGGTGGATGGCCGGAGGGAAAAATCCGCCGCGGTGGCGGGATCCTACCGTAGTTCCATGAAATACGCGCCGCTCTCGGCCACGCTCTCCCCGTCCGGCCTCAGGCTGCGCCAGCGGGTAATCGGGCCGGTGCCGCTGCCCGACCCGGATCGCGAGAGTGTGAGCAGGGCCTCGCCGGGCTTGTAGACGGCGGTTCCGTAGCGGTTCACGAGCGATCCGTTCTCGTAGCGGTGGAAGGTGACGGTGAGCGTCGAGCCCTCGGTCCGCGTTTGGCACAGGATGCGCTCGTCGGTCTGGAAGCCGCGGATCGTCAGCAGGCAGCCGCCGCGGGCCCCTTGAGGGCCGAGGGCGAGATCGTAGGAGACGAGGGTGGCCGAGCCGCCCTCGCTGAGGCCGGGATCGTGCTCGTAGACGTAGCGGCCCTGCCAGTCCCGGCCCGCGCCCTCCGGCGCCGCGAGCGCGGCCCAGGCCGCGAGCGCGGGCACGGCCGCCAAGCCCAACCGTGTCGCTCGTCCCGTCATCGTCCCTCCTCCGGGCAGGGTGGCCCACCGGCCCCGTGAGCGGTGCGCTTGCATCCCGCCGCGCGGGCCTTCATATACGGCCTCGGGAGGTTGGCGAGGGACGTTTCACTCGCCAACCGGGTCAGGTCCGGAAGGAAGCAGCCCTAACGAGACCGAGCGGGTCTTTGTCCAGCCTCCCACCTTCGCCGTCCGTGCGCCCCGCGCGGCCCCGGCGGCCGGCCTTCCAAAAAATCCGATCGGCGCATGGACGAGACGCACGGCACGCTCCCCGACGCGCCGGGCCTGCCCGGCCTACCCGCCCCGGCGACGCCCTACCGGGTGCTGGCGCGCAAATACCGCCCCCAGACCTTCGACGACCTGATCGGCCAGGGCGCCATGGTGCGCACGCTGGCCAACGCCTTCGCGGCGGGCCGCATCCCCCAGGCCTGGATGCTGACCGGCGTGCGCGGCGTCGGCAAGACGACGACTGCCCGCATCCTGGCCCGCGGCCTCAACTATTTTCGCGATGGGCAGCCCGATACCGGACCGACGGTGACGATGCCGGAACTCGGGCGCCATTGCCGGGCGATCATGGAATCCCGGCACATGGACGTGCTGGAGATGGACGCGGCCTCGCATACCGGCATCGACGACGTGCGCGGGATCATCGACGGCATCCGCTACTCGCCGACCGAGGCGCGCTACAAGGTCTACATCGTCGACGAGGTCCACATGCTCTCGGAGAAGGCGTTCAACGCCTTCCTGAAGACGCTGGAGGAGCCGCCGCCCCACGCCAAGTTCGTGTTCGCCACGACGGAAATCCGCAAAGTCCCGGTCACGATCCTGTCGCGCTGCCAGCGGTTCGACCTGCGCCGGGTCGAGGCCGAGACGCTGTCCGCCCACCTCAAGAAGATCTGCGCCGCGGAAGGCGTGAACGCCGAGGCCGAGGCGCTGGCCGCCGTCACCCGCGCGGCCGAGGGCTCGGTGCGCGACGCGCTCTCGCTGCTGGATCAGGCCATCGCTCACGGCGCCGGCACGGTCACGGCGCAAAGCGTGCGCGACATGCTGGGGCTGGCCGACCGCGCCCGCATCGTCGATCTGTTCGAGGCGGTGATGCGCGGCGACGTGCCCGCCGCCTTCGCCGAGTTGCGGGCGCAGTACGATTCCGGGGCCGACCCGGCGGTGGTGCTCTCGGATCTGGCCGGCTTCACCCACCTCGTCACCCGCCTGAAGATCGTGCCGGACGCCGCCGCCGATCCGACCCTGAGCGAGGCCGAGCGGGTGCGCGGGGCCGACTTTGCCGCGCGGCTGCCGGTGCGCGCCCTGTCGCGGGCGTGGCAGATTCTGCTCAAGGCCCTGCCCGAGGTGCAGGCCGCGCCGCGCCCCCTGCCGGCGGCCGAGATGGTCATCGTGCGCCTCGCCTACGCCGCCGACCTGCCGACCCCGGACGAGGCCCTGCGCCGCCTGCGCAGCGACGAGTCGATTTCCGGTGGCCCGGCCCCGCAGGGCTCCGGCGGGTCCTTCTCCGGCGGATCGGGCGCGCGGGGGTCCGCGGCGCTCGCCCGCGAGAGCGCGCCGCTCGCCGCCCCGCGGGCGGCCGCCCCACCGCGCCCGGTGCTCGCTTCGGCCAACCCGGCCCCGGAGACCGCCCGCCCGGCCGCGGCCGCTGCGCCCCCCGGCCTGCGACTCGGGCGGTTCGAGGACGTGGTGGCCCAGGCCGAAGCGAAGCGCGACATCGCCCTCAAGGTGGCGCTCGAGCGCGACGTCCACCTCGTGCGCTTCGAGGAGGGCCGGATCGAGTTCCGCCTCGCGCAAGGCGGCCGGCCGACACTCGCCAACGATCTTGCCCGCGCGCTCGACGAGTGGACCGGCCGCCGCTGGATCGTGGCGCTCTCCAAGGACGAGGGCGGACCGACCCTCGCGCAGAATTCCCGCGCCGCCGAGCAGACCCGCCACGAGAACGCCGCCGCCCATCCCCTGGTGCGGGAGGTGATGGCCCGCTTCCCCGGCGCGCAGATCGTGGACGTGCGCGACAAGGCTGCTGCCGACGTGGGCCCCGCGACGGGCGTGGCGGCGGCCACCGGCCCGGTCGAGGCCGTGCCCGAGGAGCCCGAGGACGAGGGCTAGGTCCAGAACCCGAATAGCTGACCATACGAGGGACTGCTTCCGACCCTTCTCGGACCCTCGTGAGGTCACTTGCAGGCTGTTTGAGCGTAGGCGCGGCCTCACGGTAAGGTGCGGCGCATCCTCGACCCCGGAGCCTCCCTCAATCTATGACCTTGAGGTCGTTCACATTCACGTCGCCATCCTGGGTAGAGAAGCTCGGTGCCCGGCCGTTCGACTGGGAGACACCGCTGATTCGGTGGTCGCCGCTATCGTAGGTGGCCAGTTTGCCGTCGATCTCGACGAGGAGCCGCTGCTTATCGGGGAAGAACGCGTAGCGCATACCGTTCTGGCCACCGCTGGTAGAGGGCTGGCCGAGCTCCTGCGGCCACCATGGCTCCGAGCCTTTCATTGGCTCCATGGGCTTCATGGGTTCCATGGGCTTCATAGGCTCCATCGCGCTCGGTCCTCTGGCGGAATGTCTGAAGCCGACGCTACGCTTGAGGCGCCGAAAGGTTTCCCAGAAAACCAAGACGACGAAGTCTGCTGTTCTACCTGACGCTCCCACGGGCGCAGACCAAGGCAGTCGGTCCATTTACGACCGCGAGTTGACCGTCGAACGACTCGCTTGCCGCGATGGCCCGCGTGACCATTTCGCCCATCTCGGCCTGCCGTTGCGGGGTCATGCGGTCCGTGAAGTCTGCGAGCCCCCGAGGTTCGTTTGAGAGCGGGAAGCCCCAGAGATTGAGGAACGCGGCGTCGCCCCAGATGAGCTTGTCGCGCAGGTCCCAGCGCCACGTTCCCATGCGACCGTCTGTGACCGCGAGGCGATACCGCGCCTCACTCTCTGCGAGACGACGTTCGAGGTTGGCGATGGTGGCGCGTTCATCCATCATGCCATTGAACCCGGAGCGGAGATCAGGTGCAAACTAACGTCCGCTTCGGGGCGAAAGGCCAGGGACCGCTCCCCACCCTCGGCAGCCCTTCGCACGCTCGAACTGAGTTGGGTTGTGACCCCAGCCCTGGCGGCAGCGGGCGGCGACGCCTAAGTCAGCGGAGCGATCATTTCGAAGACGACCGGAGCGGACCGATCATGCGCGACCTCATGGGCATCATGAAGCAGGCCCAGGCCATGCAGGAGAAGATGGCCTCGCTCCAAGCCGAACTCGACACGGTCGAGGTACGAGGCGCCTCCGGGGGCGATGCCGTGAGCGTGCGGATGACCGCCAAGGGGCAGGTGCTCGGCGTCTCGATCGATCCGAGCCTGATGGTCGCCGACGAGCGCGAAATCCTCGAAGACCTGATCGTCGCCGCCTGCAACGACGCCCGCGGCAAGGCCGAGGCGACGGCGCAGGAGCGCATGGCCGAACTGACCAAGGGCCTGCCGCTGCCGCCCGGTATGAAGCTGCCGTTTTGACGGTCGGCTACGGCCGGCAAAAGACCCGCATCGTCATTGCTGTGGATGTTCAGCAATTCGTTGATCGCGGCGGGGTGACCAGTCGACGATCCGGTCGCGGGCTACCGTTGCGGCGATATGGCGCATGTCTTCGGCCACGAGATCGACCACGCGCTCGGCCTGAAACATCCCTTCGAGGGCGACGTGATCATCGACAGCGGTCTCGACGACACCGACCATACGGTGATGAGCTACAGCGGCGACGGCCCGAAGCTCGGCCCGATCGACATCGCCGCGATCCGCTCCCGTTACGGCGGCCCGGCCTCGGACGGGAGCCATGTCGCCGCCTGGTCGTGGGATGCCGCCACCGACACCCTGGCGCAGATCGGCGGCAATGGTGCCGACACGATCCGCGGCGTCGCGTCGGCGGACGTCACATACGCGGGGCGGGAGGCGACGACCCGCTCTCCGGCGGAGCCGGCAACGATACCTTTCTGATCGACGCGGCGCGCGACCGTGTCGTCGAGGCCAGGGGCGAGGGTCGCGACAAGGTCCTCGCCGCCGTCTCCTACACCCTCGCCGCCGGCTAGGAGGTCGAGGTGCTTCAGTTCGACGCTTCGGCGGAGACGGCCAGGCTCAGACTGCGCGCCAACGCCTTCGCCCAGACCCTGATCGGCAATTGCGACCGCATCGCCGATTTCGCATCCGAGGACACGATCCGACTGTCGAGGAGCATCTTCGCGGACCTCACCGCGGGGGGCCTCGCCGAGACCGCGTTCAAGAACATCAGCGCCGGGACGATCGATGCCGACGACCGCATCCTCTACTGGAAGACGACCGGCGACCTGTTCTACGACCCCGACGGCTCCGGCACGCGCGGGGCGGTGAAGTTCGCCGTTCTCGACAACAAGGCCGTGCTGACGGCCGCCGACTTCATCGTGGCGTGACACGTCCTCCTCCGCTGTCGGCGGCGACGTGCCCGCGAACGGCGGAAGAGGCACGGGCCACCCGGACGGGCGGGCGCCCCGGGGGCCTCAGCGGCAGCGGGAGAGGGCCTGCCGCAGGTTGGTGATGTTCCCGCCGAGCTTGTCCTCGAAGTAGTTCTGCGGCCCGCCCCCCTGGAGTGCGGTGACCGCCGGCATCGCCTTGGCCGGGAATTGCTCGCTCCCCGCCCGCGCGGCCAGGAATTGCGGGTCCTGTTGGATCGAACGCAGGAGGCCTCCGAGGCGCTGCAGCCGGTCCGCCTGTCCGGCATCGACGCCCCCGCGGCAGCTTTGGATCAGGCTGGTCGCGAAGAGCGGCATGGCGGCGAAGACGTGATAGCTGGAGGCCCGCGGCCCGCGCGCCAGTTCCTTCGGCAGGACGCCGTCCGGCTGGATCTGGTCGACCATCAGCGCCTGCCGTCCCATCGCCCAGCGCCACCCGTCGTCGTCGCGCAGGAGATAGGCCGTCGCGCCCACCGCGAGTGCGGCCCAGGCCGCGAGATTGTTCTTGAACTGCCGCGCATCCTGATACGCGCGGACTCCATCGCTGACGGTGCGGAACCAGCGCTCGACCTCGGGCGAGAGGCGCGCTCCGCCGGCACGCGCCTTGATCGTCGCCAGCGCGATCGCGGAGAGGAACCATTGCTGCTGCAGCGTGGCCTGTCCCGAGAGGGTCTCGGTCATCGGCGCTGTCTTGACCCATTTGGTCATCGTCGTCCCGAAGCACTCCGCGGCGCCCACGTCGCCGCCCATCGCGGCATCGGCGAGGCGCTCGATATCCACGATGAAGCCGTTGATCCCGGCATTGGCCGCCTCGTTGAACGCCGCGTTGTCCTTGCTCTTGGCGTTCGATCCGGCCTGATAGGGGCTGCGGGCATCGAGCGCGGCGGCGGTCTGCGGCGGCTCCGGGCAGCCTGCGCGCGCAGCGGCCTCCCGGGGCGACAGGACGGACAGGGTCGCGGCCAGGGCGAAAGACGCGACCGAGATGCGGCCGAGCCGATATCCGGCAGTTCCGTGCGAGTCGATCATCGTCCCAAGGTCTCCGTGGCTCCCCTGAAGCCGAGGATTAGTCCGCCCGAGCTGAACGTGCGATGGCGAACCGGATCGCTCACGGGAACGGGAAGTCGCGCACCGGACCGGCGCGGTCCGGCATGCTCGCCGCAACCGCCGCCCCGATATCGCACCTGGGAGCATGCGGTGACGGGTTGTGGCGCGGGCGACACGGCCGACGTGAAAACGCGAGGCGCACCGAGCACATCGGCCGATCAGATGATTTCCGGTGCGCCTTCAGTAACTTGCCCTGCCCTACCGTCGCACGGCTGCGGCTCGCCCCCGACACCGGGGTCGAGCCCGACCTCGAACGCCGTCGCGGCCGGGAATTGGCGTCATGGCTTCCTACCCGTCGCGTCGCCGCGACCGGCCGATGCGGGCCTATGTCATCCGTGTCTACGAGCCGGTCGGCAACGGCGCGCCGGGCGACCGCTTCGCCGTCCTGGCCACCGATTCCGGTGACGCCCTAGCGGCGATGATCGCCGGCCTCGCCCCTAGCGCCATCGCCGAGGTCACCGACGAAGTGCTCGACCCGTCGGCCGCCGCCGGTCTCGGGCTCGAACCCAGGCGCCCCGTACGTCTCGCCTGACGGCCTTCCGATGCGGCGGCTGCGCCAAACGAACTGATCACGGCTTGCCGACGCCGCTGCGACCGGATCCGACTCGGCTCCCGCAGCTCAGTTCCGTACCCCTCACGACCCGTTCGATCTGCTTCCCTGCAATCGACCCGGCGATCCGTGATCCGATGCCCCGCGAGGCGCCGGCGTCAGAAACCCGACCGTACGGATCGAGAGGAACGCTTGGAGTGCGGAGGATTTACACGGGATCGGGATATGAAATGGTGCTGCGAGAGAGGATTGAATTCTGGCGAAATGCAAACTTGTCAATAGAATAACAGCTCGATATATGAACTAATTCCAAAGGGATTTCTCCCGGCTTTGCCGGGGAGGCAGTAACAGTTTGACGTTTTCTGCAGGTTCCATCGAAAACTTCGTCTCGTGAGCCGCCAAGCACACGGAAAGATTCTCAACGATGGACGAGTTCTAGAATTCAAGCCACACCAAGTGGACGTGCAAATATCATGTCGTGTTCATCCCGAAGGGACGTAGAAAAGCCCGTTACGAGACCCTTCGGCCCTATCTCGGTGAGGTGTTCCGTACCCTGGCGCAGCAGAAAGAAAGCCGGATCGAGGCAGGACACCTTCCGGCCGATCACGTGCACATGACGATCACGATCCCACCCAAATACGCCGTGTCCCAAGTGGTCGGCTACATCAAGGGCAAGAGCGCCATCCATCTCGCGCGCGTCTATGGCGAGCGAAAGCGTAATTTTGTCGGGCGACACTTCTGGGCCAGAGGCTGCTTCGTCTCGACGGTGGGTCGAGACGAAACCGTGATCCGAGCCTACACCAAGAAACAGGAGCAGGAGGATCAGCGTCGGGAGCAACTGAACCTCTGGCGCTGACAGCCACCGGCAGGTGGCCACACCCCTGGGACCGCGTCAGCGATCCCCGCGGCCGCTTGGAGCGGCCCAAATCATAAAGCCTCCGGCTTTGCCGGGAGTTACTGACTCCTGCTTCAAGCAAATCCATGAGCAATTCATCGGTGCCTTCGTCGACTTTGTCGAAGACGTCGAAAGCAACGACCCGGCCGCGGCGTATTGGGCCGCGCAGAGTTACTCCGCGGCCGTCACGCGATGGCTGAGCCTCGCGTACGACTCGAACATATGAGCTGTTTGAGAACTGTCGGTCGATCGGCCGAGGCGAGTGTCGTGTCGCCTCGGCCGAGACGAAGCTCACGCGACGAGGAAGTCGTCCACGCTCAGCGTGGACCGGTTGGCGAGGGTGGCGAACCGCACCGCCGCGCCCGAGCCCGAGCCGTCCGCGTCGTAGGACAGGGCGCCCGACGCGCTGTCGTAGAGGATGCGGTCGCTCGCATCGACCGTCCCGCCCGCGCCCACGTCCTTGAACGCGTCGGCGTCGAGTTCGCCCGCGGTGAGCGCGGTGAAGATCGGGCCCGACAGCTGGATCATGTCACCGTTCGAGAAGTCGACGATGGTGTCGACATTGCCGTTGTCGAGCGCGGTCGAGAACACGAAGGTGTCGTCTCCGCCCCGTCCGGTAAGGCGGTCGGCCCCGGCACCACCGTCGAGGACGTTGGCGCCGTTGTTGCCGACCAGGCTGTTGGCGAAAGCGTTGCCGGTGAGATTGAAGCTTCCGGTCGTCGCTGCCAGAAGCTGCAGCCCCTCGATCTCCTGACCTGCGGCGAGGGTGTAGCTTGTGGAGGCGAACACCGTGTCTCTGCCTGCGCCCACGGCCTCGATCACCTGATCGCCCGCGTTGTCGACGATGTAGCTGTCGTTGCCGCCGCGCCCGGTAAGGCGGTCGACGCCGGCCCCGCCGTCGAGGACGTTGGCGCCGTTGTTGCCGACCAGGCTGTTGGCGAACGCGTTGCCGGTGAGGTCGAAGTCGCCGGTGGTCGCGGCCAGCAGCTGGAGACCCTCGATCTCCTGGCCCGCCGCGACGGTGTAGCTCGTGAAGGAGAAGACCTTGTCTATGCCTGCACCCGCGGCCTCGATCACCTGATCGCCCGCATTGTCGACGATGTAGCTGTCGTTACCGCCGCGGCCGGTGAGGCGGTCGACGCCATCACTGCCGTTGAGGACGTTGCTGCCGTTGTTGCCGACCAGGGTGTTGTCGAACGCGTTGCCGGTGAGATTGAAGTCGCCGGTAGTCGTGGCCAGCAACTGCAGTCCTTCGATCTCCTGGCCTGCCGCGAGGGTGTAGCTCGTGAAGGAGAAGACCTTGTCTCCGCCGCCGGCGGCGGCCTCGATCACCTGATCACCGGCATTGTCGACGATGTAGCGGTCGTCGCCAGCCCCGCCGACGAGGCGGTCGCGACCCGTGCCGCCATCGAGCAGATCCTTGCCGCTGCCGCCCAGCAGCAGATCGTTGCCGGCGAAGCCAAGGACGACGTCGTCGCCCGCCGCGCCGTCGAGCCGGTCGGCGGCCGCCGAGCCGCTATAGGTCGCCGAGACCGCCGCGGTGACCTCGAGCGAGACCTCGAAGCCGCGGGCGGCGCCACCCTCGGCATAGCCGAGGGCGAGCGTCTGACGGCCGGTCGGGGCATCGTCGGCCACCGAGTAGGTCAGCGCCGCGAGCTGCGCCGCGGTCAGCGTGTCACCGACCGCGACGACCGCATCGCCGAGGCGCAGCGTGCCGGCCTCGGGCAGGTCGGTCACGGTGTAGGTGACGCCCGCCGCGCCCGGCGGGTCGATCGAAAGCGGCGTCTCGAACGCGCCCTGCTCGACGGAGACGGTCGGGTCGGATCCCTGCAGAACGGTGTCGTTGCGCACATCGAGGTTCTGGATGCGCTCGTCCTGGGTCTGGTTGGTGTCGCGCTCGCCGAAGGGCGTGTCGCGGTAGAAGGCCGAGAGGTACTCGGCCAGTGCGTCCTGCTCGGTGCCCTCGGCGGCGAAGTTCGCCACCTGGCCGGCATCGGAGACCGCGGCGGGATCGAGCGCCACCACGTTGGCGAAGCTCGGATCGGCCGCGACGAAGTCGTCGAACGGGTAGCCGTCGCCGCCGGTGACGAGGAAGCTCAGCGTCACGACGCGGATGGCGGTGGGAGCGCCGGCCACGACCGCACCGTCCTCGACGAGGGCGCGGGTCGGATTGCCGGCCTCGTCGATGAGGGCGGCCGAGACGACCCGCTCACCCGCCGGCCGGTCGGCATCGTAGCTGAAGCTGATGCCGCCGATCTGGGCGAACTGGCCCGGCGTAGCGCCCGGGGCCGTGGCCGCGACCGCGTGCTCCAGCACCGCGAGGAGCTGTTCCGGGGTCAGGGTGACCAGCGAGAGCGCGTTGTTGAAGCGCAGCGAGTTGGCGATGTCGAGTTGCGAGACGTCGCCCTCGGCCTTACCGGCCTCCGGGTTGGCCGCCGGGGGCAACTCCGCGGGGTTGGCCGGATCGGCGCTGATGGCGCCGATCGAGTCGCGGATGCCGCCGCCGTTCTTGATCGAGACCAGAACGGTGTCGTCGGCCTTTTGCGCGTACCAGAGGTTGGCGTCCGCCGAGAGGTTGCCGAGGTTGGTCTCCTCGGTGCGCACCTCGCCGCGGCGGCCCTCCAGATAGACCGAGGTCTTGCCGAAGATGTTGGCGTCCTGCCCGTTGATGACCGCGCCGACGCCCTCGGCGATGTCGTTCACGAGGTCGCCGCGGGTGCCCTCCGCGAACGGATCGGTATCGACCGTGCCGTCGCCGTCGATATCGATCGGGTTGGCGTAGAGGTCGTCCACCGCCTTGTCGGTCGTGGCGTAGGCGCCGTTGAGGCTCGGGTCGAGGCTGTCGGCGATGATGTCGCCGTTCTCGTCGAACTCGACCACGAGGCGGCCGACATAGGAGTATTCGTTCGCCGTGTTGACGATGACGGTGGTCTTGCCGTCGGCGTTCGTCGTGACGAAGGGGTAGGTCTCGGCGGCCGTGTCGCCGGGCTGGAGGCCGCGGGCCACGTCGTCGGCATCGGCCATCAGCGTGTGCGAGCCGCCGGCCACGATCACATCCACGCCCTTCAGCAGCGGCGCCAGCGCCTTCTCCAGCGACAGCTGCTGCAGGTGGGAGACGAGGACGATCTTGTCGATGCCCTGGGCAATGAGCGCGTCGATGGTCGGCTGGAGCACCGCGGCGAGCGCCGCCATGTCGTCGGCGTTCGGGCCGATCACCTCGACGCCGCCGGTCGAGGAGATGCTCTGGACGATCTGCGTGGTGGCGCCGACGATGCCGATCTTCTCGCCGTTTTCGGTGATGATCGTGGCCGGCGCGATCTTTTTGTTGTTTGCGCCCACGCCGACGGCGGGCGGGAAGCCGGTATAGTCGGCGGCATCCCGGATATCGCTGGTGTAGAGCCCGCGCAGGTTGGCGTCGCCCGAGAAGTCGAGGTTGGCCGAGAGGTAGGGGAACTGCGCCCCGGGGAAGCCCGTGGTCTGGCGCATGATGTTGGCGAGCGCGTTGGTGCCCGCGTCGAACTCGTGGTTGCCGATCGCCGAGGCCTGGATGCCGATGATGTTCAGCATCGAGATGTCGGCGGTGCCGAAGCCGGGGGTGATGTTGAGCGTGCCGGCAGCCAACCCGTAATGGGTCTCGAGCGCGGTCTCGTAGACCTCCTTGAGCGAGGCGTCGCTGCCGGCGGCGAAGAACGGGCTCGGCAGGAAGTTGTCGCCCGAGGACAGCGTGATCGAGTTGGCCTCGGTGTCCTCGAGGTAATCGACGATCGCGGCGAAGTTGCCGGCGCGATCGACGGCATCCAGCCCGGCCTCGAAGTCGGAGGCGTGCAGGATCTGCAGGCGGTAGGGCGTGGTCTCGGGTAGATCGACCTCGTAGGCGGTCACCGTGCCGCTGACCTCGTTGGCGACCAGCAGCACGCCGGTGCCGGTCGGGCTCTCGGTGGCCGGCACGTACTTGACGACCTCGGGCGCCTTGTCGCCCTCGGCGGGGGCGAGGTACTTCACGTAGGCCGGGTCGGCCGGGTTGGTGACGTCGTAGATCATCACGCCGCCCTGGCGCTCCAGGCCGACGAAGGCGTAGGTCTTGTCGCCGATCGTCGCGACGTCGATGCCCTCGGGTTCGCCCGCCTTGTTGTCCGAGCGGGTGTCGAAGCTGACGCCGTCGCTCTCGCCGTTCTGGTTGAACACCGTGCCGGCGTCCGGCAGCGAGGCGATGATTTTCTCGAATTCGCCGCCGGTGTCGGACACCTTGGTGATGGTGCCGTCGGCGTTCTGGCGAAAGATCGACATGCCGCGGCCGCCGAAGGTGACAATCTCCTCCACGCCGGGCTGCGTCGGGTCGGTGTCGCCGTCGATGTTCGAGACGGTCAGGCGGCCGGCGTAATCCTCGCTCTTGAGCGCGGCTTCCTGGCTCCCGAACACCGCGTCGTTCAGGTCGATGGCGCTGAGACGCGACTCGTCCGAGCCGTCGACCCGCGAATCGCCCTCGTTGGCGGTGGCGAAGTAGGTGACGCCAGCCACGGTCCAGGTCGAGACCGCGTCGGGCATCAGGAGGCCCTTGATGGGCGCCGCGACGATGTTGATCTTGCCCTGGCTGTCGGAGCCGGTGCCGGGCCCGTCGCGGTCGGAATAGTCGGCCTCGTTGCCGGCGAGCGCGTGATCGACATGGCCGAGCGGCAGGATCGAGAGCAGCACCGGGCTGGTGCCGGTGATGTCGTAGGTCGCGACCGCGTTGTTCTCCTGCAGCGTCACGTAGGCGCGCGTGCCGTCCGCCGAGACGTCGATGTATTCGGGCTCCAGGCCGGCCGAAGCCGACAGGCCCTCGAAGATGCGCACACCGGCCGCGCGCAGGCCGTCCTCGGAGCCGTCGAGGGCGGAGAAGCCGGTGGTCGAGACGGTGGCGTTGGCGGCCCCGTTCGAGAGGTCGATCAGCGAGACCGAGCCGGCCGATTCGACCTCGCCGTCATCGGGATTCTCGCCCTCGTTGGCGACGAGCAGCTTGGTGCCGTCGGGGGTGAAGGTCAGCATGTCGGGCAGCGAGCCGACGGTGAGCGTCTTGATGAGGGCGCCCGTGGCGGTCGAGAACAGGGCGACCGTGCCCGGATCGGACTTCACCGGTGCCTCGATCGCGACCGCGAGCACGCCGTTGGCGACCGCGACCGAGTTCATGCCGCTCTCGGAGGTGTAGCCCGAGACCAGCGTCGCCACGTCGATCTCGCCGGTCTTGGCGGGCGTCGTCGGATCGGCGAGGTTCACGATCTCGATCCGGTCGGTGACGTTGTTCATCACGAACAGACGGTCGCTCGACGCCTCGAAGGCGACGACTTCGGCCGAGCCGCTCCCTGAGCCGGTGGCGTAGGTGCCGAGCAGGCGGGTCACGAGGGTCTCGGTCGCGACTGGCGTCGTGGTCGAGCCGGTCAGCGTCGAGTCGCCTTCCTCCAGGATCGCGACGCCGTTCACGACGGCGGCGGGAACGACGAGGCTCGCGAGCAGCGGATCGTGGTCGCTGGTCTGGTCGGCGAATTCGGCGTTGATGTGCACGATGTCGAACTCCGCTCCCTGCCGCAGGCCGCCCGTGACCAGGATGTGGTCGAGCGTCTGGGAGTTGCCCTCAAAAACGTAGTCGTACCGCTCGGCCTCAGGCAGCGAGTCCATGAGGTCGGAGAGAATGGCGGTGCCGCCCGGCGTGTAGGTGGCCGCGGCGTCGATCGGGTCGTCGCCCGGCACGGAATAGTCGGTGAGGCTCGCCTCGCCCTTCAGGACGCTCAGCGGCTGCTCGCCGGGGAACTCGTTGAGGTCGCCAACGACCATGACCTTGGCGCTCGCGTCCTGCGCCAGGAGCCGGTCGACGAAGCCGTTGACGGCCTGGGCTTGCGCCGCGCGCTGGACCTCGCCCGCATTGAAGGGCGGCTGGTCGGATCCGAGCAGGGGAGCGCTGCCGCCCTTCGAAGTGAAGTGGTTGTTGACCACCGTTACGGTCTGGCCGTTGAAGGTGAAGTCGGCGGCGAGCGGCGGGCGCGAGCCGTAGAAGGGGTTTTGCGGGTCGGTCTGCTGGCTCGTGTCCGTGGCTTTGAGCGGGCTGCCGTCGGCTCCGACCGTACGCAGCGAGTCGTCGACGAGGCTCACCCGGTCGGTGCGGTAGACGAAGGCGGTGCGGATATTGCCGCCGGGCTCGCCGCCGTTGGTGTCGTCGCCGATGAACGGGTTGTCGATATAGGCGTAGGTCACGCCCGCGGGCGCCGCCGCGTTGAGGGCGTCCACCAGCGCCTGGAGGGTCGCTCCGGCGCTGGTCAAACCCGTGTTCGTCGGGCCGTTGCCGTCCTGCACTTCCTGGAGTGCGACGATGTCGGCGGCGTTGAGGGCGCCGAGGATCTCGGAGGCGACCCGCTCGAACCGGGCGGTGCCGTCGGTCGGGTCGAGGTTCTCGGCGTTGTAGCTCGCTACGAGCAGGCGGCTCGCATTACCGAACAGCGCCCCGTCCTCACGCACGAGGGAGCTTGGCTCGGCCACCGTGAAGGCCTGTGTGGCGCTGACCTGATAGTTGCCGAATTCGTAGGTGACGATGCCGGTCACGTCCGAGAGCTGGTCGCCGACATTCACGGCCGGCGTGGTGAAGCCGCGCAGCAGGCCGGAATCATCGTCGATCTGGATACGCTCGGGGTTGAAGTCGCCTCCGGCCGTATCGGTGTCGCCGAAGGCCGGCGTGCCGAGATCGGTCAGCAGGTTGCCGCGCCCCGTCAGCCCGGTCGCGCTCGCGCCGTTGGTGGCGTCGCCGTCGTCGACGACCGTGAAGATCTCGCCGAAGCTGTTGGTCGGGCCGGTGGCGACGGGCGCCTTGACCGTCACCAGCATGCCTTCCAGACTCTCGAAGAAGGCCGCGCCGTCGCTGAGGCTCTCGGTCGGCGGGAGCAGTCCGCCCGTGCCGCCGATCTGTACGGCGGTGATGTCGGGGGCCTGATCGGCCTGGGCCAGGATCTGCACCGAGCCCGCGGCGGTCGCGGTGAGCTGCGTCGTCGAGAGGCTGCGGGGCGCGGCACCGCTCGGTGTGAACTCGGAGACCTGTCCGGTGGCCTCAACGAGTTGGCCGACCACGACGGCGGGCGCCGTGCGGGTGAAGACGAACACCGCGTCCGAGGTCGCGGCATCGCCATCGCCCGTCGGGTCCTGGAGGTAGAAGCCGTTCGAGTCGATCGCGGTGACGACGCCGCTCGTCGTCACCGTCTGCCCGGCGAGCATCGAGACCGCGCCCGAACCCTGAATTTCGTAGGTGCGCACGAGCATCATCCCCCTGGAGCTGCAAGATTAGCCGGCCATCAGATTGATTTAGCTTCTGTAGATCTCGCAAATTCCCAGGTAAAATTGTTTATAATGCGCACGATCTCCGACGCACGACTGCGCCGTGTCGTTCATAATTCGGAACTTTGTATCATCCAAACACCGCTTAACCAGCGGATGATGACAGGCATGTGAATTGCGATGCTCAAGGCTGCCGGATCAGCGGCTTTCGAGCCAGCCGAACAAGGGGGTCGCAACTGCTCCCTCAGCTTGTTTGTAGGCTCCGTCTTGCGGAGGTTCTCCCGGCCGCCCTGGTTGCCTGGTGACCGGAGCGAAACATCGTGAGATCGGCGTCGCGTCGAGGCGCCTCCGACCAACCAAGCGATGGCTGCGGCAGCGCGGGGCCTGGGGTGAACGGCGCGTCGCCGACGTCGTGAAGCTGGCGTTCGACCTGGAACGTCACGCCCGTCACTTCGGCGGAACGCTGGCGCTCATCAAGAGACAGTTCTTCGGAGAAGTGGCTATGGGCGAGCCGACCGCCGTGCATCTCGGCGACGGCGGCGTGAAGGGTGTGCTCGGCAAGCTTCCGGTTCGATCCAAAGCGCAACGCGGAGTTCGGTCTTCCCGATGATGGGCCGGAGGTCGGTGGGCACGACGATCCGCGCATCGAACGCGTCGTCGCGTTGGGTCAGGTGGTGCACGGCACCAGCCATCGAACCCTTCGTTTGTGACACGAATTGTGACGCCAGAATGGGCGAAAGCGCTTGCGGCGCAACGATTTTACTGAGGGTCAATGAGTTAGATGGTGCTGCGAGAGAGGATTGAACTCTCGACCTCCTCATTACCAATGAGGTGCTCTACCACTGAGCTACCGCAGCGCGGGTTCGGCGGGCGGTGCCGTCACCGAACCGGACGCGGCATTAGCGGATCGGATCGCGCTTGGCAACGCTCCTGCTGCGGTTCGGGGCGAGGAATCGCTCGGGCCCGATGACCGGGTCGCCCGCCGGAGCCGCCGCTCGAAGGACGGCTGTGCTTGGGGCTGGGCGCGAACGGCGTCTCGCGCGGCGGCGGCGTTGCAGAGGCGTCCGGCTAAACGGGACCCGTGCCGCGGATGCGGCCGCCGGCGTCCGAGGGGGGAGGAAGCCGACGGCCATCGTGTGAAGCGATGGCCGTGGGACGAATTGTTGACGGAAAACCGGGGCATCGCTATAGGACGCGCTCCGCGGCCGGCCGCTATCGGTGACCGGGCGCTTCGCCATTGCCAATCATTCAGGCTGCGCTGACCGACACGGGGAAGAACCCGGCTCGGGTCGTTGCCGCCGCGACCAGACGAGGATGCCCCATGGCCAACACCGTGTCGGCCAAGAAAATGACCCGCAAGATCGCCAAGCGCACGGCGATCAACCGCTCGCGCCGCTCCCGCATGCGCACCTTCGTCCGCAAGGTCGAGGAGGCCATTGCCTCCGGCGACCAGACCAACGCGCTGGCCGCGTTGCGCGCCGCCGAGCCGGAGATCATGCGCGCCGCCCAGCACGGCATCGTTCATAAGAACAATGCCTCGCGCAAGGTCTCGCGCCTCGCCGCCCGCGTGAAGGCCATCGCTGCCTGAGGCCCCGGCCCGGCTCGACGCGAGCCGGACCACATCAATACGGACGACCCGAGCCCGGCCCTGTGCCGGGCTTTTTTCATGCCCAGAACCCCGCGCCACCCAATCGCGTCCGCCCGCGACCGTGCACCGGACTCCGTCTGTTCTCCACAGGAGTCGCGCACTTGTCCCGGATTGCCCCTTGCGTCGGCAGGCGTCGACAGTGGCAAGTATCCGTTAACCACGTTCGAATCGTTATCGACTCGCGGGGTCGCGGTTAGACGTGTAGATTAACAAGACCTTGCCGGCGGGGGCATCCCACAAGGTGAGCACCGCTGGCGCGCGAGTCTTCCCCAAGATGCCCTCACGCTTTCGACTCGCAGGGCGCCGGATCACGACGCCGTGCTGGCGAAGAAGTTGTCCCCGATCGTCCCGCTGTTAGGAGAACGATAGAGGATTGTTGATACACAGCGTTCTTGAGCGACAACCGCCGGCCTGCCTCTTGACACGCCGCGGAGTTCATCGGGTGCCACCCCGACTCGGGTGGTTCCTCTCGTTTTGTTCTGCGTACGCAGCCGCCCGGTCCGCCGGGCGGCTGCGAGGAGAGTTTCGATGCACCTCGACGGCAGCACGGCGGACGGCGGGAATGGCGGCGATGGGCGGGGCGGCGTCGACGTCTCCGCCGCCTGGGGGCGGGTGAAGCGGCGGCTGCGGGCCGAACTCGGCGAGGACGTGTTCGCGAGCTGGTTCGCCCGGCTCGAACTGGAGGAAGTTTCGGGCGGCGTCGCGCGGCTGACCGTGCCGACCCGCTTCCTCAAGAGCTGGATCGAATCGCACTACATCGACCGGGTGCTCACGACGTTCCGGGCCGAGGCCGAGAATATCGGCCGCATCGAGGTCGGTGTGCGCGGCGCCTCCGCCCCCGCCCGCCCGGCCCCGAGCGCGGGCAAGCCGAGCCCGACCAGCGGCCCGTTGACCCGCCTCCACGCCACCGCGACCCAAGCGGCGCTCCAGGGCCCCGGCCCGATGGTCGAGACCGAGATCGCGGTGCCCCGCGGCGACGCGGGCGTCGATCTCAACGGCGCGCCGCTCGACGCGCGCCTCACCTTCGCGAGCTTCGTCGTCGGCCGCTCCAACGCGCTCGCTCACGCGGCGGCCGAGCGCATCGCCCGCAACGACGGCGAGGGCGCGCTCTACAACCCGCTCTACGTCCATGCCGGCGTGGGCCTGGGCAAGACGCACCTGCTGCACGCGGCCGGCCACGCCGCCCGCGAGGCGGGCCGGCGGGTCATCTATCTGACCGCCGACCGTTTCATGTACGGCTTCGTCAACGCCCTGAAGACCCAGAGCGCGTTGGCCTTCAAGGAGAAGCTGCGGGCGATCGACCTGCTGATCCTCGACGACGTGCAGTTCATCCAGGGCAAGTCGATCCAGACCGAGTTCGGCCACACCCTCAACGCCCTGATCGATTCCGGCCGCCAAGTGGTCGTCGCTTCCGACCGTCCGCCGACGGAATTGGAGACCCTCGACGAGCGGGTGCGCTCGCGGCTGGCGGGCGGCCTCGTGGTCGAGATCGGCAACCTCGACGAGGGCCTTCGCACCTCGATCCTCTCGGCCCGCCTCGCGGCGGTCCGTCAGAGCCACCCCAACTTCGAGGTCTCGCCCCAGGTCTCGGCCTACGTGGCCCGCGCGATCACGGCCAACGGCCGCGATCTCGAAGGCGCGGTCAACCGGCTGCTCGCGCACGCCACGCTCACCGGCGCCCCGGTGACGGTCGAGACCGCGGAATCGGCGATCCGCGACCTCGTGAAGAACCGCGAGCCGAAGCGCGTGAAGATCGAGGACATCCAGAAGCTGGTGGCCTCGCGCTACAACGTCTCGCGGTCCGACATCCTGTCCGAGCGCCGCACCGCGGCGGTCGTCAAGCCGCGTCAGATCGCCATGTACCTCTCGAAGGTGCTGACGCTGCGCTCGCTCCCCGAGATCGGCCGCCGCTTCGGCGGGCGCGACCATACGACGGTGCTGCACGCCGTGCGCAAGATCGAGAAGCAGATCGGCGAGGACGCGGTGCTCGGCGATGAGGTCGAGCTGTTGAAGCGGATGCTTCAGGACTGAGGGCGCGGCGGACGGCCTCGAACCGCTTCTAAACTTCCCCACCGTCATCCCGGGGCCGCGCAGCGGAACCCGGGATCCACCCGTGATGCGCGGCTGCGTGATGCGTCGCGGCCGGTCGTGGATTCCGGGTTCGCCTCCGGCGCCCTGGAATGACGACCGAGGGTTATCGAAGACGATGATGCGCCGCCCGCGCACTCATCGAGCTTCGAGGCGCGCGAAAGCGGGACAGTCTTTTCCGCGCCCTTGCCTTCGCGGGGTCGCTTCGCCAAGCTGTGCGGCCCCTTCCCGCTCATGGCTCAGGGCCGGGCCGCTGGCGGGCGGGCTTCGTTGCGAGAGATCACGGGTTTGTCGATGAGAGTCACTGTCGAGCGCGCGGCCCTCCTCAGATCGCTCGGCCACGTGCACCGGGTGGTGGAGCGGCGCAACACCATCCCGATCCTCTCCAACGTCCTCCTGCGCACGTCCGAGAACGGCCTGCAGCTCAAGGCGACCGACCTCGACATCGAGGTGACCGAGACCGTGCCGGCCGACGTGCTGGACGCGGGCGCCACCACGGTGCCGGCCCACGTCATCTACGACATCGTCCGCAAGCTCCCCGACGGCGCGCAGGTTTCACTCGAGACCTCCGGCGAGACCGGGCAGATGACGATCCGCTCCGGCCGCTCGCGCTTCGCGCTCGGCGCGCTGCCCGAGGGCGACTTCCCCGATCTCGCCGCGGGCGAGCTGCCGCATTCCTTCTCGATTCCGGCTTCCGAGCTGAAGCTGCTGATCGAAAAGACCCAGTTCGCGATCTCGACGGAGGAGACGCGCTACTACCTCAACGGCATCTATCTCCACGCGATCGAGGTCGAGGGCGAGGCCAAGCTCCGGGCGGTGGCCACCGACGGGCATCGGCTCGCCCGCGTCGAGACCGCGGCGCCCGAGGGCAGCCGCGGCATGCCGGGCATCATCGTGCCGCGCAAAGCCGTGGCCGAGATTCAGAAGCTCGTGGACGACGGCGGCGAGAACGTCGCGGTCGAGATCTCGCCGGCCAAGATCCGCCTCACCTTCGCGGGGGGCGTGACCCTGATCTCGAAGCTGATCGACGGCACCTTCCCGGACTACCAGCGCGTCATCCCCACCGGCAACGACAAGCGCCTGACGGTGGAGCGCGACGTCTTCGCTCGCGCGGTCGATCGCGTCTCGACCATCTCGTCCGAGCGCGGGCGCGCCGTGAAGCTCTCGGTGACGGAGGGGCGCCTCGCGCTCTCGGTGACCAACCCGGATGCCGGCTCGGCGACCGAGGAACTCGACGCCGACTACGAATCGAGCGCCCTCGATATCGGCTTCAACGCCCGCTACCTCCTCGACATCACCGCTCAGCTCCAGGGCGACACCGCCCTGTTCAAGCTCGCCGATCCGGGCTCGCCGACCCTGATCCAGGACCGCGAGGGGGCGCCCGCGCTTTATGTGCTGATGCCGATGCGGGTGTGAGGCGACAAGGTCCCTCGCCTCGGTCGGATCGACCGGCTAGATTGGCCGGTGCGAGGGAGCCCATGTCCAAACCCGTCGTACTCACGCCGGAACACGCGGCCTTCGTCGATGATCTCGTCGCGGCCGGGCGCTATGCCTCGACCGACGAGGCCGTTGTCGAGGGTATCCGCCTCCTCCGCGAGCGCGAGGCGCGGCTTGCCGAGTTGCGCACGGCTTGGGCCGAGGGTGTCGAAAGCGGCGACTATGAGCCGGTCGAGGATGTGCTCGATGCGCTCGCCGCGCGCTACGAGGTGAAGGAGACGGCCGGCTCGTGAGACCCGTCGTCATCTCGCGACGGGCGCGGGCGGACCTGAGGGACATCGGCGACTTCATCGCGGGCGACGACCCGAAGCGCGCCGTGAGCTTCGTCGCCGAGTTCCGCGAGCGATGCCGATCCTTGTCACGCACCCCGTACCAGGGACGGCCGGCACCGGAGATCGCGGCCGACGTCCGCATCCTCGTGTTCCACTCCTACTTGATCCTCCACCGCGTCAGCGACGAAGACGTCCTGATCGATCGCGTCATCCACTCCGCCCGGGATCGGTCCGGCCTCCTGCCGTATGAATGAACCAGCCCCCCCGGCGACGCGCCTCACCCGCCTGATCGCCCGCGACTTCCGCAACCATATCGATCTCGATCTCTCGACTACGCGCCGCTTCGTGGCGCTCGTCGGCGAGAACGGGGCGGGCAAGACCAACGTGCTGGAGGCGGTGTCGCTGTTCTGCCCCGGCCGGGGCCTGCGCCGGGCCGATCTCGCCACCATGGCGCGGGTCACCGGCCCCGGCGGCTTCGCGGTGTCGGTGACGCTCGACGGCGGCGAGGCGGAGCATCGGCTCGGCACCGGCTACGAGCCGCCGGTCTACGAAGCGCGCGGCACGCGAGTCTGCCGCATCGACGGGGCGGCGGCGCCCTCGCCCGTCGCCTTCTCGGAATTCCTGCGGGTCGTCTGGCTCACCCCCGATCTCGACGGGCTGTTCCGCGGTCCCGCCGGTGACCGCCGGCGCTTCCTCGACCGGCTGGTGCTCGCGGTCGATGCCAGCCACGGCGCCCGCGTCTCGGCGATGGAGCGGGCGCTGCGCTCGCGCAACCGCCTGCTCGACGAGCGCCCGGACGATACCCGCTGGCTCGACGCGGTGGAGCGCGAGGCCGCCGAACTCGGCGTCGCCGTGGCGCTCGCCCGCCGCGAGACCGTGGAGCGCCTCGACCGGCTGATCGCGCAGACGCGGGACGACGCCGCGCCCTTCCCCTGGGCCTCGGTGCGGCTGGAGGGCGACCTCGACGACCTCGTCGCGGTCTGGCCGGCGCTGGAGGCCGAGGACCGGTTCCGCCGGGCGCTGATGCAGGGTCGCCATCGCGACCGCGCCGCGGGCCGCACGCTCATCGGCCCGCAGACCACCGACCTTGTGGTGCGCCACGGCCCCAAGGACGTGCCGGCGGCGACCGCCTCCACCGGCGAGCAGAAGGCGCTGCTGATCGGCCTCGTCCTGGCGCATGCCCGCCTCGTGCGCGCCATGAGCGGTCTCTCGCCCCTCATCCTCCTCGACGAGGTGGCCGCCCATCTCGATCCGCGCCGCCGCGGCGGATTGTTCGATGCGCTGGAAGCGCTGGAGAGCCAGGTCTGGATGACGGGCGCCGACCCGGCGCTGTTCTGCGAGCTGGAAGGCCGGGCCGACCTCGTGCGCGTCGCTGACGGGCGGATTCTTTTGGGCGACTCATGACGGCCGCGGGCCCCTGCGGCGCATCGGCTCGCGCGAGCATCGGGCATCTGCGATAAGGCTGCCTGCCGCCCGGCCGCGATGAGCGGGCGCTCTCCCGATCCTCCAAGCCCTCCGAGACCCCATGTCCGCTCGCCTCGCCGAGGCCCGTGCCGCGCTTCAAAAAACCTTCGGCTACGACGATTTCCGGCCCGGGCAGGACGAGGTGATCGGCGCCGTGCTCGACGGGCAGGACGTGTTCGCCGTGATGCCGACGGGCTCGGGCAAGTCGATGACCTATCAGCTGCCCGCGCTGGTCGATGACGGGCTGACCGTGGTGGTCTCGCCGCTGATCGCGCTGATGCACGATCAGGTGCAGCAGATGCATGCCTTCGGCATCGAGGCCGCGACCCTCAACTCCACCGTGGCCGAGACGGCCTCGCGCGAGACGTGGCGCAAGATCCGCTCGCGCGAGCTGCGGCTGCTGTTCGTCTCGCCCGAGCGGCTGCTGATGGACGGCTGCATGGAGGCGTTGCAGAGCGCGGGCGTGTGCCGGCTGGCGGTGGACGAGGCCCACTGCGTCTCGCAATGGGGCCACGACTTCCGGCCCGAATACCGCGAGATTGCGCGGGCCCGCGAGGCGCTCGGCAACGTGCAGACGCTGGCGCTCACCGCCACGGCGGATGCCGCCACCCGCGCCGAGATCGCCGAGCGGCTGTTTCCCGCCGGGCGCCCGCCGAAGACCTTCGTGCACTCGTTCGACCGGCCGAACATCCGCCTGACCTTCCAGCCGAAGGACAACCCGACGCGGCAGCTGGAGCGGTTCCTGAAGAACCGGCGCTCGGAGAGCGGCATCATCTACTGCTCGTCGCGCAAGCGCGTGGAGCAGCTGGCCGATACGCTGAAGGCCGACGGCTTCAGCGCCCTGCCCTACCATGCCGGCCTCGACCAGGGCACGCGGGCGCGCAACCAGGACACGTTCCTGCAGGAGGACGGGGTGGTGATGACCGCCACCATCGCCTTCGGCATGGGCATCAACAAGCCGGACGTGCGCTACGTCTGCCACGCCGACATGCCGACCAACATCGAGGGCTATTATCAGGAGATCGGCCGCGCCGGCCGCGACGGCCTGCCCTCCGACACGCTCACCCTCTACGGCCTCGACGACATGGCTTTGCGTCGCCGCCAGATCGACGAGAAGGAGATTCCCGACGAGCGCCGCCGGGTCGAGCGGCGCAAGCTCGAGGCGATGATCGCCCTGTGCGAGGGCGCGGTGTGTCGCCGCCAGTCGCTGCTCGGCTATTTCGGCGAGGCGAGCGAACCGTGCGGGCGGTGCGACCTCTGCCGCGGCGGCGTCTCGCTCATCGACGGCACCGTCTCGGCGCAGAAGCTCCTGTCGGCGATCGTGCGCACCGGGCAGCGCTTCGGCGCCGCTTACGTCTGCGATGTGGTGCACGGCAAGGAGAGCGAGCCGATCCGCCGCAACGGCCACACGGCGCTGAAAACCTTCGGGGTCGGCGCCGACAAGCCGGTGGCGGCGTGGCGCGCACTGCTGCGTCAGCTCTTCGCCGCGGGGGCGGTCGCCGAGAACACCGACGGCTATGGCGGCCTCGTCATGACCGAGAAGGGCGAGGCGATCCTGTTCGGCCGCGAGACCGTTCAGGTGCGCCCCGACCCGGAGCCGAAGAAGGCCGAGCCGCGCAGCCGCCGCACCACCCGGAGCGAGGACGCCGCGGACGGGCTGAACGAGGCCGACGAGGCGCTGTTCCAGCACCTGCGGGGCCTGCGCGCCGCCATCGCCCGGGCGGAGGGCATCGCCGCCTTCATGGTGTTTCCCGACCGGACGCTGATCGAGATGGCGCGCGGCAAGCCCGTCGACCTCTGGGCTTTGCGCTCGATCCACGGGGTGGGGGAGCGCAAGCGCGAGGCCTATGGCGAGCGGTTCACCGACGCGATCCGCGAGTTCCTGAGCGACGCCGCCGGCCGTGGATCGGGGCCCGGCTGAGGTATCCTCTCAACAGCCTTATCCACAGCACCCAGCGACCGGCCGCCGCAGGCGGACGCGTTGCGATGTCCACACTTATCCACATATAAATCATCAACAGAACAAAACACGAACAAGCGCGGCCGCAGCGTACTCCCTCACGGGCCTCAGGGACACAACCATGAGAACCGCAGACAAGCAGATCGCCGACATCCTCGTGCGCTACGGCGAGCCCTTCGCGGGCAATGTCTGGCGCGTGCAGGGCACGGCCGTGATCTACCACAAGACGCTGGAGCGCATCGCCGCCCACACCCGCATCCGCTTCGACCCGCCGACGCTGATCCGCTCGGAGCGCGACGAGGCGGTGATCCTCGTGACCGGCCGCATGCCCGGTGAGAAGGCCGGCGAGGAGCGGATCGAGTGGTCGATCGGCGAGGCGCTGGTGAACGTGAACTACCGCGTCTCGGGCCGGCAGGCGGCCTACGTCTACGCCATGGCCGAGAAGCGGGCGAAGGACCGGGTCATCCTCAAGCTGATCGAGTTGCACGGCCTCGTCTATTCCGAGGAGGAGGCCGACGAGTTCCGCCAGAACCACGGCGTGCCGATCCGCGCGGTGGACGAGGATTACGACGCGCCCCCCGCCTTCGACGAGGTGACCGAGCAGGAGGCCGACCTGAAGCGCCTGATCGACGAGGCCGGATCGATCAACGCCGTCACCGACCTGATGCTGGACGAGCGCACGCAGACCATCCTCAACGCCATGCCGAACGGCACCCGCGAGGAGGTGCGCGACTACGCGAAGGCCCGTCTCCGTGCCCTGGGCTGGCCACCGGCCAAGAAGCCCGCCCGCGGACGAGCCGCGTAAGTCCGGGGTTCCCAAAGAGATCATCCCTTTGGCGGGGTTTGGGGCAGAGCCCCATGATGGCTCCGCCGGCCAGGGCCCTGCCCTGGACCCGCGAAAGGACTTGTCCTTTCGAAACCATGACGGATCGAGTCCATGGATGTGCTGGCGGGTTCGGTCGAGCGGGTGACCTTCCACAGCGCCGAGACCGGCTTCTGCGTGCTCAAGGTCCATGCCCGCGGCAAGCGCGACCTCGTGCCGGTGGTGGGCCACGCGCCCGCCATCGCCGCGGGCGAGTGGATGACGGCGTCCGGCCGCTGGACCACCGATCGCGAGCACGGGCTCCAGTTCCGCGCCGAGACGCTGCAGGTCACCCCGCCGACCGGCATCGAGGGCATCGAGCGCTACCTCGCCTCGGGCCAGATGCGCGGCATCGGTCCGCTCATGGCCAAGCGCATCGTCGCGGCCTTCGGCGAGGCCGTGTTCGAGATCATCGAGGCCGAGCCCGGACGGCTGACCGAGGTCGAGGGCATCGGCGCCAAGCGCGCCGCCCGCATCGTGAAGGGCTGGGCCGAGCAGCGGGCGGTGCGGGAGATCATGATCTTCCTGCACGCCCACGGCGTAGGCACCGCGCGGGCGACCCGCATCTTTCGCACCTACGGCCAGGATTCGCTGAAGGTCATGGCCGAGGACCCGTACCGGCTGGCCCGCGACATTCGCGGCATCGGCTTCAAGACGGCGGATGCGATCGCCCTTCGCCTCGGCCTCGCCCGCGAGGCGCCGCAGCGGCTCGCCGCCGGCGTATCCTACGCGCTCCAGAAGGCGATGGACGAGGGCCATTGCGGGCTGCCCGTCGAGGCGCTGGTGCGCTCGGCCGCCGAACTGCTCGAAGTCGCCCCCGATCTCGTGCGCTGTGCCGCCGCTTTGGCTCTCCGCGAGGGCCGCGAGGTCGTGGCCGACACGCTCGCCGGCGAGCCGTGCCTGTTCCTGAAGGGCCTGCACAGGGCCGAGCGGGCGATGGCGGCCCGCCTCCTCGACCGCGCCGCCGGCTCACCGCCCTGGCCGGAGATTGATTTCGGCCTTGCCCGTCCCTGGGTCGAGGCGAAGACCGGCAAGGCGCTCTCCGCCTCCCAGGCCGAAGCCGTAGGCCTCGCACTGTCAAAAAAACTCTGCGTGCTGACCGGCGGCCCCGGCGTCGGCAAGACCAGCACCCTCGACGCGATCCTGCGCATCCTGACGGCCAAGGGCGTGCGGGTGCTGCTCGCCGCCCCGACCGGCCGCGCCGCCAAGCGCATGGCCGAGCAGACGGGCATCGAGGCCCGCACCATCCACCGCCTCTTGGAGATCAACCCCCGCAACGGCGGCTTCCAGCGCGACGACGCGAACCCCCTCGAGGCCGACCTCGTCGTCATCGACGAGACCTCCATGGTCGACGTGCCGCTGATGCACGCCCTGCTCAAGGCGGTGCCCGAGCGCGCCGCGCTGATCCTCGTCGGCGACGTCGATCAGCTCCCTTCGGTTGGACCCGGCCAAGTGCTCGCCGATGTGATCGCGTCGGGTCGCGTGCCGGTGGCGCGCCTCACCGAGATCTTTCGGCAGGCCGCCGAGAGCCGGATCGTCACCAGCGCCCACCGGGTCAACACCGGCCGCCTGCCCGAGGCGCCGCCGCGGGGCGAGCCGAGCGACTTCCACATCGTCGCAATCGAGGAGCCCGAGGCCGGCCTCGACACCCTGGTCGAACTGGTGGCCCGCCGCATCCCCCGCCGCTTCGGCCTCGATCCGGCGCGCGACATCCAGGTGCTGACCCCGATGATCCGCGGCACGATGGGGAGCCGCAACGTCAACCACCGGCTCCAGGCAGTGCTGAACCCCGATCCGCCCGTCCAGGTCGAGCGCTTCGGCTGGCGCTTCGCCCCCGGCGACCGGGTGATGGAGACCCGCAACGACTACGACCGCGACGTGTTCAACGGCGATCTCGGCACCGTCGCCGCCATCGACATGGCGGAGGAAGCGCTGAGCGTCGATTTCGACGGGCGCGCCGTGGTCTACCCCTTCACGGAGCTCGATACTCTCGTCCCGGCCTTCGCCACCACGATCCACAAGGCGCAGGGCTCGGAATATCCGGCTGTCGTAATTCCGCTGGTGACGCAGCACCGCACCATGCTGGCGCGCAACCTGCTCTACACCGGGCTCACCCGCGGGCGCCGCCTCGTCGTGCTGGTCGGCCAGCCGCGGGCGATCCGCATGGCGGTGCAGGACGGCACCGTGCGTCGCCGCTGGACCAAGCTCAGGGAGTGGCTGGAGGTGGGGTGACGCGGCATTCCTTCACCCACCGCCGTCATTCCGGGGCGCGAAGCGAACCCGGAATCCACGACTGGCCGCGACGCCGTGTTCAGCGTCGCATCACGGATGGATTCTGGGTTCCGCTCCGCGGTCCCGGAATGACGGCCTTGGGTTTGAAGCCCGAGGCGTTGCCCTTTTGCTCTCGCGCCGCCCGCTCGCCATCGTGTAGGCCAAGGGACAGGCCGCCGGCCGCAATTCGAAAAAAGAAAGGCCGCCCGCCATCTCCCGCCCCGACCCTTCCGAGCCGGTGCGGCAGGTCTTCTACCTGCCGGGCTTCGACCCGCGCGAGCCCGAGACCTATTGGGGGCTGTTTCGCCGCGAGAGCCGCATCACCGCCGAGCGCCGCGGCATCTGCATGGCGGTGAGCGAGCCCGTTCGTTCCGGCGATGGCATCAGCCTCGACTGGGACGTGACGAGCGAGATCGACGGCGCGACGACCCGGGTCCGCTACAGCCTGCTGCGCTGGGACGACATCGTGCGCGCCCGCTTCCCCCGCACCAACCTGCGGCGGCTCGCCGCGGTGCCGGTGCTGTGGTGGCGGCTGTGGCGCAGCGGCTATCTCAAGGCGTTTCGGCGCGAGGCGCGGCGCTTCCACCGCGTCATCCTCGGCGTCCATCTGCTCTACCTCGCCTTCGTCGTGCTGAGCCTCGCGCTGGCCGCCGCGATGGTGTCGATCGCACCGCTCCCCACCCTCGCCGCCGCTTTTCTCGTGCCGCCCCTCGCCTATGCGATCCTCGGCCTCGTCATGCGCGTGACGCGGGGCAAGCCGCTCTACGTCGCCCATCTCGTCGACGACACCGCCTTCACCCACGACCACGCCTCGGGCCGCGAGCCCGCGATGCGGCAGCGCCTCGACCCCTGGGCCGAGCGCATCCGCGCCGCGGAAGGCGAGGCCTCCGAGATCGTGGTGATCGGCCATTCCTCATCGAGCTTCCTCGCGCTGGAGGCCCTCGATCGCGTCCTGGCGCTGGACCCCGGCTACGGCGGGCGCGGCACGCCGGTGACGCTCGTCACCATCGGCAGCGTGATCCCCTGGATCACCCTCGACGCACGAGCCGAGCGGACGCGGGCGGCGCTCGCCCGGATCGGCGCCGAGACCCGGATCGGTTGGCTCGACGTGCGCGCCAAATGGGACTGGCTGTCGATCCACCTGCGCGATCCGCTCAGCGCGTCGGGCCTGCCCGCGCCGCCGCCGGGACGCATCGCGGTGCTGCGCGTCTCGATCGAGGACCTGATCGAGCCGGCCCTCGTCGCCCGGCGGCGCTGGAACCTGTTCCGCATGCATTTCCAGCTTCTGATGTCGAGCCGGGCGCCCGCCGCCTTCGACTATGCCGCCTTCGTCGCCGGGCCCGAGCCGGTCCACGCCGCGGTCGCCCGTCTCGCGGCAGGCCCCGCCCGCATCTGAGGTTCCTCATTCAGCGAAACGTGAGGAAAAGCGCAGACCGGATCGCGCGCGATCCTATTGCGATGCCGTTGGGTGTTGGCAGCGGCCCCCGTTCCGCTCTAGAGCGGAGCCCGCGTCGCACCAGCCTCCTTCTGGGGTAGGTCGCGGGGGCGGCGGGACAGATTTAGGGTCTCGCGCGACGACGGTTTCGAGCAAGGTCTGCGGATGTTTCGCAACGACGTTCCGATCACTCCCGAGCTCGTGCGTCAGCATGGCCTGACGCCGGACGAATACGAACGCTTCCGCGCGCTGGTCGGCCGCGAGCCGACGCTGACCGAACTCGGCATCGTCTCGGCGATGTGGAACGAGCACTGCTCCTACAAGTCCTCGCGCAAGCATCTGCGCGGGCTGCCGACCTCGGGCCCTCACGTGATCCAGGGCCCCGGCGAGAACGCGGGCGTGATCGATATCGGCGACGGGCTGGCCTGCGTCTTCAAGATGGAGAGCCACAACCACCCGAGCTTCATCGAGCCGTACCAGGGCGCGGCCACCGGGGTCGGCGGCATCCTGCGCGACGTGTTCACCATGGGCGCGCGCCCCATCGCGGCGCTCAACGCGTTGCGCTTCGGCTCGCCGGACCATCCGCGCACCCGCCATCTCGTCTCGGGTGTCGTCGCGGGCGTGGGCGGCTACGGAAATTCCTTCGGCGTGCCGACCGTCGGCGGTCTCGTCGGCTTCCATCGGCGCTACGATGGCAACATCCTCGTCAACGCCATGGCGGTCGGCCTCGCCCGCACCGACGCGATCTTCTACGCGGCGGCCACCGGCGTCGGGAATCCGATCGTCTATCTCGGCTCCAAAACCGGGCGAGACGGCATCCACGGCGCCACCATGGCGTCCGCCGAATTCGACGATGCGAGCGAGGCGAAGCGCCCGACCGTGCAGGTCGGCGATCCCTTCGCCGAGAAGCTGCTGCTGGAGGCCTGCCTGGAGCTGATGGCGTCGGGCGCCGTCATCGCGATCCAGGACATGGGCGCGGCGGGGCTGACCTGCTCGGCGGTCGAGATGGGCGCCAAGGGCGACCTCGGCGTCGAGCTGCATCTGGAAAAGGTGCCGACCCGCGAAGAGGGCATGAGCCCCTACGAGATGATGCTGTCGGAGAGCCAGGAGCGCATGCTCATGGTGCTCAAGCCCGGTATGGAGGCCGAGGCGCAGGCCATCTTCGTGAAGTGGGGCCTGGACTTCGCGATCATCGGCCACACCACCGATACGCTCCGCTTCGTCATCAAGCACCACGGCGAGACGGTGGCCGACCTGCCGATCAAGGAACTCGGCGACGAGGCCCCGCTCTACGACCGCCCCCACATCGCCAACACCCACCAGCCGGTGATCGCCGCCGCCGATGTCGCCGCGCCGATCTCGAACGCCGAGGCGCTGAAGCGCCTGATCGGCTCCCCGGAACTGGCCTCCAAGCGCTGGGTCTACGAGCAGTACGACCACTTCATCCTCGGCAACACCGTGCAGAAGCCGGGTGGCGACGCGGCGATCGTGCGCATCGAGGACGGCCCGAAGGGCCTCGCCATCGCCACCGACGTGACGCCGCGCTACTGCGAGGCCGATCCGGTCGAGGGCGGGCGTCAGGCGGTGGCCGAGGCGTGGCGCAACATCACCGCGGTGGGCGGGCGCCCGCTCGCCATCACCGACAACCTCAACTTCGGAAACCCCGAGAAACCCGAGGTGATGGGCCAGCTCGTCGGCTGCCTCAAGGGCATCGGCGAGGCCTGCCTCGCCCTCGACTTCCCCGTCGTCTCCGGCAACGTCTCGCTCTACAACGAGACCAATGGCGTCGGCATCCTGCCGACCCCGACCATCGGCGGCGTCGGTGTCCTCGACGACGTCGAGCGCCACGCCACGCTCTCGCTCAAGCGCGAGGGCGACGTGCTGGTCCTGATCGGCCGCACGGAAGGCTGGCTCGGCCAGTCGCTGTATCTCTCCGAAATCGCTGGCCGCGAGGAGGGCGCCCCCCCGCCCGTCGACCTCGCCGCCGAGCGCAGGGCCGGCGACTTCGTGCGCAGCCTGATCGTGTCGGGCATCGCCGACACCGTCCACGACCTTTCCGACGGCGGCCTCGCCGTGGCGCTCGCCGAGATGGCGATGGCCGGCGGGATCGGTGCGACGCTCCCCGCCGTGCCGGACGGCGCGCTGCCCGCCCACGCCTACCTGTTCGGCGAGGACCAGGGCCGCTACCTCATCGCCGTGCCGGCGGAAGCCGCGGCCGACCTCCTCTACAGCGCCTCGGCGCAGGGGATCGATGCCGCCACGATCGGTATCGTCGGCGGCGACAGCTTGGCACTGCCGGGCGAGGAGACCATATCCGTGGCCGAACTGAAGGCCGCGCACGAGGGCTGGTTTCCCGCCTACATGGCGAGCCAGCCGGCCGCCCCCGCCGCCTGACGAGTACCGGAGAGACCGCAATGCCGATGGATGCGCGCGAGATCGAGTCGATGATCCGGCAGGCGCTGCCCGACGCGACGGTGGAGATCAAGGATCTCGCCGGCGACGGCGACCACTACGCCGCGACCGTCATCTCGTCCGCCTTCAAGGGCAAGACCCGCGTTGCCCAGCACCAGATGGTCTACGGCGCACTCCAGGGTCGCATGGGCGGCGTGCTCCACGCCCTTGCGCTGACCACGGGCGTCCCGCAGGATTGACGGGGATGCGTGCCGCCACCGGCGCGGCACGGCCTTGAAATCCTCCGGGCAGACCTGACTTCACACCCACGGATTCGAACGAAACGCCGACGAGGACCCGCGCGATGACCAACATCAACACCACGATCCAGAACGAGATCGCGTCGCAGGACGTGGTCGTGTTCATGAAGGGCACGCCGCAATTCCCGATGTGCGGCTTCTCGGGGCAGGTCGTGCAGATCCTCAACTACCTCGGCGTGCCGTTCAAGGGCGTGAACGTGCTCGACGACATGGGCATCCGCGACGGCATCAAGGCCTTCTCGAACTGGCCGACCATCCCGCAGATCTACGTGAAGGGCGAGTTCGTCGGCGGCTGCGACATCGCCCGCGAGATGTTCCAGTCGGGCGAGCTGCAGCAGTTCCTGTCCGAGAAGGGCGTGCCGGTGAAGTCGGCCGCCTGAACTCTTCTCCACGCGAACGCTTGTCTCCCGGGTCGACCCGGGAGACTTCCATGTATGACGTCATCATCGTGGGCGGCGGCCCGGCCGGGCTTAACGCCGCCCTGATCCTGGGCCGCGCCCGGAGACGCGTGCTGCTTTGCGACGCGGCCGAGCCCCGCAACGCCGGCACCCCCGCGACCTGGGGCCTGTTCACCCGCGACGGCGCCCCGCCCGCCGAATTGCGCGCGAAAGGACGGGCCGACCTCGCCCGCTACGACACTGTCGAGATTCGCGACATCGAAGTGACCGGGGCCTCCCGCGACGGGAGCGGCTTCTCCGTGCGCCTCGCCGACGGGCGCAGCGCGCGATCCAGGCGGATGATTTTGGCCACCGGCCTGCGCCAGGATTTGCCGCCGGTCGCGGGCTTCGACACCTATTGGGGCACGGGCGTCCATTCCTGCCCCTATTGCGACGGCTACGAGGTGCGCGACCGGCCGCTCGCCATCTACGGGCGCGGCCATGGCGGCTGTGGGCTCGCCCTCGAACTGTCGGGCTGGAGCCGCGACGTCAGCCTCTGCACCGACGGTACGGACGGCGACCTCTCGGACAAGGACCGCGCGCGGCTTTCCCGCAACGGCATCCGCGTGGTCGAGGCAGCAGTGGAGCGGCTCGACGGCGACGGGATGCGCCCGCACCGCCTGCATTTCCGCGACGGCACCGACATCCCCTGCGCTGCGCTCTTCGTGATGCCGTTTGCCTGCAGCCCCTCCCCGCTCATCACCGAACTCGGCTGCGAACTCGACGAGACCCGCAGCGTCGTGCCGACCCGCGAGTACGAGCGCACCAACGTGCCGGGCCTGTTCGTGGCGGGTGACGCCTCGCGCCGGGTGCAGTTCGCGGTGGTCGCCGCCGCCGAGGGCGCGATGGCGGCGTTCGCCATCAACACCGAGATCATCGCGGAGGCGACCCGCTGATCGCGCGCGACCAACGCCGCGGACGGGCGTTGACCGCACGAAGCCTTGCCTGGAGCCCCGATGACCCCGACGACCCATCCCGAACCCGTCCGCGTCGCCGTGGCCTGCGGCTGCACCCTCGGGGAGGAGGTTCTGTGGGACGCGCGCGACGCCTCGCTGATGTGGGTCGATATCGAGAACCCGGCGATCTGGCGGCACTGGACCGGGAGCGGCGAGACGAAGCGGTTCGCCCTCGACGAGAAGCTGAGCTTCGCCCTGCCGACACCCGACCCGCAGATTGTGGTCGCGGGTTTCCGCTCGGGCGTGGCGGCCCTGAATCTGTCCGATGGGACGCGTCGCCCCATCGTCCGCCCGGACGATTTTCCGGCGGGAAACCGTCTCAACAGCGGCAATGTCGGCCCCGACGGCGATCTCTATTTCGGCAGCATGGACGACGCGGAGGAGGCCGAGACCGGCAGCTATCACCGCTACGACGGAAAAACCCTCGTCACCTTCGGCGGTCGCGCGGCGGTGACGAACGGGCCCGTCGTCAGCCCGGACGGTCGGCGTCTCTACACCATCGACACCGCCGAGGGCATCGTGCGGACCCATGCGCTCAAGGGCGACGAGATCGGTCCGCCCGAGCCGCTGATCCGCTTCGAGGACGGCTGGGGCAAGCCCGACGGCCTGACGCTCGACGCCGAGGGCCATCTCTGGATCTGCCACTACGGTGCTTCGCGCATCACCCGCTTTCGCCCCGACGGGACGGTCGAGCGCGTGGTGCCGATCCCGACGGCGCTGGTGACGAAGTGCGCCTTCGGCGGCCCCGACCTCACCACGCTCTACGTGACGACCTGCCTGCGCGGGCGCGATCCGGCCATCGATCCGATGGCCGGTCACCTGTTCCGGGTCGAGACCCCGTTCAAGGGCTTGCCGGCGCGGCTCTACGAGCTGCCGTTGCCCTGAAAACCGAGATCAGCCGTGGCAGGTGCAGCCGGCGTGGTCGCAGCCGTCCTTCTCGGGATGGCCGTCGGCGCAGGCGTCGCAGCAGAACGCCTTCTCCTCGCGCTTCACGGCACCCTCAAGCGAGACCACGCAGACGCAGTCCGGGCAGGCGCACTTCACCATCTCGACGTTCACGCTGGTCATGATCGGCTCCTTGAGAAGAATCGTCTCGCGAACCGGTCCCGCCGGCACGGGGCGATCTTCGGTCCGGACGCGGCGAAGCGCAATCGTCTGAAGCCAAGATCGCGCGGATGTGGCGGTCGGGACGCGGATCGAACCTTGTACCGTATTCGGCTGGTCTCTTCCGGTTCGGCCAGCTCCCCCCTCTCCCCGCGTGCGGGGCGAGGGAATGCGCGGTTCGCGGCGTGTGACGACTCGAGGCGGTTCAGACCCCGCCGGCCAGCAACTGCGACACCCGCGCGGCGAGTTCCGCCGAGGCGAACGGCTTCTGCATTACCGGCAAATCGTCGGGGATCGGCACGGCTTCGGCATGGCCGGTGAGCAGCAGCACGGGCACGCCTTCGAACCGGCTGCGGATCGCGGCGGCGAGTTCGACGCCGGTCATTCCCGGCATCGCGAGGTCGGCGACCACGAGGTCGAAATCGCCCCCCTCCTCCATCATGGCGAGCGCCGTGCGCCCGTCCTTGGCCTCGGTCTCGGTGTAGCCGAAATCGCTGAGGAAGGAGGCCGTCACGTGGCGCACCTCCGGATCGTCGTCGACGACGAGGATGCGGGCCGGCGCGGCGGCGGTGGCCACCTCCGGCACGGTCTCGGCGGCATCCGATTCGGGGATGTCCTCGGCCTGAGGCAGGGCGAGTTCGATCCGGGTGCCGACGCCGACCTCGCTGGTGATGCGCAAGCGGCCTCCCGCCTGCTGCGCGAGGCCGAACACCATGGCGAGGCCCAGTCCCGTCCCCTGCCCCACCGCCTTCGTCGTGAAGAACGGCTCGCAGACCCGTTCCAGCAACTCGGGGGGAATGCCCGTTCCCTCGTCGGCCACCGTGACGACGGCGTAGGTGCCGGGCTTGAGGTCGGGATCGTCCATGATGTCGGCGCGGCGGGTCGAGATCGTCACCGTGCCGCCGTCCGGCATGGCGTCGCGGGCGTTGATGCAGAGGTTGAGCACGGCGAGTTCGAGCTGGTCGGGATCGACCAGCGCGCGGGGAATGCCGGGGTCGAGGTCGCGGGCGACGGTGACGAGGCTGCCGAGGCTGGAGCCGAACAGGGCGCTCATGCCCTCGATCAGCGCATTCGTATCGACGGGCCGCGCCTTCAGATCGTTGGAGCGGCTGAAGCTCAAGAGCCGCTTGGTCAGTGCCGAGCCGCGTTGCGCCGCACCGGTGGCGTTGTCGACGAGGCGCTTGACCCGCGGCTGGTCGGCGATCTTCGGGCCGACCAGCTCCAGGCTGCCGAGGATGGCCGTGAGCAGGTTGTTGAAGTCGTGGGCGATGCCGCCGGCGAGCGTGCCCAGCGCCTGCATCTTGTCGGATTGGCGAAGCCGCGCCTCCAGGCTCTTCTGCTCGGTCACGTCGCGCTCGATCGTGGCGAGGTGGGTCACCTCCCCGCTGAGCCCCCGAATCGGCACGCGGATGATGTGCGACCAGCGCTCGGCCCCGAGCGCCCCGCGGGCGATCACCGTCGAGCCCGCCTCGCCGGTCGCCACGGCACGCGCGTCGGCGGCCTCTGCCTCGTGTGCCTGCGCCGCGTCGGTGATCTGCGTCTCGGTGCGGCCAAGGCTCGCCTCGACCTCGGCGCCCATCAGCGCCGCCTTGCGGGCGTTGAGGCGCACGAAGCGCCCCTGCGCGTCCTTGAACGAGATCGCTTCCTCGGCGTGGTCGAGGAGACCGCGCAGCAGGGCGCGTTCGGTGGCGAGATCGCGGCCGAGGCGGTGGCGCTCATAGGCGTTGCGCACGGTGGCGCGTAAGAGCGTCGGGTCCCAGGGCTTGGCGACGTAGCCGATGATGCCGCCGCGGTTGAGCGCGGCGATGACCGCGGAGATGTCGGCGTAGCCCGTGAGCAGGATCGCCTGCGCCTCGTGGAAGCGGCGGGCCTCGGCAAGCAGCGCGTCGCCGGTCATGCCGGGCATGCGCTGGTCGGAGACGACGACGGCGATGTCGGGCTCGTCGCGCAGAAGCTGAAGCGCCTCCTCGGGCTTGGCCGAGGTCAGCACCCGGTACTCGTCCTCGAACAGGTCTTCGAGGGCGATCAGGATGTCCGGCTCGTCGTCGACGGCCAGGATCGTGCCTCTGCTCATGCCGCTGCCGACTGCCTCGGGATGCCGATGACGAAGCTTGCGCCCCCACCCGGGGCCGTCTCCACGGTCAGCGAGCCGCTATGCGCCTGAACGACGCTGTAGGCAATCGCCAAGCCAAGCCAAGCCCGGTGCCCGAGCCGACCGGCTTCGTCGTGAAGAACGGCTCGAAGATCTTCTCGCGCAACTCTTCGGGAATCCCAGGCCCCGTATCGCTGATGCGGATCGTGTCGGTGTCCTCGTCCGAGGCGGTCGCGATCGTGATCGTGCCGTCTCCGGGGATGGCGTCGGCGGCGTTGCCGAGGATGTTCATCACCACCTGATTGAGGAGCGCCGGTGTGCAGTGAATCTCGGCCCGGCCCAAAAAATCGCGCCGGACGGCGATGCGGGTTCCGAGCTTGTGCTGGATCAGCGCCAGCACCGTCTCGATCGCCTCCGGCACGTTGACGAGGCCGCGCTCGCCCTCGTCGAGCCGCGAGAACTTTCGGAGATTCAGCACCAGTTCCTGGATGCGGGTGAGGCCCATCCGCATCGAGCCGACCCGGTCGCGCGCCTTGATCAACGCGCGGGAGCTCTCGGGAGCGTCCGGGGGCGGCAGCTCGCTCAGGATTCGCTCGACGGTGCCCTGATGCGCCAGGATGAAGGCGAGCGGATTGTTGATCTCGTGGGCGATGCCCGCGACTAGTTCGCCGAGGGAGGCCATCTTGGCGGCCTGAACCAGCTTGGCCTGCGCCTCGGTCAGCTTGCGGTTGGCGTCCTCCAGGTCGCGGTTGGCCTGCTGGAGCGCGTCGGCGAGCGCGGCGCGGGCGGCCGCCGCCTCGGCTTCGGCGCGGGCACGCTCGACTTCCCGCTCCCGGTCGCCGAACTCGCCGGAGATGCGGCGGTTGTCCTCCTCAAGCAGGCGGCGGCGCACGAGGCCGCGCACCCGCATGGCGAGCACCTCGCCGTCGGCTTTCGAGACGACGTCGTCGGCCCCCGCGGCGAAGGCCGCCACCAGCAGGCTCTTGTCGGGCTTGGCGCCGGCCATGCCGATCAGCGGGAAGCCCGCCCCGCCGGCCTCCCCCTGCTTGAGGCGCCGCGCCCCGATCTCGGTGCAGAGCGCGATGCCGTCATAGGGGCTGCCGACAAGGTCGAGGGTGACGCAATCGAAGCTCGCCCCCGGCTCGTCGAGCGCCGCGAGCGCCGCGGCCTGGTCGGCGGCGGCCACGACGGTGTGGCCTTCCTGCGAGAGCAGGCCGGTGAAGAAGGCGCGGTAGGTGGCGCTGCCATCGACGATCAGCACCCGGCCCCGGCGGAAGGCGGCCCCGGAGGGCCCTTCCGCCGCGCCGCTCTTGCGCTCGCGCAGCAGGGCGCGGATGCGCAGCACCAGCAGATCGCGGTCGGCGGATTTCTCGACATAGGCGTCGGCGCCGCTCTCGAAGCCGTGGCGCTCGCCGTCGCGGGCGCTCGTCAGCATCACCACGGGCAGCGCGCGGGTGCGCAGGGACAGGCGCATCTGCCGGGTGAACTCGTCGCCGTTCATGCCGGGCAGGTGATGGTCGGCGACGACGAGGTCGGGCAGGTCGGTGTTGAGGAGGTCGAGCGCCGCTTCCGCCGTCGCGCAGCGCTGGACTGAGAACCCCTGGGCTTCGAGTTGCAGCCGCAGTTCCAGCGCCTGGGTCTCGGAATCCTCCACCAGCAGCAGGCGGTGCTCCCGCGCGGACTCCGTCGCGGACGGGCTCATGCCGGCCTCCCCTGCGCGAGGCGCAGCAGGTGGGGCGCGACCTGCTCCAGCGGCAGCACCCGCGAGGCCGCCGAGAGCCGGACCGCCGCGGCCGGCATGCCGTAGACCACCGCCGAGCTTTCGTGCTCGGCCACCGTGGCGGCGCCGGCCCGGCGCATGTCGAGGAGGCCGGTCGCACCGTCCTCGCCCATGCCGGTCAGGAGCACGCCGATCCCCTGCGGCCCGACCTGACGGGCGACCGAGGCGAACAGCAAGGTCGCGGCCGGGCGCTGGCCGCCGACCGGGGCGGCGTCGCCCACGCGCAGCACGCCGCCGGAGCCGAGTTCGAGATGCCGGTCGCCCGGCGCCACGTAGACGCGGCCGGGGCTCATGATCTCGCCGTCGCGGGCGAGGCCGACGGGCAGGGCCACCACGCCGTCGAGCCAGCTCGCGAACCCCTCCATGAAGGCCGCGCCCATGTGCTGCACCAGCAGGATCGGCAGGGGGAAGTCCGCGGAAAGCCCGCCGATCACTTTTGCCAAGGCGGGCGGGCCGCCTGTGGAGGCCGCGATGGCGAGAACGCTGGGCGCGGCCGAGACCGGCTCGAACACGGCCGGCGCCTCGGCCGGGGGGGCGGCCCTGCGCGCGGCCCATTCGGCGCCGATCGGGCGGCGGCGGATCACCGGGACCGCGGCCATGATGCGCAGCTGCGTGCAGATCTGGCCGGCGACCGCGTCGTAGCCGTCGTTCGTCGTCGCCACCGGCTTCTCGACCACCGACAGCGCCCCGGCCCGGAGCGCGTTCATCGAGATCTTGAGCGAGGAATCCTCGACCGAATCGGCGATCACCACGATCGGCGTCGGCCGGTCGGCCATGATGCGCCGCGTCGTCTCCAGCCCGTCGATGCCGGGCAAGCGGATGTCCATGGAGATCACGTCGGGCCGCACGGTGTCGAGGGCAGCGAGCGCCGCCTCGCCGGACTCGACGGCGCCCGCGAGTTCGAGCCGCGGATCGCGGGTGATGATGTGGGTCAGCAGGGTCCGGACGACGAGCGAATCCTCGACCACCAGCACGCGCACGCGCCCCTTGGGCGCCAGAGAATCGCTTCCCCCGCTCACAGCAGCTGACCGATGGTATCCAGGAGTTCGCGCTGATCGAATTTCTGCTTCGTCAGGTAGGCGTCGGCCCCGAGTTCGAGGCCGCGGGCGACATCCGCCTCGTCGCCGCGCGAGGTCATCAGGACGACGGGCAGGCGAGCGAAGCTCTCCTCGCGGCGCAGGGCCTCGACCAAACCGAAGCCGTCGAGACGCGGCATCTCCACGTCGGCGACCACGAGGTCGACCGGCTCGATGCGCGCGCGCAGGCGGTCGAGCGCCTCCTGCCCGTCGACGCAGACGATCACGCGGTAGCCCGCCGCTTCCAAGATGCTCTTCTCCAGAGTGCGGGTCGTGATGGAATCGTCGACGACAAGAATGGTCGAACGTCGTTTCTCCGCCATCGTTCCGTCGCCCGAACTGTATCCTTTCGTACGGTCCGGGGAAGGTCTCGGCCCGGCGCGTCCGAGACGGGCGATGAGGCCGTCGGGATCGAGCACCAGGGCCGGCGTGTCGGTGCCGAGCACCACGGTGCCGGTGACGAGCGCCGGATCGACCCCGATCGGCGGGGCCGGCAGGACGAGGAGGCGGCGCACGTCGTGCAGGGCCTCGACGGTGACGACGCAGCGCCCCTGCGCCCCGCGCAGCCGCAGGGCCTGTACCGTCCCGGCCTCCCGCCCGGCCTCCCGCCCGGCCTCGGGCAGGCCGAGCAGGGCAGCGAGCGATGCGACCGGCAGGGTGGTGCCGGCGCGTTCTCCCTCGCCCTCGACCGGGACGACGGGACGGCCCGCCACGGTATCCAGGCCTTGGGGATCGAGCCGGATCAGCGCCTCGACGGCGCCGCTCGGGAGGGCGTAGCGGGTCCCGCCCGCCTCGACGATCACCAAGGGGCGCCGGGCGGCGGAGAGCGGCAGGGTCAGGACGAGCGAGGTGCCGTGCGGGTGGCGCGCGCTCAGCCGCACCTGTCCATGAAGCGCGCGGGCGACCTCGGCGACGACGGAGAGGCCCATGCCGCGCCCCGACAGGGCATCGACCGTGCCGGCGGTCGAGAAGCCGGGCTCGAACGGCAGCGCCAGCAGCCCCTCCGGATCGAGCCGCGCGTCCGGGGCGAGTAGCCCGCGCTGGCGGGCGGTGGACTCGATGGCCGAGAGGTCGGGCCCGCGCCCGTCGTCGTGGATGCCGAGCACGAGGCGCCCGCCCTGCGCCTCGATGCTGAGCAGGATCGCGAGCGCCGCCGGCTTGCCGGCGCGGCGCCGGGCCTCCGGCGGCTCCGCGCCGTGGCTCAGCGCGTTGCGCAAAGCGTGCAGCACCGGGTCCTTGAGCGACTGGAGCATCATGCGCTCCACCGGCAGGTCGAGGCCGCGGGCCGACACCTCGACGTCGCGCCCCTCGGCGCGGGCGAGGTCGCGCACCATCCGGGCGAGCCCGCCGAACACGGTCTCGGCCGGGACCAAGGCGAGACGTTCGGCCTCCTCGCGCACGCGGGCGGCGGCGGTCTCGACGGCGAGGTTGGCGGCCTTCTGGCCGAGCGCGAGGTCGGAGGCCTCGCGCGCCAGCGCCCCGAGCCCGGCCTCGATGTCGGCGAGCGCCCGGCGCAGCGCCGCGGCGTCGGCAACGGTCCCGGTCTGGCCGGGGCGCTGGGCGGCCTCGGCGCGGCGGCGCAGGTCGCGCGCCCGAGTCCCGATCCGCGTCGCGCGCTCGGCGGTCGCATTCTGGCCCGGCAGGGCGGCCCAGAGCCCGTGGCTCGCCCGCGTCAGCGCCTCGACGGCGGTGGCGGGCACGCGCAGGACGGCGAGCGAGGGTTCGCCCGCGGGTTCCGCCGCGGGGGCGGGTGACGGCGCCTGGGCCGGTTCGGGCTCCGGTGCGCGCGTCGATGCCGGTTTGGGCGCGGAGGGGTCGAGGCAGGCGGCGAGGGCGGCCATCGCGTCGTCCGGCATCGGGGCCGCGCCGCCCGCGGCGACGTAGGCCTCGATGCGGTCGAGCGCGAGATGGGTCGCGGCCCGCGCCTCCCGGTCGAGGGGGTGCTGTCCGGAATTGATGCGCTCGAACAGAGCCTCCAGCTGATGCGACACCGCCTCGACCGGCGGCAGATCGACGGCGCGCGCCGCGCCCTTCAGGCTGTGGGCGCGGCGAAAGACGTCGTGCCAATCCACCGCGCCCTCGGTGGCGAGCGCCGCGCGGATCGCGTCGAGATGCTCCCGGTGCTCGACCTCGAAGGCGGCGAGAAGCTGCTGGCGGATGTCCATCCGAGCCGCTTCAGAGCCGGTAGCGCTCGGCCAACGCCATCAGCCCCTGCGCCAACTCGGTGAGATTGGCCGAGGCCGTCTCGACCTCGCGGGTGCCGGCGGCGGTCTGCTGGCTCGCCTGCCGGATGTTCTGGAGCGCGCCCATCACCTGCTCGATGCCGAGCTGCTGCTGGTTGGTCGAGGCCACGATCTGCTGGAAGGTCTGCACGCCCTCCTCCACGCGGGCGGCCATCTCCTCGATGGTCCGCACGGTCGAGTCGGTGCGGGTCTTGCCCGCGGCGGCGCGCTTGACCGCCTCCTCGGTCAGCATGACGGACGCGTTGATGCCGCGCTGGATCTCGCCGAGGATGCCGCGCACCTGCACGGTCGCCTGCTTGGCCTGATCGGCGAGCAGCTTCATCTCGGAGGCGACCACCGCGAAGCTGCGGCCCTCCTCGCCCGCGGCGGCCGCCTCGATGGCGGCGTTGAGCGCGAGCAGATGGGTGCGCTCCGAGATGTCGTTGACCGTGACGATGATCTCGCCGATCGCCTGCGTCTTCTCCGACAGGGCGACGATGTTGCCGGCGACCGCCTCGCCCTGCTCGCGGATCGACTCCATGGCTTTTGCCGTGTCGGTGGCGGCGCGCAGGCCCGAGCGGGCGGTCTGCGCCGCGGCCTGGGCGGTGGCGATGACCTCGCTCGCGCGCTTCGAGATCTGGGCGCCCGAATGGGTGATCTCGTCCACCGTGGCGGCGGTCTCCTGCACGGCGGCGAACTGCTCCTCGACGCTCGCGGCCTGCTCCTGGGCCGAGGCGCGGATCTCGGCCGCGGCGGCGTTGAGGTCGGTCGTCGCCGCGCGGTTGGTGCGGGCGAGGTCGGCCAGCCCCGCGGCCATGCCGTTCAGCGTCGAGCCGAGGCGGCCGATCTCGTCCTGCCCGGTCCGCTCCAGTCGGCCGGTGAGGTCGCCCGCGCCGATGCGCTCGACGAAGCGCATGACGTTCTCTAGCGGGCGCACCACGGCGCGGCTGATCAGGATCGTCACGAGGATCGACAGGATCACCGAAGCGACCACGGTGATGGCGATCGACAGGCGGCTCGCCTCGTAGACGTCGCGCACGCTCTTCTGGCCGACCCCGATCACGCCGTCGAGGGCGGTGCGGGCATTGGCGATGCTGCGCAGCAGGCCGTCATGCAGGCGGTTGATGTCGTCGTTGCGGCCCTCGACCGTGGCGATGTCGCGGGCGTTGACCGCCTGCAACTGCGCCTCGCTGGCTGTCCGCACCTGGCGGAAGCTGTCGCTCACCTCGTCGATCACGCTTCCGAAGCGAATCCAGGCGGAGGCGCGCTCCGGCGAGATCGACGCGGCGCGGTACTCCTTCACCTCCGCCGCGATGATGGCGATCAGGCGCTCCAGCTCCGTGGCGTTCTGGCGCCAGCCGCCAAGGTAGTCGTCCGCTTGCTGGCGCTGCGGCGTCGCCTGCGACGAGGTCAGCACGGCGATCACCGCGTTGCGGCGCACCAGCCCCATGTTGCGCGAGACGTTGCCGAGGTCGTCGAGCTGGCGCAGCACCCCGATGTCGCGGCTGACGATGGTGTCGGTCATGTCGCGCACGGTCGCGATCTGGCGCAGCGCGTAGGCGCCGAGCAGGGCCACGATCAGGCTCGCCGCCACGAAGCCGAGGAGGATGCGTTTTCCGATCGAGAGCGACACGGGCGTTCGATGGCTCCGGTGCGGGGTTCCGGCTCGGGGGCCGGGCCGTCAGGTGAGGAAGCGGGCCAGCAAAGCCGGCAGGTCGAGGATCGTGAAGCCGTCGCGGACGTCGCCCGTCCGGTCCGAGGCCGGAGGGACATAGCCCAGAAGCGGCTCGCCTCCCAGGACCTCGGCGGGATCGGCCGGGACGGCCTCGATGCGGGCGATGCCGAGCACCCGGTCGACGCCGAGCGCCACGGCGACCTCCTGTCCGCGCAGCCGCACGAGATGGCCTTCGCCCGAGCCCATCGCGAGGCCGAGGCAGGCGGAAAGATCGAGGACGCTGACGATGGTCCCGGCCATGGCGCAGATGCCGCGTAGCGCCGGTGGCGCACCGGGCAGCGCCGTGCAGGGGCGCTCCGGCATCACGCCCGCGATCGAGGCCAGCGGCAGCCCGTAGCGCTCGGGGCCGCAGGCGCAGACGAGGTAGCCCGTCGTCTCGACCGCGCGCGCCCGATCCGCGGAGCGGGCGGCGAGCGCCGCCGCACGGGACTCGAGCAGGGCGTCGGTGCGGGCGTCGAGGGCGGCCTTCATGCGGGGTCTCGTGCGGACGGGCCGCCCATGCCGGAGAGGAGCGCCCGCGCGTTCTCGGCCAAGCGTTGGGCGCTCACTCCGTCCCCCTCCGGCAGAATCGTCTCGGGCGGCAGTCCTTGCGCGAGGCGCAGCGCGTTGTCGAGGGCGCGCGCGGCCTGCCCTCGCCGCCTACCCCGGGCGAGCAGCAGGCCGAGCTGGTAATGGGCCATGACGAAGCCGCGGTCGAGGAACAGCGCGCCCCGAAGCGCCCGCTCGGCCTCCGCCTCGCGGCCGAGATCGAGCGCGAGCAGGCCCTCGTAATAGCGAAGCGCCGGCTCGGTGCCCCGCCCGCCGATCCCCTCCTGGAGAAGCCGCCAAGCCTGGGCGGTCTCGCCCGCATCGGCGAGGTTTCGAACCTCCCGGAGAAGATCGTCCGGCTCGGCCGTCGCCACCGCCGGGGCTGTCGGCGGTGGCGGCGGAATCGGGGGCGGTCCGGCGCGTGGCGGCGGGACGAAAGCGGGCGGCACCTCCGGCACCCATGGCGGGAGCGGCACCTGCGCCTGGGCGACGACCTCCGTGCCCGCCGGGCGGTAGGCGACGGTGCCGGGGAGCGTCACCGGCTCCAGCCATTGCGCGAAGGCGGGATTCGGCTCGGCATGGCCGATCAGGAGCCAGCCGCCGGGCTGCAGCCGCTCGCCCAGCGCCCGCACGATCCGGTTCACGTGCTCGGCGTTGAAGTAGATCAACACGTTGCGGCACAGGATCAGGTCGAAGTTCGACCCCAAAGTCGCCCCCAAGGTCGTCCCCATGGAGGGCTGCGGTCCGTCGATCAGCGAGAGCAGGTTCTGCCGCTCGAACCGGACCATCCGGCGATAGACCGGGCGCAGCGCGTAGGCGCCGTGCGGGCGGCCCGGCCTGGCCGGCACGCGGCGGAACCAGCGCAGGCGCTCGGGCTCGCCCAGGGTCCGCAGGGCCCAGGGGCCGAACTCCGCTTCGCGGGCCGTGGCCAGCGCCTCGACGCTCAGATCGGTGCCGAGGATCGTCACCGACCATTCGGGTAGGGCCTCGCCGAGAAGCTCGTGCAGGAGGATCGCCAGCGAGTAGGGCTCGGCCCCGGTCGAGCAGCCGGCGCTCCAGACGCGCAGGGCGCGGACATCGCCGCGTGCCGCGATCAGGTCGGGCAGGATGCGCCCGCGCAGCGCCGCGAATTGCTCGGCGTAGCGGAAGAAGAAAGTCTCGCCGATGGTGATCTCGGCTTCCAGCGCCGCCCATTCGTCGCGCCCGCCGGGCCCGTCGAGGCGGGCGAGGTAGGCGGTGCAATCGGGGAGGCCGCAGGCCTTCAGCCGACGGCGGACGCGGTCGTGGAGGAGATCGTCCTTGTCGACGTAGTAGCTGTGGCCCGTGCGGGCGATCACACGCTCCTTGAGGGCGGGAAATCCGGGATCGGCGACCGCGCCCGCAGCGCGCCGCACGCGGTCGGACGGACGCGTCACGTGGATCGGGTGGCCTCGTCGAGGTCGCCGAACCGGGCGAGCCGGTCGCTGGCCTGCACGGCGAAGGCGTCGAGCCGCGTCCGCTCCTCCCGTGTCAGGATGCGCCGCAACGACAGCAGGTGGGCGAGGCCCTTGCCCCAGGCGAACTCGGCGACGACGCAGCCGTTCAGGCTGCGCGCCGGTTCGACCGGCTTGAGGCTGTCTCCGGCGACCGTGACGACATCCAGCGCCCGGTCGACCAGCAGGGCGAGCGGGGCGCCGCGGGCCAGCACCACGTGGCGGTAGGGGTCGTCCGCTCCCGCCTCGGCGCGCAGGCCGAGGAGGATCGCGAGATCGACCACCGGCACCGGCTCGCCCCCGAGATTGAGCAATCCGGCAAGCAGCCCGCCCGCGGCCGGCGGCGCGTGCAGGCGGGGCAGCGGCAGGATCTCGCGGATGTCGGATTGCGGCAGGGCGCAGGCCGTACCGGCCACGTCCACGATCAGATGGGCGGCGCCCGCCATGCCTCGTCCCCCGCGCGCGTCCTCCGCGACGGGGAGGCCGGCCGTCCCTCTCGGACGGTCCGGCTCACAATGTAGGGCAAGGGCCGCACCCGGGAAACGGGTCGAACGGCCGGGTGTCTGCCCGCACCGGGGACGGGGCGGGTCTTCGGCGGTCGGCCCCGTGGTCAGGCGACCTTCTGGCGGGAGCGGGACGGCTTCGGCTCCGGCTCGGCCTCCGGCTCCTCGATCCGGCCGCCGGGACGGCCCAGGCCGATCGACTTGGCGAGGGCCGAGCGCTGCGCCGCGTAGTTGGGGGCGACCATCGGGTAATCGTTCGGCAGGTTGTAGCGCTGGCGGTACGAGTACGGGTCGAGACCATGGGTGCCGAGATGGCGCTTCAGGGTCTTGTACGGCTTGCCGTCGATGAAGCTGATGATGGCATCGGGGGTCACGGACTTGCGGATCTGGGCCGGGGTCGGCTTCTCGACCGCCTCTTCCGTCGGGGCCGCCGCCGCGGTGGTGCCGCCGAGTCCGGTCAAGGCGGCGTGGACGTTGATGATCAGGCCTGGAAGCTCGGACGCGGGCACTGAGTTGTTCGACACGTAGGACGAGACGATGTCGCTCGCCAATTCCACGAAGTCGTTGAATGATTTCTGACTCTCTTCCGACATCCTGCTTGTCCGCTCCTATGGCCCCTCGGGCGCCAAGATCATACGCGTCGCGCGAAGACGCAAGGGAGCGCTGTAAAAAACTACGTTTGCCTTGTGGGTATTGAGATCCGAACACTCAAGTCGAGTCTGCTGCCGCGAGCGTAGTCGATCAAATGCAGGGATTGCCGATCCAATCCGTGCGCCCGCCGGGCCGGGGCCTCAGGCCGCGCCGTCAGGGCCGAAGCGGCCGTGGCGCAGGGCAAGCGTCGGCAGGATCAGGAGGTTTAGCACCGTCGAGGTGACGAGGCCGCCGAGGATCACCAGTGCCATCGGTCCCTCGATCTCGCGGCCCGGCTCGCCCGCCCCGAGCGCCAGCGGCAGGAGCCCGAGACCCGTCACCAGAGAGGTCATCAGGATCGGCACGAGACGATCTGCCGCGCCCTCGATCGCGGCCTGCCGGCCCCACGCCCGCCCCTCGACCGCGGTGAGGTGCTCGTAATGCGAGACCATCATGATGGTGTTGCGCAGGGAGATGCCGAACAGCGTGACGAAGCCGACGATGGAGCCGAGCGAGACCACCGCCCCGGTGGCGGCCACCGCCGCGACGCCGCCGACGAAGGCGAAGGGCAGGTTGACGAGGACGAGGATCAGGTTGCGGTTCGAGCCGGTGACGACGGCGAGAAGGACGACGATGCCGAGGCCGGCGAGCGCCGAATAGGCGATCAGGTCGCGCCGCGCCTTGGCCTGCGCCTCGGCCGCGCCGGCGAAGCTGACGTAGACGCCCGGCGGCAGCTTCACCTCGCGGGCGATCTTGCGCCGCGCCGCCTCTACGAAGGAGGCGACGTCCCGCTCCTCGACGTTCGACGTGATGGTCTGCACCCGCTGCGCGCCGATATGCTGGACGGCGTAGCGCCCCGACGTCTCGTAGATGTCGGCGACCTGGGACAGGCGGATGAAGCTGCCGCCGCGCACCCGGATCGGCAGGTCGCCGAGGGTCGACAGGCGGGTCCGCGTCGCGCGCTCCAGAATGACCGTGACGTTGAAGACGGCGTTGCCCTGGTAGGTCTGGCCGACGACGTCGCCCTGGTAGGCGGTGCGGACGATCTCCAGCACCTCGACGGCGTCGAGGCCCCAATGGCGCAGGTCGTTGGCGCGGAGCGACACGTTGATCTGCGGGAGGCCCGCGGGCGAGACCACCTGCACGTCGGTGGCACCCCTGACCTCGTCGAGTTCACGGGCCACATCCCGGGCGGCGGCCTCGATCGCGGCGAGATCGTTGCCGAAGACATGGACGGCGACCGGCGCGGTGAACCCCGAGACCGTCTCTTCGATGCGCTCGGTCAGGAAGGTCTTGAGCGAGAAGCCGGCGCCGGGCGTGGCCGCCATGATGGCGCGGATGCCGGCCTCCGCCCGCTCCTGGCCCTCGCCGTCGAGGCCCGCCGTGAGGTCGATATGGATCTCGCTGTAATGCGTGCCGCCGACATCGTAGCCCGCTTCCGCGCGCCCGACCTGCTGGGCGACCGCGCGCACGCCGGGCACCTGCTTCAGCGCCGTGGTCAGGTGTTGCCCGAGCCGCAGCGACTGCTCAAGGGAGGTGCCGGGCGCTGCCGCCATGTGCAGGATGAGGTGGCCCTCCTTCAGGTCGGGCAGGAAGGCGCCGCCGAGATAGGGCACGGCCGCAGCCGCGGCGATCACGCAGGCGAGCCCCAGCGCCATGATCCGCTTCGGCGCGCGGTCGATGCGGGTGAGGAGCCGCATATAGGCAGCCCGCGAGGCGCGCATCGGCAGCGGATCGAGGGTCGGCAGGCGCTTGCGGCGGGCGAGCAGCAGCACGGCGAGCGCGGGCGTCAGCGTCAGCGCCACGGCGAGCGAGGCGATCACCGCGAGGATGTAGGTGAGCGCGAGCGGCCCGAACAGGCGGCCGGCGACGCCCGTCAGCGCCAGCACGGGGAGGAAGACGAGGAGCACGGCGAGGGTCGCGTAGGCGACCGAGGTGCGCACCTCCATCACCGCGTCGAACACCACCGTCGGGCCGGGAAGCGGTGTTCCCAGGCGGCGGTTCTCGCGCAGGCGCCGCACCACGTTCTCGACGCCGATCACCGCGTCGTCCACCACCTCGCCGATGGCGATGGCGAGCCCGCCCAGCGTCATCGCGTTGAGGCTCTCGCCGAGCGCGACGAGCACCGCGACCGCGGCGATCAGCGAGAGCGGAATTGCCACCGCGCTGATGAGGCTGGTGCGCCAGTCGAGCAGGAACAGGAACAGCACCACGATCACGAGAAGCCCGCCCAGCGCGAGCGCCTGGATCACGTGGCCATTGGCGACCGTGACGAAGTTCGCCGGCCGGAACAGGTCTGTGCGCAGCGTGATGCCCTCGCGCTCCAGGCCCGGACGCAACTCGGCGAGCGCCGCCTCGACGCGGGCGGTGGCATCGACGGTGTTGGCGCCGATCTGCGCGCCGACCGAGAGCATCACGCCGGGCACGCCGTCGATCTGGGCCGCGCTGATCGGCGGCTCGGGGGCGTCGCGCACGTCGGCCACGTCGCCGAGCGTGACGCTGGCGCCGCCCTCGTTGACCAGCACGGTGCGGGCGACCTCCTCCGGCGTCAGCGACTGGCCTTCGGTCTGGAGGGCGATGCGCTGGTTCGTGGTGTCGACGAAGCCCGCGCCGCGCACGCCGGTCGCCTTGCGGGCCGCCGAGAGCACGTCGTTGAGGCCGATATTGAAGCGGATCAGGTCGCGCGGGCGCACCTGCACCTGGATCGAGCGGATGTCGCCGCCATAGACCAGCACCTCGGCGATGCCGGGCACCGCCAGCAGCCGCAGCCTGAGCCGCCAGTCGGCGACGGTGCGCAGATCGAGCAGCGAGCGCGTCGTCGAGGTTAGGCCGAGGACGAGCACGGTGCCGGTGGAGGAGGTCAGCGCCGTCATGGTCGGGGCCATGACGCCCTGCGGCAGGCGGCTCGCGATGGTGGCGAGGCGCTCGTTCACGAGCTGGCGGGCGCGGTAGATGTCGGTGCCGGTCGAGAAGGTGGCGGAGACGACCGAAAGCCCCTGGATCGAGGTGGAGCGGAGCGAGGCGATGCCGGGCAAGCCGTTGACCGCCCCCTCGACCGTCTGGGTGACGATGACCTCGACCTGTTCCGGGCTCAGGCCGGGCGCCTCGGTCTGGACCGAGACGGTGGGGGGCGCGAATTCGGGGAAGACGTCGTACTTCGCTTCCCCCAGCGCCATCACGCCGTAGGCGAGCAGCGCGAGGCAGAGCGCCAGCACCACGCCGGGAAAGCGCACCGCGAAGGCGACGAGGGCGGCCTGCGGGCCGGTGTGCGAAGGGGCCGGGGGCTTGGCCGGAGGCGCGGCCATCTCAATCGTCGTCGTCCATCGGCGCGGGCGCCTGCGCCCTCGCCTCCTCCGACAGCAGCGCCTGCGCGCCGCGCACAACGATCTCGGTCTCTGCCGTGAGGTCGCCGACGACGAAGGAATCGGCCGACATCACCGTCCCCGGCGGCAGCGGGTGGCGGGCGAACCCATCCTCGCCGACCGCGCGGAAAAACCACGCCCCGCCCTGCCAATGCACCACTGCGTCCTCGGGGACGAGGATGCCCTGGGTCGCCCGGTCGCCGGTGATGAAGGCCAGCGTGCTCATGCCGGGCAGGAGGCCGCTGTCGCCGGGGACGAGGTAGAACAGGCTCACGCCCTGGATGCGCTGATCGGTGCGGGTCGCGGGCGAGACGTAGCGGAGCGCCACCCGCTCGCTCTGCGGCGGCACCTCGGCAAACGCCGTGTCGGGCCGCCCTTTCAGGGTCTCGCCCGGCGGCAGCGTCACCTGCACGAGGAAGTCGGTGCGCTCGATCAGCCGCGTCACCGCGACCGAGCGCTCGACGATCGCCCTGCCGATCACCGGCCCCCATTCCTGCTGGGCGGTCGCCGCCAGCGTGCGGAGCTGCGATTGCGCCGCCGAGAGGGAGGCCTGATCGGTCTGGTAGGTGCCCTCCGCGGTCTCGACCTGCACCTGCGTCGCGTAGGCGCCGAGGCTGCGCGCGCGCTGGAACGCGCTCCTCGACACCTCGGCCCTGGCCTGGGCGGTCTGGAGCGCGGCCTGGGCGCTGGCATAGGCGTTGGTGAGTTCGGTGACGCGGGCGAGATCGAGGATGCTGCCATAGGCCTGGATCTCGATGCGGTGGCTGCCCGGCGCGACGTGCCGCGTCTCGACGCCGATGCGCGCCCGCTCGTCGGCGTCGAGTTTTACGACGACGCGCCCGTTCTCGATCGCCGTGCGCTGGACGGGCTTCGCGTCGGACTTGGCCTCGATAGCGGCCGACGCCGCGGGCGACCGGACGGCCGGAGGCTTCGCGAAATAATCGCCGAGGTCGGGCAGGCGGTTCAGAAGGCGTGGTTCGAGCGCGAGAATCAGCCCGCCGAACGCCAGGACGAGGGCGACGACGAGCCAAGCCTGTGAGCTGCCCCGCCCCTTCACCCGTACGCCCTCCCGCCGACGGCCCGATGCCGCCGGCCTGGATTACCGTTTTATCCCGGGTATGGATACCGAAATTGCCCGCTTGCCCTCACCGACGCGGGCCAATCCCCCCGCGCGGTAAACGTCTCGGCGGCGCGGGGCCGCTCAGTTCTTCTTGCGGAAGGCGTCGAGGCTGACGACCTCGGCGCTCGCTTCCTTGTCGCCTTTCTCGGCGGCCTCGGGCTTGACCTTGTCCTTATCCTTGCCGCCGTCCTCGGCCTCCTTCGCCTCGCGGGCGATGGGCAGGGCCGGAACGATCTTCGGACCGGCGGCGACGGGGGCGAGACCGGTGCCTTTCGGCTTGATCTCGGCGGGCTCGGAGGCCGCGCCGCGCGGGCCGGGCTTCGGGGCGGCGGTCGGCGTCTCGGCGGCGTCCTCGGCCTCGGCGCCCTCGTTCAGGTCGAACTTGAGGCCGAATTGCACGGAGGGGTCGAAGAAGCCCGACAGCGCGTCGTACGGGATCAGCAGCCGCTCCGGCACGCCGGAGAAGGACAGGCCGACCTCGAAGGTATGCTCCGTGACGTTCAGGTCCCAGAACTGATGCTGCAGGACGATCGTCATCTCCTGAGGATATTTTTCGCGAAGCCGCTGCGACATGCGCACGCCCGGCGCCTCGGTGCGGAAGGAGATGTAGAAGTGGTGCTCGCCGGAAAGCCCCTCGCGGGCCGCGTCGGTCAGCACCTTGCGCACGACGCCGCGCAGGGCGTCCTGAACCAGGAGATCGTAACGGATCAGGTCTTCGGCCATCGGCGCTCGCTTGTCCGGTCACGGCCGGAGGGCGGCAGCGCCGGGACGTGGAAAGTGAGTGGAGGTTTCTGTTGCCAGGTACCTCCGAACCCCGCCTAAACGGTGCTACCCGCTAGGACTTTAGGTCGGTTTTTGGCACCGCTTACGCGGCGACAGCCACCGGAGCAAAGTTGTCGTTGGCAACTATTGCAAAGGCCCGATAACGGCGGAACCATGCCGAGCGAAAGTGCTCCTTTTACGCCCTCGTCGATCCTATTTCGCCCCCGCCGGAACCCAACACCGGCCATGCGGCCATCGGTCCTGGGTTCGGGTGGAGGCGCCGGGTACCGCCCCCGGGTCCGATAGGTTTATTGCGAAGAACGTTTATCGCCATAGCCGGCCTTACGACCGGCAAGGCGAATATAGAGGGGCCGACGGCGGTTTTGAAGAGCGATCCGCGCTCAGACCCGCTCCGCGCTGGAAGCGTGGCCGATATGCCGCCCGATCCCATGGGCGCGACGGCGCACACGCTTCCGCGTTTCCCGCCGATTCGGCCCTCGCCGGCCGCCGCCCTGGTCTGGTTCGGGCGGATGCTCGGGCTCGTCCTGGTGCCGCTCGTCGTCCTCGTCGCCGCCACGGGGCTCGCCATCGCGCTCGTCCGGCTCGTCGGCGATTGGCGCCTCGGCATCGATCCGTTCGCCCCGACCGACCTGCGCCCGCGCCTGCCGCTCGCGGAGATCGCCGGCCGCGGCGTCCTCATCGACGTCCTGCGGCAGGTTCTGATGGCGCTGTTCGTGGTGGCGCTCGCCTCCTGGGCCTGCCGCGGCGCGGAGCGGGGGGCGCTGAGACGGCGCCTCGGTCTCGCTCGCCCGGCGCTCGACCGCGCCTCGACCCTGCGGCTTTGGCTGCTGCTGCCGCTCTGGCCGTTGATCCACATCGCCTGGGTCACGGCGACCGCGGCGGCGCTCAACGTCAATTTCGGCCAGGGCGTGCGGATTTCACCGTTCCTCGCGCCCGCGATGGTCGCCCTGTGGTTCGCCTTCGTGGTCGTGCTCGCGCCCGTCGCCGAGGAGCTGCTGCTGCGCGGCGAGGTCTACGCCCGAGCGAGCGCCTTCCTCGGGCCGGCGGCGACGATCGTGGCGACCGCGCTGATCTTCTGCCTCGCCCATGTCGGGCTGGAGACGGGGCCGAAGAGCGCGAATGCGCTGGCCCGCCCGCTGACCCTGCTGCCGCTCGCCCTCACCCTCGGCTGGCTCCGCTGGCGCACCGGCCGGCTCTGGCCCTGCATGCTGCTCCACGCCTGGAGCAACCTCGCGCTCCTCGTCTATCAACTTGGTCCGACCCTGCGCTGAGCGCGGGCAGCCATGCCGACGCACTCATGACCTCTCCAGCGTCCACCCTTTGGTTGCGTTGACGAGGACCCGGCGAGACTGTAGAGGACCGAGAAGATCGATCGTCGAGCGCTGCCCATGAATATTCGTATGACCAAGAAAGAAGTCGATCTATTCACGACTTTCTTGTCTCCGGCTCGGTCATATTTCGAATACGGGATGGGCGGCAGCACCGTGCTCGCCGCCAGGAAGGTGAAGGGTCCGCTCTACGCCGTCGAGAGCGACGAGGCCTGGATCGCGAAGGTGGCCGAGTCGATCGGACCTTCCGAGGCCGAGCGCAAGCTGATCTACGCCGATATCGGCCCGACCAAGAAGTGGGGCGTGCCAAGCTCGGATATCCGCAAGGATCACTACCCGAAATATTCCGGCGCCATCGTCGAGAGCGGCATCGACGATTTCGACCTCTGCCTCGTCGACGGCCGGTTCCGGGTTGCCTGCTTCCTCCAGGCGTTGCGCCACCTGCGTCCGGGCTGCATCGTCGGTATCCACGACTATCGCAGCCGCCCGAAATACCACGCCGTCGAGCAGTTCGGCCGTATCATCGCCGAGACCGAGGACCTGTCGTTCTTCGTCCACAGGACGGATCTCGACAAGGCGGCGCTGCAGACCGCCATCGAACGCTACCTCTACAACCCGGATTGATCGCCCCTGCGGAGGGGCCGAAACGCCTGCCGGCCCTTTGCGCCCCGCGGCGGTTCGGTCATAGAACCACCGGTCCGGCTCCACGGGGGCGCCCGGAAGCAGGCGGCCTCATGCGCGCGTATCACGATCTCCTGACCCGCATCCTCGAGGACGGCACCCGCAAGGAGGACCGCACCGGCACCGGCACGCTCTCGGTGTTCGGGCATCAGATGCGCTTCGACCTCGCCGAGGGGTTCCCCCTCGTCACGACGAAGCAACTCCATCTGCGCTCGATCATCCACGAACTCTTGTGGTTCCTGAAGGGCGACACCAACGTCCGGTACCTGCGCGAGAACGGCGTCACGATCTGGGACGAGTGGGCCGACGAGGCCGGGGATCTCGGCCCCGTCTACGGCCGGCAATGGCGCTCTTGGGAAAAGCCCGGCGGCGGCACGGTCGATCAGATCCGGTGGGTTCTCGACGAGATCGCCCGCAATCCCGATTCGCGCCGCCTCGTGGTCTCGGCCTGGAACCCGGCCGATCTCGACCGGATGGCGCTCGCCCCCTGCCACTGCCTGTTCCAGTTCTACGTCGCCGACGGACGGCTCTCCTGCCAGCTCTACCAGCGCTCGGCGGACGTGTTCCTCGGCGTGCCGTTCAACATCGCGAGCTACGCCCTGCTGACCGCGATGATGGCGCAGGTGACGGGCTACGCGCCCGGCGACTTCGTCCACACCTTCGGCGACGCGCATCTCTACGCGAACCATCTGGAGCAGGCCCGCCTCCAGCTCTCGCGCGAGCCAAAGCCGCTGCCGAAGCTGCGGCTCGACCCGGAGGTCCGCTCTCTGTTCGACTTCACGTTCGCCGACATCGCCATCGAGGATTACGCGCCGCACCCGGCGATCAAGGCGCCGGTGGCGGTCTGATGGCCTCCCGCATTGCCCTCATCGCCGCGGTCGCCCGCAACGGCGTCATCGGCCGCGACAACGGCCTCGTCTGGCGCCTGTCGAGCGACCTCAAGCGCTTCAAGGCGCTGACGCTCGGCAAGCCGATCCTGATGGGCCGCCGGACCTGGGACTCGATCGGCCGGCCGCTGCCGGGCCGGCGCAGCCTCGTGCTGACCCGCGACCGCGGGCTCACGATCCCCGGCGCCGAGATCGTGCATTCCTGGGACGAGGCGGTCGCCGCCGCAGGGCCCGAGGCGCTAATGGTGGTGGGCGGCGCCGAAATCTACGCGCTCGCCCTACCGCATGCCGACCGCCTCCACCTCACCGAGGTCGAGGCGGCGCCCGAGGGCGACGTGCATTTCCCCGCCTTCGACCGCTCGGCCTTCCACGAGAGCTTGCGCGAACGCCATCCGCCGGGGGAGCGCGACGAGTTTCCCTTCCAATTCGTGGATTGGGAGCGCGGGTCCGCCCGTTGATCGAACCGGGGCGCATTGGCCGCAGGGCCCCGGCGGGGGCTGAGCCGGTGGTTGCGGTTGCCATTGACGGGCGGCGCGCCCACCTGCCAGCCTTGACAGGACCGCTCGCGGCCACTCAGGTGCGCGGCGTCCGTAGGCTGCCGCAAACGCGTTCTCGCGGCTTGAGAAATTCGTCGCGCCTCATGCGGGGCGCAGCCTGAGCAGGAGTTCACGTCGAGAATGCCTTGGAGCAATCAGAGCGGCGGCGGTGGCGGCCCCTGGGGCCGGCCCGGCGGCGGCGGTAACGGCGGCGGTCCCTGGGGTGGCGGGGGCGGCGGCAAGACGCCCCCCGATCTCGAGGATCTGCTCCGGCGCGGACAGGACCGCCTGCGCGGCGTGATGCCCGGCGGCGGCTTCGGCGGCGGCAAGGGCCTCCTGATCGCGGCGGGCCTCGTGATCGGCGCGTGGCTCCTCACCGGCTTCTACATCGTGAAGCCCAACGAGGTCGGCATCAACACCATCTTCGGGCGCTACACCGGCACGACCGGCGAGGGCCTACGCTACAACTTCCCCTACCCGATCGGCACCGTGCAGAAGCCGAATGTCGGCGTCGTGAACTCGATCCCGATCGGCTACGTCGCCGGCGGCACCGCCCGCACCCGCGACGTACCGGAGGAGAGCCTTATGCTCACCGGCGACGAGAACATCGTCGATCTCGACTTCGAGGTGCAGTGGCGCGTCAACCCGCTCAAGGCCGAGGATTACGTCTTCAACCTCGCCAACCCCGACGGCACCATCAAGGCCATCGCCGAGAGCGCCATGCGCGAGGTGATCGGCCGGCGCAACATCCAGCCGATCCTGACGAACGAGCAGTCGAGCATCGCCCAGGAGGTCAAGGAGATCCTCCAGGCCGCGCTCGACGAGTACGGCGCGGGCGTGCGCATCGAGGTGGTGCAGCTCACCAGCGTCAACCCGCCCCCGGAGGTGCGGCCGGCCTTCATCGACGTGAACGCCGCCCAGCAATACGCCCAGCAGGTGCGCAACGAGGCCGAGACCTACGCCAGCCGCGAGGTGCCCCAGGCCCGAGGCAAGGCGAGCCAGGTGGTTCAGGGCGCGGAAGCCTTCCGCACCCAGGCGACCGCCGACGCGACCGGTCAGGCCGCCCGCTTCAGCCAAGTCTACGACTCGTACAAGGTCGCGCCTGCGGTGATCCGCGAGCGCATCTTCCTGGAGACGATGGAGAAGGTGTTCGGCTCCGTGAACAAGGTGATCATCGATCAGAACGGCTCGGGCATCTCCGGCGCGGGTGCCGCGGCCGGCGTGCTGCCCGTGCTGCCGCTGACCGACACCCTGCGGGCCCCTGCCGCGAGCGGAGCGACGAGCCGATGAACAATCCCGCCCTCCGCACGGGCCTTCTGGTGATCGCGGCCGCGATCGCCGTGGGCCTCTACGCCTCGGTCTTCACCGTCGGGCAGATGCAGCAGGCGCTGGTTCTCCAGCTCGGCCGCGTCCGCGACGTGCTGAACCCGGTCGGCCAGAACAAGCCGGGCCTCTACTTCAAGGTGCCGTTCGTCGACAGCGTCGTGCTGTTCGACAAGCGCGTGCTCGACCTCGACCTGCCGGTGCAGCCGCTGCTCACCGCCGATCGGCAGAACCTCGAGGTCGATGCCTTCGCCCGCTACCGCATCGTCGATCCGCTGAAGTTCTACCAGTCGGTCGGCACCATCGCGCAGGCGAACCAACGTCTGGCGAGCTTCACCAACTCGGCGCTGCGCAACGTGCTCGCCCGTTCCAGCCGCGACGCGCTGGTGCGGACCGACCGCGCCAAGCTGATGAACGACATCCAGGAGAGCGTGAACCGCGAGGCCAAGGGGCTCGGCGTCGAGATCGTCGACCTGCGCATGACCCGCGTCGATCTCCCCGCCAAGAACAGTCAGGCGGTCTACGACCGCATGACCTCGGAGCGGAAGAAGGAGGCGACCGACATTCGCGCCAACGGCGATCAGGCCGCGACCCTCATCCGCGCCAAGGCCGACCGCGACGTGACCGTGATCCTGGCCGAGGCCAACCAGAAGGCCGAGGAGCTGCGCGGCGCGGGCGAGGCCGACAAGAACCGCATCCTCGCCGAGGCCTTCGGCAAGGACGCCGACTTCTTCGCCTTCTACCGCTCGATGCAGGCCTACGAGCACGCGCTCAAGGGCCAGGACACCAAGCTGGTGATGAGCCCGAACTCGGACTTCTTCCGCTACTTCTCCGATCCGCAGGGCCGCAAGCCCGCGGCGGCCAAGGGAGATGCAGCGAAGGGGGATGCGGCGAAGGGCGACGCGGCCAGGGACGAGACGGCCCCCGGCACGACCGGGACGGTCCGCTAAAGGCCGGACATGCGGCATCGGCGGCTGGCGCCCTTGATCGGGGTGCCGGCCGCCGAATTTATAGGCGGGCCCGAAACGGGGCCGCTTCAGAGACCATGAGGAAACCGCCCATGATGCCCGCTGCGAGATTCGCCGCGAATGCCGACCGGGCCCGTCGGCCCTCGCTCGCCCGGCGCGCCGGCTCGGCGCTCGCCGCCGCGGTTTTGGGCGTGACGGTCGCCGCCACGTCGATCCCCGCCTTCGCCAAGGGCCCCGAGTCGCTCGCCGACCTCGCCGAGAAGGTGACGGATGCGGTGGTCAACATCTCGGCCTCCACCACGGTGGAAGCCAAGAGCAGCGGCCGCAGCCTGCCGCAGCTCCCTCAGGGCACCCCGTTCGAGGATCTGTTCGAAGAGTTCTTCAAGCGCCGCGGCCAGGGCCAGGGTACGCCCCGCAGCGAGGAGGACAGCCCGCGCTCGCCCTCGCGCAAGTCGAATTCGCTCGGCTCCGGCTTCATCATCGACGCGTCCGGCATCGTGGTGACGAACAACCACGTCATCGGCGACGCCAACGACATCCAGGTGATCCTCAGCGACGGCGTGAAGCTGAAGGCCGAGATCGTCGGCAAGGACCCGAAGCTCGATCTCGCCGTGCTCCGTGTGAAGCCCACGACCGAGCGCCCGCTCAAGGCCGTGCCGTTCGGCGATTCCGACAAGATGCGCCCGGGCGACTGGGTGATGGCGATCGGCAACCCGTTCGGGCTCGGCGGCTCGGTCTCCGCCGGCATCGTCTCGGCGCGCGGCCGCAACATCGAGTCCGGTCCCTACGACAACTACATCCAGACCGATGCGGCCATCAACAAGGGCAATTCGGGCGGCCCGCTGTTCAACATGGACGGTGAGGTGATCGGCATCAACACCGCGATCCTGTCGCCGTCCGGCGGCTCGGTCGGCATCGGCTTCGCCGTCCCGTCGGGCACCGCGAGCCCGGTCGTCGAGCAGTTGCGCCAGTTCGGCGAGGTGCGCCGCGGCTGGCTCGGCGTCCGCATCCAGAACGTGGACGACGCCACCGCCGAGGCGCTCGGCCTCAAGGGCGGCGCCAAGGGCGCGCTGGTGGCCGGCATCGACGAGAAGGGTCCGGCCAAGACCGCGGGGCTCGAGGTCGGCGACGTGATCGTCAAGTTCAACGGCGTGCCGGTGAAGTCGTCGAGCGAGCTGCCCCGCATCGTCGCCGCGACGCCGGTCGGCAAGCAGGTGGACGTGCAGGTGGTGCGCAAGGGCGAGGAGCAGACCAAGTCGGTGCTGCTCGGGCGCCTGGAGGACGGCGAGAAGACCCAGGTCGCCAACGCCAAGCAGCCGGAGGCGGAACCGGTCAACCGCCAGATCCTCGGCCTCAACCTCACCGGCCTCTCCGACGAGGCCCGCAAGCGCTACAACATCAAGGAGACGGTGAAGAGCGGCGTCGTCGTCACCAAGGTCGATCCGAACTCGACCGCCGCCGACAAGCGCATCCAGGCGGGCGAGGTCATCGTCGAGGTCGGCCAGGAGGCGGTCTCGACGCCCGCCGACGTCACCAAGCGCGTCGAGGCCCTGAAGAAGGAGGGCCGCAAGTCGGTGCTGCTGCTGGTCGCCAGCCTCAGCGGCGACGTGCGCTTCGTCGCGATCGGGCTCGACTAACGGCAACCGGGCGGCGGCGCGGCTTTGGGGCTCCTCGCCGTCAAGCTCGCCGTCACGCCGCTGCTGATGGCGCTGGTCACGCTGGTGAACCGGCGCTTCGGCTCGGCGGCCGGCGGCATCGTCGCCGGCCTGCCGCTGACTTCCGGGCCGATCTCGATCTATCTCGCCCTGGAGCAGGGCCTGCCCTTCGCGGGCGAGGCCGCCCACGGTTCGCTGGTCGGCGTCGGCGCGGTGCTGGCCTCCTACCTCGCCTACCTCCTGGCGAGCCGTCGCCTTTCGGTACTTCCGTCCTGCCTGACCGGATTATTCGGATTCGTGGTCTGGGCCGTGGCCGCCGGCCGGATCGATTCGGACACCGCCCTCGTTCTCCTCGACCTCGCCCTGACCGGCCTGCTGCTGGCCCTCACGCGCGGCGCCCCCGCGGGCACCCGCCCGGCGCGGCTGCCCGCCTGGGACCTGCCGGCGCGAATCGCGGTCTCGACCGGTCTCGTCGTGCTGGTGACGCTCGGGGCGCCGCTCCTCGGCCCGGCCCTGAGCGGGCTGCTCGCGCCCGTGCCGGTGATCGCGTGGCCGCTCATCGTCTTCGTCCACGCCCAGAGCGGGAGGCCGGAGGCCGTCGCCACGATCCGCGGCACGGTGTCGGGCGCGGTCGGGCTCTGCGCCTTCAACCTCGCGGTGATCCGCCTTGCGCCGACCGAGGGGATTGCCGTCACCTTTGCGGTGGCCCTGGCGGTCTCGCTCGTGGTGTCGCTGGTGCTGGTCGGCGTCATCTATCGCCGGAGGGCGTGAAGCGAAAGCGCTCCGTCTCGCAACGACGCGGCGAAACTAAAGGCGAGGCGATCAATCGACCATGGGGGGCGTCGGGCGCTGCCTCAGCCGACGAACTCGGCCGCCGAAAACCCCTGAAGGTACAGAAGCGCCGTCAGATCGCCGTGCTCGATCCGCACCCGCGCCGCATCGGCGACCTTCGGTTTGGCCCGGAACGCCACGCCCACGCCCGCCTCGCCGAGCATCGACAGGTCGTTGGCCCCGTCGCCCACCGCCAGCACCTCGCTCTCGGAGAGCCCGAAGCGCCCGCGCAACTCGATCAGCGTCGCGCGCTTGGCCTCCGCCCCGACGATGGGCTCGACCACCCCGCCGGTGAGGTGCCCATCGGCCACGTCGAGGACGTTGGCGCGGGTCTCGTCGAAGCCGATCGTCGCGCCGATCGGCCCGGTGAACCGGGTGAAGCCGCCCGAGACGAGGCAGGCATAGGCGCCGTGCGCCCGCATGGTCGCGACCAGCGTGCGCCCGCCGGGCGTGAGGCGAATGCGGTCGCGGATCAGCCCGTCGATCACATCGACCGGCAGGCCCTTGAGCAGGCCGACCCGCTCGCGGAGCGCCGGCTCGAAGGCGATCTCGCCGCGCATCGCCCGCTCGGTGATGGCGGCGACCTCGGGCTTGATGCCGACGAGGTCGGCGAGTTCGTCGATGCATTCCTGCTCGATCATGGTCGAATCCATGTCGGCGAGGAAAAGCCGCTTGCGGCGGTGCGCGCCGCCGGGCAGCACCGCCACGTCGATCGGCTCGCCCGAGAACGTCGCGCGCAGGCGCTCGGCGAGTGCGCTCGCCTCGTCCGGTTCGGCCGGGACCAGCAGTTCTGCGGCGACTTCGCCATGCAGGATGCGGGGTCGGTGATCGGTGGCGAGCACCCGGCGGGCCTCGGCGAGGACCGCGTCCGTGATGGCGGGCCGGGCCGGGTTTGCTATCAGCGTCGCGACGAGCGTCATGCGAAGGCTTTTCGGAGAGGACACCGTGCCGGAAGGACCCGAAGGAGGCCGCCCTGCGGCGGTTCTCATCGCAGGGCCGACCGCCTCGGGCAAGTCGGCCCTGGCCCTGGCGCTGGCCCGCGCCTTCGACGGCGTGGTGATCAACACCGACTCGATGCAGGTCTATGCGGATCTGCGCGTTCTCACCGCCCGGCCGAGCCCGGCGGAGGAGGCGCAGGCCCCGCACCGCCTCTACGGCAGCATCGACGGCGCGGTGAATTTTTCCGTGGGGCATTTCCAGCGGCAGGCCGCGGCGATCCTGGCCGAGGCCGACGCGGCGGGCCGCCTGCCGATCTTCGTCGGCGGCACCGGCCTCTATTTCCGCGCCCTCGACGAGGGCCTTTCGGATTTGCCCGAGGTGCCGGAGGCGATCCGCGAGGCCGGCAGAGCCGAAGCCGAGGGGCAGCCGACCGAGGCGCTGCACGCGCTGCTGGCCGCGCGCGATCCCGGGAGCGCCGCGCGCCTGCGCCCCTCCGACCGGATGCGGGTGATGCGGGCGCTGGAAATTTTCGCCGCCACCGGCCGCCCGATCGGCTCGTTCCACGACAGCCGCGAGCCCGGACCGCTCACCGGCCGAACCCTCTTGAAGATTTTCCTGTCGGTCGAACGCGAGGAATTGCGGCGCCGGATCGACGCGCGCTTCCTCGCCATGATGCAGGCTGGCGCCCTCGACGAAGTCGCGGCGCTCCGCGAAAAAAACCTCGATCCGCTGCTGCCGGTGATGCGCGCCCACGGCGTGCCGGGGCTGATCGCGCATCTCGACGGCGCGCTCTCGCTGGACGAGGCGATCCAGCGGGGCCAGGGCGATACCCGCCGCTACGCCAAGCGCCAGCACACGTGGTTCCGCCACCAGATGGGGGCGGGCTGGCACTGGCTCGGGCCCGACGAGGCCCGAGCCTTTGCGATCAATCGGCTTTCCGCTCCAGCCGGGCGATGAGCGAAGAGGTGTCCCACCGCTTTCCGCCCATGGCCTCGACCTCCGCGTAGAACTGATCGACCAGCGCCGTCACCGGCAGCCGGGCGCCGTTGCGGCGCGATTCGGCGAGCAGGATGCCGAGGTCCTTGCGCATCCACTCCACCGCGAAGCCGAAATCGAATTTTTGGGCCTTCATGGTCTTGCCGCGGTTCTCCATCTGCCAGGAGCCGGCGGCACCCTTCGAGATCACCTCCAGCACCGCCTCGACATCGAGCCCGGCGCGCTTGGCGAAGTGGATCGCCTCCGACAGCCCCTGCACCAGCCCGGCGATGGCGATCTGGTTGACCATCTTGGTGAGCTGGCCCGAGCCCGACGGTCCGAGCAGGCGGCAGGAGCGGGCATAGGCCGCGATCACCGGCTCCACCTCCGCGAAAGCTCCTTCCTCGCCGCCGCACATCACGGTGAGCACGCCGTTCTCGGCGCCCGCCTGCCCGCCGGAGACCGGCGCATCGATGAAGCGCAGGCCCGCCGCATCGGCCGCCGCGGACAACTCGCGGGCCACTTCGGCCGAGGCCGTGGTGTGATCGACGAAGACCGCGCCGGTCTCCATCCCGGCGAAGGCACCGTCCTCGCCCAGCACCACCGAACGCAGGTCGCCGTCGTTGCCGACGCAGGCGAAGACGATGGAAGCGCCCGCGGCCGCCTCCCGCGGCGTCGCGGCGGCCCGTCCTCCGTGGGACGCGACCCAGGCCTCGGCCTTCGCTCCGGTGCGGTTGTAGACCGTGACCTCGTGGCCCTTCGCGGCGAGGTGTCCCGCCATCGGCGCGCCCATCACGCCGAGCCCCAGGAACGCGACTTTGGCCATGGATTGTCTCTCCCGGTTCGGATTCGATGCGTGGGACCCGCTTTATCGCCGAGCCGGCCGTATTCAAAATGCCGATCGCCGAAGCGATCCGCTTCAGAGGGGGGAGTCACGGCCCGGTCTGCGGCAGGAGCAGGGGGAATGATCCGTGCCGATCGCGCCGAGGCCGCCTCGGGGTCCCGCCGTCGAGTGGCCTCACCCCTCCATCTGGCCGGCGAGGAAGGCGCCGGAGCGCAGATCGGCGGCGATCTGCTGCGCATCGTAGTGTGGGGCATCCGCCCGGCGGCGATAGGGGCAGACCCAGTCCTCGGGCACCGCCCGGCCGCTGAACTGGCGCGCGGCGGAGCGCTCTCCGTGCCCGGCGAGCATCGGGTTGGCGGACCCCGCCCAGGCCGTGTCGCGCTCGACGATCGAAGCGCGCAGGCGCTCGTAGCGGCCCTCGCCGCGCAACCGTTCGAACTGGTCATGCAGGTTGAACACCAGCACCGGCGCCTCGAAGCGCCGCGCCTTCCGGCTCGCGCCCGGATGCAGGCCGACGATGAAGAAGCCCTCGCCGCCGAGGCTCATCGAGAAATGCGGATCGTCCGGATCGGCTGCGACCCGCGGGTCGTGCCGGTGGCCGAGCCCGCTGTCGCGGTCGGACAGCGATTGCATCCGCGCCCAGAGCGCCGCCTCGAACGCCTCCTCGGACACGGGCCTGGCGTTCTCGAACACGACGGCGAAGCTCTGGAACAGCTCGGGCTGTCCCCGATAGCGGGCGATGAAGGCGAGCAGCGCCGGGTAGATGCGCCCGTCGTCGCGGTCGCAGGCGATGTCGTGGGCGACCATCACCTTCAGGCGCCCGCGGGACAGGGCGGATTTGGCGCCGACGCAGGGGAAGGGTTGTTGCCGGATGAAACGCCGGAATCGTTCGGCGAGTGGATGGCCGGCGTCGTCGGTGGGCAGCAGCATGAAACCTCGTGCGAGCGGGCAAGCGTCGTCGGCGGGCCGGGGAAGCCGGCCACGATGAAGCTGTCGGGGAAGACCTCCGACGGGGCCGCACGGCCGGCGGCCGGCTCGGGTCGGAGTGCCTGGGGAACCGCACGATTGGGCGGATGTTCCTGGTCTGGACGGTTGTCCACAGCGTCGCGGAACCGGCTCCCGGCCCTGGGGCGGCGCGCCGGTCCATCCTCGACCACCGCCCTTCCGTGGCGCAAAGCGAACCCGGACCCAATGACCGGCCGCAACACCCGTCATCGCCGCGCACCACGGGGCTGACGGAGACTGGGTCGAGGACGGATTCCGAACCTGGGCCTCGATCCCGAATCGTCCACGGCGCCGCGGATATCGGACAGCTTGTTGCCCGACATCAACCGGTGTAAGACGCGCCTTCATCACGCATATCGTCCGTTCTGCCCGAGGAAGGAGCCGCCTCGCATGGCTCGCGTCACCGTCGAAGACTGCATCGAGAAGGTCGAGAACCGGTTCGAGCTGGTGCTGCTCGCCAGCCACCGCGCCCGCCTGCTCGCCGCCGGCGCCCCGCTGACGATCGACCGCGACCGCGACAAGAACCCGGTCGTGGCGCTCCGCGAGATCGGCGACGAGACCATCACCGCCGAGGATCTCAAGGAACAGCTCATCCACTCGATGCAGAAATACGTCGAGGTGGACGAGCCCGAGGCCGAGACCGTGCCGCTGCTCTCGTCCTCGCCGGCCGCCGCCGCGGTGGCGCCGCAGTCGTCCTCCGACGACAAGGACGTGCAGTTCGACCGCATGAGCGAGGACGACCTGCTTCGCGGCCTCGAGAACCTCGCGCCGCCGACCGAGACCGACGACGACGCCGAGTGATCTTTTCGCATTTACGCGATCCGCGCCCGCCCTCGGCTTCGAGCGGCGGGCGTTTTCGTTGGGAGCGCGCTTTCAGGTCCAGTACAGGATGCGGGCGTAGGGCAGGCGCACGGCGATCCGCTCATGGAAATATGTCCGCATCTCCCGCATCGGCTCCGCCGGCAGCACGTACTTCACCGAGCCGAACTTGGTGAATTTCCGGCTGCGCTCTGCCTCGCGCATCGGCAGGTCGGAGCCCGGATACCAGCCCTCCAGCACCGCCTTGGAGCCCGGCGTGAAGCGGTGGGTGATGAGTTCGACGGTCAGGTCCGGCGCCGGGATGTCGGCGAGCGCGGCGGCGGCATCCGCGAGCAGCGCGTCGTAGGCCGCGCGCCAATCCTCCACCGGCAGGATCGGCGCGATGGTGAGGCCGACCGGGTAGCCGGCTCGCGCCACCGCCGTCATCGCGGCGAGGCGGTCGGCGAGCGGAGCGGTGCCGCCCTCGTAGCGGGCGGCGGGCGCGGCGTTGACCGAGAAGCGGATGCGGGTGCGCCCTCCATGCGGCAGGTCGAGGAGCGGGCCGATCGCGGCGAACTTCGTGGTGAAGCGCAGACCCACCGGCGCCTCCCAGGCGCCGAAATGACGGATCGCCGCCGACAGCGAGCCGGTGAGGTGCTCGATGCCAAGCGGGTCGGTGTAGCAGGAGGCCTCGAAGGTGGTGCCCTCCGCGGCCCGCGCCGCCGAGGCGCTGGTGACGGCGCCGCGTCCGGCATAGTCGCTCAGGTTCGCCAGGATCGCGTCGAGATTGGCGTAGGCGCGGGTGATCGGCGGTCCGGTGAGCGAGCCGGCGAGATAGCAGTACTGGCAATGCGCCGGGCAGCCCTCGGCGAGGTCGAAGCGCCAGTCGGCGCTCGGCGGGATCGGCTGGAGCCTCAGCTTGGACGGCGGCGCCACCACGACGGCGAGCGTCGCCTTGGCCTCCGCATAGGCCCGGCGCGGATCGCCGCGGGGCGCGCCGATCCGGTTGCTCGCCGGATATTCCACCGGCAGCCCCAGCCGCTCCGCCCGCTCGGCGATGGCCCGCCCATGGGCGTGTTCGCGCGCGGCCGGGGTGACGAGCACGCGGCGCGGGCGCCAGAGCCGTGCCGGTTTGTGCCGCTCCGGGCTGGCCGCCGCTTCGCGTGCGTCGAGCGGGAGGTCGAGGGCGTCGATCATGCCGGGGCAACCGGTGCGGCGGCCCCGCGGGTCCGTGCCCGGCCGAAGGGCCGCGCTTCGGGCGGAACCGCGCTCATTCCCGCGCGCTGACATCGGGCGGCGCGCCGGGTTCGACCCCAGGGAAACGGGAGGAAGCGCGATGTCGGAGCACGAGGCCAAGCGGCAGGCTCTCGCCGCCCTGGTGGCACGGCGGCAGGGCCTCGGCGACCCGGCCGCGCTCGATCCGCACCAGCGCGCGGCGATCGACCGTGAGGTGGAGGCCTTGGCCGACGGTCTCGACGCCGCCGCCCCCGAGCCGGCCGACCCGGAGGCCGCGCAGCTTCACAGGGCGGCGGCGGAGTACCGCGCCGCGCGCCAGCTCCGGGCCGACGAGGACAACGTGCGCTTGGCCGAACGGGGCGAGGTGTTCGCACCCGAGGACGACGCCTGAGCGAGAGGCCGATCTTGGCCGGCGGCCCGTCCCCGTGCCATCGGGGGCCATGACCCGCTCGCTCCTCGCCTTCTCCGCCGCCGCGCTCGCCGAGATCGGCGGCTGTTTCGCGTTCTGGGCCTGGCTGCGGCTGGGCCGTTCGGTCTGGTGGATCGCCCCCGGCCTCGTCTCGCTCGCGCTGTTCGCCTATCTCCTCACCCTCGTCGAGAGCGAGGCTGCCGGCCGGGCCTACGCGGCCTATGGCGGCGTCTACGTCGCCGCCTCGATCCTCTGGCTCTGGGCTGTGGAAGGGCATCGCCCGGACCGGTTCGATCTGGCCGGCGGCGCGATCTGTCTCGTCGGCATGGCGGTCATCCTGTTTGCGCCGCGGGGACATTGACCGGGAAGTCCGTAACCGAGCCATGTTCGCGACGCATGGGGGGCATCCTCCGGATCGGCGAGGAGATCCGTGGCGCTCCTGACCCCAGCTTCCGAAATAGGCGTGCGTAACGGCAATCGGCTTTCGGTCGAGCGACCAGCATGATCGGGCGCGTCTCGAATCGCGGCGGTAATATTCAGCACATCTATCGAAGAAATACGTTGGATTTTTGCAATCATACGGCAATGAATATGGACCGATCAGGTCGACGTTCCGCGTTATCAAGGTGTTTTCCCTGATAATAATCTTCGATTTTCCGATCGAAGATCGGCCGGAGATTGCTCGATCGGTCCGACGGGCGGCTCAGCACGCCGAAAAAAGACCGCGCGGCGGCAAAACGCATCGCACCATCATTGCGGATCGACAAGCAGCCCTTGTCGTCCGACCGGATCGCTTGATTGAACGGGGGCGGCACTTCCCTGCATAACGGCATTAGAACAAGACCAATATAGGCAGGAAAATTCATGCCCCGCCACGAGGCTTGGAGTGCCGCCCGCGCCGCCGGGATCGTCACCGAGCACGCCCATCTCGAGGGCGCGACGCTGCCGATCCTGCACGCGCTTCAGGACACGTTCGGCTACGTCGATGCCGAGGCCGTCCCGCTCATCGCCGACGCGCTGAACCTGTCGCGGGCCGAGGTCCATGGCTGCATCAGCTTCTACCACGACTTCCGGGCGGCGCCCGCGGGCCGCCACGAGGTGAAGCTCTGCCGCGCCGAGGCCTGCCAGGCGCAGGGCTCCGAGGCGCTGCACCGCGAGATCCTGGGCCGCCTCGGCTGCGGCTGGCACGGGACGACCGCCGATGGCGCCGCCACCGTCGAGCCGGTCTACTGCCTGGGCCTCTGCGCCAACGGCCCGGCCGCCCTCGTCGACGGGGAGCCCATCGCCCGGCTGACCGCCGATTCCCTCGAAGCCGCTCTGACGGAGCATCGGCAATGAGCATCCGATTGTTCGTTCCGCGCGACGCCGTCGCGCTCGGCCTCGGCGCCAACCGCGTCGCCTGCGCCCTGAAGCGCGGGGCCGAGGCCCGCGGCCTCGACGTGGAGATCGTGCGCACCGGCTCGCGCGGCCTGTTCTGGCTGGAGCCGATGGTCGAGGTGGAGACGGAAGGGCACCGCGTCGCCTACGGCCCGGTCACGCCCGCCGACGTCGAGGCGCTGCTCGATGCGGGCCTCGGCGAGGGTGGGGATCATCCGCTGCGCCTCGGCGATCCGGAAGAGATCCCCTACCTCGCCCGGCAGCACCGCCTCACCTTCCACCGCTGCGGCGTGATCGATCCGGTCTCGGTCGCCGATTACCGGGCGCATGGCGGCTATCGCGGCCTGGAGGCCGCCCTGCGGCTCGGGCCGGAGGCGATCGTCGCGGCCGTCCGCGACTCGGGGCTGCGCGGCCGCGGCGGCGCCGGGTTCCCGGCCGGCATCAAGTGGAACACGGTGATGCTGGCGCAGGCAGACCGGAAATACGTGGTCTGCAACGCCGACGAGGGCGATTCCGGCACCTTCGCCGACCGGATGATGATGGAGGGCGATCCCTTCTGCCTCATCGAGGGCATGACCATCGCCGCGGTCGCGACGGGCGCCACCCGCGGCTACATCTACCTGCGCTCCGAGTACCCGCAGGCCTTCGAGACCCTCAGGCAAGCGATCGCCAACGGCGTCGCGGCCGGCGTGCTCGGCGACGACGTGATGGGGTCGGGCAAGAACTTCCATCTCGAAGTGAGGCTCGGGGCCGGCGCCTATATCTGCGGCGAGGAGACCTCGCTGCTCGAGAGCCTGGAGGGAAGGCGCGGCATCGTGCGCGCAAAACCCCCGATCCCGGCGCTCAAGGGCTTCCTCGGCCGCCCGACGCTGGTCAACAACGTGATGACGTTCACGGCGGTGCCGTGGATCCTCGAGAACGGCGCCGAGGCCTACGCGGCCTACGGCCAGGGCCGCTCGCTCGGCACCCTGCCGATCCAGCTCGCCGGCAACGTCAAGCACGGCGGCCTGATCGAGTACGCCTTCGGCATCACGCTGCGCGAGGTGATCGAGGAGTTCGGCGGCGGCACCCGCTCGGGCCGGCCGGTGCGGGCCGTGCAGGTCGGCGGGCCGCTCGGCGCCTACTTCCCCGACCACCTCCTCGACACGCCCCTCGACTACGAGGCGATGGCGGGGGCCAAGGGCCTCGTCGGCCATGGCGGCATCGTGGTGTTCGACGACACCGTCGACATGGCGGCGCAGGCCCGCTTCGCCTTCGAGTTCTGCGCGACCGAATCCTGCGGCAAGTGCACCCCCTGCCGCATCGGCGCGACCCGCGGCGTCGAGACCATGGACAAGGTCATCGCGGGCATCCGCCCGGAGGCCAACCTCAAGCTCGTCGAGGATCTCTGCGAGGTCATGACCGACGGCTCGCTCTGCGCCATGGGCGGCCTGACGCCGATGCCCGTGATGAGCGCGATCACCCATTTCCCCGAGGATTTTTCGCCGCGCGGGCAGCAACTGCCTGCGGCGGCCGAGTGAGGAGCCCCTGATGACCCTCATCAAGGAAATCGACTACGGCACCCCGATCCGCGTCGCGGACAGGAGCGTGACGCTGAGCATCGACGGCGTCGCCGTCACCGTCCCGGCCGGCACCTCCGTCATGGCGGCGGCGATGCATCTGGGCACCAAGATCCCCAAGCTCTGCGCCACCGATTCGCTGGAGCCGTTCGGCTCCTGCCGCATGTGCCTCGTCGAGATCGAGGGCCGGCGCGGCACGCCCGCCTCCTGCACCACGCCGGCCGAGAACGGCATGGTCGTGAAGACGCAGAGCGACAAGCTGCACCGCCTGCGCAAGGGGGTGATGGAGCTCTACATCTCCGACCACCCGCTCGACTGCCTGACCTGCGCGGCCAACGGCGATTGCGAGTTGCAGGACACCGCCGGTCAGGTCGGCTTGCGCGACGTGCGCTACGGCTACGAGGGCGACAACCACGTCAAGCCGACCGCCGAGAAGTACCTGCCGAAGGACGAGTCGAACCCGTACTTTACCTACGATCCGTCGAAATGCATCGTCTGCAATCGCTGCGTCCGCGCCTGCGAGGAGACGCAGGGCACCTTCGCGCTGACGATCCAGGGCCGCGGCTTCGACTCGCGGGTGGCCGCGGGGCCGACGAACTTCATGGACTCCGAATGCGTCTCCTGCGGCGCCTGCGTCCAGGCTTGTCCGACCGCGACGCTCCAGGAGAAGACGATCCACGAATTCGGCCAGCCCGAGCATTCGGCGGTGACGACCTGCGCCTATTGCGGCGTCGGCTGCGCTTTCAAGGCCGAGATGCAGGGCGACCGGGTCATCCGCATGGTGCCCTACAAGGGCGGCAAGGCCAATGACGGCCATAGCTGCGTCAAGGGCCGCTTCGCCTACGGCTACGCCACCCACAAGGACCGCATCACCAAGCCGATGATCCGCGAGAAGATCACGGATCCGTGGCGCGAGGTGTCGTGGGAGGAGGCGATCGACCGCGCGGCCTCCGAGTTCAAGCGCATCCAGGCCCGATACGGCCGCGACTCCATCGGCGGCATCACCTCGTCGCGCTGCACCAACGAGGAAGCCTACCTCGTCCAGAAGCTCGTGCGCGCCGCCTTCGGTAACAACAACGTCGACACCTGCGCCCGCGTCTGCCACTCGCCGACCGGCTACGGGCTGATGTCGACGCTCGGCACCTCGGCCGGCACGCAGGACTTCAAGTCGGTCGACCAGTCCGACGTGATCCTCGTCATCGGCGCGAACCCGACCGACGGCCATCCGGTCTTCGGCTCGCGCATGAAGAAGCGCCTGCGAGCGGGCGCCCGGCTGATCGTCGCCGATCCCCGCCGCATCGACCTCGTCAAGTCGCCCCATATCGAGGCGGACCATCACCTGCCGCTGAAGCCCGGCTCGAACGTCGCCTTCATCAACGCCTTCGCCCACGTCATCGTCACCGAGGGGCTGGTCGACGAGGGCTACGTCCGCGAGCGCTGCGAACTCGGCGACTTCGAGTCCTGGGCCCGCTTCATCGCGGAGGAGCGGCACGCGCCGGAGGCGCAGGCCGAGGTCATCGGCGTCGATCCGGCGGAGCTGCGCGCCGCCGCCCGCCTCTACGCCACCGGAGGCAACGGCGCGATCTATTACGGGCTCGGCGTGACCGAGCACAGCCAGGGCTCGACCATGGTCATGGGCATGGCCAACATCGCCATGGCCACCGGCAACATCGGCAAGGTCGGCGCGGGCGTGAACCCGCTGCGCGGCCAGAACAACGTGCAGGGCTCCTGCGACATGGGCTCGTTCCCGCACGAGTTCACCGGCTACCGCCACGTCTCGGACGACGCCACCCGCGAGGCGTTCGAGGCGCTGTGGGGCGCCAAGCTCGACGGCGCGCCGGGCCTGCGCATCACCAACATGCTCGACGAGGCGGTCGAGGGCAGCTTCAAGGGCCTCTACATCCAGGGCGAGGACATCGCCCAGTCCGATCCGGACACGCACCACGTCACCGCGGGCCTGACCGCGATGGAGTGCATCGTCGTGCAGGACCTGTTCCTGAACGAGACCGCGAAATACGCCCACGTCTTCCTGCCCGGCGCCTCGTTCCTCGAGAAGGACGGCACCTTCACCAATGCCGAGCGGCGCATCAGCCGCGTGCGCAAGGTGATGGAGCCGCTGGGCGGCGTCGGCGACTGGGAGGGCACGGTTCTGCTCTCGAACGCGCTCGGCTACCCGATGGCCTACACCCATCCGTCGGAGATCATGGACGAGATCGCGCAGCTCACCCCGAGCTTCACCGGCGTCTCCTACGGCAAGCTCGACGAACTGGGCTCGGTGCAGTGGCCCTGCAACGACAAGGCCCCGCTCGGCACGCCGATGATGCATGTCGACCGCTTCGTGCGCGGCAAGGGCAAGTTCATGATCACCGAGTTCGTGGCGACCGAGGAGCGCACCGGCCCGCGCTTCCCGCTCATCCTCACGACCGGGCGCATCCTGTCCCAGTACAATGTCGGCGCGCAGACGCGGCGCACCGAGAACTCGCGCTGGCACGAGGAGGACGTGCTGGAGATCCATCCGTTCGACGCGGAGGCCCGCGGCATCGTCGAGGGCGACCTCGTGGCCCTGGAGAGCCGCTCCGGCGACATCGCCCTCAAGGCCCGCGTCAGCGAGCGGATGCAGCCCGGCGTCGTCTACACGACCTTCCACCACGCCAAGACCGGCGCCAACGTGATCACCACCGACTACTCGGACTGGGCCACCAACTGCCCCGAATACAAGGTCACGGCGGTGCAGGTGCGGCGCACGAACCGGCCGTCCGACTGGCAGGCGCGCTTCTTCGAGGAGGATTTCTCGTTGACCCGCATCGCCAAGATGCTCGACGCGGCGGAGTGAGGGGCATGGGCGCGACCTCGCAGACCGACAAACTCGTGCGCATGGCCAACCAGATCGCCGCCTTCTTCCGGTCCTACCCGGAAGAGGAGGCGGTGGCCGGCATCCACAAGCATCTCGTGGCGTTCTGGACGCCGCGGATGCGCGAGCGGCTGGCCGCCCACGTCCCGGCAGCGGGATCCTCCCTCGATGCCCTCGTCGTCGCGGCCATCCGGGAAGAGAGCACCGGTCCGGGACCGATCCGGCCGGCGACCTACGATCCGAATCTCCTCGGTGCGGGCGCCAGCGATGCCGGCTGATCCGCTTCGGAAATCGTATTCATATTGAACGGGTCAAAACTGACGAATACCACCTGAGAGCCGCAGGCTGCGCGGCCTCGCGTGGTTCGGGCGGTGATCGACAAGCTGGACTATCTGTTGGCCCTGTCGCGCGAGCACCATTTCGGCCGCGCGGCCGAGGCCTGCTCGGTCAGTCAGCAGGCGCTTTCGGCCGGGATCAAGTATCTCGAGAACCATCTCGGCGTGCAGCTCGTGCAGCGCGGCTCGCGCTTCCAGGGCTTCACGCCGGAGGGCGAGCGGGTGCTCGCCTGGGCCCGCCGCATCGTCGCCGACAGCCGCGCCATGCAGGAGGACGTGGCCACCCTGCGCCGCGGCCTGTCGGGTCACCTGCGGATCGCCGCGGTGCCCACCGCCCTGCCGATGGTCGCCGCCCTGACGACGCCCTATCGGGCGCGCCATCCCGACGTGCGCCTGACGATCGAATCGACCACCTCCTCGGACATCGTCTCGCTGTTGAAGAACCTGGAGGCCGATGCGGGCCTGACCTATCTCGACAACGAGCCGCTCGGCCACGTCACCGCGATCCCGATGTATCAGGAACAGTATCGCCTCCTCACCGGGTCGGGCGGTCCCTTCTACGATCGGGACACGGTGACGTGGGCGGAGGTCGCGCGCACGCCCCTCTGCCTGCTCACGCCCAACATGCAGAACCGGCGGATCATCGACGAGCAGATCGAGAAGGCCGGAATCCGGTCGGAGCCTGCGCTCGAATCGAATTCGATGGTGGTGCTGCTGACACATGTTCAGACGTTGCGCTGGGCCAGCGTCATGCCCGCCGTCCTGGTCGAGGCGCTCGGGCCGCGCACCGACATCCGGGCCCTACCGATCACCGACCCCGACATCCGTCACACGATCGGCCTCGTCGCGCTGCAGCGGGACCCGCCGACGCCGATGCTGAACGCGCTCATGCGGATCGCCCGCGACGTCGCACGCACCGCCCGCGGCAACGGCACCGCCTTGCCGAACCTGCTGAAGCCTTGCACGAACTGAGATATGCGGGCGGAGCGCGGGCGATGCGCGCCGCCGCGACGGCGTTCCCGACGCGGTCCGTCGGCCGACGGAAGAGGGAGTACGGGGACGACATGGCAGCGGCGCGCAGAGCTCTCGGCCGGACTTTCGCGCCCGCGACGGCGGCGCGCGCGTTGGCCGTCCTCCTCTTCGCGCTCCTCTTCGGCGTCCCCGCTTCGGCCCGTCCCTTCATCGATGCGGCAGGTCGCCGGGTCGAGGTGCCGGAGAAGGCCGCCCGTATCCTCGCGGCGGGACCGCCGGCCTCGGTGCTGCTCTACACCCTCGCCCCGGCCCGGATGATCGGCTGGTCGCGCGCGCCCGATCCGGACGAGAAGCGCTACCTCGCCCGCGAGACCTGGGACCTGCCGACCACGGGGCGTCTCACGGGACGCGGCAACACGGCCAATGTCGAGGCCGTGCTCGCCCTCAAGCCCGATCTCATCGTCGATGTCGGCGCGACTGACGCCACCTACGCCTCCCTGGCCGATCGGGTGCAGGCGCAGACCGGCATCCCCTATATCCTCCTCGACGGCCGCTTCCCGCAGATCCCCGAGACCTACCGGGTCCTCGGACGGGCGCTGGGCGAGGAGGCCCGCGCGGAAGAGCTCGCCGCCTATGCCGAGCGGACGCTCGCGGAGGTCGGGGCGGCGGTCGGATCGCGTCCGCCGGAGGAGCGCCCGCGTGTCTACTACGGACGGGGGCCGAGAGGGCTGGAGACCGGGCTCTCCGGATCCATCAACACCGAGATCATCGAGGCGGCGGGCGGGCGCAACGTCGCGGGTGCGGCCGGCCGTGGCGGGCTCGCCACGGTCTCGCCCGAGCAGATCCTGGCCTGGGACCCGGACGTGATCCTCACCCTCGACGCGCCGTTTCGCGCGGCCCTGTCCACGGATGCGCTCTGGAGCGGCCTGAAGGCGGTGCGGGCCGGCAAGGTCTACCAAGCGCCCCGGCTGCCCTTCGGCTGGTTCGACTCCCCGCCCGGCGTCAACCGCCTGATCGGGCTGCGCTGGCTCGCCGGCCTGCTCCATCCGGACCGGTTTTGGCAACCGATCGAGGCCGAGACGCGCCGGTTCTACCGGCTGTTCTACCACGTCGATCTTACACCCGATCAGGTCGCCGCTCTGCTCTCGGGCGCCGGGCGGTGACGCGCCCCCCCGCCGCCGGCTGGCCGCGGCGCGTCCTGCTGCGCGCGCTCCCGTTCGTCGCGCTCGTTGCCCTCGCCCTCCTGTCGCTTGGCACCGGCCGCTACGGCGTCCCGCTCGGCGACGTCCTCACCGTGCTCGGCGACACGTTGCTCGGACGGACGGGCGAGGTCGACGCGACGGCCCGGACCGTGATCCTGCAGGTGCGCCTGCCCCGGGTCGCGGCGGCCCTCGTGGTCGGGGCCGGCCTCGCCGCCGCGGGGGCGACCTACCAGGGCCTTTTTCGCAACCCCCTCGTCTCGCCCGACATCCTCGGCGTTTCGGCCGGCGCGAGCCTCGGGGCGGTCGCCGGCATCTTCCTGTCGCTGCCAGTCGCGGCGATCCAGATCCTCGCCTTCCTCGGCGGCCTCGGCGCGGTGGCGATCGTCTACGGCGTCGGTGCGGCCGTGCGGCGGCACGACCCTGTGCTGACGCTCGTCCTGGCGGGCGTCGCCGTGGGTGCGGTGCTGGGAGCGGCGATCTCCCTCTTCAAGGTCCTGGCCGATCCCTACAACCAGCTTCCCGCCATCACCTACTGGCTGCTCGGCAGCCTCGCGGCGGTGACGTTGTCCGACATCGCCGCGATCCTGCCCGCGGTTCTGATCGGTCTCGTCCCGCTCGTCCTGCTGCGCTGGCGCATGAACCTGATGAGCCTCGGCGAGGAAGAGGCCCGGGCGCTCGGCGTCGAGACCCGGCTCATGCGCCCCCTGTTCGTGGCCGCCGCGACCCTCGTCACCGCCGCTTGCGTTTCGGTGACCGGAGCGATTGGCTGGATCGGGCTGATCGTGCCCCATGTCGCCCGGCTTCTGGTCGGACCGGATTTCCGCCGCCTGCTGCCGGCCTCCCTGGTGCTCGGAGCGGGCTACCTGCTCGCCGTCGACCTCGCGGCGCGCACGATCGCCCCGATCGAGGTGCCGCTCGGCATCCTGACCGCATTGATCGGGGCGCCCTTCTTCCTGTGGCTCCTCGCCACGGCCCGGCGAGGCTGGTCGTGAGCCAGGCGCCCCTGTTGCGGGTCGAGGATCTCGCCTTCGGGCACGGCGCCACCACGATCGGCGCCGGCATCGGCTTCGCGGTCTCGGCCGGCGAGGTTTTGTGCCTGCTCGGGCCGAACGGCTGCGGCAAGACCACGCTGTTTCGAACCCTGCTGGGCCTCCTCCCTGCCAAGGCCGGCCGCGTCCTCGTCGAGGGGGAGAACGTCGCCCGCTGGTCCCGGACGCGGCTCGCCCGCACCGTCGCCTACGTCCCCCAGGCGCACGCGGCTCTGTTTCCCTTCAGCGTGCGCGAGGTCGTTGTGATGGGCCGGGCGAGCCGCCTCGGCCCGTTCGCGAGCCCCGGCCGATCCGACCATGCGGCGGCCGACGCCGCGCTCGCGGCGCTCGGCATCGCGCATCTCGCCGAGCGGATCTACACCGAGGTCAGCGGGGGAGAGCGCCAGCTCGCCCTGATCGCCCGCGCGCTCGCGGGCGAACCGCGCCTCCTCGTCATGGACGAGCCGACCGCGAGCCTCGATTTCGGCAACCAGGCGCGGGTGCTCGGCCAGATCCGCCGCCTCGCCGAGCGCGGGCTGGGCATCCTGCTCTCCACGCACGATCCCGGCCACGCCTTCCTCTGCGCCGACCGGGTGGCGCTGCTGCGCGACGGCGCGCTGATCGGGCTCGGGGCCCCGGCCGCGACGATGACGCCGGAGAGCCTGGAGCGGCTCTATGGAGTTCCGGTCGCGGTCGTCCCGCTCGGCGACGATCGGGGCACCGCCTGCACGCCCCTTCTCGGCGAGCGGGATGTGGGGCGAAGGCGGGTCCCCTCCCCTCCCCCGCTGCTCGCCGAACGCGCGGGGAAGCCGAGGCGCGGGTCGTGAGCCTCGGGAAACAGGCTGTTGACACGCCGATTCAGCCCCCCTATACGGCGGCTCCCGACGCGGTGCGGAAACAAAAACGGCCCGCCGGGAAAGATTACCGAAGACGACAGCAAGGCGCGGACGGCTCAAGCCTAAGCAAATTGCCACTTGACTTCAAATAAAGCATCTGACAAATCGGATGCAGCTCTTTGACAAGTAGATATCGAGAAAGAGAAACGCGGGCGGCTTGTTCATGTCCTTGCGGGTTCGGCTGGAAGGCTGAACCGTGAGAGTATGAG
>NZ_JACHOP010000002.1 GCF_014199935.1 Methylorubrum rhodinum
AGTCACTTCCTGATCACCCGGTTCAACATTTGGGACGAAAAGCTTCGGCGAGGTGCCGGCATCCTCGAGCCGGAAGCCTATCGGGCTTGGCTCACGCGACGCATCAGGATCTTCAACGAGCTGTTACTTCCTACGATAGTGAGTCAGACCTTTCAGGGGTTCCACTACCTCTTGGTGCTGGACACGGAGCGCGATGAAACACTCGACGCGTTCCTTGATCATTTATCGCCCTATCAAATGATCCGACCTGTTTTCATCGACCTGCGGCAGGCCCATCCCTGGTCTGTGTACGAAAAAGCCTTAGGCCAAGAAATCCTTGCGTTGAGCAAGCCCGGCGAGATCGTGGCCACGACCCGCCTCGACTCGGACGATGCAATCAACGTCGATTTCATGTCTGCCCTGAACCGCTATTGCACGCAGATCGAGGCGAGCCGCGTCGGCGCGGGGATGTATCTCAACTTCCCGCTCGGTCTCCAAATCAACGGCACCGACGTATCGTTGCACGTCGTGAATAGAAACCCCTTCCAGACAATGCTGGAAAGTCGAGAAAAGTATCTCGACGACCGTATCTGGACGCGTAAAGGGGTTTTTCAGACGGCCCACAATCGAACCGACAAGGTTTCGGAGGTCGTGAACATCACCACCCGGCTGCCGATGTGGGCGCAGTTCGTTCACGGTGGGAACGTCGCCAATGTCGATGGCGCAAACCTTCTCAAGCTAGCGCCATCGGACGACCTGGACCTGTTGTTCGCTGGCGTTCTCTCGAAAGCGAGCACCGTCCGGTAATCGACCAGCCTCGTGTGGCGGTCACGCTCGCCGACCGCCCCGGTGCGACGACCAGGCCGCCGGAAGAGGGCGACGAGTTCGACCCGCGCCACCTTCCGGTGACCGATGATGATGCGGCGCGCCGTTAGCCGAAGGCGCTGAGATCCACCATCCGGCCGTTGATGAAGAGCGGGTTGGTCCGGCGCAGCACCGGGCTCCCGCCGTGGAAAAACTCGAACGACTGTTCGTAGAACTGGAACAGAAGGAAGCCGTGCGCGCGCAGGACATCCTCGAGCACGCGGAACGGGACGTGGTGCTTGTTGTGCGGGTTCATCCCGGCCTCGACCTGCACGAAGTCCGCGCGCTCAAGGGTGTCGCCGAAGCCCTGAAGCACTTCCAGATCGTGCCCCTCGGCGTCGATCTTCAGGTACGAAATGCGCTCGATCCCGGTCTCGCGCACGAAATCGGCGCCCGGCCGCGTCCTGACCGCCACCTCATCCTTGTAGTGCTTTTTGGGGTCCGTGATGATGAAGGCCCCCGGCGACGTTCCCTTGGTCCACATCCGCACCGACCCCTCGCGATCCGAGAGCGCGAGATTGTGGACCTTCACGTTCGGGCGTGAGCCCACCCGCGCGATGAGAGCGTCGTGGGTCGCCGGCACCGGCTCGAACGCGTGGATGACGGCATCCGGGAAGATCGTGGCGTAGGCGTCCGCGTTGTCGCCGACGTTGGCCCCCACGTCCAAGATCACGGTCGGCTCGTACTGCGGGATACGGGCCAGGATGTGCGAAAATTCCTGACTTTTCTTCAGGGCAGTCCGGTCGATGGCCATGCTGGGTCCCCCGCGCGTCACGCCGACGCGCGGGGGTTTTGCCGCGCCGCCTGAGGCAGATCAAGCCGCCGTGTCTTTCTGGGCGATGTGGTCGGCCATCGTCGCCGGCACGAAAGCGAGGCGGCGCAGGGTCGCGTTGGCCTGCTGGCCCGTGCCGGCTTCGTTCGAACCGAAGCGCAGGGCATTGAGCCCGGCGGGGAAGGCGGTCGGCGTGGCGAACGTCGCATCCGCCCCGTTGACGATCGCGCGGAACAAGCCCGCTCCGACGCCGAACTGCAACGCGATCCGACAGGACTTTCCCTGTGACCCCGTCCCTTTGGACCGCGATCTGCGCATGGTATCCCGTGGAGCCGTCCCTGCGCGTGCGTTCGAGGATGGTGCCCACGTCGCCCCCGGCTGCGGTTACAGCATGGGCCCCGTGGCTCCAGCATTGCTGTAGAACGTGCAACGAACGAGCCTGCCCGAGCCCGCCTGAGGCCCATCGGGTACAGCATGGAATGGGTACGAAGTGACTGCGGGCGTTGAAATTCCCAGCAATCTGAGTGGGTGGCGGTTCAGCGTCGCCCCCATGATGGACTGGACCGACCGGCATTGCCGGGCGTTCCATCGGGCGATGTCGCGCCGGGCCCGGCTCTACACCGAGATGGTGACCACGGGGGCGGTGCTGCACGGGGACCGGCAGCGGCTGCTCGGGTTCGACGCCATCGAGCATCCGGTGGCGGTGCAGCTCGGCGGCTCCGATCCGGGCGACCTCGCCCGCGCGGCGCGGATCGCGGAAGCGTTCGGCTATGCCGAGATCAACCTCAATGTCGGCTGCCCGTCCGACCGGGTGCAGGAGGGCCGCTTCGGCGCCTGCCTGATGCGCGAGCCGGCCCTCGTCGGCGATTGCGTGGCGGCGATGAAGGCCGCCGTCCCGGTCCCGGTGACGGTGAAGTGCCGCCTCGGCGTCGACGAGCAGGACACGGAGGAAGCCCTCGACGCGATGGCCGAAGCGGTCGTGGCCGCGGGCGTCGACGGGCTGATCGTGCATGCCCGCAAGGCGTGGCTGAAGGGCCTGTCGCCGCGGGAGAACCGCGACGTGCCGCCCCTCGATTACGGCCGCGTCGCCCGCCTCAAGGCGGCCCGGCCCGAGCTGCCGATCGCGATCAACGGCGGCGTCGCGACGATCGAGGCTGCGAAGGAGCGGCTGGGGCAGGTCGACGGCGTGATGGTGGGGCGCGCCGCCTATACCGAGCCGGCGATCCTGCTCGGCGTCGATCCCGAGATCTTCGGCGAGCCCGCGCCGGTGGCGGACGCCTTCGCGGCGGTCGAGGCGCTGGCGCCGACGATCCACGATGCGGTGGCCTCGGGCACGCGGCTGCACGCCTTCACCCGGCACATGCTGGGGCTGTTCAACGGGCGGCCCGGTGCGCGGGCCTTCCGGCGGCATCTGGCCACCGCCGGCATGGCGCCCGACGCCGACCTCGCCACCCTGCGCGCGGCGGTGGCGAAGGTGTCGCGGGAGCGCCCGCCTGCACGGGAAGCCGCGTAGCACCGAACGGCGGCGGCCCGCCTCTCCTCCCCACAAAGGGGAGCGGACAGCGCCGGACCGAAGCGATCGATCGGAAGCGGCATCAAGCCGCGCGGCGCCCGCTGCCGTTCCAGGTCTCCAGGAGGTCCGGCAGCGCGGCGGCCGGCACCGGCGGGCTGAACAGGTAGCCCTGCACCTCGTCGCAGCCCTCGTCCCGCAGGCGGGCGAGTTGCTCCGGCGTCTCGACACCCTCCGCCGTGGTCGACATGCCGAGGCTGGAGGCGAGGCTGATGACCGCCCGAACGATGAAGCCGGAGCCCTCCTCAACCGTGAGGTCGCGGGTGAAGCACCGGTCGATCTTCATCTTGTCGAAGGGGAAGCTGCGCAGGTAGCTCAACGAGGAGTAGCCCGTGCCGAAATCGTCCATGGCGATGCGGGCGCCCAGGCCCCGCAAGCCGTGCAGGATCGCCACCGTGGCGTTGCCGTTCACCAGCAGCACGCTCTCGGTGATCTCCAGTTCCAGGCGGCGGGCGGGCAGGCCGCTCTCGGCCAGCGCGCCCCGCACCGTGGCGATGAGCCCGGCGGAGGTGAACTGCGCCGCCGAGACGTTGACCGCGATCTTGAGGTCGTCCGGCCAGGACGCCGCCTCGCGGCAGGCCCGGGCCAGAACCCATTCGCCCAGCGGCACGATCAGGCCGATCTCTTCCGCGAGCGGCACGAACTCGGCGGGCGAGACCGGGCCGCGAGTCGGATGGGTCCAGCGCAGCAGCGCCTCGAACCCGCAGATCCGCTCGGCCGCGAGGTCGTAGATCGGCTGGTAGTGCAGATCGAACGCCTCCATCTCGACGGCGGCGCGCAGGTCGAGTTCCAGGGCACGGCGGGCCTGGAGGCGGGCGTCCATCTCGGATTCGAAGAAGCGGTGGACGCCACGCCCATCCGCCTTGGCGCGGTAGAGCGCGACGTCGGCGCATTGCATCAGGCGATCCGGCTCCAGCCCGTCCGAGGGCGCGAGCGCGATGCCGATGCTGACGCCGACCGTGATCGAATGGTGGGTGAGCGCGTAGGGTGCGCTCACCACGTCGCGAATGCGGCGCGCCAGCGTGCCGGCATCCGCCGGGCTCTCGACGCCGGCCTGGATCACCGCGAACTCGTCGCCGCCGAGCCGGGCCACGGTGTCGACCTCGCGCAGGCAGGCCCGCAGCCGGTGCGCCACCGCCCGCAGCAGCTCGTCGCCGACGGCGTGGCCGAGCGTGTCGTTGACCTGCTTGAAGTTGTCGAGGTCGAGGCAGAGCACGGCGAAGCCGGTGTCGCGGCGCGCCAGCGTGATCGCGCCCTCGATCCGCTCGCGCAGGAGCAGGCGGTTGGGCAGGTCGGTCAGGGCGTCGTGCCGGGCCATGTGGGCGATGCGGGCCTCCGCCTGCCAGCGCTCGGTCACGTCCTCGTAGAACGCCGCGAAGCCGCCGCAGGACAGCGGGCGCATCTCGACCGAGACGTGGCGCCCGTCGGCCAAGCGCTGAATCTGGGCGGCGGAGCCCGACCAGATCAGGCCGCCGATCTCGGCCAGCGCCTCGTCGGCACTCAGGCTGGGATGGCTGCCCACCTCGATGTTGCGGCGCAGCACCTCCGTGGCTTCCATGCCGACGACGACGCTGCCGGCGGCCAAGCGGAAGATCTCGTGGTAGCGCCGGTTCGCCACGAGCAGCCGGTGCGCGGAATCGTAGAGCAGGAAGCCTTGCGACATCGTGTCGAGGGCCGCCCCCAGCCGGGAGAGGCGCTCGCTCAGCCTGTCCTCGCGCGCCCTGGCGGCGCTCACGTCGAACAGCAGCGTCAGCGCGCCGCCGCCCGGCAACCGCCCGCGCTCGACCCGGAGCCGGCGCCCGTCCGGCAGGACCTCCTCGCCGGCCTCGGCCCCGGATTCGGGACCGGGCTTCCGATCCGCATGCCGCTTCGGTCCGAAGGCCGGCGGCCATCCGTCGGGCCGATGCTCGAGCACCACGCGGCCGTCGGCCTCGGTCAGCCGGACGGCGACCGCCCCGCCGTCCAGGCCGGCCGCGAGTGCCGCGCCGATCCGGGTCTCGGGTGAGGCGAGGGCGGCGGAGAGTTGTCCGGCGAGGGCGTCCTGCGCCGCGCGCATCGCACCGAGCCGTCCGAGCAGCGCGTCGAACTCGCACAGGCCGGTCCGGCCGGCCGGTTCGGCGGTGGAGCCCGCGACGACGGCATCGGCCACGCGCAGGGCCGCCTCGGCGCTGCGGGCGACGGACCGGGCGAGCCAAGCCATGGTCAGCACGACCAGCAGGAGCGCGACCCCGGTGGCGGCCGCGGCGATCGTGCCGCGCGAGGCCGCGTCAAGGCCGAGCTGCGCGCCGAGCGCGGCCATCCCGAGGGCGGTCACGATCAGGCAGAGCCACAGGCCGGCCTGCAGGATGCGCTCGCGGATCGTCTCGGCCAGGGCATCGGCATCGACCGGCAACCCGTCCCGGTCGTCGGGACGCGGCGTCGGGCGCGCGAGGGGGCGATGTTCGTCGGGGGAGCGCATGGCGTTCAGGGTTGGCTCCCTCGTCGGGCCATGTTGCGCCGGCCCGTGTTCGGCGGGCCCTCACGCGAGTCGTGCATCGGCCTCGAACCTGCTCGGAACTCGCCTCAGAACCTGCCTCAGAACTTGCCGAGCAGCGGGAATTCCTGGCTCAGCGTCGATTCCGGCGGCAGCGGCGCCTCGCGGCGGCGGGGCTTGCGGTTGAGCACCTGCTTCAGCTTGGTCTTGAGCAGGTTGATGTCGAACGGCTTGAGGATGAAGGCATCGGCGCCCGCGACGTGGGCGAGGTTGATGTCCTCGAAGTCGAACGAGGCCTCGGTGAGGATGAAGGGCGTGTTCATCAGGGCGTCGTCGGCCCGGATCTCGCGCAGCAGCTGCAGCCCGTCCATCGGCTCCATGTTGAGGTCCGAGATCACCAGGGCGTAGCGTCGCTCGCGCAGGCGGCCCAACGCCTCGGCGCCGTCGGCCACGCCCTCCACCTCGGGAAAGCCGAGCCGGGTCATCAGCTCGATGACGAGACGCAGCAGCTTGGGCTGGTCGTCGACGATCAGGATGGGGAGAGTGTCGCTCATCGGTTCTCGGAGCCCTAGGAGGCCTCAACGCCTCACACGAACAGGTGGTCGATGCCCTGCTTGGCCATCGACTCGGCCTGGAGGGTGACGGCGAGGCCGTGGATCGCGCCGCCCTTCGGCGTGCCCCGCTGGAGCATCGGCAGCAGCCCGGCCTTGGCGAAATGCGCCTCGTTGGCGGCCGCGCGCGTCACGGTGGTGAAGGAGGTGACGAAATCGCGCTTGAGGATCTCGCGCCACTCGACGATCTGCACCTCGCGGTGCCGGCTGTCGCTGGCGATGCGCTGGAACGTTTCGTGGACCGACTGCCGCTCGCCCTCGATCACTTGGAGCGCGAACGGGCCGTCGAGGATCAGGAAGCTCGTGATGACCGCGAACTCGTTCTTCTTCTGAGCCTGCCGGGTGATCTCGCCGATCTGCTTGGCCCGCGCGGCCGGGTCGGCCGAGAGGTTCAGGCGCGAGAAGTAGATCAGGTGGACGAGGCTCGTCCTCTTGCTTTTCATCGATCTCGTCCGGGCGAAGGCCTGCGATGAACGCTACCAACATTCGACATAACGGGGCGTAAACGGCCCGAGGCGGCAGTTTCTGCCGGGCCGGGGCGCCGCCGCGGTCGGAATCTGCCGGGCGCCCGTCGGGCGATCCCAGCGATATCAAGGTGTTAGGTCTGGCATGGGGGTTGCCCTACTCGCCTCGAGAAGCCGGCCGCCGCGGGCGGGCCGTTGGGAGAAGCCAGGGCCATGGACATTTTTTCCGCGTTGCAGACGGCGGTCTCGGGCCTGAGGGCGCAGGCCTTCTCCCTCGACAACATCTCCGGCAACATCGCGAACTCGCAGACCACCGGCTACAAGCGGATCGACACCACCTTCGTCGACATGATCGCCGAGCGCGACACCAAGCATCAGGTCGCCGGCACGGTCGCGGCCTATTCCGAACTGACCAACACGATCCAGGGCAACCTGCGCGACACCGGCGTGTCCACCAACATGGCACTCAACGGCAACGGCTTCTTCGTCGTCCAGAAGAAGTCCGTCGATTCCGGCGGCGGCACGGCCTTCTCGGCCACGAACCTCTACACCCGCCGCGGCGACTTCGCCCCCGACAAGGACGGCTACCTCGTCAACGGCGCGGGCTCCTACCTCACCGGTGCGAGCCTCGACCCGGCCACGGGGCAGACGGCCTCGACGGGCCCGATCCAGATCTCGAACGATCTGCTGCCGGCCAAGGCGACGGGCACGATCACCTACTCGGCCAACCTCCCCCGCACGCCGACCACGACGGGGGCCAAGGCCAATGGCGGCCTGCTGCCGGCCTTCGCCAGCGACCGGGACGCGCGGGTGACCGACGGCAACGAGACCGGCAAGACGGTGGCGGCCGGCGACGACGCCCAGGCCCTGATCGACAACAGCATCGCCGGCCCCGCGCTGACCGTCTACGACGCCTCCGGCGCGCCGGTGAGCCTGCAGACCCGCTGGGCCAAGGTGGCCAACGCTGGCGGCACGGGCGACACCGCCACCAAGGACACGTGGAACCTGTTCTACGCCGACAAGTCCAGCGTCTCGGGCAACCAATCGAGCTGGACCAATGTCGGCCAGGCCTTCCAGTTCACCAACGGCCAGCTCACGGCGCCGGCCGGCGGCACCCTGGCGATCGAGAGCCTCACGGTCGACGACGTGCCGGTCGGTCCGCTCACCCTCGACCTCAGCGGCGGCCTGACCCAGTACGCCTCGTCGAGCGGCACGGTCTCGACCAACACCCTCAAGCAGAACGGCTACGCCTCGGGCTCGCTCAACGCGGTCGATGTCGGCGAGAACGGCGTCATCAGCGGCACCTACTCCAACGGCAAGACCCTCGAACTCGCCCGGATCGAGGTGGCGCAGTTCATCAATCCCGACGGGCTGAAACCCGACTCGCTCGGCAACTACCAGCAGACGACCACTTCCGGCGAGCCGCTGACCGGGTTGCGCGACACCACGGTGGTGGGGGCCAACGTCGAGCAGTCGAACACCGACGTGGCGTCCGAATTCTCCAAGATGATCGTCACCCAGCAGGCCTACTCGGCCAACACCCGGGTGATGTCGACGGCGCAGAGCATGATCTCGGATTTGATCAACGTCATTCGCTGACCCTGAGCGGCCTCTCCTTCCCGCAAGGGTGGGGGCCTCTTGGAAACGAGGAGTTCGACCTTGGCGATCGATGCGTTCACGACGGCGACGGCGGGCCTGCGGGTGACGCAGTCGCAGATCGGCCTCGTCTCGCAGAACATCGCCAATGTCGGCACCGCCGGCTACGTGCGGCGCACGCTCTCGCCGATCACCGCGGGACCCGGCAATGCGGGCGTCGCCTCGGGCACCATCGCCCGGGCGATCGACGCGGCGGCGCTCAAGCAGCTGCGCTCCGAGACCTCGGGGGCGGCCTACACCTCGACGATGGCGGGCATCCGCACGCAGCTCGACGCCCTCTACGGGCGGCCGGGCGACGCCTCCGCCCTCGACGGGATGTTCAACAGCTTCACGCTCTCGCTCCAGTCGCTGGCCGCCAACCCGACCTCGACGGCGGCCCGCACCACCGTGATCTCGGCGGCCTCCGGCCTCGCCACGACCGTCGCCGGAGCCGCCAACGGCGTGCAGGCCCTGCGCTCCGGCCTGGAGGCGCAGCTCGACGCCGACACCCGGGAGGCGAGCGGCCTGCTGGCGCAGCTCGCCAAGCTCAACGCCCGCATCGGCGCCACCCCGACGAGCGATCCGAGCCGCCCCGATCTCGAGGACCAGCGCGACCAGGCGCTCAACGGCCTGTCCGGACTGATGGACATCAACGCCGTGACGCTCCCCGACGGCAGCGTCAGCGTGCTCACGGGCTCGGGCGTCACCCTGCTCGACCGCGACAACGCCACCGTGCTGAGCTTTGCCGGCCGCGGCACGCTCACGGCGGAGGCGGCCTACGACAGCGATCCGAGCCGGAGCGGCGTCGGCACCATCGTGGCCACGACCCCAGGCGGCGGCCGGATCGACCTGATCGCCTCGGGCGCGATCCGCTCCGGCTCGATGGCGGCGGCGGTGGAGCTGCGCGACACGGTGCTGCCCCAGGCCCAGCGCCAGCTCGACGACCTCGCCGCGGGCCTCGCCCGGTCGATGTCGGACCGGCTCGCCACCGGCACGGCGCCCGCCGACGGCACCAAGGGGGCCCTCGACATCGACCTGACCGGCCTGTCCCCGGGCAACGCGATCACCCTGACGGTGCAGGACGGCGGCACCCAGCGCAACCTCATCCTGATGCCGTTTTCCGGCCCGCCGCCGGCCTCGCTCCCGGCCGGGGGCACGGACGATTCCGAGGCGACGGTGATCCCGTTCCGCCTTCCCGGCAGCGGCGAGGGCGCGCCCGCGACCATGGAGGACGCCGTGTCCCAGGCGCTCGCGGGCGGCGGATACGCGGTCTCGGCGGTGGCGGGCGGGGCGGCAGGCGCGGTGCGCATCCTCGCCACCGGCAGCGCGAGTCTGCTCGCCGCCTCCGCCAGCGTGACGCAGACGAGCTCGGCGACCGACACGAAGAGCGGCAAGACCCAGATCCCGCTCTTCGTCGACGGCAAGGCCGGCACCCTGTTCACCGGCTCGTTCGAGAACGGCTCGCAGCTCACGGGCTTCGCGCAGCGCATCGGCATCAACCCGGCGGTGGCCGGGAATGCCGCGACCCTCGTCGGCATCACCGGCACCGGCGCGAGCGCCGGCGATTCCACGCGGCCGCAGGCGCTCTACAACGCCCTGACGGCGACCCCGCGCACCTTCTCCTCGGCGAGCGGCATCGGCGGCGTCGACGCGCCGACCACGTCGAGCGTCGCCGAGTTCGTCCAGGGCGTGATCGCGATGCAGGGCTCGGCGACCGCCGCCGCCCAGGATCTCGACGAGGGCCAGAGCATCGCCCTCTCGACCGCACAGGGACGCTTCGCCTCCACCTCCGGCGTCAGCATCGACGAGGAGATGTCGAACCTGATCGCCCTGCAACAGGCCTTCACGGCCAATGCCCGCGTGCTCACCGCCGCCCGCGACATGCTCGACACCCTGCTGCGGATCTGACGGAAGGGATCGTAACCCATGTCGACCATCCTCCCCTTCGCCGCCGGCACCTACCGCTTCGACCGCCAGGCCGCGAGCCTCGTCGGGATGAAGACCCAGCTCGACGACCTGTCGCGCCAGCTCGCGACGGGCCGCGCCGCCGAGACCTATGGCGGGCTCGGGCCCGGCCGCACCACGAGCCTCAGCGCCCACGCGGCGATCAGCGCCCAGGACGGCTACCTCGCGGCGATCACGCCGGCCGACACGCGGGTGAAGCTGACCAGCGCCAGCCTGACCCAGCTCAAGACGCTGACGGACAGCGCCCGCTCGAACCTGAACGGCCTGCTCGTCTCGCAGAATCAGGCGCTGCCGGCGACCAGCGTGCAGCTCGCCGACAACAACCTCTCGGCGGCCATCGACGCGCTCAACCAGCAGGCAGGCGACGTCTACGTCTTCTCCGGCCGCGCGACCGACACCCGCCCCGTCGCCTCGCGGGAGCTGATCCTGAACGGCGATCCGGCCAACGGCCTCGACGGGGTGAAGGCCCTGATCGCCGAGCAGAAGCGGGCCGATCTCGGGACCGACGGGAACGGCCGCCTGACCCAGACGGCGAGCGGGGCCGACGTCACGCTCACCGAGGATGGAAACGCCGAGGCGCGGGCGAATTTCGGCTTCACGCTCGCCGGCGCCACCGGCTCGGCCGGCGGGCGCATCACCGCCGGCCTGACCGCCGGGACCGCCGCCACCGTCACCCCGGCCTTCGCCGAGAACCCCACCGACGGCACGCGGGTGCGGGTGGCGGTGAACCTCCCCGACGGCAGCCAAGCGACCTACGACCTCACCGCACGCACGAACCCGGCCGCCGGCGCGGCCGATTCCTTCGCCATCGGGGCGAGCCCGGACGAGACCGCCGCCAACCTGCAGGCCCTGCTGAAGACCCTGCCGGGGGAGGGTGCGCTCGCGAGCGCCCAGAGCGCGTCGCCGCCGGGCCTGTCGGCGCGCTTCGAGGGCGGCAGCCCGGCCTCGCTCGGGCTCTCGGTGACGGGCACGCCCGAGGCCGGCGACACGCTGACCCTGACGCTCGGCCTGCACGACGGCACCACCACGACGCTCAAGCTGACCGCGCGGGGAAGCGCGGACGCGGCCTCGGCCACGACCTTCGCCATCGGGGCGAGCCCGGCGGAGACTGCCGCCAACCTGTCCCGGACCCTGTCGAACGCCCTGAAATCCGCCGCCGGCACCGAGCTCGCGGCCAGTTCGGCGACGCGCGCCGCGACGAACTTCTTCGAGGGCGCGCCCGCCGCCGGCCTCGCGCCGCGGCGCGTCTCCGAGGACGGCAACGGCTACGCCGCGCAGGCCGATGCCGGCACGGTGATCTGGTACAGGGGCGACGATTCCGCCGACCCGCGCGGCACCGCGACCGTGCAGGTGGGGGCGAGCCGCACCGTCGCGATCGGCGCCCAGGCCAACGAGGCGGCGATCCGCACGACGCTGGCCGGCCTCGCGGCGGTGGCGGCGGAGAGCTTCACCGACGCGACCGGCGCCGTCGACACCGCCCGCTTCCGGGCGACCGCCGAGCGGGTCTCGGACATCCTCACGCCCGACGCCGACCATTCCGGCCTGGAGGCCCTCGGCACGGATTTCGGCCTGGCGGCGAGCAGCATGGCCAACGCCAAGTCGATCGCCTCCGCGACCCGCGCCACCCTGGAGAATTCCCTCGACGGGATCGACACGGCCTCGACCGAGGAGGTCGCCGCCAAGCTCCTCGGCCTGCAGAACCAGCTCCAGGCGAGCTACAAGGTCACCTCGATGCTCTCCGAGATGAGCTTGGTGAATTACATCAGCTGACGGGAGCGAGGCCTCGTCGCGATCTCGCCCCACCCGCGCCCTCCTTCGAGGCCCCTTGCCGGGGCAAGGGCCCCCTCGGGATGAGGGGGATGGGATGGAAAGGCGGACCGGACGCGTCCGGTCCGAAAGGCCTCACGCTCCCCGCAGGCTCGCCAGATCCAGCGGCAGCGAGCGCAGCCGCTGCCCCGTCGCGGCGAAGATGGCGTTGGAGATCGCCGGCGCCAGCACCGGCACGCCGGGCTCGCCGATGCCGGTCGGGGCGGTGTCGGAGGGGACGATGTGGACCTCGACCCGCGGCATCTCGGAGATGCGGGTCGGCTGGTAGCTGTCGAAGTTCGTCTCCTGCACCACGCCGTCCTTGAGGGTGATGCGGTTGCGCAGAACCGAGGACAAAGCGAAGCCGACCGCGCCCTCGACCTGGGCGCGCACCACGTCCGGGTTGACCGCGATGCCGACATCGACCGCCGCAATGATCCGCTCGACCTTCACGCCCGACTCGCCCGCGGTCACGTCCGCCGCCATGGCGACATAGGAGCCGAAGGACTGGTGGACGGCCACACCCAGGCCCCGGCCCTTCGCCGTAGGCTTCTCGCTCCAGCCGGCCTTCTCGGCGGCGAGCCGCAGCACGCCCGACAGGCGCGGCGCCCGCGTCAGCAGCGACAGGCGGTAGGCGACCGGATCGGCGCCGGCCGCGTGCGCCAGTTCGTCGATCATCACCTCCATGACGTGGGCGGTGTGGGTGTGGCCGACGGAACGCCACCACAGCACCGGCACGCCCTCGCGGGCGTTGTGGACCTCGAAGCGGTAGGCCGGCAGGCCGTAGGGCGTGTCGGAGGCGCCCTCGACCGTGGTGCCGTCGATGCCGTTCTTGACGAGCATCGCCTCGAACGGCGAGCCGATCATGATCGACTTGCCCACCATGGTGTGGCGCCAGCCCGCGACCTGTCCCTTGGCGTCGAGGCCGGCCTTGACGGTGTGGTAGACCTGCGGCCGGTAATAGCCGCCGGCCATGTCGTCCTCGCGGGTCCAGACCAGATGGACCGGCGCCTTGCCGCCCCAGGCCTTCACGATGGACGCGGCCTCGGCGAAGTAGTCGGCGCCGGGCGTCGCGCGGCGGCCGAACGAACCGCCGGCCCAGAGCGTGTGCAAGCGGACCTTGTCGGTCGTCACGCCGAGGGTCGCCGCCACCACCGCCTGCTCGATCGTCTGGATCTGGCAACCGGCATAGACGTCGTACGAGCCGTCCGCCGCCCGCTCGATCGTGGCGTTGAGCGGCTCCATCGAGGCATGCGCAAGGTAGGGGAAGGAGAACTCCGCCTCCACCACCTTGGCCGCGCCCTTGATCGCCGCATCGGCGTCACCCGCCTGCGAGGCGACGAGGCCGGGGGTCTTGGCGGTCTCGCGGTATTCGGACAGAATCGCGTCCGACGAGCGGGTCTCGGCGGCGGAATCGTCCCACTCGACCTTGAGGGCCTCGCGGGCCTTCATCGCGGTCCAGGTGTCGCGGGCGATGACCGCCACGCCCGACGGGATCGTCACCACGGCGACGACGCCGGGCATGCCTTGGGCCGCCTCCGCATCGACCTTCTTCACGCTCGCGCCGAAGCGCGGCGGATGGGCGACCAGCGCCGTCACCTGGCCGGGGCGGCGGATGTCGAGGGAGTAGATCGCGGTGCCGTCGGTCTTGGCCGGCGAGTCCAGGCGCGGCACGCCCTTGCCGATCAGGGTCCATTCGGACGGGGCCTTGAGGCGCGGCTCCTGCGGCACAGGCTTGGCGGCGGCGGCCTCGGCGAACTCGCCGAACCGGCCCTGCTTGCCCGACTTGTGGCTGATGAGACCCTTCGCGACCGTGATCTCGGAGGCCGGCACGCCCCACTTGTCGGCGGCCGCCGCGACCAGCATGGCGCGGGCCGCCGCACCTGCCTTGCGCAGCTGGAACCACGAATTGGCGATGGCGGTCGAGCCGCCGGTGCCTTGCACCGGGCCCATCAGCAGGTTGGCGTAGAGCTTGGCGTCGGCCGGCGCGAAGGCGGCGCGCATCTGCGCCCAGTCGGCGTCGAGCTCGTCGGCGACGATCGTCGTGAGGCCGGTCGTGTTGCCCTGGCCCATGTCGAGATGCTTGATCATCACCGTGACGGTGTCGTCGGCACTGAGCCGCACGAAGGCGTTGGGCTGGGCCGGGCCCTTCGACAGGTCGGGCCCGCCGCCCTCCGCCGCCCGCGCCCCGCGCAGGTCGAGCCGGAAGGCGAGCAGAACGACACCGGCCGCGGCGCCGCCGAGGAAGGCGCGTCGGGACGGGACAGGCGCGTCGGTCAAATCGAGCTTGAGCATGCCGGGCTCCTTGAATCGGGTGAGACTTACGCGAGGGAGCGGGCGGCTTCGTGGATCGCGGCGCGGATGCGCTGGTAGGTGCCGCAGCGGCAGACGTTGCCGTCCATGGCGCCGTCGATGTCGGCGTCGGTGGGCTTCGGGTTCTCGGTCAGCAGCCCGATCGCCGACATGATCTGGCCGGACTGGCAATAGCCGCACTGCACCACGTCGAGCTTGCGCCACGCGCCCTGCACCGCCTCGGCGACCTTGCCGTTGATCCCCTCGATCGTGGTGATCTTGGCCTCACCCACATCGCCGATACGGGTCTGGCAGGCGCGCACCGGCTGCCCGTCCATGTGGACCGTGCAGGCGCCGCACTGGGCGATGCCGCAGCCGTACTTGGTGCCGGTGAGGTCGAGCCGGTCGCGGATCGCCCACAGCAGCGGCATGTCGGGATCGGCGTCGACCTCGCGGGCCGCGCCGTTCAGGTGGATGGTCAGCATGCCGCCGCTCCGGAATCTGGAATCGTTCCGATTCTGGACCCGAGACGCGCTTCCCGATGTGCGCCAGCGCACCTGAATACAAGATAGCCGGCGTCGGTACGGAAACGGGACAATTCGCGGCAATGGCGAAGCCGCTTTTTAACGGTTCGCGGGCACCCTGCGGCCTCCCGTATCCGGCCGGCCCGCGGTCGAGACGCCGGGCTCCCACCAGCGACCCGAACCCCAGGCATGGCCGACCTCACAGCGGAGATGGTGCAGCGCGGCCGCGGGCCCTCCTCGCAGGAGGTGGCCAAGCGGCGCGGCATCGCGCGCGACATGCGCTCGGCCCGCGAGCGGCTGACCTCGACGAGCGGGCTGGAGCGCGCCTTCGACCACGAATTGCTGCGCCTCTACGCCCAGTACCGGGCGGGTGCGGCCCTGCCGCTCCTGGCGCTCGCCGTGGCGCTCGCCGCCGCCTCGCTGGTCTGGTTGCGCCCGGTCACGGCGGCCCTGTGGTGCGCCGGCGCCTGCGGCACGGTGGTGCTCACGGTCTGGCTCGCCCGCCGCTTCCTGCGCCAGCCGCCCGAGAGCCTGTCGCTGGCCCGCTGGCGCCGCGCCTTCATCGCCGCCGAGTTCGGACAGAGCCTCGCCTGGGCGATGATGCTGCTGGTCGGGGTCCCCGACACGGGCACCTTCGCGCTGTTCGGCCTCGTCATCGTCGCGGCGGTGACGACGATGCTGGCCGCGACCGTGCCGATCGCCGCGGTCTCCGGCCTGATGCCCCTGATGCTGGCCGCCCTCTCGCTGCTGCTCCATTCCCGCGACACCGACACGGTGCTGCTCGTCGTGATGACGGTGTGCAGCCAACTGTTCTTCGCGGGCCTCGCCCGCCGCCTCTACGACTCGGCGGTCGGCACGCTGCAGTCGCGGGCCGAGAAGGACGCGATCTTCGCCGAGCTGGAGCAGGCCAAGGCCAATTCCGACGAGGCGCGGCGGCGCGCCGAGGAGGCGAACCTCGCCAAGTCCCGGTTCCTGGCCACCATGAGCCACGAGCTGCGCACGCCCTTGAACGCCATCCTCGGCTTCTCGGAGGTGATGAAGAACGAGGTGTTCGGCGCCCATGCCGCGCCGGCCTACCGGGAATACGCCAACGACATCCACGACAGCGGGATGCACCTGCTGACGCTGATCAACGAGATCCTCGACCTCTCGCGCATCGAGGCCGGGCGCTACGACCTGACCGAGGAGGCGATGCAGCTCGCCCACACGGTCGAGGAGTGCCGCCACATGATGGCGTTGCGCGCCCGGTCGAAGGGCCAGAGCTTCGCGAGCTTCGTCGACGAGACCCTGCCCCGCCTCTGGGCGGACGAGCGCGCGGTCCGCCAGATCGTGCTCAACCTGCTGTCGAACGCGGTGAAGTTCACCCCGCCCGGCGGCGAGATCGTCATCAAGGTCGGCTGGACGGCGTCGGGCGGGCAATATGTCAGCGTGAAGGATTCCGGCCCCGGCATCCCCGAGGACGAACTCGGCACGGTCATGTCCTCGTTCGGGCGCGGGTCGCTGGCGATCAAGACCGCCGAGCAGGGCTCGGGCCTCGGCCTGCCGATCGTGAAGGGCCTCGTCGATCTCCACGGCGGCCATTTCCAGCTCAAGTCGAAGCCCCGCGAGGGCACCGAGGTGATCGTCACCTTCCCGGCGAGCCGCGGCATGGACGCGCTGGCGGCCGTCGACCTCGCCGCGGCGCCTCCCGCGGCCGCGCCGGTCCCGGCCCGGCGGGCGCGGGCGGCGTGAGGAGGGAGCGGGCGGGTCGGCGCCCGGTCCCTTCATCCGGGTTTCAGGATCGACCCGGCACAATGCCCCGACCCTCCGCCGGAACCGAACATCCGTGGGCAGCATCAGCGTCGTCACGCTCAACAAGGGGCGCGAGGCCCATCTCGCCCGCCTGATCGAGGGGCTCGCCCGCGGCGACGCCCCGGCCGAATGCGTCGTGGTGGAGATGGGGCAAGCCCCCTCCCCCCTGCCCGAGACGCCCTTCCCGCTGCGCCGCGTCGCTCATCCCAGCGACGGCCTGCCGCTCGCCGCCGCCCGCAATGCCGGGCGCAAGGCGGCCGCGGGCGACATCCTGGTCTATCTCGACGTCGACTGCATCCCGGCGGCCGGGCTCGTCGCCGGCCTCGCCGCGGCGGCCGAGGGGCACGACGCGCTGGTCTGCGGGCCGATCCGCTACCTGCCGGCCGGCGCCGTGCGGGACGGCTGGAGCGAGGCCGACCTGATGCGCGTCGGCCAGCTGCACCCGGCCCGTCCCTTCCCCGAGAGCGGCGTGGTGGAGACGAGGAATCCCGGCCTGTTCTGGTCGCTCGCCTTCGCGGTGCGGGCCTCGACCTGGGACCGGCTCGGCGGTTTCGACGAGGGGTTCGACGGCTACGGCGCCGAGGACACCGATCTGGCCTTCCGCGCCGCGGAGGCCGGCGTCTCCGTGCTGCTGGCCGGCGTCCCCCCGGCCTTCCACCAGCACCACCTCTCCTGCGATCCGCCGCTCCAGCACTTCGCCGACATCGTCCGCAACGCAAGGCGCTTCCGCGCCCGCCACGGCCTGTGGCCGATGGACGGCTGGCTCGACGCCTTCGCCCATCTCGGCCTGATCGCGGCGGAGCGCGAGCCCGACATCACGGTGCTGCGCCCGCCGACCCCGGACGAGGTCGCGGCGGCGCGGGTGCCGGCGGATCGGCCGTTCTGAGGGGCGCTCGGCCGCGCCACTGCAGGGTCCTCGGAGCCTCGTTTCGAAAGGCGGCTCCCGGATATCGGAAGAGAACGATGCTCTCGCCCCAAACCGGCGCGGCCGCGCGATGGGCTCGCCGGCGCCCGCTCAAGTCGCATCGGAGGTGAGGGAAGGCTCGCGCGGTTCCGCCGGTCAGTCCCGGCACAGGGCCTCGATCGCCGCCGCCGTGCGGGCGAGCGCGTCGGGCTCGGCGAGGCCGGCGATGCGGGCCGGGTCGAGGGCGAGGCCGCGGGCGACGAGCCCGGGCCAGGCGGCGGCCTCCGGCCAGCCCGGATGGACGAGGGCCGCGCCGAGGCGGGCCAGCCCCTCGGCCTTGGCGGCCTGCTCGCCGTAGGCGCGGGGCTCGGGCAGGCACAGGAAGCGCTTGCCCTGGGCCGCGACCGCCGTGACGAGGCCGTCGCCCGCGCCGCCGATCACCAGGGCGGCCGGTGCGAGGTGCGGGCGCACGTCGCCGACCCAGCCGTGGCAATGCAGGTTTCCGGGCGTCGGGCCGTCGCCCGTCACGGGCCCGAGCACGTGCCAGTCGCGCTCCGGCACCGCCACGGCGGCCTCGGCGAGGCGGGCCAGCGTGCCCCCCTCGCCGCCGCGGCCGAACACCACGACGATGCGCCCGTCCTCGGGGGCCGCCGCGGCGGCTTCCGTGCCGAGGAAGCCGGCAAAATAGGTCTTCTCCCGCACCCAATCCGGCACGTCGCCGCCGTCGAGCGCTTCGGGGAAGGGCGCGAGAAGGCGGCTCGCCGCGCGGAAGGCTTCGAGATGCGGCGTGTCGGTGCGCGTGCCCGAGAGGCGCACGACGAGGCTCGGCACCGACAGGAGCCGGGCGAACAGGGCGACCTCGCAGGATACGTCGACGATCAGCAGCGCCGGATGCGTCTCGGCGGCCCAGGCGGCGATCCGGCCCATGCGGGCGCGCAGGCCTGCATGGTTCAGCGGCGCGTAGTGGAAGGCCTCGGGGCGGCTTCCCGAGCCGTCCTGCCCGTCGAAGGCGCCGATCATGCGGTCGTCCGGCAGATCGAGCACGGGACAGGGGGCACCGGCGGTGTCGATCTCGGAAAAAGTGCCCATCAGGGTGCAGGGCCGCCCGAGGGCCCGGAGCGCGCGGGCGAGCGCCGTCGCCCGCTGCCAGTGGCCCGCGCCCTGGTGGTGAACGTAGTAGCCGATCCCGCGGGTCACGCCGCGGCGTCCCGCCGGAGGTCGGCGGCCAGCGCGGCGAGATCGGCGAGCGCGCGGTCGAGCGGGCATTCGGGCGCCGGCGGATCGCGCGGGGCGAGGCACGCCAGCGTGCGCTCGACGAAGGCGATGTCGTTGGGGCAGTCGGTGAGGATCGCAGCGCGGTCCTCCGCACGCAGCCCGAGGTCTGCGAGGGTGTCCGCGGCGGCGCCCTCGCGCCAGCGCCGGCGCAGACGGGCGCGGCGCAGGATCAGCTCGCGCCAGAACGCGGCGGTCGGCAGGCGATAGGCCTCGCCGCCCTGCACCACGCGGGCGCGCCGCAGCATCTCGACGGCCATGCCGCCCTCGGCGCGGCCGGCGGTGCGGGCCGAGACCCGCACCGAGACGGCGGGGCAGTGGCGCAGCCGCCCGCCCGCCCGCTGCACGGCGGCCACCAGCGCGTTGTCCTCGCCCCGCGGCAGGGCCGGCAAGCCGCCGACCGCGCGGTAGAGCGAGGCGCGAAGCGCGAGGCTGCCGCCGGTGTGGTCGCCGTGGCGCGGGGCCGGATCGTACGGCGGCGGATCGAGGGCGTCTTCCAGCAGGCGCACGCCCGCCCAGTAGCGCTCGACCTTCGCGTGGAAGCCGGCGAGCGCCGGGTCGGCATCGCCCTCATCGTCGATGACGAGGCGCCCGCCGACGATCTCGGCACCGTCGAGCGCGGAAAGATTGTCCGCGACCCAGGAAGGGTCGAGCCGGGCGTCGGCATCGGTGGTCAGCAGCACGCCGTCCGGCGCACCCTCGGCCTCCAGCCATTCGGCGCCCGCATCGAGCGCCCGGCGGCGCGCCGTGCCGACATGGGCGTCCGTGCCGAGGAAGGTCGCCTCGATCAGGCGCAGGTCGATCGTGTCGAGCGCCAGGTCGCGCACCGACGCGACGGTGTCGTCGGTGCAGTTGTTGGCGACCACCACCACCCGCAGGCGGTGGGCGGACGAGAAGCCATCCTGATCGGCCAGCGCGCGCAGGAGCCGCGGCAGCCGCTCGGCCTCGTTGCGGGCCGGGACGCAGACGACGGCGGGGCCGGGACAGGCGGACATGGCTCAGGCGATCAGGCGTTCGAGGACGGGCAGGCGGGGACGGCGCGCGGGCGCTGCACCGGACAGGACCTCGCGGTAGAGGTCCTCGTAGCCGTCGGTCATCACCGCGGCGTCGTAGAGCGTCTCGGCGCGGTGGCGGCAGGCGCGCCGCTCCAGCCCGACCGCGCGGATGATGGCGCGGGCGAGGTCCTCGACGTCGTCGGCGCCCGCCAGCGCCCCGGACCAGCGATCGACGATGTCGGGGATGGCGCCGCGGGCGAAGGCGGCGACCGGCGTGCCGCAGGCCAAAGCTTCGGCGACGACGAGGCCGAACGGCTCCTCCCAGCGCGGCGAGACGATGGCCGCGCGCGCGCCGCCGAGCTGGCGGGCGAGTTCGGCATGCGAGAGATGGCCGACATACGCGACGCCCTCGCCGAGCCGCGGGGCGATCCACTCGTTCCAGTAGCGCGGGTTCGGCTGCGGGCCGGCGAAGCGCAGCGGGATGCCGGCCTTGCGCGCGGCGTCGATGGCCAGATGCGTGCCCTTCTCCGGCACGATCCGGCCGCTCCAGAACACGTAGTCCGCCGGTTCCGCGGCCGGGCTGAAGGCGAAGGTCGAGAGGTCGATGCCGTTGCCGATGATGCGGGCGTTCGGGGCCAGATCGGCCCATTCCTGCGCCAGCGAGGGCGAGACCGCGGCGAAGATCATGCCGGGCTTGGCCGCCGCCACGCCCTCGCTCAGCGAGTCGAAGGGCGGGGTGTGGAGCGCCGTCACCATCGGAGCGGCGAGACGATGGCTCGCCTTGAGCGGCAGCGGGTGGAGGCTGTTGTTGTGGATCACGTCGAACCCGCCGCGCTCGATCATCTCGACGATCCGCTCGTAGGCCGCCTGCTCGGCCCGCGCGATCCGGGCGAAGGCGACCGGATCGCCCAGCGCGTCGCCGGTGGGCGGGCAGACGGGATCGGGCACCAGCAGCGGATCGGAGCCTTCGGAGGCGAACAGCGTGACCCGATGCCCCCGCCGTCGCAGCGCGCCGGCGAGGTGATGCGTGTGCATCTCCAGGCCGCCGAGATAGGGCTGGCCGATCGGGAACTTGAGATGGGCGATGACGGCGATCTTCAAGGGAGGCGTCCGGCGTCGGCGGTTCTTGGGGGCGGGCCGCAGGGGCTCCCACGGCCAGGCTTCACGCCCACCATCGCTCGCGCCGTTCGAACGGTGGATGAACGGCGAATTCAGCGAGCGGCCGTTTTTCTCCATGCCCGAGGGCGGGCAGGAGGCCGCAGGGTGGCGGGAGGGCCAGGACGCTTGGCGGGCGGGCAACGCGGATCGATGCATTGCCCGTGCCTGCAAGATGCGATCAGATCAATATCCGGCCAATCCCCGCGGCGATCGATTGCGCGCGATCTCTTTCATGGCAGGCCCATGGATTGAGGAAGGATCGGAATGTCGTGGTTTCGTCAAATTCGCTTGACGCATTTCGAGGCGTGCGAGACGCATAAGACCATAGCTTTAATTTGATTCCGCGCAGGAGGCTGCAATGTCGTCTGGCATAAAAATCAATAGGATGTCGAACGGTGATACGGACCGTGATTTCGATATTGGCGAGGGTGCGCCGATCAAGGGGCTTGGGAGTTTTCATAAATCTCTTCCTCACAACCAATTCGGTGAGGTTTGCCCCAAAGCTTTCGGCGAGTTCGTGGCGGCAACGCGGGGAAATGGAACCGGTTTCGCGGGTGTCGAGGAAGGATCAGCGCGCGAGAAGGGCAAGGGCACGGCGAAGCTGACCAACCCGCAGGCTGGTCTTGCCGGTGACCAACTGATCGATCATCCGAGCCTCTATATCATGCCGCCGGCTCCGTCGGTGAAATCCGAGGCAACCGCTGCGGAGATGACGGAACTGTACTGGATGGCCCTGCTGCGTGACGTGCCCTTCGACGAACTCGCCGGGCACCCGGACGTGCAGGTTGCCGTCAAGGAATTGAACGAGGTCTACGAGAAGGCCGCCGGCTTGACCGGCGCGGACCGCATCCTGCCCGGCATCGATCTGCCCGGCGGAGCCGGCAGTTTCACGCCGTTCGAGCCCGGGACTCTGTTCAGACTCGGCCTGCCGGGCGAACGGTTCGGACCGATGATCAGCCAGTTCTTCATCCGGCCGGTCCATTTCGGCACCCAGACCATCGATCAGATGCAGCGTCCGTACAAGGCGGGACGGAACTATCTGACGGAGTTCGATGACTGGCTGAAGGCGCAGAACAGCGGCAAGGACTCGAACAATCAAGATTATCCGAGTTCGAACGAGGACTCAGAGGACAATTTCGAGTGCGGCAACCGCTATATCAGCACCATGCGCGATCTCGCGCGGTTCGTGAACAAGGATGCGCTGCACCAAGCCTATTTCAACGCCGCCTTGCTCATGCTCTCGGGCATGGCGAAATGGACTCCGGACAATCCGTACCGGGACGTGCTAAAGCGAGAAGCCGGCTTCGGCGTATTGGGCGCGCCGCACATCCTCGCGCTGGTCTCGGAAGTCGCGACGCGCGCCTTGAAGGCGGTCTGGAACCAGAAATGGCAGGTTCATCTTCGGCTACGCCCGGAAGCCTATGGCGGCCTTGTCCACGTCCAGAATATCGGAGTGAAGGAGAAGGGCAATATCGGAGTGAAGGAGAACGGCAATATCGGAGTGAAAGAGAACGGCACCTACACCAAGCGCGCCTACGGGCTGCCTTTCGACGTGTCGGCGAGCGAGGCCGCCAAGCGTGTGAATGAGTGCTACGGCAGCTACCTCCTACCGATGGCCTTCACGGCCGGGAGTCCGACTCATCCCGCCTATGGCGCCGGTCACGCGACCGTGGCCGGTGCCTGCGTGACGATCCTCAAGGCGTATTTCGCGACGCTGGACGGCAAAGAACCGGTGAAGTTCAAAACCTTATACGAACGGGCGCAGCCTTTCGGAAAGAAGCACAAGATCAAAGCCTACGTCACGGGCAAGGTGGACGACACGTGGCAGCGCATCGAGCTTCCCGATGACGTCAGAGAGTCACTGACGATCGAGGGGGAACTGAACAAGCTCGCCCAGAACGTCGCCATGGGGCGAACGATGGGCGGCGTCCACTGGCGGACGGACAACGCGCGCAGCCTCATCCTCGGCGAGGCGCTGGCCGCTGAGATCCTGGCCGACATCACCGAGGATGCGAACGAGAAGCCGGAGTTCATCTTCCGGACCTTCGCCCGAAAGGCCGACGGCGAGCCCTACATCGTCCGCATCGCCGGCGGCAAAATTCTGGTCGACGGCCAGGAACCAAAGAAGGAGAGGAAGGGAAGTCTCATCCCGGACGCGGCGGATTCTGAAAACGCAGCCACGTCATAGGCACCGCCCGGCTTTGTCCCGGGCGACGCCTGCCAAGGTCAAGGATGGCACAACCCCGTCCGGCGCGGCTCAGCATGTCGGCATCAGCCGCTTGAGTCGCGCCAGGATATCCTCGCCGGCACAGGGCCGGGCGATGAACTGCGCACCCTCGGGCATGCGCTCGGGATCGGGCGCGGCACGGCCGGAGACGATGAGGATCGGCAGGTTCGGTCGGGCCTGAGCCACGGACGTGGCCAGTTCGAAGCCGTTGACGCGGCCCGACAATTCCACGTCGGTCACGAGGCCGCAGATGTCCGGCCGGGCCTGGAGGATCGAGAGCGCCCGCTCGGCGGAGGCGCATTGCACCGTGTCGTAGCCGCCATCCTCCAGCACGTCGCCCAGATCCATGATGGTCAGCGCCTCGTCCTCCACCAGGAGGATGACGGGGCGGTCGCCCGAAGCATTGTCGTGCGGATAAGTCGTCTCGATCTGGCTCGCCACCTGGCTCTCCCCGATTGCCCCCAACGACCCAAGGTGTTCGCGGACTTGTCCGTTTCCGGCGATGAAACCATCGTGGGGGCTGCGATGATCCAACGAGAAACCCCGCCGCGGGTTGCAGGGTCCCGCGGGTGCGATGCGGGGTCAAGGTGGTTCTTTCCGGCTTGGCCTCAGGCGCCGGCGCCCGCCTCCGCGGGCTTGGGCTATCGCTCCGCGAGCCGCCTCGACTGAAAGCCGATCCTTCTTCAGGCGACGGCCCCGGCCTCCGCCGCCACCGCGGCGATCAGGCGATCCAAGTCGTCGTCCGGCACGGTGAGGGCCGGCGTCAGGTAGAGGATGTCGCCGAAGGGTCGCACCCAGACGCCGCGGGCGACGAGGCGGCTCTTCAGCGCGGCGAGGTCGGGCGGGGTCGCGAACTGCACCGCGCCGATGGCGCCGAGCACGCGAACATCGCGCACGCCGGAGAGGCGCGCGAGCGGCCGCAAGCCCTCTTCCAGTCGCGCCGCGATGGCGCGGGCTTGGGTCAAGCGCGGCTCGGTCTCGAACAGGTCGAGGCTGGCGTTCGCCGCCGCGCAGGCCAGCGGATTGGCCATGAAGGTCGGCCCGTGCATCAGGGCGGCGGCCGGATCGTCCGACCAGAACGCGGAAAAGATCTCGGTGGTCGCCACCGTGGCGGCGAGCGCCATCGTGCCGCCGGTGAGCGCCTTCGACAGGCAGAGGATGTCGGGCACGACGCCCGCCTGCTCGCAGGCGAACAGTGATCCCGTGCGGGCAAAGCCCGTAAAGATCTCGTCGGCGATGAGCGGCAGGCCGTGGCGGCGGGCGAGCCGGGCGACGGTCGCCAGCACCTCCGGCGGATGGGTCAGCATGCCGCCGGCCCCCTGCACCAGCGGCTCCACGATCACCGCGGCGAGGTCGCGGCGGTGCCGGGCGAGCGCGGCGTCGAGCGCGGCGTCCTGCTCCGGCGTCCGCGGCAGATCACAGAAAACCTGGGTCGGCAGGTAGGCGCCGAAGCGGCGGTGCATCCCCTCTTCGGGATCGCAGGCCGACATCGCGCCCATCGTGTCGCCGTGATAGCCGCCGCGGAAGGCGAGCACGCGGGTGCGGCCGGTCTCGCCGCGGTTGAGCCAGAGCTGCACCGCCATCTTCAGCGCGACCTCGACGGCGACCGAGCCGGAATCGGTGAAGAAGACGTGGTTCAACGCGCCCGGCAGCAGGGCGGTCAGCCGCGCGGCCAGCCGCTCGGCCGGCGCATGGGTGAGCCCGCCGAACATCACGTGCGGCATCCGGGCCAACTGGTCGGCGACGGCACCCGCGATGTGGGGATGGTTGTAGCCGTGGACGGCGGTCCACCACGAGGCGATGCCGTCGATCAGTTCGCGCCCGTCGGCGAGCACGATGCGCGAGCCCCGCGTCGCCACCGCCTCCAGCGGCGGGGCGGCCAGCTTCATCTGGGTGTAGGGGCGCCAGAGCGGGTGCGGGCCGGGGGCGGACATGCCCCCGGCCTTCGCGGAGGCCGCAGCGGTTGTCAAACCGGTCCGCGGCCTCGACGACGGTCAGACGAACAGGACGTCGGTGGTCTTCAACTGGGTCAGCGTGCCGATCGTAGCGAGCAGGACCGGGTCGGCGTCGCTACCCTTGCCGTCGCGGTCGAACCACAGTTCGCGGGCCTGCGTGTCGAAGCGCAGGACCGGACCGCTCGCCTGGGCCGTGTTGCCGGCCCCGCTCTCGACCGCGACCTTGAGAGTCCCGTCATCCAGGAAATCGCCCAGGTCGAGCCGGATCTTGTCCTGGCCCGAGACGAAATCTGTGATGACGTCGCCCTTCGTGTCGGCGTAGTAGTAGCCGTCGACGTTCGGCACGCCGGGATAGTAGTCGAGATAGAATTCGGTCAGGTCGAACACGTCGTTGCCGGACCCGCCGGTCAGGGTGTCGGAGCCCTGACCGCCGATCAGCGTGTCGTTGCCCGCGTTGCCGCTGAGCACGTCGTCGCCCGCGCCGCCGTCGAAGGTGTTGTTGTTCTTGTCGCCGCGCATCACGTCGTCGAGATACGTGCCGACGAAGGTCTCGATGCCGATATAGGTGTCGCCCTTGATGAAGCCGCCGTTCTTCGTCTGGTCGGCGAGGCTGAGGACCACCGACTGGTACGCGCCCATCCAGGGCAGGCCGAAGGTGACGGTGTCGTTCCCCTTGCCGCCGTCGACGAGATCCTTGTCGAGCGTGAGGCCCGCCGTGCCCGGTGCGAAAGTGCCGTTCGGCACCATGAAAAAGGAATCGTCGCCGTCCTCGCCGTAGAGCTTGTCGGCGCCGCCCCCGTCGGTGAGTTGATCGGCCCCGCCCCTGCCGTAGATCGTGTCGCTGCCCTCGCCGCCGGACAGGGAGTCGGAGGAGGCGCCGCCGGTGACCTTGTCCTGTCCGGAGCCGCCGGAGAAGATCAACTGCTCGAAACCGCTCACCTTGGTCCCGCCGGCGAGGGTGAAGCTGCCGGCGCCGAAATCGAGGATCGTCGCCTTGGTGTCGAACGTGAAGCCGAGATACAGCGTGTCGCTCCCGGTGCCGCCCGCGATCACGTCCTTCTCGATCGGCCCGTCGGGGCCGTTCGAGATGACGGTCACGTTGTCGTCGCCGGCCCCGCCGTCGATGCGGTCGTTGCCGAGGCCCCCCTGCAGGTAATCGTTGCCGGCGCCGCCCTGGAGCACGTCGTCGCCCGCGCCGCCGTCGAGATTGTCGCGGCCGGCATCGCCCCGGAGCGTATCGCTGTTGCCCTCGCCGAACAGCATGTCGTCTCCGGCGCCGCCCACGAGCGTGTCCCGGCCGAGGCCGCCGCGGAAGACGTCGTTGAAACGTCCGCCGGTCAGCCCGTCGTTGCCGGAGCCGCCGGTGATGTCGTAGCGCTCGAAGCCGGTCAGGGTCGCTCCGACGAAGGTGGTGCTCTGGCCGGTGCCCGGGGCCTTGAACGACAGGGCGGTCTTGGCGTCGCCCAGCAGGAGGGTGAGCCGGTCGACGCCGCTTCCGCCGTCGAGCACGTCGCCCTTCGCCTCGGCGAGGCTCGCCACGAACACGACGTCGTCGCCCTCGCCGCCGAACACGGTGTCGGCGCCGAGGCCGCCCACGAGGTAGTCCGAGCCCGAGCCGCCCTCCAGCCGATCACGGCCGCTGCCGCCGTAGAGATAATCGTTGTTGGCGCCGCCGAAGAGCGTGTCGTCGTCCTCGTTGCCGTTGAGGGTGTCGGTGCCGAAACCGCCGGTGATCGTGTCGTTGCCGCCGAGGCCGGACAGGAAGTCGTTCCCGTCCGTGCCGACCAGATTGTCCTTGCCGGATGTCGGTGTCGCCATGTCGATCCCCCTCGCGTGCTGCCGGGACGACTTTCGTCGTCTCCGTATCTTCTATCGATGCCCGCTCTTTTGCTTTTCGGCGGTGTCGGCACCGCGGCATCGTCTCGTTTCTTGTCAATAAAAAGCGGCCGGGCGAAATCAAGCCGGCCCGGCCGCATTGCTGCAGGTCACGTTCTACGGCCCGCACGAACGACTTTCAACCATTGATGCGTGTCGTTTCTGCATCAATTGCGAAGAGAGTGCCGTCGAAGCCGGTTACGATCCGTCAAGGATTGTGGCGGGCGAGGCTTCTACTCCGCCGCCTCGTTGTACGCCTCCGGCGGCGGGCAGGAGCAGACGAGGTTGCGGTCCCCATACGCGTTGTCGACGCGGTTGACCGGCGGCCAGTACTTGTCCATCCGCAAGCTGCCGGACGGGAAGCATGCGGCTTCCCGCGAATACGGTCGCTCCCAGGCGCCGATCAGGTCCTGCACCGTGTGCGGCGCGTTCTTGAGCGGGTTGTTCGCCTTGTCCATCCGGCCGTCCTCGATGGCGCGGATCTCCTCGCGGATCGCCAGCATGGCGTCGCAGAAACGGTCGATCTCGGCCTTGGTCTCGGACTCGGTCGGCTCGATCATCAGCGTGCCGGCCACCGGCCAGCTCATGGTCGGCGGGTGGAAGCCGCAATCGATCAGGCGCTTGGCGATGTCCTCGACCGTGACGCCCGCGCTCTTCTGAAACGGCCGGACATCGACGATGCATTCGTGCGCGACGCGGCCTGATCGGCCCGAATAGAGGATCGGGTAGGCCCCCTCCAGCCGCTTGGCGATGTAGTTGGCGTTGAGGATCGCCACGCGCGTCGCCTGGGTCAGCCCGCGCCCGCCCATCATCAGGCAGTAGCTCCACGAGATCGGCAGGATCGAGGCCGAGCCGAAGGGTGCGGCCGAGACCGCGCCTTCCTCACCGTTGCGCGGATCGGAGGGCAGGAACGGGATCAGGTGCGTCTTCACCCCGATCGGCCCCATGCCCGGCCCGCCGCCGCCGTGCGGGATGCAGAAGGTCTTGTGCAGGTTGAGATGGCTGACGTCGGCGCCGATGTCGCCGGGGCGGGCGAGTCCCACCATGGCGTTGAGGTTGGCCCCGTCGAGATAGACCTGTCCGCCATGGGCGTGGACGATGTCGCAGAGTTCGCGCACCCGCGCCTCGAACACGCCGTGGGTGGACGGGTAGGTGATCATGCAGGCCGCAAGCTTTTCCGCGTGCTGCTCGGCCTTCTTCTTGAAATCATCGACGTCGATGTTGCCCTGCGCGTCGGCGCCGACCACGACCACGCTCATCCCGCACATCTGGGCCGAGGCCGGATTGGTGCCGTGCGCCGAGGAGGGGATCAGGCAGACGGTGCGGTGCGGCTCGCCGCGCGACAGGTGATAGCGGCGGATGGCCAAGAGCCCCGCATATTCTCCCTGCGCGCCCGAGTTCGGCTGCATCGAGATCGCGTCGTAGCCGGTGATCGCGCAGAGCTTTTGCGAGAGATCGTCGATCAGCTCCTTGTAGCCCAGCGCCTGATCCGCCGGCACGAACGGGTGCAGCTCCGCGAATTCCGGCCAGGAGACCGGAAGCATCTCGGCGGTGGCGTTGAGTTTCATCGTGCAGGAGCCGAGCGGGATCATCGCCCGGTCGAGCGCCAGATCGCGATCGCTGAGCCGGCGCATGTAGCGCGTCATCTCGCTCTCGGCCCGGTTCATGTGAAAGATCGGGTGGGTGAGGTATTCGGAGGTCCGCTCCAGCGCCACGGGCAGGCGCGGTGCCGGATAGGTCTCGTCGTAGGCGAGATCCGTCCCGCCGAAGGCCCGCCACACGGCTTGCACGATGTCGGAGCGGGTGCGCTGATCGACGCTGATGCCGATGCGGTCGTCGCCCACTTTCCGCAGGTTCACCCCGTTCTCGACGGCGCTCCTCAGGATCACGCCCTGGAACGGCCCGACCTCCACGGTAATGGTGTCGAAGAATGTTTTGGGACTGACGGAGAAGCCGAGCTTTTCAAGGCCTTCGGCAAGTCGGACCGCGTCGCGGTGGACGCGCAGCGCGATGGCCTTCAGCCCCGCCGGCCCGTGATAGACCGCGAACATCGAGGCGATGACGGCGAGCAGCACCTGGGAGGTGCAGATGTTCGAGGTCGCCTTCTCGCGGCGGATATGCTGCTCGCGGGTCTGGAGCGCCAGCCGGTACGAGCGGTTGCCGCGGGCATCGACCGAGACGCCGACGATGCGGCCGGGCAGCGCCCGCTTGTGGGCGTCGCGGGTCGCCATGTAGGCGGCGTGCGGCCCCCCGAACCCCATGGGCACGCCGAAGCGCTGCATCGAGCCGACGGCGATGTCGGCCCCCATCTCGCCGGGCGGCTTCAGGAGTGTCAAAGCGAGTGGATCGGCCGAGACGACCGCCAGGGCGCCGGCCGCATGAAGCGCCGCGATCGAGTCCGAAAAATCGTGGATGGCGCCGTTGACGCCCGGATACTGGAACAGCGCCCCGAACACCGTGGCGGGATCGAGATCGGTGAGCGGATCGCCGACCACGACGGTCCAGCCGAGCGGCGCCGCGCGGGTCTTCAGCACGGCGATGGTCTGGGGCAGGCAGTCGCGATCGACGAAGAAGACGGTCTTGTCCGATTTCGCCACGCGCTTGGCCATGCCCATGGCCTCGGCCGCGGCGGTGGCCTCGTCGAGCAGCGAGGCGTTGGCGACGTCGAGCCCGGTCAGGTCGCAGACCATGGTCTGGAAGTTGAGCAACGCTTCGAGCCGCCCCTGGCTGATCTCCGGCTGGTAGGGCGAATAGGCGGTGTACCAAGCCGGATTCTCGAAGATGTTGCGCTGGATCGCGGGCGGCATCGTCGTGCCGTGATAGCCCTGGCCGATCAGCGAGACGAGGAGCTTATTCTTGTTCGCGGTGGCCCGCAGCTTCTCCAGCGAGCGGCGCTCGGTGAGCGAGACGCCGAAATCGATGTACTCCGCCTGCCGGATATCGGGGGGAAGGGTCTCGTCGATCAGCGCGTGGAGCGACTTGGCGCCGACCGTCTCCAGCATCTGGTCGATCTCGGAGAGCTTCGGGCCGATATGGCGCCGGGCGGCGAAGTCGAAGGGATCGTGACGATCGTATTTCATCGATAAGAATCCTTTTGGGCAGCCATGGTCGCGGCGTCTCGCTCCTCCCACCCACCCCCTCATCCTGAGGTGCCGCGTTAGCGGCCTCGAAGGAGGGCTCCAGCGTATCGCGCGATCCCTGGAGCCCTCCTTCGAGGCCTCCGCTGCGCTCCGGCACCTCAGGATGAGGGGGTGGATGGGACAGGGCTGGTGGCGCTACTTCGCGAAATCCGCGTAGGCCGCCTCGTCCATCAGCGCGTCCATGTCGGCCGGGTCGTCGAGCTTGAGCCGGTAGAGCCAGCCCGACCCTTGCGGGTCGCCGCCGACGGACGACGGGTCGCTCACGGCGGCCTCGTTCACTTCCGTCACCGTGCCGGAGAGCGGCGCGTAGACGTCGGAGGCCGCCTTGACGGACTCGACCACCGCCGCCGCCTCGCCCTTGGTGAGCGTGGCGCCGACCTTCGGCAGCTCGACGAAGACGAGGTCGCCGAGCTGTTCGGCGGCGTGCGCGGTGATGCCGATGGTGGCGGTGTCGCCGTCGAGGCGCAGCCATTCGTGCTCGTCGGTGAAACGCAGCATGGGTCGGATCTCCTGGGACGATGACGAAAGAATCAGCCGCGCTTGAAGCCGGCCGGGACGAAGGGAAGCGTCGAGACGGAAAGCGGCAGACGCGCCCCGCGCAACTCGGCGAAGACGCGGGTGCCGGGGGAGGCCAGAGCCACCGGCACGAAGCCCATGGCGACGGGCGCACCGACGCTCGGTCCGAACCCGCCGGAGGTGACGTGGCCGATGGGCTCGCCGGACACTTCATCCGCGAAGAGCGGCGCCCCGGCGCGCACCGGCGCCCGGCCCTCGGGCCGCAGCCCGACCCGGCGCCGGGCCGGCCCTTCCGCCATCTCGGCCAGAATCCGCTCGGCACCCAAAAATCCGCCGGCCCGGGCGCCGCCGGCGCGGCGGGCCGGTGAGATCGCCCAGGCGAGCCCGGCCTCGACCGGGCTGGTGCCGGGATCGATGTCGGCGCCGTGCAGCGGCAGCCCGGCCTCAAGCCGCAGCGAATCGCGGGCCCCGAGCCCCACCGGCAGCACGACCTCGTCCGCCAGCAGCGCCTCGGCGATCTCTTCCGCGCGCGCCTCCGGCACGGCGATCTCGAACCCGTCCTCGCCGGTATAACCCGAGCGGCTGACGAGGCAGGGCGCGCCGAGGATCGCGATCTCGCGCACGTCCATGAACCGCATCGATTCGACGTCGGCGAAGCGCCCGAGCACGGTCGCCGCCCGCGGCCCCTGGAGCGCGATGAGGCCGCCCGGCACCAGCTCGACTGCGACGCTCTCCGGCAGATGTTCTTGCAGGTGCGCGAGATCCGCCGCCTTGTTGGCGGCGTTGACCACCACGACGAGGCGGTCGGCGAGGCGCGCCACCATCACATCGTCGAGGATGCCGCCGCTCGCGTCGGTGAGCAGGCCGTAGCGCTGGCGCCCCTCGCCGAGCCCCGCGATGTCGATCGGAACCAACGCCTCCAGGGCACGGGCCGCCTCGTCGGCATCGCCCGAGCGCGGCGTCAGCACGATCTGGCCCATATGCGACACGTCGAACAGGCCGGCCGCGGCTCGGGTGTGCAGGTGTTCCTTCAGCAGCCCCGCCGGGTACTGCACCGGCATCGCGTAGCCGGCAAACGGCACCATCTTCGCGCCGTGGCGCAGATGAAGCGCGTGCAGGGGCGTGCGTGCGAGCGGGGCGTCATCGGGGGCGGTGGCAACAGCGGGCGACGCACCGGCGGCAGGCGAGTTCATCGGGCAACTCCACGACATCGGGCTCTCGCCGGGCCGGCTGGCCGAGCGAGGTGCCCCCATCTGTCGCGGTTACCTGAGAGCTTCCCCCAAGGCCCTGGAGCCTCGAGGTTTCTCCTTCGGTGGACGCCGGACGGCGCCTCTCTCCAGATTGTCCAACGATACGGTGATTGTGCCTGAGAGTTTCCGGGGGTGGTTGCTCCGTCGGCGCCATAGCCCCTCTCGCGAGTGGCCTGGGCTCTCCCGTATCGTCTGTATCGGACGCCTTGACGGTCGCACGGTCCGGCGACGCGCGCAAGCCGTCCTCAGGGTGCGGTGCAGCAAAAGGGGTGACAATCAGCGGCGCATGCTACGGAAGCGGCAATACCGCCCGATCGCCTCGTAACCGGCCGGGCATCGCCGCACGCACGCGCCGGCCGCGTATTTGAGCGGCGGGGGACAGGCATTGCGGAAGCGCTGTTCGCCGAAGGTGTAGTCCTGCGCGGGGCCGGCCCAGGCAGCGGACGGGACGGCGACCGGTGCCGCGACGACGAGGAACAGGAGGGCGGCGAGGCAGCGGCGCATCGGGGCTCTTCTCGGCAAGGTCGGTCGGCAAGATCGGTCGGACTCGACGGGTCGGCAACGCCCGAGCCGGTCAGCGGTTCGAGTTCCGAGCATGCCGAACGGCCGCCTTCGCCCTGCCGCGAAGGTTCACCGAGCCTCCGGCGGGCGCCGGCTTGGCGATGTGGCAGGAACCCCTCGATCACCCTGCGCCCCCCGGATCGCCGCGTGCGGCCGCGATCTGTCCGAACGGGACGGATTCCGGGCGATCCGCCGGAGCGCGGATCAGGTCTCCTCGGCGTTCCCGCGAAAGAGTTGGCCGGCCACGTCGTTGACGGTCGGCGGCGTCGCCCGCACGAAGGGCAGCGGGCGGCAGACCGCGATGGCCGCGAGCCCGAAGCGGGCGGTCATCAGGCCGTTGAGCACGCCCTCGCCGAGCTTGGCCGAGACCCGCGCGGCGAGGCCGAGGCCGAGCACCTGATGCAGCATGCCCTCGCCCACCGCCATGCCGCCGGTGACGGTGAGGTGGGCGAAGGCGGCGCGTGCGAGCCGCAGGAAGCCGAGGAGGCCGGGGCGCCCGCCGTAGATCGCCGCGATCCGGCGCAGCAGGCGCGCGGCGGAATAGACCACGAAGGCCACGTCCACGATCGCCCGCGGGCTGAGCGCGGTCACGGCCGAGACCTGGCTCGCGGCTTGCGCGATGGCGGCCTTGGCCTGCCGGTCGAGGGTGCCAAGCAACTCGCCCTCGGCGAGGCCGAGCCGGTCGTCCACGTCGAGGATGGCGTCGCCGACCGCGTCGAGGCGCTTGATGCCGGCGGCCAGCGCCGGCCGGTCGGCGTAGAGGCCGCGCAACTCCTGCACCACGCCCTGCGCCGCGGTGTGGTCGCGGGCGGTGAGCGCCGCCAGCGCCCGCTCGCGCAAGGCCTCGATCTTGCGCTCGCGCCAGACGCCGAGGGCCTCGCGTCCGACGATGGCGGCGAGCGCCACCCCGGCGAGCGCCAGGAGGGCCAGCGCGACCCAGCCGAGCCAGGGCGCGGTGGCGAACAGGTCGGCGACCAGACGCTCCAGCGACAGCCCGATCCCGATGGCGACGAGGCTGCCGAGCGCACTGAAGAAGATCGCGAGCCAGGGCGGGCCGCGTCGGGGTGCGACCGGCACCGGCACGCGGTCGGCGGCCTCGACGATCTCGAACGGCTCCTCGACGAAGCGCACTTCGGGCTTCGGCTTGGGCGGCGCCTCGGTTCGGGTCTCCTGCCGCGGCTCGGACGAGGCGGCGGGCGCGGGCTCGCCCGAGGGCAGGCGGAAGGCACGGGGGCGGGGGCCTGGAGGCGTCGTCACGTCAGCTTGTCCCCGATGAGGAACTGCATCGCCCGGTCTAGCCGGATCTGCGGAAGGTGGCCGGGCCGGCCGAGGGCGTCGGGGCGCGCCACCGGGGGGCGGAAGCGCGGGAAGCGGAACGAGCCCGGCGGGATCGCGCCGTCGAGCACGCTCTGCACGTCCGCCGGCAACTCGCCGGGAAAGATCGCGGCCTCCGCGATCCCGTCGAAGGTGTCCTCGCCGATGCTCTCGCCGGCCTCGGGCGTGCCGGAGACCGCGCGCAGGGTCTCGCCGCCGTCGTGCACCGTGGTCTCGCGCGTCGCCCGCACGGAGGCGAGCGCCACGGTGCCGACGCGGGCGCCCGCGGCCTCGGTGCGGCGCATGGCGCGGGCGACGAGGAGGCGCAGCAGCGCGTCGAGCCGGTCGTGGCTCGACTGGTGCAGATGGTCGGCCTTGGTGGCGGCGAACAGGATGCGGTCGGCCCGCGGGGCGAAGAAGCGGGTCAGCAGGCTGTTGCGCCCGATCCGGAAGGCGAGGAGCACCGCGTCGAGCGCTTCCTCCAGTTCGGCGAGGGCTGCCGGGCCGGCATCGACCGCCGAGAGCACGTCCACCAGCACGATCTGGCGATCGACCCGCTGGAAATGCTCGCGGAAGAACGGCTCGACCACCTTGGCCTTGTAGGCCTCGAACCGGCGCTCCATCAGGGCGCCGAGGCTGCCGGGCGCTTGGCTTTCCTCCAGCCGGTCGAGGGGGGCGAAGGTCAGCATCGGCGAGCCGGCGAGATCGCCCGGCATCAGGAAGCGCCCCGGCGGGGTCGTGGCCACGGCTTCCGCGCCCGCGCGGAGCGCCGAGAGATAGGTCTTGAAGGCGTTGGCCGCGCGCTCGGCCACCACCTCGTCGAGGGGGGCCTTCGCGTCGAGATCGGCCATCGCGGCGAGCCAGGGCGCGGCGATTTCGGCGCGGCCGGCCCGGCGGGTGCCGAGGATGGTGGCGCGCGACCACGCGACGTAGCTCTGGTCCAGGAGAGCCAGGTCGAGCAGCCACTCGCCGGGGTAATCGACCACGTCGAGCATCAGGGTGCCGGGCCCGGAGCGCCAGCCGCCGGCGCGCTCGTACTCGATGGCGAGGCGCAACTGGCTGATCCGGTCGGTCGAGCCCGGCCAGCGGCGCGCCTCGGTGAGCGCGGCAAAATTCTCCTCGAAGGGGAAGCGCGGCACGTCGTCGTCGGGCTGGGGCACGAGGCGGGCGCGGCGCAGGCGGCCCGCTTGCGCCGGCTCGAAGGCGGGCAGGGCGTGGCCCTCGACGAGATGGTGGACCAAAGCGGTGGTGAACACCGTCTTGCCCGAGCGGGCGAGCCCGGTGACGCCGAGCCGGAGCGTCGGCTGGATCAGGAGATCGCTGGAGGCTTCGGCGAAGGCCTTGATCGCGGAACCCGCCTGGGCGGCGTAGTCGAAGAGGGGCAAGGAGGGAGGCTCGGCGAGGCGGATTGAAGCCCGTCACAGGTGGCGCGCAGGAGCGACGATCTCAAGGGTCGGGGCTGCTCGCCACTCCGCCGCCGTTCCGGGCGCGAGGCGAACCCGGAACGGCGGCGGGGATTCACGCCGCCCGCAGCGCCCGGATCGTCCCCAACGTGTCGCGGCGCAGCGCCGAAAAACTGCGGATCAGGGGCAGGACGTCGCCGCCGTTGCGGCAGGCGGTCTCGATCTCGCGGCAGAGCGAGGAGATGCCGACGAAGCCGAGCACGCCCGCGGCCGCGACCATGGCGTGGGCGTCGTAGGCGAGCTGGGCCCGGTCGAGGTCGGCCTCCGCCTGCGCCGCGGCGGAGGCGAAGCGCAGGTCGAGTTCGGATTCGAGCAGGCTCAGCAGGGCGAGGATGCGCTCCCGGCCCATCATGTCCCGCACCGTGGCGTAGGTCTCGTGGTCGAGGATCGGCACGGCGGGGGCCGGGGCGGTGATGCCGCCGGCGCGGCGGGCGGCGCCCTGGCCGCGCCAGCGCTCGACCACGGCGTAGAGGTGCGCACGCTTGAACGGCTTGCCGACATGGTCGTCCATGCCGGCCTCGATCAGCTCCCGGATCTGCTGATCCAGCACGTTGGCGGTCATGGCGACGATCGGCACCCGCGCCGCGGGGCCCGGCAGGGCACGGATGCGGCGGGTGGCGGTGAGCCCGTCCATGCCGGGCATCTGCACGTCCATCAGGACGAGGGCGTAGGGGTCGTCGCCTTGCGACTGGACGGCGGCGATCGCCTCGGCTCCGTCGCCGACGATGTCGACCCGGTAGTCCTGCGCCTCCAGCACGGCCCGGGCCAGCTCCTGGTTGAGGATCACGTCCTCGGCGAGCAGCAGCCGGGCGCCGCGCTTGGCCGGTGCCGGCGTCGCGGGCCGCTCCGGAGCGGGCGCCGCCTCGGCCCGGGGCGGGGCCAGGGGCAGGCTCAGGGTGAACCAGAAGGTCGAGCCGACGCCCTCCCGGCTCTCGACGCCGATACTCCCGCCCATCAGGGTGACGAGGTCGCGGCAGATGGCGAGCCCCAGCCCCGATCCGCCGAAGCGGCGGCTGATCGAGCCGTCGACCTGGCTGAAGCGCTTGAACAGGCGGTCCCGCTGGGCCTCCGCGATGCCGATGCCGGTGTCCGCCACCTCGAAGCGCAGGGCCTCCGCCGCCTCGCCGGAGGGCAGGCGCACCGGCCCCTCGGTGCGCACCGTGAGGGTCACGGAGCCGGCGGGCGTGAACTTCACCGCGTTGTTGAGCAGGTTGAACAGCACCTGCCGCAGGCGGTCGGCGTCGCCGCGCAGCGCTTCGGGCAGGCGCGGGTCGATGCGGGCCTCGACGGCGAGGTCGCTCTTGAGGGCGCCGCCGCGCATGATCGCGACGGTGTCGTCGAGGAGCGCGCGCACGGAGAAGTCGACCGGGTCGAGTTCGAGCCGGCCGGCCTCGATCTTCGACACGTCGAGCACATCGTTGACGACGGTGAGCAGGGCCTCGCCCGAGACGCGGATCAGCTCCAGGCGGCGGCGATCCTCCGGGTCGCGGCCGGAGCGCTCCAGGAGCAGGTCGGCATAGCCGAGGATGCTATTGAGGGGCGTGCGGATCTCGTGGCTCATCACCGCGAGGAACTCGCTCTTGGCCGCGCTCGCCCGCTCGGCCTCGGCGCGAGCGGCCTGGGCCTCGTCGCTGACGGCGCGCAGGGCCGCCTCCGCCGCCTTGCGCTCGGTGATGTCGAGATGCAGCCCGATCATCCGGTAGGGCCGCCCGTTCCCGTCGTAGAGGGTGCGGCCGCAGGCGTAGATCCAGCGCGGGCCGACCCGGAACTCGGCGGCGTAGCGGGTGCGGCCGTCGATGGCGCGGTGGATGCGGTCCCAGGTCTCGATCACGTCGTCCGGGTTCACGGTCGCGGTCCACTCGGCCGTGGTCATCCCGCGGGCCTCGCCCGCGTCCGGCAGGCCGTAGAGGCGCAGGCTCTCCGACGACAGCATGGTGACGCCGGTGCGCATGTCCCAGTCGAAGGTGCCGGCGCCCGCCCCCTCCAGGGCGATGCCGAGGAGCCGGCTCGCATCCTCCTCCGCGAGACGCGCGGTGACGATCTCGTCGACGTCGAGCGCCGTGCCGATCCACTCGATCACCGCGCCGGGATCGGTGGGATGCTGGACCGGGGTCATCGACAGCTTGTGCCAGCGATACGAGCCGTCCTGCGACCGCAGGCGCCATTGCCCGTCGTAGCCCTTGCCCGTGGCGCGGGCCGAGCGCCAGGCCGCGTCGAGCAGGGGGGCGTCGTCGGGATGGTTGCGCGCCACCCGCTCCGCCCGCGCCGGACCGATCGGCCCGTAATAGCTCTCGAAGCGGGCATTGGCGTAGGTGGCCTCGCCGTTGCCCGGATCGACGGTCCAGACCAGCAGCGGCAGGGCGTCGGCGAGGCTGCGGTAGCGCAGTTCGCTCCTGTGGATCTCGGCCTGGATCCGCCGCCGTTCGGTGGTGTCCATCAGGATGCCGAACAGGCCGGTCGTGCGGCCGTTGTCCCGCTTGCAGGCGCCGCGCACCATCCCGTCGCGAAGGCTGCCGTCGGGGCGGACGAGCCGCGCCTCGAATTCGAAGTCGTGGCCGCCCGCGACCGCGGCGGCGAGCACCGCCTCGACGCCGGGCCGGTCGTCCGGATGGACGAGATCGACGAAGGGGGCGGGCGCCGCCGCGGGGTCCAGTCCGGCGATGCTGAGGAAGCTGTCGGAATAGCTCGGATAGGGGTCGGCGAAGTTGATCCGCCAGTGGCCGACCTGGGCCATCTCCTCGGCCATGCCGAGAAGCACGTTGCTCGCCGCGCGCTGCTCCATCTCGAGCCGCTGCGCGCGGATCGTGCCCTCGTGGCGTCGGCGCAGCTCCGCCTCGCGCACGAGCGCGACGTTGTCGCGGTGCAGCCGCAGATGGGCCGTGACCGTCGCGGCGAGGTCGCGCAGGGCCGCCTCGTCCTCGGCGGAGAACGCGCGCGGGCACGGATCGACGAGGCAGAACGAGCCGACCCGCAGGCCCGGATCGAGACTCAGCGGCACGCCGGCGTAGAACCCGATCCGCGACGCGCCCTCGCCGAGGTCGCCGTCGGCGAAGCGCGGGTCGAGGCGGATGTCGGGGATGACGAGCACGCCGTCCTGCATGATCGTGTGCGTGCAGATCGAACTGTTGCGGGACCGCTCGGCCGGCAGGTTCATGCTGCCGGTGCAGGCCTTCAGCCATTGCCGCTCGGCGTCGATCAGCGACACGTAGGCCGTGGCGACGCCGAACAGGCGCTGCGCCGTCCGGCAGACGGCGTCGAAATGCGCCTCCGGATCGGTGTCGAGGATGTGCAGCGCGTGGAGCGCCGCGAGGCGCTCGGCCTCGCCCGCCGACGGGGTGCTCACGGGTTCATGACTCTCTCAAGGCGCCGCCGCCCGTCCGCGCGGGTGCGGCGCAGCATCATAACCGGTGCCGGCTCGGCCGTCCCCTGCCGGGCGTGCGGGGGACGGGACCGGCGGGGTATTGTCGGCGGCACGCCCACCGCCGGCCTCCCAGCGCAGCCGCGCCGCCTCCAGCGCCCAGACCATGCCGAGCATCATGTAGACGTGGCGCCACTTCTCCACGTCGATCTGCATCGCCTGGACGAAGAACATCAGCAGCGCCGGGAACACGATCTGCGCGTAGGGGCGGTAGGGCGAGGCCCGCGCCATCAGGCGGAATCCGACGAAGGTGGTCGCGGCCACCAGCACGATGAACAGCGCGCCGCCGAGCCAGCCGCCGTTGGCGAAGCTGCCGATGTAGGAATTGTGCGGCTCCAGGCTGAAGATCTGGCGCCAGCGCAGCGGCCCCATGCCGAGGGGCTCCTCGAGAAGGATGTTGATGCCGCGGAGCTGGTTGCCGAAGCGCCCGGTCTCGCCCTCGTCGTAGTCCTGGGTGACGGTGGCGCGCGACTCGAAGGTCTTGGCGACGCTGTCGATCGACAGCAGGCCGACGAGCGCCGCCGCACCCAGGCCCGCGGTGACGAGGCCGATCACCACGATGCGCCGCCGCAGGGCCCGCGACCGGCTGGTCATGAAGAGGAAGCCCACCATCAGCCCGGTCGAGACCAGGGTGGCGCCCCAGGAGCCGCGGGAGAAGGACAGGAAGGTGCCGGCCAGGATCACCAGGAGGCAGGCCAGCGCCAGCACCGGATGGCGCCCGCGGCCGGTCAGCAGCCCGTGGGTGAGGGTGAGCGTGCCGAGCATCAGGTAGGAGCCGAACACGTTCGGGTCCTGGAACGTGCCCGAGGCGCGGCCGTAGCGGGAAAAGAGGTCCTCGATGCCGAGCAGTTGCAGGTAGCCGACGATGCCGAGCGCGGCCGAGAGCACGCAGCTCGCCGTGTAGGCCTTGAGCGCGAGGTCGAGCCGGGCCCGGCTGTCCTCGGCGTAGAGCATCGCGAAGAAGATCGCCGTGACGACGAGGTAGCCGAGCTGGATCGTCCAGGTCAGCGGCAGCGGCTCGCCGACATAGGGCAGCAGCGCCACGACGATCGCCGCGAGGTACAGGACGAGCAGGAACACCAGCGGCACCGCCCCCCGGTGCAGCCGGATGCCGAGCGCCAGCCACAGCAGCATCGTCGGCAGGGCGATGAGGTCGTAGGGCGAGGCGTCCGAGAAGGCGAAGCAGGCGAAGAAAATGAAGGCGGCGTGCATCGCGCCGGCGAAGCCGTGGATGACCCGGATCGCCGGGATTCCCGCCCAGGCTCCCTCGCGCCAGCGCGGGAGCGGGGCCGCCGTCAGGCTCGCTGTGGTCATCGACGCCAACGCAACTCCGGGGCGCGGACCGCTTGACGCGATCCCGTCGGGCCGCCGGTCACCGGCCGCCCGACGGGATCGCGGCCCCTCGCCGGCGCCGATCACACCACCGAAAGGTTGAGGTTTGCCCAACGCTCGGGGCGCGGCACTCCGGCGGGTCGCCGCTCCAAGTTCCGAGAAAACGAGAAAAATTTAATCCGCGCCGGCGCGTGCGGAGAGACACGTCATGCCGGCAAAAGGCGCCCCATATTCAGTTCATCGAAGACGACACGGCCCGGACGACCGGGCTGACCTCTCAACGGAGACTGAAAAATCATGAAGACTCGCATCGCCGCCGCCGTCGCCGCCCTCGTTCTCGGCGTCGCCCCGCTCTCCTCCGCCATGGCGCAGAACTGGAACGGCCGCTACACCGGCTACGCCGTCCCCTACGAGGTCGAGACCACCGGCTCGCTCGGCTATTACGGCCCGACTTACGCCGCCCCGAGCTGCCCGCAGAGCTCGGCCGCCGAGGGCAACGCCAACCAGCAGCACTTCCCGGTCAAGCAGTACGGCCAGACCTCGGGCGGCTACCGCTGCTGATCAGAGACGACGCACGGGACGGGAGCAGGCTCATGCTGATGAAGGCATTCTCCTACGCGATGATCGGCGTCTTCGCCTTCGGTCTCGCGACCACGGCCTTCGGCACGGCCCAGACGCTGCTGAACCTCTGATACCAACCGGCGATGATGGTGACTCATCGCCGGTTGCCCCCGCGACTGCGGGGCGGCGGGCGTCCGCCGAGCGCACGGAACAGGACCATCGGTCCTGTTCCGTGCAGACTGGTATGATACGGCTTCCGGTCGATCCCTTCGGTGGCGCGTGCCCCCTTTCCCTGCGCGCCGGGAGAGGGGGAAACCGGCCGGAACCGACGTGATCCGCTGGAGGCCGTAGGATCCCGTGATCCCTCGATCCGGCGCTGTTCAGCTTGGCGTCGATGGTGTACGCGACGCGGCCCGATTCCGGCGAGGCCCTGCATGGCGCGGCGCAAGCACCACACCGCGATCTGCGCGATCGCCAAGGACGAGGACGCCTATGTCCTCGAATGGGCGGCCTATCACCTCGCGCTCGGCTTCGATCACATCTATCTCTACGACAACATGAGCCGGGTGCCCCTGCAGCAGCACCTGTCGGCGCCCGAGGCGCGCGCGCATGTCACGGTGATCCGCTGGCCGAGCATCCCGGACCGCGACTCGCAGCTCGCGGCCTACGAGCACTTCCTCTGGACGCATGGCTGGGACGTCGACTGGACGGCGGTGATCGATCTCGACGAGTTGATCAACCTCAAGCGGCACGCCACGATCGGCGCCTTCCTCGCGCCTTTCCACGACGCCACGGGCGTGGCGCTCAACTGGCGCTTCTTCGGCAGCGGGGGCGCGACCGCGCACCGGCCCGGGCTGATGATGGAGCGCTTCACGAAGGCGGCGCCGCCCGCTTTCGGTCCCAACCAGACCGTCAAGGCCGTCTACCGGACGGCGGAGGTGGTGCGGCTGTGCCACCACATCTCCGGCTACCGGGCCGAGCCGCGGGTGCGCGCGGCCGACGGCACGCCGGTGGCCAACGAACCGCAGATCCCGGTGACGGAGGCGGCCCTCGCGGTCGCGCAGATCAACCACTACTTCGTGAAGTCGCGGGAGGAGTGGCAGCGCAAGGTGGCGCGCGGCTACACTTGGACGGTGGCCGACCGCAGCGAGGCCTTCGCGGAGTACGACCGCAACGAGTGCGAGGACGCCGGCATTCTCGCCCGTAAGGCCGAGACCGAGCGCTGGATGGCCCGGCTCGCCTCCCCCCGCGCCCGGCTGCGGCGGCGGCTCGCGTCGGCGTTGACGCCCTGGCGGCGCTGAGGCGGCCTCTTACGGGATCCGGTCGCTTCGTTCGGGTTCTTAGCCCCGCTCTCGTCATCCCGGGGCCGCGCCAGCGGAACCCGGGATCCCCCCGTGATGCGCCGGTGCGGGCGACCTCGCTCCCGGTCGCGGATTCCCGGTTCCGCTCCGCGGCCCCGGAACGGGGCGTCGGCGATGACGCCGCAGGCCGTAACCGAAGCGACCGACCGGACACGGCAGGAGAATCGCTTCAGGTTTTTGGCGTTTGGGAGGTAAGCGCTCGGTGATGGGCCGACCGATCAGGCGGCTTGCACGGCCATCTGAGCGGACGTCCTGTTCCAGGGCATCAGATCGGTCAGCCGCTTGCCCGGGTGATTGGCGGCCCGAAAGGCGGGCGCCGGCTTTCGGGGAAAAAGCCGATGCGGCACAAAAACTTGGAGGACCGTCCCGGATCCGAGATCCGGGGCGATCCTCTAACCGATGCCGGTCGGCCCGTCGATCACCCGGCGCACCCGGCGGGCCAGATCCATGCGCTTGTAGGGCTTGTTGATGATCTCGAACTCGGTGCCGCCCGCGTCGGTGCGCTCCAGGGAGGCCTCGGCGTAGCCGGTGGTGAGCAGCACCTTGATCCTGGGCTGGCGCTCGCGGGCGGCGCGGGCCAGCATCACCCCGTTCATGCCGCCGGGCATGATCAGGTCGGTGAACAGGAGATCGATGCGGGCCTCGCCGTCGAGGATGTCCAAAGCCGCCTTGGGCCCGTCCGCCACCGTGACCTTGTAGCCGAAATCCTCCAGGATCGTGCCGGCGGTCGCGGCCACGTCGGGCCGGTCGTCCACGACGAGCACCGATTCGGTGCCGTGCCGGTCGGCGGCGCGCTGGCTCGGCACCCGCTCGTCCTCGACCTTCTGGTCGGAGGCCGGGAACAGGAGACGCACGGTCGTGCCGTGGCCGACCTCGGAATACAGCTTGACCGAGCCACCCGACTGCTTGGCGAAGCCGTAGACCATCGCGAGCCCGAGCCCGGTGCCCTTGCCCTCGCCCTTGGTGGTGAAGAACGGCTCCATCACGCGGTTCAGGATCTCGGACGGCATGCCGGTGCCGGTGTCGGTGACCGAGATCACGACGTAGGCGCCGAGCGGCACGGTCTTGTAGAGGGCGGCGTCCTCGTCCTCGATCAAGAGGTTCTCGGTCCGCACCGTCACGGTGCCGCCTTCGGGCATCGCGTCGCGGGCGTTGATGAGCACGTTGAGCAGGGCGACCTCGGCCTGGGTCGGATCGATGCGCGTCGTCCACAGGTCGGGCGCCGGCACGGTCTTCAGGACGATCGACTCGCCCAACGTGCTGCCGATCATCTCGCTCATGCTCTCGACGAGGCCGTTGAGGTTCAAGAGCCGCCCCTCCAGCCGCTGCTTGCGCGAGAAGGCCAGCAACTGGTGCGTCAGCTTGGCGGCCCGGTCGGTCGCCGCCCGCACCGCCTCGGCGGCCCGGCGCAGGCGCGCGGGGTCGATCTCGGGCCGCTCCAGCTGGGCCAGGATCACCTCGTTGTGGCCGGAGACGACCTGAAGCAGGTTGTTGAAATCGTGCGCGATGCCGCCGGTGAGCTGGCCCAGGCTCTCCATCTTCTGCGCCTGATAGAGCGAGTCCTCGGCATCGCGCCGGCGCGACACGTCGAGCTGCGAGCCGAAGAAGTAGACGAGGTCGCCCTCGCGGTTGAACACGGGGCTGACGAACAGCGCGTTCCAGAACGAGGAGCCGTCCTTGCGGTAGTTCAGGATCTCGGTGGAGAACTCGCGGCGCTCCAGGATCGCCTCGCGCACCTCGGCGACCGTGTCGCGGTCGGTTTCGGGGCCCTGCAGGAAGCGGCAATTGGTGCCGATCAGCTCATCGACCGAATAGCCGGTCATCCGCGCGAAGGCGCGGTTGGCGAAGATGATCGGATTGTCCGGCTGGTGCGGGTCGGTGACGATCATCGGCATCCGCGTCGTCTCGACGGCGGCGAAGAAGATGTCGTGGTGCTGATCGACGACGCCCGACGGGCCGCTGCCGGACACCGACGGATTCTTGCCGGGGATATTCGGCTTCTCAGGCGAGGGAGGCATCGTGTCGGGAATCCCGTGGGTGCGACCCACCGGGGCCGGTCGCGTCTCAATCCAACGGCGCCGGAGGTCGTTCCACGGGTAGTGGCAAGTCGGCGGATCGGTCAACGATGCAAAGTCACGCAGCCACCGACAGAAACGTGAACAAGAGCGCAGGGAACAAAATAGGTCTGCACGATGAACAGTTTTGTATAAAATCATACAAAGCTGTTCGGGCGGTCCACCGAACATCTGAGAAGACGATCCGGCACCGATCCTGTCGGCACCGGACCGCCCGTTCGGCTCAGACGTGGATCGCGCGCTTGTCGACCGCGAGCGCCGCTTCCTTGATCGCCTCCGTCAGGGTCGGGTGGGCATGGCAGGTGCGGGCGATGTCCTCGGCGGAAGCCGCGAACTCCATCGCCACCGCGACCTCGGCGATGAGGTTGCCCGCATCCGCCCCGACGATGTGGACGCCCAGCACCCGGTCGGTCTTCTCGTCGGCCAGGATCTTCACGAAGCCGTCGGTGGTGCCGTTGGCCTTGGCGCGGCCGTTGGCCGTGAAGGGAAATTTGCCGGCTTTGTAACCAATCCCGTCCTTCTTCAGCTCCTCCTCGGTCCTGCCGACCGAGGCGACCTCCGGGAAGGTGTAGACCACGTTCGGGATCACGCCGTAATTCACGTGGCCCGCCTGTCCGGCCAGGATCTCGGCCACCGCCACGCCCTCGTCCTCGGCCTTGTGGGCGAGCATCGGCCCGGAGATCACGTCGCCGATGGCGTAGATGCCCGTCACGTTGGTGGCGTAGTGGCTGTCGGTCTGGATGCGGCCCTTCTCGTCGGTGGCCACGCCCACATTCTCCAGCCCGAGCCCCTCGGTGTAGGGCACGCGGCCGATGGCGACGAGCACCACGTCGGCCTCGATCTTTTCCGCCTCGCCGCCCTTGGCCGGCTCGACGGTCACGGTCGCGCCCTTCTTGGCCACGTCGACGCCGGTCACCTTGGTCGAGAGCTTGAAGACCATGCCCTGCTTGGCGAGGATGCGCTGGAACTGTTTTCCGACCTCGCCGTCCATGCCGGGCAGCACGCGGTCGAGATACTCGATCACCGTCACCTCGGCGCCGAGACGGCGCCAGACCGAGCCGAGTTCGAGCCCGATCACGCCCGCACCGATCACCACCAGTCTTTTGGGGACCTGAGCGAGTTCGAGCGCTCCGGTGGAGGAGACCACGACCTTCTCGTCGATGGTGACGCCGGGCAGCCGGGTCACGTCGGAGCCGGTGGCGATGACGATGCTCTTGGTCTCCAGCATGTGGTTGCCGCCGTCGTCCGAGATCACCTCGACGCGGCCCGCGCCGGCGATGCGGCCGCGGCCGTGATAGGCATCGACCTTGTTCTTCTTCAGCAGGAACTCGACGCCCTTGGTGTTGCCGTCGACGCCGCCCTGCTTGAACGCCTGCATCTTCTTGAGATCGAGCTTGGGAGTCCCGACATCGATGCCCAACTCCGAGAAATGCTTGTTGGCCTCCTCGAAGGCCTCGGAGGCGTGCAGCAGCGCCTTCGAGGGGATGCAGCCGACATTGAGGCAGGTGCCGCCATGGGTCGCCCGCTTCTCCACCACGGCGGTCTTCAGCCCGAGCTGAGCCGCCCGGATGGCGCAGACATAGCCCCCGGGGCCGGTGCCGATGACGATGAGATCGTAGGACATGCGGGTCTACCTGAAGCGGCGAAGGAGAAGTCGGAAGAGCCCTCGTGCCGAAACGAACACGATGTAGGCGAGCGCTGCCAGGAGAGGCCCGATGTAGAGAAGGGACTCACCCAACGGCGGTGGATCACCGGCCGCGACCGCGGGTCTGATCAGGAGCGCGAGTGCGGCAAGGACGGACATTTCAAAATCTGTTCGACTGGCCGCCCAGTCCTCGCAACGCTTCTCCCCCTCTCGCCCTCATCCTGAGGTGGCGGCGCGCAGCGCCGCCCTCGAAGGAGGGCTCCAGGGATCGCTGAGCGAACTGGAGCCCTCCTTCGAGGCCCGCCAAGGCGGGCACCTCAGGATGAGGGGAGTGAAGGGAGAAGCGCGGCAAACCGGATCTCAGAGGTCGAGCACGAGCCGCGCCGGATCCTCCAGCGCCTCCTTGACCCGCACGAGGAAGGTCACGGCCTCCTTCCCGTCGACGATGCGGTGATCGTAGGAGAGGGCCAGATACATCATCGGCCGCGCCTCGATCTTGCCGTTGCGGACGACGGGCCGCTCCTCGATGCGGTGCATGCCCAGAATGCCCGATTGCGGCGCGTTGAGGATCGGGGTCGACATCAGCGAGCCGTAGATGCCGCCGTTGGTGATCGTGAAGGTGCCGCCCTGCATCTCTTCGATGGAGAGCTTGCCTTCGCGGGCCTTCTTGCCGAACCCTGAGATCTTCTTCTCGATGCCGGCGATCGACAGGTCGTCGGCATCGCGCACCACGGGCACGACGAGCCCCTTGTCGGTCCCGACGGCGATGCCGATGTGGTAGTAGTTCTTGTAGACGAGGTCCTGCCCGTCGATCTCGGCGTTGACCGCCGGCACGTCCTTGAGCGCGCCGATCACCGCCTTGGTGAAGAAGCCCATGAAGCCGAGCTTCGTCCCGTGCTTCTTCTCGAACACGTCCTTGTACTGCGAGCGCAGCGCCATCACGGCGCCCATGTCCACGTCGTTGAACGTGGTCAGCATCGCCGCCGTCTCCTGGGCGGACTTGAGGCGCCGGGCGATGGTCTGGCGGAGCTTGGTCATCCGCACGCGCTCCTCGCGGGCGGCATCGTCCGGGGCGGACGGGGCGCGCGGCGGCGGCGGGGCCTTCGTCTCCTGAGCCGGCGCCTTGTCGCCGCCTTTGGCGATGGCGGCCAGCATGTCGCCCTTGGTGGCGCGGCCGTCCTTGCCGCTGCCGTTGAGCGAGGCCGGATCGACGCCCGACTCGCGGGCGAGCTTGGCGACCGCCGGGCCGCTCTCGTCGGCGCCGCGGCCGGCGGCGGCGGGCGGGGCGTCGCCGTGGCTCCCGTAGGAGGCCGACGACTCCTGGGCCGGCTTCTCGGCCTTGGCCGGCTTGGCCTCGCCCTTCTCCTCGCGGCTCTCGGCCTTGGTCTCGGCCGGCTCGGCGCTCTTCGGGGCGGCCTTCTCCGACTTGCCGGCCCCCTTGCCGCCCTCGACGATCGAACCCAGCACCGCGCCGGGCTCCACCGTCTCGCCGTCCTTCACCAGGATTTCGCCGAGCTGGCCGGCGGCCGGGGCGTTGACCTCCAGGGTGACCTTGTCGGTCTCGAGTTCCACCAGAGGCTCGTCGGCGGCCACCGTGTCGCCGGGCTTCTTGAACCAGCGGCCGATCGTGGCCTCGCTCACGGATTCGCCGAGCGTCGGGACGAGGATGTCGGTTGCCATGGTCTTGTCGCACCCCCTCGCAGGGGCCTCCTGTTCAGGATCGGGTGACGGCGGCGGGCCTCACGGCTGCCGCAGGATCAGGGATGGAACGGGCGCCGTCGCGTAGGCGAAGCCGGCCTGCGCGGCGATGACGGGATCGGCCTCGCCCAGAGCCTTGGCGGAGGCCTCGTCCTCGGTCTCGACGAGGGCGAGCCCCCAGGTGCCGGCCGGATCGAACACCGGCCCCACCGCGATCGCCCTCCCCTCCCCCGCGCGCGCGATCCAGTAGGCCGCGTGCTCGGAGAACAGCGCCTTCTCGGTCTCCGTCGCGTCGAACGGGAAGCTCGGGCGCGGCGGGGTCAGGCGGAGGAGGAAATAGGGCATCGCGGGAGGCTCAGGTCGCCAGGGCCTCGTTGAGGAAGGCCTGGAGCTGGGCGAGGTGCTTCGACATCAGGCCGACCGCGGTCGAGGCCGAGGCCGGGCGCCCGACATAGCGCGCCCGCTTCGAGGCGGAGCCCGCCTGCCCCAACACCCAATCGAGATAGGGATCGACGAAGGACCACGAGCCCATGTTCTTGGGCTCCTCCTGGCACCACACCACCTCGGCGTTGCGGAACCGGGTCATCTCGTTGGCGAGCGCCTTGAGCGGGAACGGGTAGAGCTGCTCGACGCGCATCAGGTAGACGTCGTTGACGCCGCGCTTCTCCCGCTCGTCGTAGAGATCGTAATAGACCTTGCCCGAGCACAGCACGACGCGGCGGATCTTGTCGTCGCGCACCAGCTTCACGCCCGACTCGTCGTGCTCGGCGTCGTCCCAGAGGATGCGGTGGAAGGTCGAGCCTTCCGCGATGTCCTCGATCTTCGACACCGCCCGCTTGTGGCGCAGCAGCGACTTCGGGGTCATCAGCACCAGGGGTTTACGGAAGTCGCGCTTCAGCTGGCGGCGCAGGATGTGGAAGTAGTTCGACGGCGTCGAGCAGTTGGCGACCTGCATGTTGTCCTCGGCGCACATCTGGAGATAGCGCTCCAGACGGGCGGAGGAGTGCTCCGGCCCCTGGCCCTCGTAGCCGTGCGGCAGCAGCAGCACGAGGCCGGACATGCGCAGCCACTTGCGCTCGCCGGATGAGATGAACTGGTCGATGACGACCTGCGCGCCGTTGGCGAAGTCGCCGAACTGCGCCTCCCACAGCACGAGCGCATTGGGTTCGGCCAGCGAATAGCCGTACTCGAAGCCGAGCACCGCTTCCTCGGAGAGCATCGAGTTGATGACCTCCAGGATCGCTTGGCCTTCCTTCACGGAGTTGAGCGGCGTGTAGCGCTGCTCGTTCTCCTGATCGATCACCACCGCGTGGCGCTGCGAGAAGGTGCCGCGCTCCACGTCCTGGCCGGACAGGCGGACGCGGTGTCCTTCCGTGAGCAGCGAGCCGAAGGCCAGCGCTTCCGCCGTCGCCCAATCGATGCCCACACCGGTATCGACCGCCTTGGCGCGGTTGTCGAAGAAGCGCTGGATCGTCCGGTGCAGGTGGAAGCCGGGCGGCGGCGTGGTGATGCGCTTGGCGATGTCGCGCAGCGTCTCGGCGGGCACGCCGGTGCGGCCGCGGCGGGGATCGTCCACGTCCTCGCGCACCGCCTGGAAGCCGGACCACCGGCCGTCGAGCCAGTCGGCCTTGTTGGCCTTGTAGCCGCCCGCGACGTCGAGTTCGCTCTCCAGTATGGCGCGGAACTCGGCCTTGCGGGCGTCGAGCTGCTCCTGGGTCAGGTCGCCGTTGGCGACGAGCTTCTTGCCGTAGGTCTCCAGCGCGGTCGGGTGCTTGCGGATGTGCTGGTACATCTTCGGCTGGGTGAAGGCCGGCTCGTCGCCCTCGTTGTGGCCGAAGCGGCGGTAGCACAGCATGTCGATCACGACCGGCTTGCCGAACTTTTGCCGGTACTCGGTCGCGACCTTGGCGGCGAACGTCACCGCTTCCGGGTCGTCGCCGTTGCAGTGGAAGATCGGCGCTTCCACCATCTTCGCCACGTCGGACGGATAGGGCGAGGAGCGCGAGAACCGCGGGTCGGTGGTGAAGCCGATCTGGTTGTTGATGATGAAGTGGATCGAGCCGCCGGTGCGGTGGCCCTTCAGGCCCGACAGGCCGAAGCACTCCGCCACCACGCCCTGGCCGGCAAACGCCGCGTCGCCGTGGATGAGGAGCGGCAGCACCTTGCGGCGCTCGACGTTGGGCTTGGCCTTCTGGTCCTGCTTGGCCCGCACCTTCCCCAGCACCACCGGATCGACGATCTCGAGGTGGGACGGGTTGGCGGTCAGCGAGAGGTGGACGTTGTTGTCGTCGAAGGTGCGGTCGGAGGAGGCGCCGAGATGGTACTTCACGTCGCCCGAGCCCTCGACCTCGGCCGGCGAGGACGAGCCGCCCTTGAACTCGTGGAACACCGCCCGGAAGGGCTTGGCCATCACGTTGGTGAGGAGGTTGAGCCGGCCGCGATGGGCCATGCCGAGCACGATCTCCTCGACGCCGAGCGCGCCGCCGCGCTTGATGATCTGCTCCATCGCCGGGACGATCGACTCGCCGCCGTCGAGGCCGAAGCGCTTGGTGCCGGTGTACTTGAGGTCCAGGAACTTCTCGAACCCTTCCGCCTCGATCAGCTTGTTCAGGATCGCGCGACGCCCTTCCGGCGTGAACGAGATTTCCTTGTCCTTGCCCTCGATGCGCTCCTGGATCCACGCCTTCTCCTCGGGATCGGAGATGTGCATGAACTCGACGCCGAGCGTCTGGCAGTAGGTGCGCTCCAGGATCGCGACGATCTCGCGGATCGTCGAGAACTCCATGCCCAGCACGTTGTCGAGGAAGATCTTGCGGTCCCAGTCGCTCTCCTGGAAGCCGTAATGCTGCGGGTGCAGTTCCTCGTGGTCGCCGCGGGGCGCCAGCCCCAGCGGGTCGAGCTTGGCGTGGAGATGGCCGCGCATGCGGTAGGCGCGGATCAGCATGATCGCGCGCACGGAATCCTTGGTCGCCTGCTCGACCGAGACGCCGGTCGCGGCCACGATCGCCGCGCCCTTGGCGGAATCGCCCGGCTTGCCGGCGCGTGCCTGGATCTTCTCGCCGATCGCCTTCTCGAGCGCGCCCCAATTGCCGTCGAGCGCCGAGACGATCTCGCCGTTCGCCGCCACCGGCCAGTTCGGCTTCTGCCAGGAGGCGCCCTCGGCGTTCTTCTTCACCAGGGCGTCGTCCTCGCCGAGTTCGGCGAAGAATGTCTGCCACTGCGGATCGACCGAATTCGGGTCGCGGGCATAGGCCGCCTGAAGCTCCTCGATCCACGCGGCGTTGGCGCCGTAGAGGAAGGAGGTCTGAAGAAGCGCTTCGTTCGCGTCCTGGCGTGCCATGGCTGCCTGTCCTGTCCGCTCGGGCGGCCCGCGCTCGGCACGGGCGGCCACGATCCAAATCCGATCCGGCGCGCCTTGGGACCGCAGAGACCTAGAGCCCTGCGTCGCGTCTCCGGATGGGGCCGGGGCACGGATGCGCCCCGACGATGTCTCTCATATGGGTGCCGCGTGTTTGCGTGCAGTGCAACACAGCCGCGCGGACCCCCGTTACAGACCCGATCAACCCTTCAGCACCTCGACCAGGGTGCGACCGAGCCGGGCCGGCGAGGGCGAGACGCGGATGCCCGCGGCCTCCATCGCCGCGATCTTGTCCTCGGCGCCGCCCTTGCCGCCGGAGATGATGGCGCCGGCATGCCCCATGCGGCGGCCCGGAGGCGCCGTGCGGCCGGCGATGAAGCCGACCATGGGCTTGCTTCGGCCGCGCTTGGCCTCGTCGGCCAGGAACTGCGCCGCCTCTTCCTCGGCCGAGCCGCCGATCTCGCCGATCATCACGATCGACTGGGTCTTCTCGTCGGCGAGGAACAGTTCGAGCATGGAGATGAATTCGGTACCCTTGACCGGATCGCCGCCGATGCCGACCGCGGTGGTCTGGCCCAGACCCTCGACAGAGGTCTGGAACACCGCCTCGTAGGTCAGTGTGCCGGAGCGCGAGACGATGCCGACGGAGCCCGGCTTGAAGATGTTGGCCGGCATGATGCCGATCTTCGACTCGCCCGCCGTGACGACGCCGGGGCAGTTCGGGCCGATGAGGCGCGACTTCGAGCCCTCCAGCGCGCGCTTCACCCGCACCATGTCGAGCACCGGAATGCCTTCCGTGATGCAGACGATCAGCGGAATCTCGGCGGCGATGGCCTCGCAGATCGCGTCCGCGGCACCCGGCGGCGGCACGTAGACGACGCTGGCGTCGGCGCCGGTGGCCTCGCGGGCCTCGGCGACGGTGTCGAACACCGGCAGGTTCAGGTGCGTCGAGCCGCCCTTACCCGGCGAGGTGCCGCCGACCATTTTGGTGCCGTAGGCGATGGCCTGCTCGGAGTGGAAGGTGCCGTTCTTGCCGGTGAAGCCCTGGCAGATGACTTTTGTGGATGCGTCGATCAGGATGGACATATTAGCAGACACCTTTGGTCATCGACGATCGGGCGGTCAGTACTATTTTCAAGACACAGAGCGAAGCCAACCAGCATGCTGCGAGAAGCGGCCAAAACGCGGCCGAATCGATCAGAATGATCGGCCAATCGTGACACACGTTCATCGAGATGGGGCCGGTCAGGGCTTCATGATGAGTCGAGAAACAGCCCCTTCTCAGCAGTTCGGGAATGAATGGGCCGTACGACACACAGACCGCATAGATGTAGATCGCCACAGCGGATACGAGATTGAATTTCAGGCCAGGAAAGCGTCCCGACAGGCCATAGGCCGCCCACGGAACAACCGCGGGCGCTCCGAGGACTACCAAGGCGATGACCGGCAGGAAGCTCACGGGCTCACCCGGCCTTGACCGCGGCGACGATCTTCTGTGCGGCATCGTCGAGATCGTCCGCCGGGATCACGTTGAGGCCCGAGCCCCGGATGATCGCCTTGCCTTCCTCGACGTTGGTGCCCTCCAGGCGCACGACCAGCGGCACTTCGAGGCCGACCGCCTTCACTGCCGCGATCACGCCGCGGGCGATGACGTCGCACTTCATGATCCCGCCGAAGATGTTGACGAGGATGCCCTTCACCTGCGGGTCGGCGGTGATGATCTTGAACGCCGCCGTCACCTTCTCTTCCGAGGCGCCGCCGCCGACATCGAGGAAGTTGGCCGGCTCCTCGCCGTAGAGCTTGATGATGTCGAGCGTGGCCATCGCCAGCCCGGCGCCGTTGACCATGCAGCCGATGGTGCCGTCGAGCGCGATGTAGGCGAGGTCGAACTTGGAGGCCTCGATCTCCTTGGCATCCTCCTCGGTCTCGTCGCGCAGCGCGACGACGTCGGGGTGACGGTAGAGGGCGTTCGAGTCGAAGGAGATCTTGGCGTCGAGACACTTGAGATGACCGTCGCCGGTGAGCACCAGCGGGTTGATCTCCAGCATGCTCATGTCCTTGGCCGTGAAGGCCGCGTAGAGCTTCTCCGTCAGCGCACCCGCTTCCTTGGCCTGCGGACCCGAGAGTCCGAGCGCCTTGGCGACCGCGCGGCCGTGATGGGGCATGATGCCGGTGGCCGGATCGACCGAGAAGGTCACGATCTTCTCAGGCGTGTCGTGGGCGACCTGCTCGATGTCCATGCCGCCCTCGGTCGAGACCACGAAGGCGACCTGTCCGGTCTCGCGGTCGACCAGCATCGACAGGTAGAACTCGGCGGCGATGGAGGCGCCTTCCTCGATGTAGAGGCGGTTGACCTGCTTGCCGGCGGGGCCGGTCTGGATCGTCACCAGGGTCTGCCCGAGCATCTCGGAGGCGAACTGCACCACCTCGTCCTTGGACTTGGTGACGCGCACGCCGCCCTTGGCGCCCTCGGGCGCGCCCTTGAAGGTGCCCTTGCCGCGCCCGCCCGCATGGATCTGGCTCTTCACCACCCAGACCGGGCCGCCGAGTTCGTCGGCGGCGGCGGCCGCCTCCTCCGGCTTGAAGATCGCCACGCCGCGGGAGACGGGCAGGCCGAACTCTTTGAGGACAGCCTTGGCTTGGTATTCGTGGATGTTCATCACGACCCCTCGAAGCGAATAGTGAGCAGCGAATAGCGAGTAGATTTGCGGAGTACGGGAAGCCCCCCCAAGGAGGCTTCTATTCGCTACTCACTACTCGCTATTCGCCCGCCGATCAGGCGAGCTTCTCGTTCACGCCCTGGCAGGCGGCGATCAGGCCCTTCACGGCGCCGACCGACTTCTCGAACATCGCCTTCTCGTCGTCGTTGAAGGTCACTTCGAGGACGCGCTCGACGCCGTTCTCGCCGATCACCACCGGCACGCCGACATAGAGGCCCTCGACACCGTACTCACCCGAGAGATAGGCGGCGCAGGGCAGGACCCGCTTCTTGTCCCGGAGGTAGCTCTCGGCCATGGCGATGGCGGAGGCCGCAGGCGCATAGAAGGCCGAGCCGGTCTTCAACAGGTTGACGATCTCGCCGCCGCCCTTGCGGGTGCGCTCGACCATGGCGTCGAGCTTCTCCTGGGTCGTCCAGCCGAGCTTGACCAGATCGGTCAGCGGCACGCCCGCCACCGTCGAGTAGCGGGTGAGCGGCACCATGTCGTCGCCGTGGCCGCCGAGCACGAAGGCGGTCACGTCCTCGACCGAGACCTTGAACTCTTCCGCGAGGAAGTGGCGGAAGCGGGCCGAGTCGAGCACGCCGGCCATGCCGACGACCTTGTTGGTGGGGAGCCCCGAAAACTTCTGCAGCGCCCACACCATCGCGTCGAGCGGGTTGGTGATGCAGATGACGAAGGCGTCCGGGGCATGCTCCTTGATGCCCGCGCCGACGGCTTCCATGACCTTGAGGTTGATGCCGATCAGGTCGTCGCGGCTCATGCCGGGCTTGCGCGGCACGCCGGCCGTCACGATCACCACGTCGGCCCCGGCGATCGCGGAATAGTCGCTGGCGCCGGCATACTTGGCGTCGAAGCCGTCGACGGGGGCGGATTCGGCGATGTCGAGCGCCTTGCCCTGGGGCACGCCGTCGACGATGTCGAACAGCACGACGTCGCCCAGTTCCTTCAGGCCCGCGAGGTGAGCCAGGGTGCCGCCGATCTGTCCGGCGCCGATGAGGGCGATCTTGTTGCGTGCCATGATGGGTTCGCCTCCGGTCGAAATTCGTGACGGTTCGGTCCAGCGCGGCGTCGTGATGCTGCGGTGCGGCCGAACCTTTGCCGATCAACGCTGATGCGGCCGGTGTTTGGCCGAAAAGCCACAGGCCTTCAACCCGACCAAAGGAGAGGCAAGCAGGGGCCGGGCCAACCGAAGAAAAGCCGAGAGCGCCCCGGCCAGCGCAGAAAATCGAACGGAAACAATCGTTTGCCGAGCCGCATCGGGCCGAAGCGCAGCCGGCAAGGCGTTCATGACACAAATCCGTGTCTGTCATTCAAGCTGCGCGGCACGCTTCGCAGCGCAGCGTCCTGCCTCAAAAAGTGCCGGTGCGCAGCGCCCGCTGGATCGACTGGATCACCGCGCCGAGGCGGGCGTCGAGCAGGTCGCGCGGCACGTCCGAATCGTGCTGGATCGCCACCGGATGGGTGAAGCGGTAGCTCGCGTCGAAGATCACCGCGATGGCCCGTTCGCGGTCGCGGGCGGCGAACACGCCGGTGCCGATCCCCTCCTCGACGATCCGCTCCACCAGCGCCCGTAAGCGAACCCGGTGGCGCCGGGCGATCGGGCGGGCCGCCACGGCGGCGTCGAGGTGAACGGCGAAGAGATGCGGCTCGCGCACCAGCATCTCGCTCTGCGCGGTGGCCAGCGCGCCGAGGAAGCGCTCGATCTTGTCGTCGGCCGGGTCCGGCGCGTCGGCGATGTCGGCGAGTTCCGTCTCCAGTTCGCGCAGCCAGCGCCCGGCCACCGCGTCGAGGAGGGCGTCCTTCGAGGGGAAGTAACGGTAGACGTTGGCATGCGTCATGCCTGCCTCCGCCGCCACCGCCACCACGGTGACACGCTTCGGCCCCAGCCGGGCGAGGTGCTCGCTGGCGATGGCCAAGAGCCGCGCATCGGTCGAGACCGGCGTCGGGCGGGCGCGGGCGGCGGGGCCGCTGAGGCGCGGGGGGCGAGGATGACTCCCCCGTGGATCGTTTCCGGAAGGGACCGCCTCGCGGTCGCTGTCGTTCAGGGAGAAGGGGAGGGATACGTTTCCGAACGGCAGCATGATGTCCCGGGCACGAAAGCGACAAGCGTAGGGGCACTCGACCGAAGCCGGTCGAGAGCGGTGCCGTCCCACGCACACACGACCCTTCCCGTCCGCGCCGCACTTGGCAAGCCCGTTCTGACCAGGAATCGGTGCGGAGACTGCGCTCTTTTCGCTCAAAAGCTGCGTCGCGCCTCCGCGCGGGGCTTTCGGCAGCGGGTCCGGCACTGTACCGGAACGGCTTCGCCGCCTCGGCAAAACCGTCTATGACCGCCCGATGACCGTCCCCGAGCCGCCGGCGCTCCCGCCCGGCGAACCGATCGAAGCGCGCCTGCGCCGTGGCCTCGGGGCCCGGTCGATCGTGCTCGTCGGGCTGATGGGGGCGGGCAAGAGCACGGTCGGGCGCCGCCTCGCCAGCCGCCTCGGGCTGATGTTCAAGGACGCCGACCACGAGATCGAGGCCGCGGCCAAGCTCACCATCGCGGACATCTTCGCGATCTACGGCGAGGCGAGTTTTCGCGAGGGCGAGGAGCGCGTCATCGCCCGCCTGCTGCGCGAGGGGCCGATGGTGCTCGCCACCGGCGGCGGCGCCTTCATGCGCGAGGCCACCCGCGCCCGGATCGCGGAGGGCGGCATCTCGGTCTGGCTCAAGGCCGACCTCGAGGTGCTGATGCGCCGGGTGCGCAAGCGCGCCACGCGCCCCCTCCTCCAAACCGAGGATCCGGAAGCCACCATGCGCGCCCTGATGGAGGTGCGCCACCCGGTCTATGCCGGGGCCGACCTCACGGTGCTCTCCCGCGACGTGTCGCACGACCGGGTGATGCAGGACGTGATGGAGGCCCTCGACCTCCACGTGAACCCGTCCGCCCCCCGCTCGAGCCCCGCCATGTCACAACCCTTGCGTGTCAGCGTTCCGCTCAACCAGGGCCGCGACTACGACATCCGCATCGGCCGCGGCCTGCTGGACGAGATCGGCATCGAGGCGCGCGACCTCGGCGCGCGGGCGGCCGGCATCGTCACCGACGAGACCGTGGCCGGGCTCTACGGCGAGCGGGTCAAGGCGAGCCTGGAGGCGGCGGGCCTGCGCTGCGGCCTCATCTCGGTGCCGCCGGGCGAAGCCTCGAAGAGTTTTTCCGAATTCGCCCGCGTCTGCGACGGGTTGCTCGCGCAGAAGATCGAGCGTGGCGACCTCGTGGTGGCGCTCGGCGGCGGCGTGGTCGGCGACCTCGCGGGCTTCGCTGCGGCAAGCTTGCGCCGCGGTGTCCGCTTTATCCAGGCGCCGACGACGCTGCTCGCGCAGGTTGATTCATCCGTCGGCGGCAAGACCGGCATCAACTCCCCTCTGGGCAAGAACCTGATCGGCGCGTTCCACCAGCCGCGCCTCGTGCTCGCCGACACCGCCACCCTCGACACCCTGTCCGAGCGGGAGATGCGCGCGGGCTATGCCGAGGTGGCGAAGTACGGCCTGATCGGCGATGCCGACTTCTTCGAATGGTGCGAGGCCAACTGGTCCGGCATCTTTTCCGGCGGCCCGGAGCGCGACGAGGCGGTCGCCGCCTGCTGCCGCGCCAAGGCCGGCGTCGTCGTGCGCGACGAGCGCGAGGACGGCGAGCGGGCGCTGCTCAACCTCGGCCACACCTTCGGCCACGCCCTGGAGCGGCTGACGGCCTACGATTCCGCCCGCCTCGTCCACGGCGAGGGCGTCGCCATCGGCTTGGCCCTCGCCTTCCGCTTCTCGGCCCGCCTCGGCCTCTGCCCCGGTCAGGATGCCGGCCGCGTCGCCAACCATCTCGCGCTCGCCGGCCTGCCGACCCGCCTGCAACAGGTCCCCGGCGGCGCGGGCGACGCGCACGCGCTCCTCGATGCCATGGCTCAAGACAAGAAGGTCCGCGACGGCCGCCTCACCTTCATCCTCGCCCGCAGCATCGGCCAGAGTTTCATCGCGCCGGATATCGATGGCGGCGAGGTGCGGGCGTTCTTGGAGGACGAGCTGCGGGGGTAACTCAAGCGTGTCCCCTCCCCCTTGCGGGGAGAGGTAGGGGTGGGGGTCGCGCAGGAGGCACCACCTTCGCCTCATCCTGCACCACCCCCACCTCCGGCTCCTCCGCAAGGGGGAGGAGAGGTGCCCCTCACGCCCGCTTCAGCCGTCTCCCGAAGATCGCCGTCCCGACCCGCACATGGGTCGCCCCCATCTGGATCGCCGCCGGATAATCCGCGCTCATCCCCATCGACAGGATCGGCAGCCCCTGCTCCCGCGCGATCCGCGCCAGCAGCGCGAAATGCGGTGACGGCGGATCCTCGGCCGGCGGGATGCACATCAGCCCGTGGATGGCGAGCCCATGGGTGTCGCGGCACTCGGCGAGCAGCGCCTCGACCTGATCGGGCGCGACGCCGGCCTTCTGCGCCTCGTCGCCGGTGTTGACCTGGATCAGGAGTTTCGGGGCCCTCCCCGCCCGGTCGATCTCCTTCGCTAAGGCGGCGGCGAGCGAGAGTCGGTCGAGGGAGTGGATCACATCGAACAGGGCCACCGCCTCGCGCGCCTTGTTCGATTGCAGCGGGCCGACGAAGTGCAGTTCGGCATCCGGATAGCGCTCCCTCAGCGCCGGCCACTTCGCGACCGATTCCTGCACGTAGTTCTCGCCGAACAGCCGCTGCCCGGCCTCCAGCGCCGGCAGGATGCCGTCGGCCGGCACGGTTTTGGAGATGGCGATCAGGTGGACGCCCGCGGGATCGCGCTCGTTGTCCTCCGCCGCCCGGCGGATGCCGGCCCGTACCTCGGCCAAGCCGGCGGCGACGTCGGCCTCGCCGACCGGGGGCATGGTGTCGAGGGATGTCGTGGGTTCGCTCATGCTGTCGTCTTGGGGCGGAGGCCTTCGGACTTCAAGACGGCCCCACCCTTTCGTTGACCCTTCGCAGGACGGATATGCTAGGTGCCGAGCCGAAGGCGATGGCCCCCGCGGGGGCCCGCCCCCGTCCTCCGCTGACCCGGCGCCGTTCATGACCGACACCACCCATTCCGCCCCGAGCCTCGAGCGCTACAACGCCAAGGATGCCGAGCCGCGCTGGCAGCAGGCCTGGGACGCGGCGAAGCTGTTCGAGACCAAGAACGACGACACGCGCCCCAAATACTACGTGCTGGAGATGTTCCCCTATCCGTCGGGGCGCATCCATATCGGCCACGTGCGCAACTACGCCATGGGCGACGTGGTGGCCCGCTACAAGCGCGCCAAGGGCCACGACGTGCTCCACCCGATGGGCTGGGACGCCTTCGGCCTGCCCGCCGAGAACGCCGCCATGGAACGCAAGGTCAACCCGCGGGAGTGGACCTACGCCAACATCGCGACGATGCGCGGCCAGCTCCAGAGCATGGGCCTGTCGCTCGACTGGAGCCGCGAGATCGCGACCTGCGATCCCGACTATTACAAGCACCAGCAGCGCCTGTTCCTCGACTTCCTCGACAAGGGGCTGGTCACGCGCCGCACGGCGAAGGTGAACTGGGACCCGGTCGATCACACCGTGCTGGCCAACGAGCAGGTCATCGACGGCCGCGGCTGGCGCTCGGGCGCGCTGGTGGAACAGCGCGAGCTGACCCAGTGGTTCTTCAAGATCACCGACTTCGCCCAGGACCTCAGCGACGCCCTCGACGGGCTGGAGCGCTGGCCGGAAAAGGTCCGGCTGATGCAGAAGAACTGGATCGGCCGTTCGGAGGGCCTGGAGGTGCGCTTTGCCCTCGCCTCCCCGTTTGCCGGCACCGAGGAGCTGACGGTCTACACCACCCGCCCCGACACCCTGTTCGGCGCAAAATTCCTGGCGATCTCGGTCGATCACCCGCTGGCCAAGGCGTTGGCCGAGGGCGGTCCCGACGCCGACGGCCTGCAGGACTTCGCGGAAGCCTGCCGCCGCATCGGCACCGCCCAGGAGGCGATCGACACGGCCGAAAAGCTCGGCTTCGATACGGGCCTCAAGGTGTGTCACCCCCTCGACCCGTCCTGGACGCTGCCGGTCTACGTCGCGAACTTCGTGCTGATGGAATACGGCACCGGCGCCGTGTTCGGCTGCCCGGCCCACGACCAGCGCGACCTCGACTTCGCCAACAAGTACGGCCTCGGCAACACGCCCGTCGTCTGCCCCGAGGGCCAGGATCCGGCGGCCTTCGTCATCACCGACACCGCCTATGACGGCGACGGGCGGATGATCAATTCGCGCTTCCTCGATGGGATGAGCACGGACGACGCCTTCCGTACGGTGGCTGACCGCCTCGAAGCCGAGACGCTGGCCGGCGCACCGGTCGCGCGTCGAAAGGTGCAGTTCCGCCTGCGCGACTGGGGCGTCTCGCGCCAGCGCTACTGGGGCTGCCCGATCCCGATCATCCACTGCGACTCCTGCGGCCCGGTCCCGGTGCCGGTGGCTGATCTGCCGGTGAAGCTGCCCGACGAGGTGTCGTTCGATCAGCCCGGCAACCCGCTGGAGCGCGACCACGCGTGGCGCAACGTGCCCTGCCCCCGCTGCGGCGCGGCGGCGCGGCGCGAGACCGACACGATGGACACCTTCGTCGATTCGTCTTGGTACTACGCCCGCTTCACGGCGCCCTGGCTCGCGGACGCCCCGACCGACCGCAGCACCGTCGATCGCTGGCTCGCGGTGGACCAGTATATCGGCGGCGTCGAGCACGCGATCCTGCACCTGCTCTACTCGCGCTTCTTCATGCGGGCGATGCGGGCGACCGGCTGGGCCGGCCTGTCCGAGCCCTTCGCCGGCCTGTTCACGCAGGGCATGGTCGTCCACGAGACTTATAAGGACCCGGCCGGCGCCTGGGTGCCGCCCGCCGACATCCGCTTCGAGACGGAAGGCGGACAGCGGAAAGCGTTTCACGTGAAAACCGGTGCGCCGATCGAGATCGGCCCGACGGAAAAGATGTCGAAGTCGAAGAAGAACGTCGTCGATCCCGACGACATCATCGCCAGCTACGGCGCCGACACCGCCCGTTGGTTCATGCTCTCCGACTCGCCGCCCGAGCGCGACGTGATCTGGACCGAGGAGGGCGTGCAGGGCGCTGCCCGCTTCGTGCAGCGGGTCTGGCGCCTCGTCCACGGCGCGGCCTCTGCCGGCGGCGAAGGCGGAGCCGCCGATGCCCCCGTTCGCAAGGCCGCCCACAAGGCGCTCGCCGCGGTCGGCGAGGATGTCGAGCGGCTGCGCTTCAACCGCTGCGTCGCCCACATCTACACGCTCGCCAACGCCCTGGACGAAGCCCTGCGCTCCGGCGCTTCTCCTGCGGCGGCGGGTGAGGCGGCCCGCATCCTCGTCCAGCTCATCGCCCCGATGATGCCCCACCTCGCCGAGGAATGCTGGCGCGTGCTCGGCGGCCAGGGTCTCGTTGCCGAGGCGCCGTGGCCGGAAGCGGATCAGGCGCTCCTGGTCGAAGACGAGATCACCTTGCCGGTCCAGATCAACGGCAAGAAGCGCGCCGACGTGACGGTGCCGCGCGACGCCGACGCGAAGGCGGTGGAGGCCGCGACACTGGCGCTCGACGCGGTGCAGAAGGTGCTGGAGGGCCGCGCTCCGAAAAAGGTGATCGTGGTGCCGGGGCGGATCGTGAACCTCGTGGTGTGAGAGGTTCTCGGACGCGGCGCGCTGAACGCGCCGTGTCCGAATTCAGGACCGGTCCCACCCGATCCTCTCGCCCGTAGGGCGTTGGGCGGCGCAACACGGTCGAGTCGCTTCGAGCCACTTCGTGTCGCTTACATCAAGCGGGTGACGTCCCGGTTCCAGGCGTCGTTCATCGCCCGCGCCTCCGGACAGGTCTCGATCAATCGCCCGTAGCGCGCGGTGAGATCGTCGAGATAACCCATCATCCCACGGATCGCCCGCATCCGCTCGTCGGTATCCGCGGTGTAGCGCAAGGGTCCGCCCCGGTAGGTGATCGGATCGGCGACGAGCCGTGGGTCATCGCGCGCAGGCGCAGGCCTGGCGTCCAGCAGATGGGTCTGCGGCGCATCGCGTAGGCCTTCGAACAGGGGGCGGTAATGCCGGCTGGTGCCGCGGGTGATCTCCGCCGGGCCGGCGGCCTGGATCTTGGCCCAGCCCTTCGCGCTCTTGGCGGCCATCTGGTAGAGCGAGCGATGCGGGTAATGGGCGAGCCTCAGGCCGGGCAGCCCCTGCGCCGGCAGCCAAGTGCCGCGCAGCATGAGGCCGTGATTCCCGTTGCTGATGACCGCGTCGTCAAGCGGCGCCCGGACGAAGACCTTGCGCAGCCGGTTCGCCCGCGTGCGGCGCACCGGCATGCGAACCGGAACGATCGGCTCATCCGCAATCTCCTGCGCCCCGCGCACGTAATCGAAATACGGCAGCGCCAGGCAGAGACGATGGGGTGCCTCCCGCATCGTGTGGTCGAGCGCGACGCGCAATCCATCCTGGACGCCCCGGTCGTCGATGAACTCGTCCGCGTCGAGGCACAGCACCCAGTCGGCCTGCAATTCCGCGGCCGCGTGGTAATACATGAGCGTGTTGAACGCCCGCTCGTTGATCGACACGGCGATGTTCTGGAACACCGTGAGGTTCAGGCCCTCGTCCTTGAGGGCGCGGATGATCTCGAGGGTGCCGTCGCGGCTGCCGTTGTCGAGGATGACGTGGTGATCGGCGTAAGCCGCGGTGTGGCGCAGGAACGCCTCGATGATGTCCGCCTCGTCGAGGATGCGCGAGATCGCGACGACCCGCATCGGTCCGGGCGCCCGCGGGAGGAGCGTTGGCGCGGCGGGCACCGGCGGCGGAGCGGGGGTCGGCGCCGACGGCGCGGGGGAAGGGGACATGGCGGCCCGCCGGGCTTGAAAGCGACCGAACAAGTGTCGCAAGAGCGACGGCGCCATGGATGCGTCTCCGAAGCGGGCGGATGCCCGCGACCGCGGCGCGGCTTAACGTGAATCTTTCGTGTTGAGAACGCCGACCGCCACGGCCACCACCCGCCCGAACGGCCCTCGCCATCGCACGGTCCGCTCCCGATGCCCCCCTCCCCGTTCATGCCGACCGACACGATCTTCGCCCCCGCCACCGGCTTCGGCCGCGCGGCGGTGAGCGTGGTGCGGATCAGCGGCCCGGCGGCCGGCGCGGCGCTCGATGCCTTGGCCGGGCAGCGCCCGGCGCCGCGGCGGCTGTCCCTGCGCCGCCTGCGCGATCCCGCCTCCGGCACCCTGCTCGATCAGGCCCTCGTGGCGTGGCTCCCCGGCCCCGGCACCGCCACCGGCGAGGACATGGCCGAGTTGCACCTGCACGGTGGTACGGCGGTGCGGGCTGCGGTGCTGCGGGCGCTCGGCGCGCTGCCCGGCTGCCGCCCGGCGGAGGCCGGCGCCTTCACCCGCCGCGCCTTCCTCGAGGGTCGACTCGACCTCACCGAAGCCGAAGGCATCGCCGACCTGATCGACGCCGAGACCGAGGCGCAGCGACTTCAGGCCCTGCGCCAGCTCGACGGCGCCCTCGGCCGGCAGGTCGCGGACTGGCGCGACACGGCCATCGATCTCCTCGCCTCGGCGGAAGCCGCCCTCGACTTCGCCGACGAGGGCGACGTGGACGAGTCCGGCCTCGACGCGGCGCTCGCCGGCCGCGCCGCTCTCCTCGCGCAGGAGATCCGAAGGACGCTCGCGGACGGGCGCCGCGGCGAGCGCCTGCGCGAGGGCTTCTGCGTGGTCCTGGCCGGCCCGCCGAACGCCGGCAAATCGACCCTGCTCAACGCGCTCGCCGGCCGCGACGCCGCGATCGTCTCCGACATCCCCGGCACCACCCGCGACGCCATCGAGGTGCGCTGCGACCTCGGCGGCCTTCCCGTCTTGCTGGTGGACACCGCCGGCCTGCGCGAGACCGCCGACCCGGTGGAGGCCGAAGGCGTCGCCCGCACGCGCCGCCGCATCGAGACCGCCGACCTCGTGCTGGGTCTCATCCCGATCGACGCGCCCGAGCCGGACGGGGAAGGCAGTCCGGCCACCTTGCGGGTTCGCACCAAGGCCGATCTGGCGCAGCCTTCCGCGGGAGAACCAGATCCGGGCGAAGCGCGCATTCCCCTCCCCCTTGCGGGAAGGGGGAGGGGTGGGGGTGGTGCAGAAGGCACCGGGGCCATTCCTCCTGCCTCCTGCCCGCAAGGCGAAGGAGAGCGCCTCGTCCTTCCTCCCGGAGCGGCACCCAAGACGCTGGCGATCTCCGCCCGCACCGGCGTCGGTCTCGACGCCCTGCTCGATGCGATCCAAGGCGCCGCCGAGGCCTCGCTCGGCGGCGACGCCCTCGTCACCCGCGAGCGCCACCGCGACGCCCTTACCCGCGCCGTCCTTCATCTCGACCGCGTGGCCGGCGCGACCGCCGATCACCCGCCCGAACTGACCGCCGAAGACCTTCGCCTCGCCGTCCGGGCGCTCGGCGAAGTCGGCGGCCATGTCGGCGTCGAGGAGATGCTGGACCGGCTGTTTGCCGGCTTCTGTATCGGTAAATGATCTTTTGGATTCTTATTTGCCGGCTTTTTTTCAACGACTGACTGACGCGTAGGGGACTTTTGTCCTACCAAATCCCCTCATCCTGAGGTGCTGCGAAGCAGCCTCGAAGGAAGGCTCCCGTCGGCTCGCGATCCCAGGAGCCCTCCTTCGAGGGCGCTGCTTTCGCGCCGCCACCTCAGGATGTGGGCGGTGGGTGGTATAGGCGGCTGCCCGCTGCATCCGGGCATGCCGGAAAAGCACCCGCGTCGGCTCATCGCGCCCCCTCCTTCCCATCGGCCTCTCCGTCATTGCGAGGCGAAGCCGAAGCAATCCAGGGCCCCACACTCAACGGAAGGATCATACCGACAGCCGCCTCAGCATGGTCGCGCCCCTTTCCGAAAACGTCGCGCTCTGGATCGCTTCGGCTTCGCCTCGCGATGACGGTGCGGGTGGTAGGGGCCGTCAGCTCTCGAAGCAGCCGCGTAGTGAAAGGCGGGGTTGTCCAGCCGCCCATTCGCAGCGGGTCACTCCTCATCCCCACCAAAACCCAAAGAACCAAATCGCGTTGACCGCCCCGCTCGCCCGCGCGTAAGTCACCGTCCATGCACCCTTCAGAGACGAGCTACGACGTCATCGTCGTCGGCGGTGGCCATGCCGGCGTCGAGGCCGCCGCCGCCGCTGCGCGGGTCGGCGCGCGCACGGCCTTGGTCACGCACCGCGCCGCGACCATCGGGGCGATGTCGTGCAATCCGGCCATCGGCGGACTCGGCAAGGGCCATCTCGTGCGTGAGGTCGATGCCCTCGACGGGCTGATGGGCCGCGTCGCCGATGCCTCCGGCATCCAGTTCCGTCTGCTCAACCGCCGCAAGGGCCCCGCCGTGCGCGGCCCCCGCACCCAGGCCGACCGGGCGCTCTACGCCCGCGCCATGCAGGCGGCGGTCACCGAGACCGTCGGGCTGACGGTGGTGGAGGGCGAGGTCGATGACCTGATCGTGAGGGGTGAGCGCGTCGCGGGCGCGGTGCTGGCCGATGGGCGGCGCCTGTCGGCCGGGGCGGTCGTGCTCACCACCGGCACCTTCCTGCGCGGGCTGATCCATATCGGCGAGCGGCAGGTGCCGGCGGGCCGCGTGGGGGAGGGGCCGGCGATCGGCTTGGCGCAAACCCTCGATCGCCACGGCTTTCGCCTCGGGCGCCTCAAGACCGGCACGCCGCCGCGCCTCGACGGGCGCACCATCGACTGGGCCGCCCTGGAGATGCAGCAGGCCGACGCGGACCCGGTGCCGTTCTCGACGCTGACCGAGCGCATCACCACGCCCCAGATCGCCTGCGGCATCACCCGCACGACCCAGGCCGTCCACGACCTGATCCGCGAAAATCTGCATCGCTCGCCGATGTATTCCGGCGGCATCAGCAGCCGGGGCCCGCGCTACTGCCCGTCGATCGAGGACAAGGTGGTGCGCTTCGGCGACCGCGAGGGCCACCAGATCTTTCTGGAGCCCGAGGGGCTGGACGATCCGACCGTCTATCCGAACGGCATCTCGACCGCGCTCCCCGAGGACGTGCAGGCCGCGATCATCGCCGCCATCCCCGGCTTGGAGCGCACCCGCATCGTCCGGCCGGGATACGCCATCGAGTACGATTACGTCGATCCACGGGAACTCGACGCCACGCTCCAGACCCGGCGCCTGCCGGGCCTGTTTCTGGCCGGCCAGATCAACGGCACCACCGGCTACGAGGAGGCGGCGGGGCAGGGGCTGGTGGCCGGCCTCAACGCCGCGCGGCTCGCGGGCGGCTCCGATCTCGCGGTGTTCGACCGGGCCGAATCCTATCTCGGCGTGATGATCGACGACCTCGTCACCCACGGGGTGAGCGAGCCCTACCGCATGTTCACCTCGCGCTCGGAATACCGGTTGAGCTTGCGCGTCGACAACGCCGACGAGCGGCTGACGCCCCGCGGTGCGGCGTTCGGCTGCGTCGGGCCCGAGCGCGCCGCCCACTTCGCCGCGGGGCAGGCGGTGCTGGGCCGTACCCGCGCCCGGCTCGACGCCCTGAGCCTGACTCCGAACGAGGCCGCGGGCCACGGCCTCGCGCTCAACCGCGACGGCCTGCGCCGCTCAGCCTTCGGGCTCCTGTCGTACCCCGAGATCGGCTGGGACCGGCTCGCCGCGATCTGGCCGGAGCTGGCCGAGGTGCCGTCGCGGATCGCCGAGCGGCTGCGGACGGACGCCACCTACGCGGTCTATCTCGACCGCCAGCAGGCCGACATCGCCGCCTTCCGCCGCGACGAGGCGGTGCGCCTGCCGGCCTCCCTCGACTACGCCGCCATCGCCGGGCTCTCGAACGAGATGCGGATCAAGCTCGACGGCGTCCGCCCGACCACGCTGGGGCAGGCCGCCCGCATCGAGGGCGTGACGCCCGCGGCGCTGACGCTGCTCGCGGCGCACGCCCGGCGCGGACGGGCGCAGGCGACGGCATGAGGACCTTGCAACCTCTCTCCACCCCACGCCCTCATCCTGAGGTGCTGAGCGTCAGCTCAGCCTCGAAGGAGGGCTCCAGCCCGCGCGCGATCCCTGGAGCCCTCCTTCGAGGCCGCTACGCGGCACCTCAGGATGAGGGAGAGGAGGGGACGAGCCGTTATTCTGTGTGTGTCGCATGATCACCGATCAACGCACCCGCGTCCTCGCCGAGCACGATGTTTCACGTGAAACAGCTAACCTCCTCGACATCTATGTCGAGCAACTGGCTCGCTGGCAGAACGTGAAAAATCTCGTCGGCCCGGCCACCCTCATCGAGGTCTGGCACCGCCACGTCGCCGACGCGCTCCAGCTTCTCGCGCTCGCGCCCGAGGCCAGGACCTGGGTCGATCTCGGCTCCGGCGCCGGCATTCCGGGGCTGATTCTGGCGATATCCGGTCGAGTACGATCGGGGCTGAAAATACATCTTATCGAGAGCAATGCGCGCAAATGCGCCTTTCTCACCGAGACCGCGCGCCTCACCGGCGCACCGGTGACGGTCCACAACGCCCGGATCGAAACCGTGATCGGCAGCCTCACCGGCGCCGACGTCGTCTGCGCCCGCGCGCTGGCGCCGCTCACCCAGCTCCTCGCCTGGACCGAGCCTCTGTTGAAAACCGGCACCGTCGGGCTGTTTCCGAAGGGCCGTGATGCAGCTGCGGAATTGACCGAGGCGGACAGAGAGTGGACATTCGCCCGCGACCTGATTCCGAGCCGCACCGACTCGCAGGCACGGATCGTGCGCGTCACGTCGCTCTCCCGCGTGGATCCATGACCGACTCTTCTCAGCCCAAGCCGCCAGAACACAAGCCTCTGCGCGTGCTGGCGCTCGCCAACCAGAAGGGCGGCGTCGGCAAGACCACCACGGCGATCAACCTCGGCACGGCGCTCGCGGCCATCGGCGAGCAGGTGCTGGTGATCGACCTCGATCCCCAGGGCAACGCCTCGACCGGGCTCGGCATCGACCGCCGCCGCCGCCCGATCTCGACCTATCACGTCATGGCCGGCGAAGCGCCGCTGGCGCAGGCCGTGACGCCGACCGCCGTGCCGCGTCTCTCGGTGGCACCCTCGACCATGGACCTGCTCGGCCTGGAGCTGGAGCTGGCGAACGCCCCCGACCGGGCGCACCGGCTGCGCAACGTCCTGCGCGGCCTCAACGAGGCGCCGGGCGTCGAGCCGATCACCTACGTACTGATCGATTGCCCGCCCTCGCTCAACCTGCTGACGATCAACGCGCTTGCGGCTTCCGACGCCGTGCTGGTGCCGCTGCAATGCGAGTTCTTCGCGCTGGAGGGCTTGAGCCAGCTCCTGCGCACCGTCGAGCAGGTGCGCGGCGCTCTGAACCCGAAGCTGCAGATCCAGGGCGTGGTGCTCACCATGTACGATCCGCGCAACAACCTTTCGGCCCAGGTGGTGGCGGACGTGCGCGGCTTCCTCGGCGACAAGGTCTACGAGACCATGATCCCGCGCAACGTCCGCGTCTCCGAGGCGCCCTCGCACGGCAAGCCGGTGCTGCTCTACGACCTGAAATGCGCGGGCTCGCAGGCCTATCTGCGGCTCGCCTCGGAAGTCATCCAGCGCGAGGGCCGGGCCCCGCCGCCCGCCGCCGCCGCGTAATCTTTGGTGCGCCGAACCCGCCTTGAGCGGGCTCGGCGCGTCCGGCGGACGCCCGCCGCCGCGCCGTCGCGCGGTCAAGCATCGATTGAGTAACGGAGTTTCCCAGTGGCGATGGCGGATGATGCGGCCCGGCCGCGGCTCGGGCGCGGGCTCGCGGCCCTGATCGGCGACTTCTCCGACGATTCCCCGCGGGAGGATGCCCGCCCGCCGCAATCGCAGCGCAAGGTCGTGGTCGAGTTTCTGCGGCCGAACCCGCGCAATCCCCGGCGTCGCTTCTCCGAGCCGGAACTCGACGAACTCGCGACCTCGATCCGCCAGCGCGGCGTGATCCAGCCCATCGTCGTCCGGCCCCTGCCGGCCGTGCCCGGCACCTTCGAGATCGTCGCTGGCGAGCGCCGCTGGCGGGCGGCGCAGCGCGCCGGCATCACCGAGGTGCCCGTCGTCGTCGTCGAGATCGACGACCGCACCTCGCTCGAATACGCGATCCTCGAGAACGTCCAGCGCACCGATCTCAACGCCATCGAAGAGGCGGCGGGCTACGAGCGGCTGATGGGCGAGTTCCAGTACACCCAGGCCGAACTCGCCGAGCTTCTCGGCAAGAGCCGCAGCCACCTCGCCAACACCCTGCGCCTGCTCCAGCTTCCGCCCGCGATCCAGGACCGGGTGACGGCGGGCGAGATCACCGCCGGGCATGCCCGCGCGCTTCTCTCGGTGCGCGACCCCGAGGGGATCGCCCGCCGCATCGTCGCCGAGGGCCTGTCGGTGCGGGAGGTCGAGGCGCTGGCGGCGGCCGACAACGCCACCGAGTCCGAGACGCCGCGCCCCGGCCGTCCCCGCCGGGCCTCGGGCAGCGACGCGACCGTGCGTTCGCTGGAAGACGTGCTGGCCCGCGCGCTCGGCCATGCGGTGGCGGTGAAGGACAAGGCGAGCGGGGAGGGGGAAATCCGCATCCGCTACGCCAGCGCCGAGGAACGCGACGCGCTCTGCCGCAAGCTCGGGGGCACGGCTTCGGAGGCGTAGGGCACGCGCGTTTCATTGATCGAACCGAGAATAGATTTGCCGGGTCAGTACACCGGCAAGACCGGATTAAATCATCGTCGAGATCGTTCGGCATCGTTCCCATCGACAGGACTGGACAAGGCGTCTATCAGCCTCCGGCCCATCCGCCTCGTGCGGATCGAAGCCGGAGGCTCGACGATGTTCAACATGTTCAAGTCGCAATCGTCCCTCGACCTGACGCCGCGCAACTGCCTCGTCGTCTCGTTGCTCTACTGCATGGGCTCCGACGGCGAGCTCGATCCGGAGGAGCTGGGCCACCTGATGTCGGTGCTCGGCCGCAATACCACCCGGCAGCAGCTCGATGCGCTCCTGCGCTACGCCCGCTCCACCCCGCCGCAGCAATTCCTGGCGGATGCGGGCCCGCGGCTGCGGCCGGACCAGCGGCTCTGCATCATCCTCAACATGATCGACAGCGCCATGGCCGACGGCGAGGCCGAGCCCGGCGAGCAGCGGCTCATCATGGAATTCGCCCAGAGCTTCGGCCTGAGCGAAGCCGACCTGAATCCGTATTTCCGCACGCTGGTGGCGAAGAACGACCGGGCCGTGCTGGACCGGTAAGGCCGATTACGGCCGCCGCCCGAGCCCCGGCACGAGGGCGGCGAGCCGGTCCTTGAGGGTAAGCCGCGGCGGTCCGAACCCGCCGGGCCCCGGCCCCGGCGGGCGCTCCGGCCGGCCGGAGGGCGTCACGGGCCGGTCGGTGAGGCCGGCGACGTCCGCGCCGCGGTTCACCCCGATGACGAGGCTCGCGACGTAGCGGTCGCGCTCCTCCTTCACGGCACAGAAGGCGCGCCGCTGCGGGTCCTCCTCGCGAGCGATGCCGTCGTTGGCGTTGACGACGAGGCGCTCGACCCGACGCCCGCCATAGGCCGGCACCTGGGTGTAGAGGAACTCACTCAGGGCATCCGGAAAATAGATCTGCCCGGTCAGCACGGTACGCCGGTCGAGGAAGACCTTAACGTGGATGTGGGTCGCCCGGCCCGGATACCAGCCCGGATAGATCGTCTCGAATGCCGCCCAGCCGCCGGCATCCGTCTCCTGCGTCCCGCGCAGAAAGGTCTGGCCGCTGGTGTCCATGCGGCGTGAATCGCCCTGGCCCGGATAGCCGGAATAGCGCCCCTGCGCGTCGCAATGCCAGACATCGACCCGTGCCCCGGCCAGCGGCGTGCAGGGCCCGGCCTCGATCACCCTCAGCCGCAGCCGCATCGGCACGCCCTCGCGCCCTTCCGTGATGTCGGCCCGTACGAGGCGGGGATCGGTGTAGAACGGGCCCTCGATCGCCTGGGGCGTGAGCAGGCAGGCGCCCTCGCCGGCCTCGTCCGGAGGCGCCGCCGCGGCGGCGGGGCGCGACAGCAGCCCGGCGGCACCGAGGCCGAGGGCGGATAGCAGCCCGCGGCGCGAACTCGACGGCAACGGCATGACGGTCTCCCGGTGGTGGTCCGCGCGAGCACTCCACAGAGCGCTACACCGCCAGGATGTCCCGAATATTTCCGACCGTCACGGCGGCGTTCAGGCGCGGCGCCGCGAAGCCTCGACGGCGATCCGCAAAAAGATCGCCTGCGCCTGGGCGTGGGCGAGGTCCGGATCGGCGCGGCGGCAAGCCAGCACGGCGTCCTGCAGCCACGCCACCGCTTGGCGCAGGCCCTCCGCCGACCAGCGGGCGAGCTGCGTCTCGGCGGTGGCCTTGCGGCGGAAATGCAGGCCGCGCCAGTTGGCGACGATCTGGCTCGCGCTGCCGCGGGGATTGTCGAGCCGCAGCGACAGCAGGGTCAGGGCATGGCGCAGGCCGGCGCCGAGCATGGCGGAGGGGTCCATGCCCTCGTGGCGGAAGCGGCGATAGGTGCGCTCGACCTCGGTCGAGCGCCCGGCGAAGGCGGCGTCGATCAGCTCGTTGAGGACGCTGGCGCCGACATCGCTGACGATGGCCTCCACATCCTCGACGCCGACGCTGCTCTGGCCGCGGGCATAGAGGGCGAGCTTGCCGATCTCGGAGAGGCTGGCGCGGCGGTCGCTGCCGAGGCTGCCGGCCAGCAGGTCGCGGGCGTCGCGCTCGATGCGCAGGCCGTCCTCCTGCAGCGTGCGGTCGATGAGGTCGGCGAGCGTGCGCTCGTCGTCGGGGTAGCAGGGGAGGGCGAGGGCTTTCGGCGAGCCCTCGCACAGCGTGCGCAGCGGCGCCGACTTGGCGAGGTCGCCGGCCTCCACGACGATGCGGGCGCCCTCGATCGGGGCCTTCAGCGCGGCATCGACCGCGGGGGCGTAGTTGCGGCTGCCCGAGCGCACCCAGATCGTGCGCGATCCGCCGAACATCCCGAGCGTGCCGGCCTCGTCCACGAGGCGGCCGGGATCGCCCGCCAGCACGTCGCCGTCGAGGCGGATCAGGGCGAAGGGGTCGTCCGGATCGGGCACGATCCTGGCGATCAGCCGCGCCGCCCGGTCGGCGACGAGGCCGGTATCGGGGCCGTAGATCAGGATCACGGGCACGCGCGGATCGGGCACGCGCCGGATCAGGCCCTCGACATCCCCGGCCTTGACCGCGGTCATGAGACTAGCTGTTCGGCTTCACGGCGAGGACGGAGGCGATGCGGGTCTTGATCTGCTCGGCCAGCACCTTGGCCAGCCGGATCTCGGCGTCGCGCGCGGCGCGCAGCGAGGCGAAGCGCTGAATCGAGCGGTCGTAGGTCGCGGTCGAGGTGGCCACGCCCTCGGTGATGATCCGCACGCCGTCGCTGCTCTCCAGCGAGTACTTCACCGTGCCGACGATGGTGCCGGCCTCGGCGCGGGCGGTGGTGGAGGAGACGATCGGCGTCTGCACCTGCTCGCTGCCCTGCATCTTCAGTCGGTAGCGCTTGGGCGGGCCGGCCTGGCCCGAGCCGTCGAGGGCGAAGATGAGTTCGCTGCGCAGGTAATGCCCGAGCCGCTCCTGATCCTGCGCCATCACCACGTCGTCGACTTGGATCGCGGCGAGCACGGCCTGCATCGGCTCGCCCGAGGCGGTCGGCCCGTAGAGCGGGCGGAAGCAGGCGCCGAGATTGAGCGCGAGCGCAAGCGCCAGCGCGCCCCGCGCGATCCGGGCACCCGGCCTGTCCGACGCCACACCCATCCGATGCCTCACGGCTCTTCCCCGACCCGACGCCTGTACGGCTCCGCTTGTACGGCAAGCCTCGCGCGCGGTCATCCTGCCGGAGCATGCTTTACGAACCCTCTGCGGCGAGACGATGATCGCGCCTCGCGCTTGCGCGCGAGGACGCCGCTTCCCATTTTCCGCCTATCGCATTCACGCCTTCGACGACGCCTTGACGCCGAACGAACGCGCGAGATAGATTAGAACAAATGGCGAACAAACGAGCCCTGTCCTGGTCGGTCGCTCTGCGCGATCTGAGGGACGATCGAACCCGGAGAGCGGATGTGCGCGAGGAGCGTCTGCGAACGATGGCGGGCCTGCGCGGCAGCCCGGCGCTGGCCTTGAGCGCGTGGCGTGGGCGCTCCGGCCGGCGCTACGTCGTCGGCGTCCACGAGATCGCCGGGTCCGATCTCGCCGAGGTCGGGCCGGCGGTGCTGATCGCGGTGCGTCGCGACGGCGCCGGCATCGCCCAGCCGGTCTCGGTGACGGCGACCGGCGAGAGCCCGCGCGAGCGGCTGACCCGCGGCTGGCTCGCCCGCGTCCGCCAGAAGGGCGCGACCGAGATGCACGTGCATCGCCTCGCCGAGGGCGAGGACGAGCGCCGCGCCATCGTCGCCGACCTCGTGCTCGACGAAGCCGCGTCCCCCTGACGCCGCTTCCTGCCGCCGCGGATCGAATCGCGGCGGCACACCGCGCACTTGCCTTGCGCGCGCCCGGTCTCCAAACACGGGCCGCCCGGCCGCTTCGCCGGGCCGCGCAGGACGACCTTGATGGCGCAGACCGACACTTCGATTCCCGGCGGACCGACCGAGCGGCCCCGCAGGCGGATCGGCCTGTTCCTCCCCTACATTCTCCTCGCCGCCCTGGTGCTGGCCTGGACCGTTGGCTGGTTCCTGATCCGGGCGCGGGCCGAGAGCGAGATGGACGGCTGGCTCGCTCAGGAAGCGAAGGCCGGCCGGCAATGGACCTGCGCCGACCGTTCGATCACCGGCTACCCGTTCCGGCTCGAACTGCGCTGCGCCTCCCTGCGCTTCGCCCGCTCGGACGGCAGCTTCTCGCTCGGGCCGGTCACCGTGGTCGTGCAGGTCTACGATCCGCGGCTCGTCCTGCTGGAGGCCGCCGGGCCGTTCCGGGTCGAGCAGGGCGATCTCAGCGCCAACGTCACCTGGGCCTCGCTGGAGGCGAGCTTCCACGCCGCCTCCGACGGCTTCAGCCGCGCCTCTCTGGTGGTCGATGGCCCGAAGGGCGTGGTGAACACGCCCGATCCCGGCCCGATCGAATTCGCCGCCCGCCATCTCGAGCTGCATGCCCGCCCGACGCCCGGCCGCTTCGCCTCCGACGGCGCGGTCGATGTGAGCCTGCGCCTCGACCAGGCGGCGGTGCCGCGTCTCGACGCGCTCGCCGGCAGCGCCGACCCGGCCGATATCGGCCTCGACACCACCATCGAGCAGGCGGCCGTGCTGCGCACCGGCACGGTCGCCCGCGAGTTGGAGACGTGGCGTCAGGCCGGCGGGCGGCTCGACGTGACGCGGCTGTCGATCGCCAAGGGCGAGCGCCGGCTCCAGGCCAAGGGCGCCGTCGGACTCGACGCGGCCCATCGGCCAGAGGGTCGGTTCGACCTGCGCGCGGTCGGGCTCGAAGCGCTGATCGGGCAGGTGATGGGCCAGCGCTACGGCGCCGACAAGGGCGCGCTGATCGGCAACCTCGTCGGCCAGTTCCTCGGCGGCCTGCGCCGTAAGGAGGAGGGCGATGCCGCCGCGGCGGAGGGCGGTGCCGACGCGCTCAAGCCGTTGCCGACGCTCAAGCTCGGCGACGGTCGCCTGATGCTCGGGCCGTTCGCGGTGCCGAACGTGGTGTTGCCGCCGCTCTACTGAGGCTGCGCCCTCAGCCGCCGGTCGCGGCCGGGGGCGCCGCGCCGCGGGCCCGGCCGAAATCGGCCTCCGCGGTCTCCTGGCCCATGGCGACGATGCCGCGCCGGATCGCGCGGGTGCGGGTGAACAGCTCGTGCAGCGCCTCGCCGTCGCCCCAGCGGATCGCCCGCGACAGGGCCGACAGGTCCTCGTTGAAGCGCCCGAGCATCTCCAGCACCGCGTCGCGGTTGGTGAGGAAGATGTCGCGCCACATGGTCGGGTCGGAGGCCGCGATCCGGGTGAAGTCGCGAAAGCCGCCGGCCGAGAATTTGACGACTTCGGACTGCGTCACTTCCTCCAGATCGGCCGCCGTGCCGACGATGTTGTAGGCGATCAGGTGCGGCACATGGCTGGTGATGGCGAGGACGAGGTCGTGGTGCTCCGGCGTCATCGTCTCGACGATGGCCCCTAAGCCCTGCCACAGGGCCCGCACCCGCTCGACCGCGGCCTCGTCGGCGCCGTCCGGCGGGGTGAGGATGCACCAGCGGTTCGAGAACAAGGTGGCGAAGCCCGAATCCGGCCCGGAATACTCCGTGCCGGCCACCGGATGGGCCGGCACGAACACGTTGGCGTCCGAGAGGTGCGGCGTGACGGCCGCGACCACAGCGGCCTTGACCGAGCCGACATCGGAGACGACGGCGCCGGGCTTCAGATACGGTGCGATTTGCTCCGCCACCGCGCCGATGGCGCCGACCGGCACGCACAGGATCACGAGATCGGCCCCCCGCACGCCCTCCGCCGCGTCGGTCGTGGCCCAATCGGCGAGGCCGAGCGCCGTCACCCGCTCGATCACCTGAGGATCGCGGTCGATCGCGACGATATTTTTCGCGAGCCCGTAGGTGCGGGCGCCGCGGGCGATCGAGGAGCCGATCAGCCCCAGGCCGACGATGGCGAGCCGCTCGACGCTCACGCGCCCGCTCCGCGCAGGAAGCCGGTCAGCGCCTCGACGAAGGCGCGGTTGGATTCCGCGCTGCCGACCGTCACCCGGAGCGCATCGGGCAGGCCGTAGGCGGCGACGCGGCGCACGATCACGCCGGCCTTGGTCAGGTGGGCGTCGGCCTCCGCGGCGGTGCGGCCGGGCGTGTCGGGGAAGTGGACGAGGAGGAAGTTGCCGACGCTCGGCGTGACGGTCAGCCCCAGCGCCTCGACCTCCTGAGCGAGCCAGGCGAGCCATTCGTCGTTGTGGGCGACGGCCGCCGCGACATGGGCCTCGTCGGCGATGGCGGCTGCGCCGGCCGCGATGGCGCCGGCCGAGAGGTTGAACGGCCCGCGGATGCGGTTGAGGGCGTCGACCACCGGCTCCGGGCCGACCATCCAGCCGATGCGCTGGGCCGCCAACCCGTGAATCTTCGAGAAGGTGCGGGTCATCACGACGTTGGCGGCTTCCAGCGCCATCTCCAGGCCGGCCGAATAGTCGTTGGCGCGCACGTACTCGGCATAGGCCCCGTCGAGCACGAGCAGCACGTTGCCGGGCAGGCCGGCGTGCAGGCGGCGCACCTCGTCGAAGGGCAGGTAGGTGCCGGTCGGGTTGTTGGGGTTGGCCAGATAGACGATGCGGGTGCGCGGCGTGACCGCGGCCAGGATCGCGTCGACATCCGCCGTCAGGTCGGTCTCCGGCGCCACGACCGGGGTACCGCCCGCCGTCAGGATGGCGATGCGGTAGACGAGAAAACCGTGCTGGCAGAAGATGCCCTCGTCGCCGGGCCCGACGAAGGCGAGCGCCAGCAGGGTCAGCAGCTCGTCCGAGCCCGCGCCGCAGACGATCCGGGCCGGATCGAGCCCGTAGCGCGCGCCGATGGCCTCGCGCAGCCGCGCGGCGCTGCCGTCGGGATAGAGCGCCAGCGTGCCGGATTCCGCCCGCAGGGCCTCGACGGCGCGGGGGCTCGGGCCCAGCGGCGTCTCGTTCGAGGAGAGCTTGTGGGTCCTGGCCACGCCCGGCGCGGCGCTCTTGCCGGGCACGTAGGCCTCGATGGCGAGCACGCCCGGACGGGGGAGGGGGCGGAGCGCGGAAGAAGATGCGGACATGGTGGCAGCACGGGGCGGCGATAAGGATGGCCGTCCCTCTACAGCATTTCGCGGGCGCGCGAGAGCCGGTCGATGCGCCGGCTCCCGCGCGGCTGGGTTCCGCTTACTTCGGCTTCGGCTCGGGCGGCGTGGTGCCGGGCGGCAGCAGCACGTTCTTGGCCACCGCCCCCTCCGGGCCGTACTCGCCCGCCACCGCGATGCAGGCCTGCTCGCGGTTGAGGTTCATCTGGTTCGACATCAGCGTGAAGATGCCCATCACCCGGTTGCCGAACGGCCCGCGCGGGCTGACGTCCTCGGGCCTCGTGTTCTGCTTGGCGAGCAGCGCCTCGAACTCGCCGGTGCCCAGCACGTAGCCGCAGACGTTGACGGCGGAGAAGATGTAGGCGGCGAATTCCAGCGCCCGCGGGCTCGGCGCATTGCGGATCGACCGCGGCTGCCCGGCCTCCGGCGTGTCGGCCTTCGGCGCGGTCTCTTGGACGGGCGGGGACGCCTTGGGCGGCGTGGCGGGCTCCTGCGCGGCGGCCGGAGCGAGAAGGCCGCCGAGGAGGGCGGCGGCGAGCAGAAGGCGGGCGGTCATCGGACGTTCCTCGGGGACACGGATTCTCACGATCCGCTTAAAAGAGAGAGCCCCGAGATAGTCCGACGGACCGCCGCGTCAAAGCCGGACAGGGCCCGCGGACGGGCCCTGCGGCGGTTCACCACTTGTAGCTCACGCTCGCGATGACCCGGCGGGCCTCGCCGTAGAAGCACTCATTGGCTGAGATGCAGGATGACACGAAGCGGCGGTCGCCGATGTTCGTCGCGTTGATCGCTGCCCGCCAGTTGTCCCAGGTGTAGTGGATCTGGGCGTCGAACAGCACGTATTCGGGCACGACCAGGGTATTCGCAACGTTGGCGAAGGAGCGTCCGATGTAGCGCACGCCGCCGCCGAAGCCGAAGCCGCGCCAGTCGCCTGTCGGGATCGTGTAGTCGGCGAAGATCGACGCCAACACTTCCGGGATGCGGGTCGGCGTGCGTCCGACCTGATCGTCGTTACCCTTGAGCGTGACGAGGTCATACGCGGTGAAGGCAGCAACAAGGTTCAGTCCCTGCGCGAGGTTGGCAACGGCCTGCACCTCGACGCCGCGGGAGCGGACTTCTCCGAGCGGAGCGCTGAAGAAGGTGCCTGGCACCGGCTGTAGCACGTTCTGACGAACGAGATCGAAGGCTGCGGCGGTCAAGAAGAAGCCGTAACCGATTGGCTCGAACTTGACGCCGACCTCGACCTGCTCGCCGTATTCGGGCACGAAACTGCGGCCGCCGGCGTCTGAGCCGATCTGCGGCTGGAACGAAGTCGAGTAGCTGACATATGGCGCAAGGCCATCGGGGAAGTTGTAGATCAGGGCGGCGCGACCACTGAAGGCCTCGTCGCTGCGGCGGCTGCTGTTGGCCGGAACGAGCCGGTCACGCACCACATTGTCGGCGAAATCCTGCCGCCCGCCGAGGACCAGGGTCAACTGGTCGGTGAGCTTGATCTGGTCCTGAGCGTAGATGCCGAGCTGCTGGAAGGTGTCGGCATTGACGAGATAAGGGGACGGCCGACCGCGGATCTGGCCGTAGACCGGATTGGTGATGCTCAGACCCGGCACCGGATAGAAGTTCGGGAAGTTGGTGCCCTGGTTATCGTGCAGGTCGTACCGCTTGTAATCGAGGCCGATCAGCAGGTTATGCCGAAAGTATCCGTCGAAAAAGCGTGCCTCAGCATGATTGTCGACCTGAAAAATGCCGACCTTCGAACTCGTCAGGAACTGATAGCGGTTCAGCGTGGTCTCGGCGGCGTCAGCGTATCCGGTCTGGTTCAGGTACGAGTTCTGGAAGGCATCGCTGAACGAGTAGCGGAGATTCTGCCGGAAGGTCCAAGTCTCGTCGATCGCGTGCTCGAATTCGTAACCGGCGAAGGCTTGCTCACGCTGGAAAGTGTTCAGGGCCGGATCGCCGACGTTGAGCGAACGCGGGATGCGCAGGCCGCTCAAGTTGGGACGCACCGTTCCCGAGTACGGCAGGAAATTCGCCGTTACCGCGGTCGAGTCGCGCTGATAGCTCGTCAGGATGGTGAACGAGGTCCCGGCATCCGGGCGGTAGGTCAGAGCAGGTGCGATGTAGGCACGATCGTCGGGCGCCCCATCGACCTGCGTGCCCCCCTGACGGCCGAAGCCCGTCAGACGATAGAACCATTTACCGGAGTCGTCGGCAGGGCCGCCGATATCGAAGGCGCCGTAGACCTGCCCGAACGAGCCGCCACCGACCTCGACGTAGCCGAACGGCGCAACGGTCGGGCGCTTGGTGATCTGGTTGACGATACCGCCGGGATTGCCTGCGCCGAATAGGACGGCAGCCGGGCCGCGCAGCACCTCGATGCGCTCCAGACCGAAAGTCTCGACCTTGAATGTGCCGAAGCCGTAGTTCAGCACTTGAAGGCCATCGCGGTAGATGCCGTAGTCGCTTGCGATGAAGCCGCGCAGGGTGAAGTAATCGACACGGGTGTCGGCACCGAAGGTGCCGGAATAGATACCGGCCGTGTACTGGGTCGCCTGCGTCAGCGTCTGCGCCTTCTGCGCATCAATCTGCTGGCGGCCGATCACCGTGATCGATTGCGGCGTCTCGATCAGCGGGGTGTCGGTCTTGGTCGCCGTCGCCGAGCGGGTCGCGACGTAGCCGTCGATGGGGCCGCGCGGGTCTTCGCGCAGCAGGCGGCCGTCGGGACCGAGCTGGCCCGGCAGCACGCGGCCGGCCGTGGCGTTGCCGTTGCCGCCCGCGCCCTCGACGGAGATCTCGTCGAGACGCGTGCTCTGCTGGGCGAGCGCGCCGGCCGTGAGGGCCAGCAGCGAGGCGCTCGCCAGGGCCGCAGCCCGCAATCCGTGCCTGCCGACGAGAATGTGAACCGACCGCATCACCGTGTGAGCCCCATCTGCCCGAACTGGCGAAACCGGCGGCGCGAGGCTGCCGCGCCGGCCGACCGCTCAGTTTGGAATTATGCTAAACTACTGTTATTACTTGCTTTTCGCGAACTCAGCCGTAGCCAGCCGGGGGGGCATGGAGCAAGGCATGGGCGAAGCACGCCGCCGTGAAAGCGGGGGGCTGTAGCAGGCGTGTCACAGAATTGCGCGCAACCCGTGCGGCGGCGCGGCGCGCGGTGCGTGAGGTTGCATGGCCCGAAACGCGGATCCGCCGAACCCCACCTCGATCGGCGGCGTTCGGCCCGCGAAGCGGACAGCGACCGCCTCTGCCGGTCCCCTCACAATTGCCGGACAGGTGCAGCCCGGTCATGCGAACCTCCGTCAGGGGTACGGTTTCGGCTACTCTCCGTTCGGACTGTCTCCTATCGGCGGCACGGCCGATCCAGCCGTCCTGCGGTCGTGGACGTTCCGAGCCCGCGGGATTGTCCGGCATCCGGCCGCGGCATCGAGCGGGGACGAGGCGGGCATGAAGACATCGACACCACCCGACCAGACGGCCCTGCGCGCGGAGATCGCGTCGGCCGACACCCTGCCCGCGCTCAACGGGCGGTTCCGGCGGGCCGTGCAGGCGCAGGGTTTCTCGACCTACGCGGTCGGCTTCCTTCCGGATTGGGCCGTCGAGGGCGGCACCGGCACGGACGCGCAGGAGCCGTTCCTGCTGCTCGACTGGCCGCGGGAATGGCTCGAACTCTACGCCCGCCAGGGCTTCGCCACCGACGACATCGTGGTCGCGGAGGCCGCGCGGACGACCGAGCCGTTCACGTGGAGCGAGGTGCAGGCGCGCCATCCCGGCGCCAGCGCGCAGATCTTCGCGGCCGCCGCCGAGTTCGGCTGGGGCGACGGCTTCGTCATCCCGGTCCACGATCCGCAAGGCCCGCCCGGCGAGCGCTTCGGCGTCGCGAGCCTCGCCGCTGCCCGGCTCGACCGGTTCGACGCCCCCGCCCGCGCCGCGACCGTCGCGGTGGCGCTCACCGCCTTCGCCCGCGCGCGGACGCTGCGGCAGACGGGTGCCAAAGCCGCGGGCCGCCCGGCCCTGAGCGAGCGCGAGCGCCAGGGTCTCGCCCTGGTGGCGGAGGGGCTGGGCGATGCCGAGATCGGCGAGCGCCTCGGCGTCACCCGCGCCACGGCGCATTTCCACGTCGAGCGGGCCAAGAAGCGGCTCGGTGCCGCGACGCGGGCGCAGGCCGTGGCGATCGCGCTGTTGCAGGGGCTGCTCTGACGCCGCTGGGGCTCCGCCCCAAGCCCCGCCAAAGGGCTTGCCCTTTGGGAACCCGTTATACCGTGACTTGGGTGCCGACTTCGACCACGCGGCCCGTGGGAATCTGGAAGAAGTCCGTGGCGTCGTTGGCGTTCTTGGCGAGCGTGATGAAGATCCGGTCCTGCCACAGCGGCATGCCCGAATGGGCCGCGGGGCGGATCGAGCGGCGCGACAGGAAGAACGAGGTCGACATGATGTCGAACTTGAAGCCCTCGCGTTTCAGGAGCGTCAGGGTGCGGGGGATGTTGGGCGTCTCCATGAAGCCGAAGCGCATCACCACCTTGAAGAAGCCCGGCCCCACCGGCGCGATCCGCACCCGCTCGGATTCCGGCGCGCGCGGCCGGTCCATGGTCTCGACGGTGAGCACCACGTTCTTCTCGTGGATCACCTTGTTGTGCTTCATGTTGTGCAGGAGTGCGGCCGGGGCGATGTCGGGATCGCTGGTGAGGAACACCGCCGTGCCCTTCACCCGGTGGTAGGAGCTGCTCTTCTCCAGCATGCCGACGAGTTCGATCAGCGGCACGTCGGTCTTGCGGGTCTTGTTGACGAGGATCGCCACGCCCCGCACCCAGGTCCACATCATCAGCATCAGGCCGCCCGCCATGAGCAGGGGCACGTAGCCGCCCTCGTGCACCTTGAGCAGGTTCGAGAGCAGGAACAGGAACTCGATGAAGAAGAAGGGCGCGATCGCCAGGGCGGCGACGAGGGGCTTCAGGCGCGCGACCTTCCACAGCACCACGTAGGCCATGGAGGCGGTCAGCAGCATCGTGCCCGTCACCGCGATGCCGTAGGCCGAGGCGAGCGCCGAGGACGAGCGGAAGGTGACGGCCAGGATCACGACGCCGAGCGCCAGCAGCATGTTGATCCGCGGCAGGTAGATCTGGCCCGAATGCGCCTCGGAGGTGTGGCGGATCTCCATGCGCGGCAGCATGCCGAGCTGGATCGCCTGCCGCGACAGCGAGAACGCCCCGGTGATGACCGCCTGGCTCGCCGTCACGGTGGCGATGGTGGCGAGCAGCACCATGGGGATCAGGCCCCATTCGGGCACGAGCTGGTAGAACGGATCGGTGGTCTCGGGCTTGGCGAGCACCAGGGCGGTCTGGCCGAGATAGTTGAGCACGAGACAGGGCGCGACGAGGAACAGCCACGCCACCTGGATCGGCCGGCGCCCGAAATGGCCGAGATCGGCGAACAGGGCCTCCGCGCCCGTCACCGCCAGGAACACCGCGCCGAGCGCCACCAGCGCGCCCGTGCCGTGGCCGAGCAGGTAGTGCAGCGCGTACCAGGGATTGAAGGCGGCGAGCACGCCGGGATTGCCGATGATGTAGGGGAGCGCCGCCGCCGCCAGCGCCAGGAACCACAGCACCATCACGGGACCGAAGAAGGTCGCGACGCGGGCGGTGCCGTGGCTCTGGACCGCGAACAGGGCGACGATGATCGCCACCGTGATCGGCAGCACGTAGTCGTCGAACGCCGGCGTGACGAGCTTCAGGCCCTCGACCGCCGAGAGCACCGAGATCGCCGGGGTGATGACGGAATCGCCGTAGAACAGCGAGGCCCCGAGCAGGCCCAGCATGAACACGAGCTTCGAGCCGCCGAGCGCGTGGCGGGCCTTGGCCATTAGCGAGAGGATGCCCCCCTCGCCGTTGTTGTCCATGCGCAGCAGGATCGCGACGTACTTGATCGTGACGATCAGGAGCAGCGCCCAGATGATCAGCGAGGTGGTTCCGATCACCTCCTCGGGCAGAACGATGCCATCGACGCGGGCGGGCGCGAGCGCCTCGCGGAAGGCGTAGAGCGGGCTCGTGCCGATATCGCCGTAGACGACGCCGACCGAGCCGACGGTGAGCGCCCAGAAGCCGGTGCGGCCGTGGCCGTGCGCCGAGGTCTCGGAGGCGTCCACGGCACCGGCGGAGGTCGCGACCGGGCCGCCCTCGCCGGGGGCGGGGCCGCCGACGGCGGAAGCCGGGTGGGGATCGGCCGGCAGGCTCGGGCTGGCAGGCTGGGTCATCGGGCCGTCGGGTTCGGGTGCGTGCGTCGTCGGCAGGGGTCTGCCGGAAGCGCATGAAGGGTGTGCGTCGGTCGACCCGATGGGCACCGACCCGCCGCCGGCTCGGGCGGGAGCGTCGCGCCCGGCCTCGTCGCGGCTTGTCGCGGGGGGAGGCAGGACGATGGCGGTCTCAGGGTCGCAAGGTTCAGGCCGGACATCGCGGCCTCGCAGGGCGCTCGGGTCCGGCCAGCGTCGTCACGCGGCCCGAACCCGGAAACGGTCCCGGGATTCGGCAGGCTCTCCGGAGAGGGGCGCCCGTGGGTGCCCCTCGCCCCTCACTCGGCGGCGTCGCGCTTGCCCTGGCCGAAGCGGCGCTCGATGTAGTCGATGACGATGCCCTCGAAGTCCTTGGCGAGCGTCGCGCCGCGCAGGGTCATCGCCTTCTTACCGTCGATGAAGACCGGGGCGGTCGGGGTCTCGCCGGTTCCGGGCAGGGAGATGCCGATATCGGCGTGCTTCGACTCGCCCGGCCCGTTGACGATGCAGCCCATCACCGCGACGTTCAGGCTCTCGACGCCTGGATAGGTCTTCTTCCACTCCGGCATGGAAGTGGTGATCCAGTTCTGGATGTCTCGGGCGAGCTCCTGGAACGTGGTCGAGGTGGTGCGGCCGCAGCCGGGGCAGGCGGCGACCAGCGGCACGAAGGTGCGGAACCCCATGGTCTGCAGGAGTTCCTGCGCGGCCTTCACCTCCACGGTGCGGTCGCCGCCGGGCTCCGGTGTCAGCGAGTAGCGGATCGTGTCGCCGATGCCCTCCTGCAGGAGCACGCCGATGGCGGCCGAGGCCGCGACGATGCCCTTCGAGCCCATGCCGGCCTCAGTCAGGCCGAGATGGATCGCGTAGTCCGAGCGGCGCGCCACCTCGCGGTAGACCGCGATCAGGTCCTGCACCGCCGAGACCTTGGCCGAGAGGATGATGCGATCCTGCGGCAGGCCGAGTTCCACCGCGCGGTCGGCTGAGGTCAGCGCCGATTGCACCATCGCCTCGCGCATCACCGCGCGGGCATCGATGGGCTTGGCCGAGCGGGCGTTCTCGTCCATCAGGTGCGTCAGCAGGGCCTCGTCGAGCGAGCCCCAGTTCGCGCCGATGCGCACCGTCTTGCCGTACTTGATCGCCTGCTCGACGATGGTCGAGAACTGAACGTCCTTCTTCTCCTTGAAGCCGACATTGCCCGGATTGATCCGGTACTTGGCCAGCGCCTCGGCGCAGGCCGGATGGTCGGACAGGAGCTTGTGGCCGATATAGTGGAAGTCGCCCACCAGCGGCACGTGGCAGCCGATCCGGTCGAGGCGCTCGCGGATCTTCGGCACCGCTGCCGCCGCCTCGTCGCGATCGACGGTGATGCGCACCAGCTCCGAGCCGGCCCGCGCCAGCTGGGCGACCTGGGCCACGGTGGCGTCGATGTCGGCGGTGTCGGTGTTGGTCATCGACTGCACGACGATCGGCGCGCCGCCGCCGACGGTGACCGCGCCCTCGCCCTCGCCGATCCGCACGCCGACGGTGCGGTGGCGCGGGGCGGGCCCTGCGATCTCCGGCCCGCGCATGTTCGGGCTCTGAGCCTCGATCGGGTTTGCCAGGGCGTCGGGAGCTTCCATGACTTCCATCGTGCCTTCGCGGGTCGTCTCAACCTGTCCGCGCGTGCCGGCCTTGGGGCGTCCCGCGGGCGCGAAGACGATCCTATCCGAATCCGGCGCGATCCGCGACCTGCCGCTCACGCCCGCGCGAACGGATGCGGAGCTTGCCTTGTGCTCGAGGCCGCTTCCATGTCGCATCCCGAGCGGGATGTCGAGCGCGAGCGCCGCGATTGCAAGGATGGCACCCCATCGGCGGAGCGTTCACCCCTCATGCAAAAGCCGCTCGCGGGCGTCGATTGCCTACGGGTCAAAGCACCGCACGGAACCGGATGCTGCTTTGCACCATCTAAAGACGCACTGCAACAATTCTGGTGAGGCACGATGGACAGGCTCAGCCCCGAGACGATCGCCGGCCCGACGGCATCGGAGGTGCCCGGCGACGACGCTCACAATCCGGTCACCGTGGTTCCGAGCCCGATCGCCCACACGACTCGTCCGGGCGAAGGTTTTCGCGGCCTTGCCGGGCCGCGGGCCGAGAAGGCGGTGTCGCTGGCGCTCCAGGGCGGCGGGTCGCACGGCGCCTTCACCTGGGGCGTGCTCGACGCGCTGATCGAGGACGGGCGCGTCGCCTTCGAGGCGGTGACGGGCGCGAGCGCAGGCGCGATGAACGCCGTCGTCCTCGTGGACGGCTGGCTCGCGGGCGGGCCCGACGGCGCGCGCGCCGCCCTCGAAGCCTTCTGGCGCGAGGCGAGCCTGGATGCCGACCTCAAGCCGGTGCAGCAGAGCTGGATCGACGGACTGTTCCACGTCTGGAAGGGCAACCCCTTCGTCGAGGCATGGCTGAAGGTGCTCAACCCCGGCCCCTATGCGGCCAACCCCCTCAACATCAATCCGCTGCGCGGCGCGCTGGAGCGCGTGGTCGATTTCGAGCGCCTGCGCTCCGCCTCGACCGCCGACGTCTTCGTCTCGGCCACCAATGTCTGGACCGGCAAGCTCGCGGTGTTCGAGCGCGAGCGCCTCACCGCCGACCATCTGATGGCCTCGGCCTGTCTGCCGACCGTGTTCCAGGCGGTGGAGATCGACGGCGTGCCCTACTGGGACGGCGGCTATCTCGGCAATCCGGCGCTCTACCCGCTGCACGAGGCGCGCACCCGCGACATCCTCCTCGTGCAGATCAACCCGGTCGAGCGCCGCGAGACGCCGCGCACGGCGCAGGACATCCAGAACCGGCTCAACGAGATCACCTTCAACGCCAACCTGATGCGGGAGCTGCGCGCGATCGACTTCGTGCACGGCCTGATCGAGGAGGGCGGACAGGAGGTCGAGGGGCTGGAGCGCGTCTTCCTCCACCGCATCGACGGCACCGACCTCCTCGACGACTACGCCGCCTCCTCGCGCCTCGACGCCCGCTGGCGGATGATCGAACGCCTGCGCGACAAGGGGCGCAAGGCGGCCCAGGCCTGGCTCGAACAGGGCTACGGCGAGGTCGGGGTGCGCTGCACGCTGGATCTGAAGCAGGCCTATCAGTAGGTCGCCCCTTTTCCTTCACGCACACCGTCATTCCGGAGCCGCGCAGCGGAACCCGGAAGCCACCCGTGATGCGCGGCCCATGACAGGCGTCGCGGCCCGTCGTGGATTCCGGCCTCGCCTTCGGCGCCCCGGAATGACGGCGGAGGGATACCGAACCGTCGCGCCGCTCAAACCGTGACAAGCCACCCCGGCCCGTAACGCGATTTCGCTTGCGCCTCGGCCGCTACGCACATAAAGATATCTTTATGTCTAGTGCCAACAGCCTCGGGACGGCCTCCCCCACGGCATCGGTGCCTTTCACCGAAGCGCTCGCCGTGCTGCGCGCCGCCGCCGAGGAGACGCGGCTGCGCATCCTGGCGCTGCTGGCGGAGGGCGAATTGTCGGTCTCGGACCTCACCGACATCCTGGGCCAGTCGCAGCCGCGCATCTCGCGCCATCTCAAGCTTCTGGTCGAATCCGGCCTGATCGAGCGTCATCGCGAAGGCGCCTGGGCCTTCTTCCGCCTGCGCGAGGCCGCCGCGGGCTTCGTCGAGCCGCTGATCGCCGCGCTCCGCCACGAGGCGCCGCCGCTTTCCGAGGATCGCGCCCGGCTCGATTCGGTGCGGGCTCAGCGCGCGGACGCCGCCCAGACCTTCTTCGCGCGCCTCGCCCCGAAATGGGACCGGCTGCGCTCGCTCCACGTGCCCGAGGCGACCGTCGAGGCCGCGGTGCTCGACGCGCTCGGCGATCGGCCGATCCGCCACGTGGTCGATCTCGGCACCGGCACCGGCAAGATGCTGGCCCTGCTGGCGCCCCGCGCGGGCCGGGCCACCGGGCTCGATTCGAGCCACGCCATGCTCTCCGTCGCCCGGGCCAACCTGGAACGGGCGGGCCTGCCGCGGGTCGACCTGAGACAGGGCGACCTCCACGCGCCGCCCTTCGGGCGGGCGGGCTTCGACCTCGTGGTGCTGCATCAGGTGCTGCATTACCTCGACGATCCGGCCCGCGCCCTGCGGGAGGCCGCGCGCCTCGTCGCTCCGGGCGGGCGCCTGCTCGTGGTCGATTTCGCGCCCCATGCCCAGGAGCATCTGCGCGAGACCCAGGCCCATCGCCGTCTCGGCTTCGCGGCCGATCAGGTGACGGGATGGCTGGTGCAGGCGGGCCTCGGCCGGGTCGAGAGCCGCGACCTCGCCCCCGACGACGGCACCGAGCATCCGCTCACCGTCACCCTCTGGCTCGCCCAGGATATCGCTCAAGACGTCGCCGAAAACCTCACCCAAAACGCCGTCTCGCTCCGGCCGGCGGCGCCGGACGAGCGGGCAGTGGCCTGAGCCCTACGGCCAAGGCGACACGACCGGGACACGATCGACCGACAATCCTGATCGCAAGATCGAACGATCAAGATGTCGACGACCACAAGAACGACCACGAAGGGGACGATTTCGATGCCCAGCGCTTCTCAGCACCGTGCCAGCCGCGACGGCTTCCGCCCGATCCGCGTCTCGATCGAGTTCTTTCCGCCCAAGACCGAGGAGATGGAGAAGATCCTCTGGTCCTCGATCGAGCGGCTGGCGCCGCTGCAGCCGAAATTCGTCTCGGTGACCTACGGCGCGGGCGGCTCCACCCGCGAGCGCACCCACAACACGGTGGCCCGGATGGTCAAGGAGACCAGCCTCAAGCCCGCCGCCCACCTCACCTGCGTGAACGCCACGCGCGAGGAAATCGATTCGGTCGTCCAGTCCTACTGGGATGCGGGCGTGCGCCACATCGTGGCGCTGCGCGGCGATCCGGCCGAGGGCGTCGGCTACACCTACCGGCCCCATCCCGGCGGCTACGCCCAGACCTGCGACCTCGTGGCCGGCATCAAGCGGATCGGCGACTTCAAGGTCGCGGTCTCGGCCTATCCGGAGAAGCACCCGGAGGCCGCCTCGCTCGATGCCGACATCGACGCGCTGAAGGCCAAGGTCGATGCCGGCGCCGATCAGGCGATCACCCAATTCTTCTTCGACAACGAGATCTACCTGCGCTACCGCGACAAGGTGCGCGCCGCCGGGATCGACATCCCGATCATCCCCGGCATCCTGCCGGTGCAGAACTTCAAGCAGGCGGCCAACTTCGCCCGCCGCACCGGCGCCTCGGTGCCCTACTGGCTGGCCGCCCGGTTCGAGGGCCTGGAGAGCGACGTCGAGACCCGCCGACTGGTGGCGGCGGCGGTCGCTGCCGAACAGGTGCTCGACCTCGTCGATCAGGGCGTAGAGGACTTCCACTTCTACTCGATGAACCGCTCGGACCTCGTCTACGCCATCTGCCATCTGCTCGGCCTGCGCTCGCAGGTCCCGGCCAAGCTGGCGGCGAAGGCGGCGTAACCGCCTTCCACCCTTCGCCCTCATCCTGAGGTGCTGAGCGTAAGCTCAGCCTCGAAGGAGGGCTCCAGGGATCAATGCGCCTTCTGGAGGCCTCCTTCGAGGCCTCCGCTTCGCTCCGGCACCTCAGGATGAGGTGGGTTGATGGGACCGACGCTTTCGGCCATCGCCTCCCCGGAAACTCCCAGGATCGTCCGACATGACCACCTTCCCCCCCGTCGACGGCACCGAGATCGAGCGCGCGCTTCGCGAGCGTGCGGGGCAGAAAATCCTCGTCCTCGACGGGGCGATGGGCACGGTGATCCAGCGCCTGAAGTACACGGAAGAGGATTTCCGGGGCGAGCGGTTCAAGGACCACGGCCACGACCAGAAGGGCAACAACGACCTCCTGATCCTGACCCAACCCGACGCGATCCGGCAGATCCACCTCGACTACTTCCTCGCGGGCGCCGACGTCTGCGAGACCAACACGTTTTCCGGCACCACCATCGCCCAGGCCGATTACGGCATGGAATCGATCATCCACGAGCTGAACGCGGAGGGCGCGCGGCTGGCCCGCGAGGCCGCCGCATTGGCCGAGAAGCAGGACGGCCGCCGCCGGTTCGTGGCCGGCGCCATCGGCCCGACCAACCGCACGCTGTCGATCTCGCCGGACGTGAACAACCCCGGCTACCGCGCCGTCACCTTCGACCAGGTGAAGCAGGCCTATGTCGAGCAGGTGCGCGGCCTCATCGACGGCGGCGCCGAGCTGATCCTGATCGAGACGATCTTCGACACGCTGAATGCCAAGGCCGCCATCGCCGCCGCGTGGCAGGTGTTCGACGAGACCGGCATCCGGCTGCCGATCCAGATCTCCGGCACCATCACCGATCTCTCCGGCCGCACCCTGTCGGGCCAGACGCCGGGCGCGTTCTGGAACTCCCTGCGCCACTCCTCGCCGCTCACCTTCGGCCTCAACTGCGCGCTCGGCGCCAAGGAAATGCGCGGCCACATCGCCGAGCTGTCGCGCATCTGCGACACCCTGGTCTGCGCCTATCCCAATGCCGGCCTGCCGAACGAGTTCGGCCTCTACGACGAGAGCCCGGAGGCGATGGGCAAGCTGGTGGGCGAGTTCGCCGAATCCGGCCTCGTCAACATGGTCGGCGGCTGCTGCGGCACCACGCCGGACCATATCCGCGCGATCAGTGAGGCGGTCGCCGATAAGACACCGCGAAAGATCCCGGAAATCCCGCGCCTGATGCGGCTCTCGGGCCTGGAGCCGTTCGTGCTGACGAAGGAAATTCCCTTCGTGAACGTCGGCGAGCGCACCAACGTCACCGGCTCGGCCAAATTCCGCAAGCTCATCACCAACGGCTATTACGCCGCCGCCCTCGACATCGCCCGCGATCAGGTCGCGGCCGGCGCCCAGGTCATCGACGTCAACATGGACGAGGGCCTGCTCGACTCCGAGAAGGCGATGGTCGAGTTCCTCAACCTCGTGGCCGCCGAGCCCGATATCGCCCGCGTGCCGGTGATGGTCGATTCCTCGAAATTCGAGGTGATCGAGGCCGGCCTGAAGTGCATCCAGGGCAAGCCGATCGTGAACTCGATCTCCATGAAGGAGGGCGAGGACAAGTTTATCGAGGCCGCCAAGATCTGCCGCTCCTACGGCGCGGCGGTGGTCGTCATGGCCTTCGACGAGCAGGGGCAGGCGGATTCCTACGAGCGCAAGGTCGAGATCTGCACCAAGGCCTACACCATCCTCACCGAGCAGATCGGCTTCCCGCCGGAAGACATCATCTTCGACCCGAATATTTTTGCTGTTGCCACGGGTATTGAAGAACATAATCCGTATGGCGTCGCGTTCATCGAAGCCACGCGCACAATTCGGAAAACCCTGCCACACGCCCACATCTCCGGCGGCGTGTCGAACCTGTCCTTCGCCTTCCGCGGCAACGAGCCGGTGCGCGAGGCGATGCACGCGGTGTTCCTGTTCCACTGCATCAAGGCCGGCATGGACATGGGCATCGTGAATGCCGGCCAGCTCGCGGTCTACGACGAGATCCCGGCCGAACTCCGCGAACTCTGCGAGGACGTGGTCCTCAACCGTCGCGACGACTCGACCGAGCGCCTGTTGGAGGCCGCCGAGCGCTTCAAGACCGGCGCCTCGGCCCAGGCCAAGACCGCCGACCTGACGTGGCGCGAGGCGCCGGTGGCCAAGCGCATCGAGCACGCGCTCGTCAACGGCATCACCGAGTACATCGTCGCCGACACCGAGGAGGCCCGCCAGGGCGTCGAGCGCCCGCTCCACGTCATCGAGGGCCCGCTGATGGCCGGCATGAACGTGGTCGGCGACCTGTTCGGGTCGGGCAAGATGTTCCTGCCGCAGGTGGTGAAGTCGGCCCGCGTGATGAAGCAGGCGGTCGCCTATCTCGAACCCTTCATGGAGGAGGAGAAGCGCGCCAATGGCGGCACCGGCCAGCGCCAGGCCGCCGGCAAGGTGCTGATGGCGACCGTGAAGGGCGATGTCCACGACATCGGCAAGAACATCGTCGGCGTGGTTCTGGCCTGCAACAACTACGAGATCATCGATCTCGGCGTGATGGTGCCGGCCGCCAAGATCCTCGAGACCGCCAAGCGCGAGAACGTCGACATCGTCGGGCTGTCGGGCCTCATCACCCCCTCGCTCGACGAGATGGTGCATGTGGCCGCCGAGATGGAGCGCGAGGGCATGGAGATGCCGCTCTTGATCGGCGGCGCCACCACCAGCCGCGTCCACACCGCGGTGAAGATCCACCCGGCCTACGCCAAGGGGCAGGCGGTCTACGTGACCGATGCGAGCCGCGCGGTCGGCGTGGTGTCGAGCCTGATCTCGAAGGAGACCCGCGGGGCCACCGTCGAGAAGGTGCGGGCCGAATACCGCAAGGTCGCCGACGCGCATGCCCGCTCGGAACTCGACAAGCAGCGCCTGCCGCTGGCCAAGGCGCGGGCCAACGCCTTCAAGGTCGATTGGTCGGGCTATGCGCCGAAGAAGCCGAGCTTCACCGGCACCCGCGTCTACGGCTCCTACGAGGTGGCGGACCTCGTCCCCTACATCGACTGGACGCCGTTCCTGCAGACCTACGAGTTCAAGGGCCGCTACCCGGCGATCCTCGACGATCCCGAGCAGGGCCCGGCGGCGCGCGCCCTGTTCGAGGACGCGCAGGCCATGCTCAAGCAGATCGTGGACGAGCGCTGGTTCAACCCGAAGGCGGTGATCGGCTTCTGGCCGGCCAACAGCATCGGCGACGACATCGTGCTCTATACGGGCGAGAGCCGCTTCGAAAAACTCGCGACCTTCCACGGCCTGCGCCAGCAGCTGTCGAAGCGCGACGGGCGCCCCAACACCTGCATCTCGGACTTCGTGGCGCCCGCCGAGACGGGGATCGCCGACTATGTCGGCAGCTTCGTGGTGACGGCGGGGCTGGAGGAAGTGCGCATCGCCGAGCGCTTCGAGCGGGCCAACGACGATTACCGCTCGATCCTCGTCAAGGCGCTGGCCGACCGCATCGCCGAGGCTTTCGCCGAGCGGATGCACGAGCGCGTCCGCCGGGAGTTCTGGGGCTACGCGCCGGACGAGAGCTTCGCCATCGACGAGCTGGTGCACGAGAAGTACGACGGCATCCGGCCCGCGCCGGGCTACCCGGCCCAGCCCGACCACACCGAGAAGGTCACGTTGTTCGACCTGCTCGGGGCGGAGCGCCGCATCGGCGTGAAGCTCACCGAATCCTACGCCATGTGGCCGGGCTCCTCGGTGTCGGGCCTCTACCTCGCGCATCCGCAGGCGCATTACTTCGGCGTCGCCAAGGTCGAGCGCGATCAGGTCGAGGATTATGCCCTGCGCAAGGGCATGGACGTGGCGGAAGTCGAGCGCTGGCTCGGGCCGATCCTCAACTACGACCCCAGCCGCTACCTCAAGGCGGCGGCCGAGTAGGCCACGTCGAATAGGTCACACTTGGCGCGGGATCGTCCCCGCGCCGGCACTTTGGCCTTGCCGGGCGGGGTCCCGCGGGGGCAAGCCGACGGACCGACCGGGGCGGCGACGCCGCGGTCCCTTCAGGAAACACCCCGATGCGCCCCACGCTCCTCGTCCTCGCCGCCGCCCTGGCCTGCGGCCTCGCCGCCTGCAACAGCACGGATTCCCGCGGCTCGGGCCTGTCGCAGTCCTTCGACACCGGCAATTACCGCCGCTCGAACGACACCAACGGCACGATGGACCGCAAGGACGTGAACCGCGCCTACACGCAGCCCTCGCTGCCCTCGATCGCCAACCGCGGGTACTGATTCTTTTCAGGGGGGCGTTCCCCTCCCCCTTGCGGGGAGGGGTCAGGGGTGGGGGTGGTGCCGGATAAAGCTCGGCGATCCATCCTGAGCCACCCCCACCTCCGGCTCCTCCCCGCAAGGGGGAGGAGAGGTGCTAATCCTCCCCGCCCGCGTAAAACCCTTCCGCCCCCAGCCCCTCTTCCATCAGCATACGGGCACGCGCCCGCATCTTCTCGGTCTCGCTCTTGAGCTGGCCGCAGGCCGCCAGGATGTCGCGGCCGCGGGGCGTGCGCACCGGCGAGGCGTAGCCGGCATTGAAGACGATCTCGGAGAAGCGGTCGATCCGCTCCCAGTCCGAGCACTCGTATTTGGAGCCGGGCCAGGGGTTGAACGGGATCAGGTTGATCTTGGCGGGAATCCCCTTGAGGAGCCGCACCAGGGCGCGCGCATCCGCGTCCGAATCGTTGACGCCCTTCAGCATCACGTACTCGAAGGTGATGCGCCGCGCGTTGCTGACCCCCGGATAGTTCCGGCAGGCCTCGAGCAACTGCTCGATCGGGTATTTGCGGTTCAGCGGCACCAGCTCGTCGCGCAAGCCGTCGCGCACGGCATGCAGCGAGATCGCCAGCATGGCGTTCGCTTCCAGCCCCAACCGCTCGATCTGCGGCACGACGCCGGAGGTCGAGACCGTGATGCGCCGCCGCGACAGCCCTAAGCCCTCCTGGTCCGACATCACCGAGACCGCGTCGATCACCGCGTCGAGATTGTAGAGTGGCTCGCCCATGCCCATGAAGACGATGTTGGTGACGAGGCGCCCGACCTCGCCGCCGTCCTTGCTCGGCATCTGACCGGCGAAGTCGCCGAGCGCGTCGCGGGCGACCACGAGTTGCGACACGATCTCGGCCGTGGAGAGGTTGCGCACGAGGCGCTGCGTGCCGGTGTGGCAGAACGAGCAGGTCAGCGTGCAGCCGACCTGGGACGAGACGCAGAGCGTGCCGCGGTCGTCGCCGGGGATGTAGACGCACTCGATCTCGGCGCCGCGGTTGTGGTCGTGCGCGCCGGTCGGCGCCATGCGCAGGAGCCACTTGCGGGTGCCGTCGCGCGAGACCTGCTCGGTCACGACCTCCGGCCGCTCCAGGGTGAAGTGTTCGGCGAGCTGCGCCTTCAGCCCCTTGCCGACATTGGTCATCTCGGAGAAGTCGCGGGCGCCGCGCACGTAGATCCAGTGCCAGACCTGGGAGACGCGCATCCGCGTCTCCCGCTCCGCGACGCCGATCTCGAGCAGCGCCTGTTTCAGGTCGGCGCGGGAGAGGCCGACGAGCGAGCGCTTGCGGCCGGGCAGGCCTGAGAGCGCCGTGACCTCGGGGGCCTTCTCGATCGGGGAAACGGGGCGCGCCTCGCGCCGGGCGGTGTCGAACGACGCCGTCGCCATGGAAGTGACCTTAAGACTCTGGAATTTTTTTCATATAGGCGGATTCGCTCGCGAACGCGAATGCACCGGCGGCTTACGAGCCTTTCCCCCGCTTCGGGCGGGCCGGCACCGGGCCGATGGCGATCCGGGTGCTCGGCCCGAGCCGCCGCAGCAGGCGGCGCAGGTCCGCCGGCCGCAGGGCCACGCAGCCCTCCGTCGGCCGGAACCCCGCGCGGGCGATATGCATGAAGATGGCCGAGCCGGCGCCGGGGCGGATCGGGCCGCGGTTGTGGTCGAGATCGAGCACGAGGTCGTAGAGCCCGTCGTCGCGCCACATCGCCTCCGCGCTGGTCGGGCTCGGCAGGCGGATCGGGCGGTTGTAGCGCCGGTCGCCGGCCGCGTCGCACCAGCCGTCGTCGGGCCGGATCGCCCGGAGCGGCAGAGGTGTCGCCGGCCGGACGGGAAACCGGTCCGGCCGAAAGAATCCGCCGCGCAGGCGAAACACGCCGCGGGGCGAGGCGCCGTCGCCCTCGCGCTTGACCGCGCGGAGGCCGGAGCGCCCGAGTGCGCAAGGGATCACGCCCGCGCCCGCCACGAGCCGGCCCCCGGTCGGATCGCCCGGCAGCGGATGCACCCGCAGCAGCGCCAGGGTCGCCGGGCGCACCGCCGCGCCGGATCCCGCACGCCTCATCGTCGTTTTCATCCCGTCACCGCGCCATGCACCGGGCCAAGCGGTGCGCAAGCCCACAAAACAGCCAATGGAACATGGCGAAAATGCTGCATAAGCATGCAAGGCGGATTTCCCGGCCCGCAAAACAAACTAGGTTAAAAGGAAGGGCAGGGCTATGCGAGCGCTGTCCGCGGAAGACCCGGGCTCCCATGACGCGTCGGACCCGACCACCGTCATGAAACCGTCTTGGTCGTCAAACCGTCTTGGTCGTCTGTCCGAGCTGACACGCTCGGGCCACCGGAATAGCCTCTCGAGAGTTACCTCGTCGATGTCCAACCCCTATTGCCTCCTCGTCTGCGACGACGACGACGCCCTGCGCGAGGCATTGACGGAGCAGATCGACGCCTACGACGAGTTCTCCGTCATCGGCGAGGCGACCGCCACCGGGGCGATGAGCCGGGTGGCGGACGAGCGCATCGACCTCGTCGTGATGGATGTCGGCCTGCCCGACATGGATGGGCGCGAGGCCGTGCGGATCATGCGCCGCAACGGCTACCGCGGCCCGATCATCGTGCTGACCGCCCAGGAATCCGACGACGACATGGTCGAGGGCCTGGAGGCGGGCGCCAACGACTACGTGGTCAAGCCGTTCAAGTTCGCGGTGCTCTTGGCCCGCATCCGCGTGCAGTTGCGCCAGCACGAGGCCTCCGAGGACGCGGTGTTCCGCATCGGCCCCTACACCTTCCGCCCCGGCGCCAAGCTCCTGGTCGGCGAGCGCGGCTCGAAGCTGAAGCTCACCGAGAAGGAGACCGCGATCCTGCGCTACCTCTACCGCGCCGGCCGCGAGGTGGTGGGGCGCGACACGCTGCTGGCCGAGGTGTGGGGCTACAACGCCCACGTCACCACCCACACCCTCGAAACGCACATCTATCGCCTGCGCCAGAAGATCGAGCCGAACCCGGCCACCGCGGCGATCCTCGTCACCGAGGGCGGTGGGTATAAGCTGTTGCCCTGATTCGACTTTTTAGGGTCGATTAGCGGCGGCACGGAACAACCCGACACACGCGGTCGTCATTCCGGGGCGCCGAAGGCGAACCCGGAATCCACGACTGGCCACGCCGGTTACCGTTACGCCGCGCATCTCGGGTGGATTCCGGATTCCGCTGCGCGGCCCCGGAATGACGGCGGTTGGCTTGGAAGGGCAGGCCGTTCGGCATCATCGCCCCGCGAAGCCATCATGCCGCGGCGTATCGCATCCGGCCGCTATCCGCTAAGCTTCACCGGGCTGTGAGCGGATCGGCCGAAGGGCGGGACAGGCGTTGGGGCTCGACGACGACATCGCGATCCTGGCCGCCGCCCCGGTGTTCGAGCTGTTCGAGCGCGACGCCCTGCGCCTCCTGAGCTTCGCCGGCGACCGGCGCCAGTTGGACGCGGGCGAACTCCTGTTCTCCCGTGGCGAGCCTTCCGACGGCGGCTACGTGGTGATGTCCGGCACGATCGCCGTCGAGTCCCGCCGCGTGGGCGAGCCGCCGGTCACCGTCGCCCGCTCCGGATTGATCGGCCGCAACGCCCTGTTCCGCCCGGTCGAGCGCCCGGCCGACGCCCGCGCCGTCGAGCCCGCGGAGGTGATGCGCCTGACGCCCTCCGTGATGAGCCGCGTGCTGCGCGAATTTCCCGAAGTCGCGGCGGTCGTCCGCGACGGCATCGCCGGAGAGCTGCGCGACCTCGTTCAGGGATTTTCGCGCGTCGGCGAGCGGCTGAAGACGCCTGCGGCCCGTGAGCGGTGACAGGAACGTGCGGCTTTTGTAAGCACGGCCGAACCCGAGCGCATCCAACCTCCGGAACCTGACGATGTCTCACGCCGATCTCGAAAAAACCATCGAAGCCGCCTGGGAGGACCGCGCCAACGTCTCGACCGCGACCGGCGGCGCGGTGCGCGAGGCGGTGGAGGAGGCGCTGAACCTGCTCGATTCCGGCAAGGCGCGCGTCGCCGAGAAGGCCGGCGAGTCCTGGCAGGTGAACCAATGGCTCAAGAAGGCGGTGCTGCTGTCCTTCCGCCTCAACGACATGGTGCCGATCGAGGGCGGCCCCGGCTCCTCGCCGTGGTGGGACAAGGTGCCCTCGAAATTCTCCGGCTGGGGTGAGTCCGAGTTCCGCGCCGCGGGCTTCCGCGCCGTGCCGGGCTGCTTCGTGCGCCGCGGCTCGTACATCGCGCCCGGCGCGGTGCTGATGCCGAGCTTCATCAACCTCGGCGCCCATGTCGGCGAGGGCACCATGGTCGACACCTGGGTGACGATCGGCTCCTGCGCCCAGGTCGGCCGGAACTGCCACATCTCCGGCGGCGCCGGCATCGCGGGCGTGCTGGAGCCGCTCCAGGCCAACCCGGTCATCATCGAGGACAACTGCTTCGTCGGCGCCCGCGCCGAGGTGGCCGAGGGCGTCATCGTCGGCGAGGGCTCGGTCCTGTCGATGGGCGTCTATATCGGCGCCTCGACCCGCATCATCGACCGCACCACCGGCGAGACCTTTTTCGGACGCGTGCCGCCCTACTCGGTGGTCGTCTCCGGCACGACGCCGGGCAAGCCGCTCCCCGACGGCACGCCGGGGCCGGGCCTCTACTGCGCCGTCATCGTCAAGCGCGTCGACGCCGGCACCCGCGCCAAGACCGGCATCAACGAGTTGCTGCGGACCTGAGGATCCGATGGGTGGGCCGGCGTCCCTCACGACCCGCATCCTCGACCTGACGGTCGCGGGGCAGCCCGTTCCGACACCCTGCATGGAGGTCGGGACAGGGCCGGCGGCCCTGCTGCTGCCGGCGTTGTCCTCGATCTCGGCGCGGGAGGAGATGCGGCCGCTCGCCCGTGAACTCGCCGCGGACCATCGCTGCCGCGTGCCCGACTGGCCGGGCTTCGGCGCCCACGAACGCGTCCGCGTGCCGCTGGAGCCCGCGACCTACCACGCCTTCCTCGACGCGCTGCTCGCCGCCGCGCCCGGCCCCTACGCGCTGGCCGTCGCGGCGGGCCACGCCGCGCCCTATCTCGCGGCGGCGGCGCGGCGCCATCCGGGCGCGTTCGGGCGGCTGGTTCTGGTGGCGCCGACTTGGCGCGGGCCGCTGCCGACCGCGATGGGGCCGCACCGCGCCCGCTGGTTCGAGCGCATCCGTAAGGCGGTCGAGATGCCGCTCGTGGGTGAAGCGCTCTACCGGATCAACATCAGCCCGCCGATCATCGGCCGGATGATGCGCGCCCACGTCTACGCGGAGGCCGAACACGTGACGCCCGAGGTGATCCGGGCCAAGCACCGCATCACCCGCCAGCGGAACGGGCGCTTCGGCACCGCGGCCTTCGTCACCGGCGGGCTCGATCCGGTCGGCACCCGGGAGGATTTCCTGGGCCTGTTCGGGCCCGATCTGCCGCCGGTGCGGGTGCTGCGGCCGGAGCGGGCACCGCGCCGCTCCGGGGCCGAGATGGACGCCCTGATCGAGGCCGGCGGCGTCGAGGCCCGCACGGTGCCGGGCGCGCTCAGCCCGCACGAGGAATTTTCGCAAGCGGTCGCCGCCGCGATCCGGGCCTGACCGGCGTTGAGTGGAAACAGCCGGGAAGAGCTGTCAGGCAACGGCCTATTGCAGGACTGTGACATGGTTGTCGCACGTCCATCATAGGGAAACATGAATTCGCTCAGGATCCGATTCCCGAAAGTGCCTCGTCCGATGCTCCGCCCGCCGGTCCGCCTCGCCGCCCTGCTGACCGTCCTGTTGGCTACGCCTTTGGCCGCCCAGACCCAGACGGTGCCGCAAGCGGCCCCGCCGCCGGAGAAATCCGCGCCCTCGCTCGACAAGGACCGGCTGAACCCGGCCGCACCCGGCCCGAAGGCCTATCTCAGCGAGGAGGCGGCGCCGAGCCTCGTGGCGATCCTGCCGCCGCCGCCGGGCGGGCATTCGGTGGCCGAGGCCGCCGACCGGGCGGCCTTCAACGCGACGCGGGCCTACCAGGGCACGCCGCGCTGGGCGCTCGCCACCAACGACGTCGCAGAGGGTGGCGCGGCCCTGTTGGAGGATTACGCCTGCGTCCTCGGCCAGCGGCTCGACCAGACCCGCGTGCCCGACCTGATGCGCCTGCTCGACCGGGCCCGCCTCGACGTCGCCCGCGCCACCCGCGAGGCCAAGCGGCGCTACCGCCGCCTGCGGCCCTTCGTCGGCAACGACGCGCCGATCTGCGTGGTCCGCTCGCCCGAACTCGCCGACAGCTACAGCTACCCCTCGGGCCATGCGGGCCAGGGCTGGGCCTACGGCCTGATCATGGCCAATCTGATGCCGGAGAAGGCGACGCAGTTCCTCGTGCGCAGCCGGCTCTACGGCGAGAGCCGGGTGGTGTGCGGGGTCCACTGGCTGAGCGACGTGGTGGCGGCCCGCACCGGCGCCTCGGCCCTGGTCGCGGTGCTGCTGGCCGATGCGGGTTTCCGCGCCGACCTCGAGCGGGCCCGGACCGAGTTGAAGCGGGCGCTCAGTGCGGACGGCCCCAAGCCCGATCCGATGATCTGCGCCCGCGAGGACGCCGCCGCCCGCCAGCCGCTGCTCTGATAGGCGACGACACGGCCGGATTCTGCTAAGGCGCGGCCCGCCCGGAGCGCGGGTGCGATCGGCAGCCGGCGTGGACCGCCTCCCCCTGACCCCCTCTATTCTTCCGACCCAAAAAGACCTCGACGCCGCCTTGCAGGGGGCCTTCGCCCCCTTCGCCGGCCGCTTGCGCCTCGATCCCGATCCGGCGGCGCGCACGATGGAGGAATCGGCTACCTGCGGTGCGCTCTCGGACGCGCTCGCCGCCTTCGCCGACGCGCATCCCGGCGGCGAGCGGCGGGCGGTCGCCTCGCTGTGGAGCGCCTACCTCTTCGCCGGGCTGATCGCGCCGGGCCTCGCTGCGGGCGCACGGCTCGGGCTGGCGCTGCCGCCGGAGCGGTTCAGCCTCGCGGCCGGCGGGCTGCCCGCGGCCTTCCACCTCGCGCCGGAACTGCCGTTCCCGGCCTCGCTCCCGGCCCAGGTCGATCGCCTGCTCGCCGAGCGCGTCGCCCCGGCGGTGCGGTGCCTGCGGGCCGAGACCGGGCTGTCGATGCGCCTGCTGTGGGAGAATGCGGGCGGCCACCTGTTCTGGACGCTCGGCACCCTCGCCCGCGAGACTCAGGAGCAGGCCGGCGCGGTGCGGGAGGCGCTGCTGGCCCTGCGATGGCCGCAGGAGGCGTGTTCGGCCCTCACCCTGATGCGCGCCGACGCGCTGGCCGGCCTCGACGCGCCCCGCCGCCGGGTCTGCTGCCTGCGCCACGCGCTCCCCGGCTTTTCGAAATGCGCCGGCATCTGCCCCTTGCTGCGGGGCTGAAGCATCGGCCCGAAAGGTGGCCGCCGGCTTTCGGAAAATGCCGATGCGGCACAAGGATCGAGGGCAGCTGAGCGCCGCCCTGTCCCTCAGGCCGTCCCGGCCTTCTTCTTCCGCCGCCGCCGCGCCAGCATGTTGAGGCCCTCGACACCCGCCGAGAACGCCATGGCGGTGTAGATGTAGCCCTTCGGCACGTGCGCCCCGAACCCTTCCGCGATCAGCGTCATGCCGATCATGATGAGGAAGCCGAGCGCCAGCATCACCACCGTCGGGTTGGCCGCGATGAAGCGCGAGAGCGGGTCGGCGGCGATCAGCATCACGGTGACGGCGGTGACGACGGCGATCACCATGATCGGCACGTGCTCGGTCATGCCGACAGCCGTGATGATCGAGTCGATCGAGAAGACGAGATCGAGCACGAGGATCTGGCCGATGGCCGCGGCGAAGCCGATGCTTGCCCCGCCTCCGGCCTTCTCCTCCGGGTTCGGATCGACGGTGTGATGGATCTCCTTGGTGGCCTTCCAGAGCAGGAACAGGCCGCCCGCGATCAGGATGAGGTCGCGCCAGGAAAACCCCTTGCCGAACACCTCGAAGACCGGCTCGGTCAGGTGGACGATCCAGGCGACCGTGCCGAGCAGCGCGAGCCGCAGGATGAGCGCCAGTCCGATGCCGATGCGCCGGGCCTTGGCCTGGTTCTCCGGCGGCAGCTTGTTGGTCAGGATCGAGATGAAGATCAGGTTGTCGATCCCGAGCACCACCTCCATCACCACGAGGGTGGCGAGCGCGGCCCAGGCGGTCGGGTCGGCGGCGAGTTGGAGCAGGCTGTCCACGGGCAAGTCCGGCGTTGGAGCGCATTCCGACGACGTGGAGACCGGTTCGTCGAAAGAATGCGCAGTGAAAGACGAATCTAGACCCGCTGACCCGATGCAGTCAGGTCAGCGGGTCTAGAGCTTGAAGGGGAGGGGGATGCGGTTGGCGCCGGTGTCGATCGGCGGGGCGAGCACGCGCACCGCCTTCGGCATCACCTTGAAGTGGGCCGGCGTCCACGTGGTCAGCTCGCCGTCGGTGTTCACCGCCCGCGGCTTGCGGGTCGAGAGCTTGAGCTCGGTCGTCTCGAAGGCGCGCACGTCCTCGGCCTGCCCGTGGGTGCCGCGGCGGAGCGCCGGCAGCAGCGCGACGAGCCGCCACCAGTGATCGACCTCCAGGCTGTAGAAATCGAGCTTGCCGTCATCGACGGTGGCGTCCTCCTGCACGGTCATGCCGCCGCCGTAATGGCGCCCGTTGCCGACCGAGGCCTGGATCGTCGTGACCTTCTCGGTGGTGCCGTCGTGCTCGATCGTCACGGTGAAGGGGCGGGCGCGCCGCAGCAGCCGGAAGGCCGCGATGGCGTAGCCCACCGTGCCCCACTTCTTCTTGGCGTCCGCGGTCAATTCACCCGCGAGGTCGGCGGAGAAGCCGATGCTCGCCACGTTGAAATAGTAGTGCCCGTTGACCCAGCCGAGGTCGATCGCCTTCTCCGGCGCGCTCGGGATGAGTCTGGCCGCCGCCTCCGGCTCCAGCGGCAGGCCGAGGGAGCGGGCGAGGTCGTTGGCGGTGCCGAGCGGCAGGATGCCGAAGGGCAGCCCGGTCTCGACGAGCGCGGGCGCCGCGGCGTTCATGGTGCCGTCGCCGCCGCCCAGCACCACGCAATCGACCGACGCGGCGTGGCGCGTGATGGTCTCGTGGCAGTCGCGGTTGTTCTCCGGCTCGATCAGGTCGAGCCCGCCCTCGCGCAGGATGCCCCGGATCGCGTCCAGCGGCGCCCCGCCGCTGCGGGCCTTGCCGTTGACGAGGAGGAGGGCGCGGCGGTTCTTCCCGTCGGCCGGGCTCAAAGCAGGCCTCCCGGCGCGGTCGGGCGGGGAGGGAGGCACAGGAAGGGCGCGGCCGGCAAGGAATCCTCGCACGCATTGGCGCCGCGTCAGCGCTCAGGTCGCGAAGGGGTCCGACATCGCGGCCGACGCCTCGGCCGCCAGAGGGGCCCGGACCCGTCTCTGGAGAACCCGCGATGCCCGAGGGCACGTCCGCAGGGATACGCTCGCGCTCAAGGTGGGGGCTTCCGGCCCGAGGGCAAGTGGCGAGGCCGCTCCCCAATCTTCAGACGATCCCGAGGAAGACGGACAGCGAGCGCGAAACAGCCTGTCGTTACATGTGACAGATGGAGAAACGGCGAGCCCGTCAACACCGAGGACGAGCCTGCCATCCGGCCCGCTGTCACCTTTCGGCCACGGCCTCCCGCCCTCGCGGGCCGAGTCCGGATCGGAGGGAACCGCCGGCCCGATCCTGCGCGTTCTACCCGGTCGCGCCCGACCGATCGGTGATGCCATGCGCCCTCTCCTTGCCACGACCGCCCTCGCGCTCCTTGCCCTGTCGCTGCCGGCCGTCGCGCAGCAGGGGCCCGGCTGGGTCGATCCGCCGGCCAAGGCAGCCGACAAGCACGCTTCACCCGCGAAGCCCGCGGCGGAGCCGGCGTCGCCGACCGTGACGCAATCCGAGGCTGCGGCTCCGGCGCAGCGCGAGACGCGCTCCACGGCCGTGAACGAGACGCCGGCTGCCCATCGCAGCGCCCGCGGCACCCGCCGCGCGGGCGAGGAGCGGCAGGCCCGGCGCCAAGCCGCGCGCGAGGCCGAGGCGCGGTCGCAGCGCTCGGCTCGCGTCGCGCCGCCGGTCTTCACGGCGCCGCCCCGCGAGGCGCCGAGCACCGGGGCGCAGGGCATGGCGCGGGCCGAACCCGATCCGCGCTTTCCCGAATGGGCCGGCTCGGCGCAGCGCCTGAGCGAGGCCTATCTCGACAGCGTGTCGAGCCCCGGCGACGGGATGGCGGCGGCGGCCCCGCGCTTCTACGGCGCGAAAGTCCGCTTCCACGGGCGCACGATGTCGCTGGCCGCGCTGATGGCCGAGAAGCGGCGCTTCGCCCGGCGCTGGCCCGAGCGGCGCTACGAGCCGCAGGGCGAGCCGCGGGTCTCCTGCAACGCGGCGACCCAGAGCTGCCTCGTCCGCACGGTCCACGACTTCACCGCCGCCAGCCCCGGCCGCGGGGCCCGCTCGCAGGGCGTGGGCGAGCTGATGCTGACGGTGAGCTTCGCCAATGGCCGTCCGGTCATCGTCGAGGAGACGAGCCGGGTGCTGCGCCGCGGCGCCCTCAGCGCCTCCATCGGCGGGCGGGGCGGCGCCTGAACAGGCGGTTCCGCCTCGGCCGTCCGAGTGTGTTAGGAGGAGGCGCGAGACCGGAGCCGGCCCGAGCGGCGGCCCGCGAGACGGAGTGACCCGCGCGTGAAAGGATCGGCAAAGGCCGCGGCGAAGAGCGGATCGGAGGCCGCGCCCATCCCCAACGTGCCGGTCTCCGAGGACGATCTGCGCATCCGCGGGCTCATCCTGGCCGAACTCGACCGCCGCCGGGTGCGGCCGGTGGCGCGCCGCACGCTGGCCCTCATCGCCGAGGGCTTCGTCGAGCCCGCCGACGGGCTGCCCGGCTACCGCATCGTCGATCACGCTGGCGCGGTGCGCCGGCGCGGCGAGGGGGAGGGAGCCGGCATGCCGCTCACGATCCCCGACCTCGTCGACGAGTTGACCGAGCGACATCCCGCCCTGCTGCTGCCCGCCCCGCCCTCGCCCGAGCCCCAGGAGCCGCCCCGCGACACGATCGCCGACGTGCGCGCGGCGAGCGCCCGCTTCGTCGAGACGCAATCGGCGCTCGCGCGCTCGCTGGCCAACACCTCGGCCGAGCGCAGCCGGGCGTTCGCCAGCGCCGCGAGCGAGACCGTGGAAGGCTGGCGCCATCGCCTCGCCGAGCGGTTCCGCGCCAAGCCCCGCCCGGCGCCCGCCGAGCCGGTCGTGCCGGCCTCCATCGACCAGCCGGCCGCCCCGCAACCGGCGGGCGGGGCCGCGCTCGGCGCGCGGTTCGCAACCGTCGGCACGCGCTTGGGCGGCGGCCTGCGCTCCGTCTCGGCCCGCTCCGGCGCGGCGGTCACGCGGCTGCGCGACGTGGTGGAGGACGGTCTTGCGGCGGGCAGCCGCCGCCCGGTCGTGCTCATGGGCTTCGGCGCGCTGGCCGGCGCGGCCCTCGTCGCCGGCATCGCGCTGACCGGGCGCGAGGACGGCGCGGGCGAAACGCGGACCGACACCCAAGCCTCGCGCAGCACCGCGCCGCAGACCGAGGAGCCCCCGCGCGAGGCCGACACCGCGGCCTCCAACAACCCGGCGAACACCGACACGCCCCCGCCCGAGACGGAGCAGCGCCCGCCCGAGCCGCCGCGCAACCCCAACGCCGTCGAGGGGCCCGCCGAGGTGATCGACACCGCGACCCTGCGGGTCGGCGGCAAGCTCGTGCGCCTGTTCGGGGTCGAGTGGGTGCGTGGCGGGCAGGCCGACGAACTCTCGAAATACCTGCGCGGCCGATCCGTCAGTTGCCTGCCGGCCGCGGGCAGCAGCGCCCATGTCTGCACCGTCGAGGGGCGCGACCTGTCGGAGGTGGTGCTGTTCAACGGCGGCGGACGCGCCTCGTCGGAGGCCACGCCCGAACTCGTCGCCGCCGAGGACCACGCCCGCGGCGAGCGGCTCGGCGTGTGGAAGCGGTAATTCCCGGCTTCAGCGGATGAGGTTGGTCTTCGCCAGATCGAGGATCGAATCGCCGCGCCCGCTCATCACCGCCTGGAGGGCGTAGAGGCTGAAGCCCTTCACCTGCTCGGCCTGGAGCTTGGGCGGCATGGCGAGTTCCTGGCGGTTGACCACCACGTCGAGCAGCGCCGGGCCGGGATGGGCGAGGACATCGACGATGGCGCCCTCGAGATCGCCGGGGTCCTCCACCCGCCGGGCGTGGATGCCGATGGCGCGGGCCATCGCGGAAAAATCCGGGTTCTGCAGCGAGACGCCGGTCTCGAGATAGCCCGCGGCCTTCATCTCCAGCTCGACGAAGCCCAGCGTGCCGTTGTTGAAGATCACCACCTTCACTGGCAGTTTTTCCTGCGTCAGGGTGAGGATGTCGCCCATCAGCATCGCGAAGCCGCCGTCGCCCGAGAGCGAGATCACCTGTCGGCCGGGGCTTGCCGCCTGGATGCCGATGGCGTGGGGCAGGGCGTTGGCCATCGAGCCGTGCGCCCAGGAGCCGATCAGGCGCCGCCCGGCGGTCATGTGCAGGTAGCGCGCGGCCCACACCGTCGGCGTGCCGACATCGGCCGTGAACACCGCATCCTCCGTCGCCGCCTCGCTGAGAAGCCGGGTGAGGTATTGCGGATGGATCGGCCGGCGGCCGGGCTTGCCGGTGGCCAGCTCGTCCAGCCCCTCGCGGGCCTTGGCGTAGTGCTTGAGGCTGGCGTCGAGATGGCGGCGGCTCTCGTTGCCGGCGAGCCGCGGCAGCAAAGCCTCGATGGTCGCAGCCACGTCGCCGACGAGGCCGAGTTCGAGCCGGCAGCGCCGCCCGAGGTTCTCCGGGCGGATGTCGATTTGGGCGATGCGGGCGTGCTCGGGATAGAACTGGCGATAGGGGAAGTCGGTGCCGAGCATCAGCAGGGTCTCGCAGGCCTCCATCGCGGCGTAGCCGGACGAGAAGCCGATCAGCCCGGTCATGCCGACATCGTAGGGGTTGTCGTGCTCGACATGCTCCTTGCCGCCGAGCGCGTGGACGATCGGGCTCTTCAGCCGCTCGGCAAGCCGCATGAGCGGGGCATACGCCCCGGCGCAGCCGCGCCCGCACAGCAGCGTGATTTTTTTGGAGGTGTTGAGGAGGTCGGCCAGTTGGTCGAGGTCGTCGGGTTGCGGGACGACGATGGGTGCGCGGGGCCGGAGCGTCGAGGCCGCCGCCAGCGTCCGCTCGGGCGCGGGCTTGAGCGCCACCGTGCCGGGGATGACGACGACGGCGACGCCGCGCTGGCCGACCGCCGTGCGGATCGCGGTCTCCAGGACGTTGGGCAACTGCGCCGGATCGGAGACCAGCTCGCAGTAGTGGCTGCAATCGCGGAAAAGCTGCTCGGGCCGCGTCTCCTGGAAGTAGTTCAGGCCGATCTCGGAGGAGGGGATGTGCGCGGCGATCGCCAGCACCGGGGTGCGGGTGCGGTGGGCGTCGTAGAGGCCGTTGATGAGGTGGAGGTTGCCCGGCCCGCAGGAGCCGGCGCAGACCGCGAGTTCGCCGGTGATCTGCGCCTCGCCCGCGGCGGCAAACGCCGCGACCTCTTCGTGGCGGACATGGACCCACTCGATCACATCGCGCGCCCGGATCGCCTCGGTGATCCCGTTCAGGCTGTCGCCGACGAGCCCGTAGACCCGCCGCACGCCCGCGAGCTGGAGCGTCTCGACGATGAGGTCGGATACGTTGTCGGAGGCCATGGCCCGTCTCCCCGGTTGACCGCGGGCGGTCGATGCGGGCCAACGTCGGCGCGGGGCGTTTGTTCGCGGATCGCGCGAATTTCACAATCGATGCAGGATGTTGCCGGCTCCTCCCTGCATCTGTCCTGGCGGTTCAGAGTCACTGAGAAGACGGCGATATCGTCGCTCTTCTTTTCGTCTCCGGGTCTGGAGGTTGCAATTTTCGGGCACGAGCCGCATCTTCTTTCTACCGGGGACGGATCGCCTGAGCAGCTTGCTGCGACAGCCCTGGGCCGCCGTGGCGGGTCACCGCTTCGGTCCACGCGCAACGCGGGATAACCAAGTGTTTCGGCGAGTGATAACCCCTCCTCATTTGAGCGAGGGGTTTTTCATGGGTCAGCGGCGTGCCCGAGGCCGAACCGTCTGGCCGCGATAGATCTTCGCGCACAGGACAGGGAAGCTGATCTTGGTGGTTCCGGCCAGCACCCGCTTACGGTCCGCAACCGGATAGGCACTCTCCACCACCATGAGAAGCTGCTGCCGGTGATCGGTCGGCGCGCGCCGTAGCCCGAAATACATCGGGTAGGCCCGACCGTCGGGCAGGGTCACATGGGCGAGATAGACGTAGTTCCGATCCGACGGCGTCAGATGGACGGAGGCGGACGGCAGGGCTTCCACCATGGTCGGAAGGTGCCGAGAAAAGACGTGCCGCTCGGTATCGTAGGCGCGCGGGCGTCGGTGATCCCAGATCAGATCGGCCCTGTCGTGCGAATTGTCGTCGAACGCCACCGTGAAACAGTGGTTCGAGAAGCGCACGTCGATCGTCAGTTCGCGGGCGATGGTTATGACGAAAAGCGTCAGAGTGCGCGGTTCCAGATGGGCGAGGTCGAGACGCGTGCCTCGAACCTCGTAGTCGAAATAGGCCATGCTCCGTGATGCACGGCCTGCGCGAATTGCGCCAGACGAGGAAGCCGCGCGTCGCGGCCCCGCCTCAGGTGTTCATCGAGTCGAAGAAGTCGCCGTTGCTCTTGGTCTGGCGCAGCTTGTCCATGAGGAACTCGATCGCGTCGGTGACGCCCATCGGGTTGAGGATGCGGCGGAGCACGTAGGTCTTCTTGAGCGCGTCCGGCGGGACCAGCAGTTCCTCCTTGCGGGTGCCGGAGCGGGTGATGTCGATGGCCGGGAAGATGCGCTTGTCCGAGACCTTGCGGTCGAGGATGATCTCGGAATTGCCGGTGCCCTTGAACTCCTCGAAGATCACCTCGTCCATGCGCGAGCCGGTGTCGATGAGCGCGGTGGCGATGATCGAGAGCGAGCCGCCCTCCTCGATGTTGCGGGCCGCGCCGAAGAAGCGCTTGGGCCGCTGGAGCGCGTTGGCGTCGACGCCGCCGGTCAGCACCTTGCCCGAGGACGGCACGACGGTGTTGTAGGCGCGTCCCAGGCGGGTGATCGAGTCCAGCAGGATCACCACGTCGCGGCCGTGCTCGACGAGGCGCTTGGCCTTCTCGATCACCATCTCGGCGACCTGCACGTGGCGGGTGGCCGGCTCGTCGAAGGTCGAGGCGATGACCTCGCCCTTCACCGAGCGGATCATGTCGGTCACCTCCTCCGGGCGCTCGTCGATGAGCAGCACGATGAGGTAGCACTCGGGGTGGTTGAGGGTGATCGACTGCGCGATGTTCTGCATCAGCACGGTCTTGCCGGTGCGCGGCGGCGCGACGATCAGCGCGCGCTGGCCCTTGCCGATCGGCGAGACGATGTCGATGATGCGGGGCGAAAAGTCCTTCTTGGTCGGGTTGTCCAGCTCGAGCTTGAACCGCTTCGTGGGGAACAGCGGCGTCAGGTTGTCGAAGTGGACCTTGTGCTTGATCTTCTCCGGGTTCTCGAAGTTGATCGTGTTGACCTTGATCAGGGCGAAGTAGCGCTCGCCGTCCTTGGGACCGCGGATCGGGCCCTCGACCGTGTCGCCGGTGCGCAGGCCGAAGCGGCGGATTTGCGTGGGCGAGATGTAGATGTCGTCCGGGCCCGGCAGGTAGTTCGAGTCGTTCGAGCGCAGGAAGCCGAACCCGTCCTGCAGCACCTCGACGGTGCCGGCGCCGATGATCTCGGTCTCGTTGGCCGCGAGCTGCTTGAGGATCGCGAACATCAGCTCCTGCTTGCGCATGGTCGAGGCGTTCTCGACCTCGACCTCCTCGGCGAACGCGGTGAGCTCGGTCGGCGACTTGGACTTGAGGTCCTGAAGGCGCACCTCGCGCTTGACGGCGACCTCGGCGGCCACGGGGGCGTCCTCGGTCGGCATATCGACGGGGGCGAGTGCGTCGTTCTGTGACGTCATGTGGGGGGATGCAACCAACGAAGGCGGGGAAGGATCGGCCGGTCGGGACGAAAGGGCCGGGCACCGGGGAGGCGCCCCAGGTCCGGCAAGGCTGCGAGCGCAGCGGTCCGGCCCACGCATCGGCTCCTCTCGGCTTTGGAGAAGCCCCAGGGATGCGACACGGCTGCAATCGGAAAGCAGTCGTGCTTATCGTGTTTTGCCGATGGGCTCAAGAGGTGAGTCGCCTCCGAAAAGTGGCTCGCAGCTCGAATCCCCGCACGGCCTGATCCTAGTGTATCGAAAGACATCGGCCGTCATTCCGGGGCCGCGCAGCGGAATCCACCCGTGATGCGCCGTGCCCGATCGTGGATTCCGGGTTCGCCTTCGGCGCCCCGGAATGACGGCGGAGCCATGTATTCGCTCAGCGCCGCCGCAGCCGCACGTAGAGCGCGCCCGCGCCGCCGTGGTGACGCGCCGCCTCCTCGAAGCCGAGCACGAAGCCGCGCAGTTCCGGGCCGCGCAGCCAGTGCGGCACGGTCCGGCGCAGCACGCCGCGCTCGGAGAAGCCGGCATCGGAAAAACCCTCGCCGCCCTTGCCGGTGACGACGAGGACGCGGGCGTGCCCGGCCGAGCGCGCGCGCATCAGGAAGCCGACGAGCGCCGCGTGCGCCTCCGCCTGATAGAGCCCGTGCAGGTCGATACGCGCCTCGATCGCGAGCGTCCCGCGCTCCAGGCCGCGGCGCTCCTTGCGCTCCAGTCCCGGCGGGGGCGGAGCGGCGGCAGGGGGACGGGCGGGAGCGGAGAAGGCGGCGGTGCCGCCCGTGAGGTCGCCGAGCTTCACCGGCCGCTTGTGGGTCGGCAGGGAGGAGAGGGCGGTCTTCGGGGCGGTCTTGACCGTCGGCGGCGCCGTGACGGCAGGCTTCGACGGCGTCGGCTTGGCAAGGTTCGAGTTGGCGAAGCTTGGCTTCGCAAGACTCGGCTTGGCCGAAGCGGGCGCCGCCGGCTCGGCCTCGGGCGCCGGCTTCTTCGGCCGCGCCCGGCCGCGTAGGGGCGTGATCAGCTTGGCGATCTCGCCCCACAGATAGGCCTCCTCGCGGGAGAGCGCGCGCCGCCGCGGCGGCCTCACGGCCGAGGCTCCCCAATCGGCTTGGGCAGCAACACCACAAAACCCATCCGGTCGTGCAGGTCGCCCGCGGCCACACCCGCCTTGGCGCCGGTGCCGACATAGAGGTCGCCCCGCGCCGGCCCGAGGATGGCCGAGCCGGTATCGGCGGCGACGACGAGATGGCCGCGGCCGGGCTGGCCCGGCAGTTTGCCTTCCAGATAGAACGGCAGTCCGTAGCGCCACAGATTGCCGTCCACCGCCATGCTGCGGCCGGGGCTCAAGGGCGCGCCAGCGGCGCCGGGGGGGCCGAGGCGGGCATCCTCCACCGGCTCGACCCGGAAGAAGATATAGGACTTGTTCATCCGCATCAGCCGGCGGGCGTGGTCGGGATTGGCCCGAAGCCACGTGGTCCAGCGCTCCAGGCTCAATCCGTTGAGCGGAAGGTGGCCCTCCGCCACCAGAAGCTTGCCGATGGAGGTGTAGGGCTGGCCGTTCTTGCCGTCGTAGAGCACCCGGACCGAGCGCCCGTCGGGCAACCGCGCCCTCCCTGAGCCCTGCACCTGAAGGACGAAGAGATCGACCGCGTCGCGCAGCCACAGCACCGGCCGGGTGTGGGCCGCGACGGCGCCGTCCTCGATCGCGGCGCGGTCGGGATAGGGCTCCAGCCCGGTCGTCGTGCGGCGGCCCGCCTTGTAGATCGCGTCGAGCCCCGGCGCGGTCTCGCCGGGCGCCAGCGTCACGAGGTCGTCGGGCCGGGCCAGGACCGGGGCGGCATAGCCGGGGCCGGGCTCCAGGGAACCGACGAGTTCCGGCTCGAAATAGCCGGTGAGGAAGCCCGCCCGCCGCTCGGGCTCGGCGCCGTTCGCGGGGCGCACGATGCGATAGGCCGAGAACCGCCCCTCGAAGAATTTCTTGGCTTTGTCCGTGCCGACATCGGTTGCCGCCGCGCAGGCGGCGGCGAGGTCGGCGGGGTTGCCGGTGACGCCCGCGGCCTGGGGCGGATTCGGGCCCGGCGCGGCGCAGGTACGGCGGAAGGCGTCGAGGGCGGCGGCCGCGTCGTCCGCGTGCCAACCGGGGAGGGCGGACAAGGCCACCGGCTCCAGCACGCCGTCGCCGACGCGCAGCGGTGCCTCCGCACGGCTCGGCGGAACGGAAACGGCCGCAGCGGCGAGGACCGCTGCGGCCGAGAAGAGAACGCGACAGAACGGCATGACTTACAAAGGAATCAGCCGCCCGCGTCGGTGGCGACGAGTTGCCAGTTCGGATCGCGCGAGCCCAGCGTGCGGGCGAAGGTCCACACGTCGGGCACCTCGACGCCGGTCTCGGCATTGCCGTCGATCACCTTGCCCTCGGCATCGCGGGTGGCGGTGATGAGGTTCGACAGGAAGCGCACGGTGACCTGCGCGACCTTGTTCTTGACCTCGACGGCGACGATCTCGGCCTTGTCGATCGAGATGAAGGTGGTCTCGGCGGTCTCGCGGCGCTTCTCGCGCTCGGAGATCGCCCGCTCGAAGCCCTCGCAGACCTCCTTCGACAGGAGCGCCCGCAGGGTCTTGCGGTCGCCGGTGGCGAAGGCCGTGACGATCGCCTCGTAGGCGCTCTTGGAGCCCTCCAGGAAGGCGCGCGGCTCGAAGGCCGGCTCGACCTGCACGATCTGCTCCAGGCCGCGGGCGACCGCCGAGCCCGGCTCGGCGATGCCGCGCCAGTCGCGCGGGGCCGCAGCAGTCTGTGCCGGGGCGGGCTGGGTGCGGTCGGCGCCGGGCAGGCGCACGACGTTGTCCCCTTCCGTGCGCGCGCCGGGGGCGTCGGTGCGGTTGCGCTCCACCGGGCGGAAGGGCGAGCGCTCCGTCCCGGTCTTCTGGCCCAGCACCGAACGCAGCCGCCAGATGACGAAGACGGCGAGCGCCAGGAAAATCAGGGTGGTTGCGTCGAAGGAATCCTGCATCACCGATCCGAATCGTGCCCGTCGCACGCGTGAGGCTGACACCCGAGGGCTGCCGGAGGGGGAGCCTGCGCGATCCGTTTTCCGCGGTCTGCCGAGGCGACGCTCCCGCAGCCGCCGACAGCCCAGGGCTCGTCTCGCGAAAGGCTTTCGAAGCTCTTAGCCGAGCCCGGCACGAGGAGCGAGCCGGAAGCGTAGCATCTTGAAGGCGAATGTCTCCGGCGTCGAGAACTCCGTGAGTCCTCCGTGATATGGGTGGGTCCGCGCGCGATTCCAGGCGGGCCCGCGGGGCAATCGCCCGCAGGGTGGGGCCGGTGCCGTGATCTCCCGGGCAAATCCCCCGGCTTGTTCGCGGCAGGGCGGCATGTTAGCGCGCTGCCCGCGCCGGACAGGCGCGCCGGCGACACGACACAACCGCCGCGCAGCAACGACGCGAGGAGGAGACACCTCATGGCCGATACCGCGGCACCCAACGGCAACGGCGCCCAGGACGGCGACCTCACCCCCGCGATCAACGCGCTGGCGCAGTACACCAAGGATCTCTCGTTCGAGAACCCGAACGCGCCGCGCTCGCTGCAGCCGCAGGAGGGTGGGCCGCAGATCAACATCCAGGTCAACGTCAACGCCCAGCAGCTCGCCGAGGCCGACTTTGAGGTCGAGCTGTCGCTGGAAGGCGACGCCAGGATCAAGAACGAGGTGCTGTTCAAGTTCGAGCTGAAGTACGGCGGCGTGTTCCGGATGCGCAACATCCCGCAGGAGCAGATCCACCCGGCGGTGATGATCGAGTGCCCGCGGCTGCTGTTCCCGTTCGCGCGCCAGATCGTCGCCGAGGCGGTGCGCAACGGCGGCTTCCCGCCGCTCTACATCGATCCGATCGACTTCGTCGGCCTCTACCGCCAGAAGATGGAAGAGGCCCAGGCCGCGCAGGGCCAGGGCGCCCCGCTCGCCTCGTAAGGCAGGCGAAGACCTCAGGTTGAGAGGGGCTCCGGTGCCGACGCGCCGGGGCCCTCTTTTGTCACAAGATCGGCGTGGAACTGTGGCCGGCGCGCCGCACTCCGCCCGGAGGGGTTGTGCTAGGCGAATCCTCGCTGCCGCTTCGGCAGGGGTTTCGAGCCGCTTCCCCATGTTCCGCCTCTCGCTCGCCACGCTGCTCCTGGCCGTCGGCCTTACCGCCTGCGTCACAGTCACGCCCAACACCCTGTCGCCGCAGGAAGCGGCCGACCTGAAGGTCACCAGCCTGGAGGTCGTGGTCCCGCCCGAGGCGCGGATCGACTGGACCTCCGCGGAAGACGATTACCTGCGCGACCGCAAGCTCTCGCAGACCGACCCGGCCCTGGTGGCCACGCCGGACGCCCGCAGCCATCTGCGCAACCTCGCGGCAAGCCGCCTGAAGGCGAAGCTCGACCGCGTGATCGCGCAACGCCCCGCCGGAACGCGGCCGGTGCGCCTCGTGGCCACCCTCGTCCATGTCGACATCCCCTCGGCGGCCCGCCGCGTCATCATCGGCGGCGTCCCGACGGTCACAGCCAACATCGATGTGATCGACGCGCAGTCGGGGGCTCGGCTGACGACCTATCGCGGCGGCGTCGGCAGCAGGATGGCCGGCCAGGGCGTCTACGGCGTCGTCGGCGACGCCCTCGTGCAATCGATGGGCGCCGACGACTTGTTCGACCGCGCCGCCAGCGACTACGCCGAGGGCTTCGGCGACTGGCTGGCGCACCGCTGAGGCGCCACGCCGCAGCCGCCGAAACGCCGTTCGGGCCAACCGGGTGCGGCCCCGGTTCCGCGCGAGGTCCCAGGCGCGGCGACCGCCGAACGAGAAACCGCAAGTCTGCGGCGTGGCGGCCGAGCAAGGGCGGCGCGCGGCGCGGTGTTCTTCGAGCGGCTGCACCCGTTCCAGATGCCGCCCGCCGTGCTAGGATTGGCCACCCTCCTCACCCACCGCCTGCTCGCTCGACATGCACGTCCGCCACGATCCGCAGGCCCCGGAATCGCAAAAGATCGATTTCGACGCGTTCCTGGCCGTCGACATCCGCATCGGCACGGTCGTCGCCGCCGAGCCGTTCCCGGAGACCCGCAAGCCGGCCCTCAAGCTCGTGATCGATTTCGGGCCGGTGATCGGCCGCAAGCGCTCCTCGGCGCAGATCACCGAGCACTACGCGCCGGACGCGCTGGTCGGCCGGCAGGTCGCCGCGGTGGTGAATTTCCCGCCCCGCCAGATCGGCAGGTTCTTGTCCGAGGTGCTGACGCTCGGATTCGCCGACGAAGCCGGCGCCGTGGTGCTGTTCCGCCCCGACCGGCCGGTGCCGGACGGGAGCCGGCTGTTCTGAGCCTCGGCTTGCCGCCGCGCCGCCGCCTGCGATAGAGCCGGGCCTCAACTCCCGAAGAAAATCCCGAGCGGCGACGACATGGCCAAGGCCGAGACCCTGAAACCCCGCCTGCCGCGCGGCTTTCCCGACCGCACCGAGGCCGACCTGCTGGCGCAAGGCCGGATGCTGGAGACGATCCGGCAGACGTTCGAGCTCTACGGTTTCGAGGCGCTGGAGACGCCCTTCGTCGAGTACACCGAGGCGCTGGGCAAGTTCCTGCCCGATCTCGACCGGCCGAACGAGGGCGTGTTCTCGTTCCAGGACGACGACGAGCAGTGGCTCAGCTTGCGCTACGACCTCACCGCCCCGCTCGCCCGGCACGTGGCCGAGAACTTCGACGCGATCCCCAAGCCCTATCGCAGCTACCGGGCCGGCTACGTCTTCCGCAACGAGAAGCCGGGCCCGGGCCGCTTCCGCCAGTTCATGCAGTTCGACGCCGACATCGTCGGGGCGGCGTCCGTCGCCGCTGACGCCGAGACCTGCATGCTGATGGCCGACACGCTCGACCGGCTCGGCCTCGGCGGCCAGTACGTGGTCAAGGTCAACAACCGCAAGGTTCTCGACGGTGTGATGGAGGCGATCGGGCTGGCCGGCCCCGACAAGGCCGGCCAGCGCCTCACGGTTTTGCGCGCCATCGACAAGCTCGATCGCCTCGGCGCGGACGGCGTGCGCCAGCTGCTCGGCCCCGGCCGCAAGGACGAGAGCGGCGACTTCACCAAGGGCGCGGGACTCGCGGATGAGGCCATCGAGCGCATCCTCGCCTATGTCGGCTTCGAGGCGAGCCCGCACGCGGGCGCCGACCGCATGGCCTTCTGGGAAAAGTTCTTCGGGTCGTGGCACGCCGTGGTGGGCGATTCCGAGACCGGCCGTGAAGGCATCGCCGAGCTGCACGCCATCATGCGGCTGTGCGAGGCGGCGGGCTATGGGCACGACCGCGTGCGCGCCGACCCCTCCGTGGTGCGCGGCCTCGAATACTACACCGGTCCGGTCTACGAGGCCGAGCTGACCTTTCCCGTGACCAACGAGGACGGCCAGACCGTGCGGTTCGGCTCGGTCGCGGGCGGCGGGCGCTACGACGGGCTGGTCGGGCGTTTCCGCAGCGAGCCGGTGCCGGCCACCGGCTTCTCCATCGGCGTCTCGCGGCTGTTCTCGGCGCTGCGGCTGACCAAGAGCCCGCTGGTCGAGGGCGCAGCCCAGCCCGGCCCGGTGGTGGTGCTGGTGCTCGATCGCGAAAACATCGCCGAGTATCAGGCGCTGGTGGCGCGGTTGCGGGCGGACAACATCCGGGCGGAACTCTATCTCGGCGCCGCCGGCATGAAGGCCCAGATGAAGTACGCCGACCGCCGCCGGGCGCCGGCCGTGGTGATCCAGGGCTCGAACGAGCGCGAGGCCGGCGAGGTCCAGATCAAGGATCTGATCCAAGGCGCCCAGGCCGCCGCCGCCATAGCCAGCAACGCCGAGTGGAAGGCCGCGCGGCCGGCCCAGGTCTCGGTGCCGGTGGAGCGGATGGTCGAGGGCGTCCGCGAGGTGCTGGCGCGGCACTTTGGGTGAGCAGAGTCTCAAGCCGAGGCTGAGCCGCATCCCCTGCGTAGCCAAAGTTGATCGCTTCGGTGCCCCATAGCCCCCCTCTCCCCGCACGCGGGGAGAGGGCTTCGGCGACCTTGTCGTCGCCGAAGCGAGGCGGCAGCCGAGGTGTGAGGGGGCTTCAGCGGAAGAGTCACTTTCGGACGCGCCCCCTCACCGCCGCTTCGGCTTCGCCTCCGCTTCCCGCAGACACGACAGGGTGTCTGCGGGCCTCTCCCCGCCTGCGGGGAGAGGGGGGAGCAGGCGCTGCCTCGACGTTACATCACGGGCCGAAGATCCTTCGCGGCGACCGTCGCCAGCGCGCCTTCCGGTTCAGGAAACTCGACCTCGAAGAACCCATCGGCCCAGACGCCGACGATCGTCCCCCGCGCACCCGCCTGCATCCGGTCGCCGTCGTCCGTCCGCACGTCGGCGGCGAGGCTGACGATGGCGAGTTCACGCAATTCGTTGGTCGGCTCGGTCATGGGCCGAAGTTGAGCCGATCCTTGCGGCGTCGGCAACGGGCACCGTGCACCCCCCGCCTCAAAACCCCGCCGCGAGACGCGTCGGCGGAGCCGCCCGGTGGACCGCGCCCTGGCGGTAGAGGCCCCGGTGCTGGCCGTCGGGCACCAGCGCCTCGGTCAGCCCGATCACCGTCTCGGCGGCGCCGAGCAGCACGGCGCCGTCGGGGGCCAGCGCCTTGGCGATGCGCTCCAGCACGTCGGCCTTGGTCGGGGCGTCGAAGTAGATCAACACGTTGCGGCAATAGACGATGTCGAACTGCCCGAGATGCTCGAACGGGTGCAGCAGGTTGAGCGGGCGGTAGCTCACCATGTTGGTCAGCTGCGGGCTGATGCGCCACTGCTCGCCGACTTGCGTGAAGTGCTTGACGAGGAGCTGCACCGGCAGGCCGCGCTGCACCTCGAAATGGCTGTAGAGGCCGAGCCGCGCCTTCTCCAGCACCTCGGTCGAGAGGTCGGTACCGACGATCTCGACCTGCCAGCCGGCGAGCTGGGCCGCCGCCTCGTGGATCATCATGGCGAGCGAGTAGGGCTCCTGCCCGGTCGAGGCGGCGGCCGACCAGATCCGCAGGCGCCGGGTCGCGGCGCGGGCCGCGAGGGCGCGGGGCAGCAGCACGTCGCGGAACAGGTCGAACGGGGCGCGGTCGCGGAAGAAGAACGTCTCGTTCGTCGTCATCGCCTCGACCACCGCCCGCTCCAGCGGGCCCTCGCGCGACAGGCGCAGGGTGCCGACGAGGTCGGAGAGGGTGGCGAGGTTGAAGCGGCGGCAGACCGGCGAGAGCCGGCTCTCCACGAGGTAGCGCTTCTCCGGGCCGAGCGCGAGGCCGGAGCGCTTCTTCAGGTAGTCGCGCAGGAAGGCGAAATCCGCCTCGGTCATGCCGCGCTCCCGCCGAGGGCGGTGCGGAGCGCCGGGCCGATCTCGGGCAGCGGCAGGACGGCGTGGCAGAGGCCCGCCTTGGCGACGCTACCGGGCATGCCCCACACCGTGCTGGTGGCCTCGTCCTGGGCCATGAGCTGGCCGCCGGCCTCGACCAGGGCGCGGGAGCCCGCGGTGCCGTCCGAGCCCATGCCGGTGAGGATCACGCTGAGCGTCGCGCCCCCGTAGAGGGCGGCGGCGTCGAGGAACAGCACGTCCACCGCCGGGCGGCAGAAGTTGACCGGCGGCCCGTCGTCGAGGCGGATCACCGGGTCGGCGGCGGAGCCGGTGAGCCGCATGTGGCGCCCGCCCGGTGCGACGTAGATGCGGCCGGGCTGGACCCGCTCATCGGCCTTGCCCTCGGCGGCCGGCAGGCCGACGCGGGCGCCGAGATGCTCGGCGAAGACCGCGGTGAAGACCGGCGGCATGTGCTGGACGATCAGCACCGGCAGCCGCCGCAGGGTCGCCGCGCCGATCTTTTCCAAGACCTCGCCGACCGCCTTGGGTCCGCCGGTCGAGGAGCCGACCAGCAGCACGCGCGGGGCGGTGACCGTGCGCGGGCGCGGGCGCAGGGTCACGGTGCCGGACAGGCGCGAGACCGGCGCGGGGGCCGTCGTCGGGGTGGCGGAGGAGGCGGTCTCGACCGCGGTCGGCGCCGGGCGGCGGCGGGCGCGGGCGGCGCCGAACACGCGGATGCGCTCCAGCAGGTCGGAGCGGAAGCCGTCGGAGGTGGTGACGCCGCGGTTGCTCTCGGGCTTGGGGATGTAGTCGACGGCGCCGAGCGAGAGGCAGCGCAGCGAGACGTCGGCGTTGCGCTGGGTCAGCGTCGACATCATCACGACCTGCACGCCGGGCTGGCGCGCCAGGATCAGCGGCAGGGCCTGGATGCCGTCGAGTTCCGGCATCTCGATGTCGAGGAGCACCACGTCGGGCGCGCAGCGCGCCAGCGCATCGACGGCGGCGCGGCCGTTCGGGGCGGTGGCGACCACCTCGTGACCGGCCTCGCCGAGCCAGCGCGAGACCAGCCCGCGCACCACCGCGGAATCGTCGGCGACCAGCACCTTCACGGCGCTGCGCGCCGCCGCGGCCGGGGCGATGGCCTGAATTGCCGACATGGATGTGGTTGCCTCCGCGGGAGGAAGGGGAGCGGGGTCCTGCGGCCTCCCCGGGCCGCTCGGAGGGGGCGTCGCGCGATATGCGCGACGCGGGTCAGGCGTGCTGGGGCCGATGCACCGCGAAGCCGACCTGATCGAGCTTGGCCATCATGATCTCCCGGTCGAAGGGCTTCATGATGTACTCGTCGGCGCCCGCCCGCAGCGCCCGCGCGATGGCGCCGACATCGTTCTCGGTGGTGCAGAACAGCACCTTCGGCCGGTCGCCGCCGGGGGACTGGCGCAGGTTCCGCAGAACCTCGTAGCCGTCCATGTTCGGCATGTTCCAGTCGAGCACGATCACCGAGGGCATCGCCTCGGCGCAGAGCGCCAGGGCCTTCTCCCCGTCCTCGGCGTCGCGGACGCTGAAGTCGAGGGTCTCCAGGATGCGGCGGGCGACCTTTCGGATCACCGCGGAATCATCGACGACGAGACCGGTCCTCATGGCGCGCTTCCTCAGGCGACCTTGGCGTCGCGCTTGGCGTCGCCGAAGGCGAGCAGCGCGTCGACGTCGAGGATGACGAGCAGGCGCCCGTCGAGGCGGTGGACGCCGAGCGAGATGTCGCGCCAGCGCGGATCGAGGTTGATCGGCACCGGCTCGTGGGTCTCGGCACCGAGCTTCAAGACCTCGCCGACGCCGTCGACGATGAGGGCGAAGGTCTCGCCCGCCTGCTCCAGGCCGATCGCCATCTGGGCCGCGCCCGCGTCACGGTCGGGCAGGCTGAGACGGCGGCGCAGGCACAGCGCGGTGACGACGCGCCCGCGCAGGTTCAGGAGGCCGACGATCTCACGCGGCGCCAGCGGCACCGGGGTGATGCCGGCGGGCACGAACACGTCGTGCACCCGGTCGATGGTGAGACCGAACATGGTCTCTCCGACGAACACCGTGACGTAGTCGGTGGTGTCGGCGGGGGCGGCGTTGGCGTTGGCGGCCTGCATGGCGGTCGATTCTTTCGATCAGAAGGATCAGGCGGCGCGGGCGAGGCCGGGCTCGCCGATCTCCGTGAGGGCGGCGAGCAGACCGGAGCGGTCGAACTTCGCAACGAGGTCGCTGATGGCGAGCTTGCGCGCCTGCTCGATCGCCTCGGGGCCGACGGTCCCGGTCAGGGCCACCACCGGCATCTCGGCCAGCCGCCCGCCGGCCTTGCGCATGGCGCCGACGAGGTCGAAGCCGCTGCGGCCGGGCATGTCGAGGTCGCTGACCACGAGGTCGATGCCCGGATTGGACAGGAGCGCCTTGAGGGCCTCGTCGGCGCTCGCCGCCGTGCTCACGGCATAGCCCGCCGCCTTGAGCACGGGGGTGAGCATGTCGCGGAAGAAGGCCGAGTCGTCGACGAGCAGCAGCGAGGGCGCCTTGACCGCGGCCTTGCGGGGGCCCCGCGCCCAGTCGTCGTAGGCGAGCGGCAGGAAGTGGGCGATGTTGATGATGTCGGTGGCCCGGCCCCGCAGCACCGCCGAGCCGATGAGGTCGGAGCGATCCGCGGCGATCTCGATGTCGAGGCGCTCCTCGACGATGTCGACGATCTCGTCCACCACGAGGCCCATCGCCCGGTCGCCGTCGGAGAACACGACGAGCGCCTGGGTGCCCTCGGTGCGAAGCGCGATCGACGGGTCGGCGGGCACCAGCGGCATCAGGCGGCCGCGGTACTGGATGAGCGGACGCCCGCCCAGCCACTCGATCTTGGCCGCGTCGATCTCCTCCAGTCGCGTGACGAGGGAGAGGGGCACCGCCTTGAAGCCGCCCGCGCCGCCCTTGAACACCAGCAGCGTCGCCTTGGCGTCGCCGGCCTCGATCTCCTCGGCTTCCGATTCGGCGACCGCGCCCGACTGCGCGCTCTGGCCGACGAGCCGGGCGACGCCGTTGGGATCGACGATGAGCACCACCGCGCCGTCGCCGAGGATGGTGTTGCCGGCAAACAGCGGGATGTGGCGCAGCTTCGACGACATCGGCTTCACGACGATCTCTTCCGTGTGGAAGACCTCGTCGACCAGCACGCCGAAGCGCTGGCGGCCGACCTGGGCGACGACGACGAAGCCGGATTCGACGACCTCGCCCTCTTCCACGGTCGCCTGCCCGCGCATCAGCCCCTGGAGGGTGACGATCGGCAGGAGCCGCTCGCGCAGGCGCAGGACCGGCGCGCCGTTGATGCGCTCGATGGCGTTGGCGCCTTCCTTGGCGCCCTTGGCATCGACGCGGACCAGTTCGAGCACCGCGATCTGCGGCACCGCATAGCGCTGGGCGCCGGCCTTGACGATGAGCGCCGAGACGATGGCGAGCGTCAGCGGGATCTTGATGGTGAAGGTGGTGCCCTTGCCCAGTTCGGTGGCGATGTCGACCACGCCGCCGATGGTCTCGATGTTGGTCTTGACGACATCCATGCCGACGCCGCGGCCCGAGACCGAGGTGACGGCCTTGGCCGTCGAGAAGCCGGCGTGGAAGATGAACTTCGCGACCTGCGCGTCGGTCATCTTCTCGATTTCGGCCGCGGGGGCGAAATTGCGCTCGACCGCCTTCTTGCGGATCGCCGCCAGATCCAGGCCCTTGCCGTCGTCGGCGATCTCGATCGTGATCGTGCCGCCCTCGTGATAGGCGGAGAGGCGGATCGTGCCGCGGGCCGGCTTGCCGGCCTTGATGCGCTCGTTGGTAGCCTCGATGCCGTGATCGGCCGAGTTGCGCACCATGTGGGTGAGCGGGTCCTTGATGACGTCGAGGACCTGCCGGTCGAGTTCGGTCTCGGCGCCGGACATCACCAGCTCGATGCCCTTGCCGAGTTCGGCCGAGAGGTCGCGCACGACGCGGGGCAGCTTCTGCCACGCATTGCCGATCGGCTGCATGCGCGTCTTCATGACGCCTTCCTGCAGCTCGGCGGTGACGTGGGAGAGCCGCTGCAGCGGCACCTTGTAGCCGGAATCCTCGTGGCGGCGGGCGATCTCGAGGAGCTGGTTGCGGGTCAGCACCAGCTCGGAGACCATGGTCATCAGGTGCTCGATGGTGTCGACGTTCACGCGGATCGTCTGCACCTTGGCGATGGCGCCCTCGCCCCCCTCGGAGGCGGGCGCGGCCGAGGACGAAGCCGCGGCGGAAGAAGCGGCACGCAGGGCGGCCGGCTCGGGCGCCTCCTCGGCGGGCATCTCGAAAGCGGGCGCCTCGGCGGCCACCGGGGCCGGCTCGGGCGCGAAGAAATCGTCGGGGCCGGGGGCCTCCAGGAAGGCGCGCTCCAGATCGTCGAGGGAGACCTCGCCGGGCTTCAGCTCGCGCTCGACCGGCGGCGGCAGCACGATCGCGGCGGGGACGGGGGCCGGAGCCGGGGCGGCGGCGGGCGTCTCGTCGGAGGCCATCTTCTCCAGCGCGCCGATCAGGTCGTCGTCGGAGCCCGCGGGCTCGGAGCCGGTCGCTTCGAGATCGCCCAGGATCGCCTTGAGCCGGTCGAGGGTGGCGAGAATCAGGGTGACGGAGGCGCCGCTGACCGGATAGCCGTCGCGGAAGCGGCCCATCAGGGTCTCGGCGGCGTGGGCCAGGGCTTCCAGCCGGGGCAGGCCGAGGAATCCGCAGGTGCCCTTGATGGTGTGCACCAGCCGGAAGATGTTGCGCAGGATCTGCTGGTTGTTCGGGTCCTGCTCGAAACGGACCAGCTCCGCATCGACCGTGTCCAGGTGCTCGGCGCTCTCGACCAGGAACTCGCGAAGCAGATCGTCCATGACAGGTACTCGTCAAACGCGCACGAAAGGACGTGCGCCGAGCACTCTCGCCTTGGAAAGTTAGTGAAGCGTTTCGGGACGAGCGGAAATCTCCAGTGAAGCGCTCAAGATTTCCGTCGGCGGGGCGGTTCCCCCGATTCACGCGCGCTCAAGCGGCGGCGACCGCCGTCTCAAAGTCACGAACTCGGATCGCCACGATCCGGGTCACCTTCCGATCAACCACAGCCGTGGTTCCGGGTTCGCCTGCAGCGCCCGGAAATGACGGGCGCTTGAGATAAGGGGGCGACCAGCCGCTCGCCCCGAGCGATGGGCCGGCCCTGTGTCGCGGTTCAGGCGAGCTGCGTATCCGAAGGCGGGGCGCTGTCGGAGGGGCGGTCGGCCTCGATGCTCGGGGCCGGGGCGCCGGGCAGGCCGACATGGGCCTCGGTCGGCGTGGCGGTGACGGTGACCTCGTCGCCCTCGATCACGAAGCGCACGTCCATGGCGGCGGCCCGCGCCACGAGGCCGGCGTAGAACGGCAGGATGCCGTGGGCGTCGACGGTGCCGCCCTCCGGCATGCCGGCGATCAGCGCCTCGACATGGTTCGGGATGCGGGCGTGGCTGCCCTTGGAGCGCAGGGTGAAGGTCGGCGCGTCGCCGGAGCCGACGACCTTCACGTCGATATGGCCGCCGCGAGGGATCGCGGTCGAGGCGATGACGACGAGGTTGAGCAGGAGCTTGACCTTGTTCTTCGGGAACAGGGCCTGGGGGGCGCTCCACGAGAGCTGGGTCTTCTCGTCGGCGAACATGGCGCGCGCGACCTTCTCGGCGTCGGCCAGATCGATCGAGGCGCCCGCCGAGCCCGCCGCCCCGAAGGCGATGCGGGCGAACTGGATGCGGGCCGAGGCGGTCTTGGCGCTCTTGCGGATCAGGTCGAGGGCGAACTCGCGCATCGACGGGTCGTTGTCGTCCTCCAGCACCTCCAGCCCGTTCACGATGGCGCCGATCGGGCTGATCACGTCGTGGCAGACGCGCGAGCACAGGAGCGCCGAGAGGTCGAGGCTGTCGAGGGTGAGGCTGGTGCTGGGGCCGCTCATGGCACGCTCCGTTGCCGGATGTCGCGGGCAAGCCGCGCGTTATGGTTCCGAGTTCTTCGCCCGCCCGGTCCGCCTCGTGGCTGCGACCGGGGCGGGCATCCGGGCACCGATAGTGATGGAAGGCGGCTTTGGAAAGGCGCCACGGACGGGCGCCGCCCACGGAACCGTCTACGGCCGGCTCGATCCGGGACGGGGAGCGGATCGGCCCGTCCCGCATTGTCCCAAGTCGTGTCACAGACGCGGCACGAGGGATCGTGCGGGTAGCCGTTCAGCAACGAGTCAGACGGGGACGCGTCTCTTGCCCGCCTCTTGCTTGCCGGACCTGCCGTTCCCTGCCCGCGATCCGCGTTCCCCAGGTCCCGACACCCACCGCACATGACCCCGCGATGACCGCCCCCGACCCGCTCCCCGCGCTCTCCCCGACGGCTCCCATGCCGGAGGCCCTGCGCGATCCCGTGGCGGAGGTCCTGGCGGGCATCGCCTGCGAGGCCGGGCGCATCCTGCGCGGCTATCACGGCGGCGACTGCCCGCACGTGGTCAAGCCGGACGGCTCGCCCGCGAGCCTCGCCGACGCGCGCTCCGAGGAACTCATCGTCGAGGCGCTGGGGCGCCGGTTTCCCGGCATCCCGGTGATCGCCGAGGAGAGTTCCTGCACCGCGCCGCCCGCCGCCCTGTTCTTCCTCGTCGACCCCCTCGACGGCACCCGCGACTTCCTGGCGGGCAACGAGCAGTACTGCGTCAACATCTGCCTCGTGCAGGGCGACCGGCCGATCGCCTCGGCGCTCGCCGCCCCCGGCCTCGGCCGGGTCTGGGCGGCGGGCACCAGCGCCCGCGAGGCGGCGATCGTGCAGGGTCGCCCCGCCGCCTTCCACCCGGTCGCGGTGCGCGAGCCGCCCGCCGACGGCCCCGTCGCCCTGGTGAGCCGCCTGCACGGCGACAGCGCGACCGATGCCTGCCTGGAGCGCCTCGCCGTGGGTGAGCGCCGCGTCACCTCCTCGGCGCTGAAGTTCTGCCTGATCGCCGCGGGCGAGGCCGACCTCTACGTGCGCTGCGCCCCCACCATGGAGTGGGACACGGCCGCGGGCGACCATGTGCTGACCATGGCGGGCGGGCGCGTCGTCGGGCCGGGCGGCGGCACCGTCACCTACGGCCATCACCACCGCTTCTACCGCAACGGCCCCTTCGCGGCCCTCGGCTCGGCCCGCTACCGCGACCGGCTCGACCTGCCATGCGAGCCCGCCGTCACCTATTTCGACCGGCGCCGGGCCGGCGAGGCGCTCGGCCCCCCTTAACCCCTCGTTAACCGAAACTTGACTTGATCGGGGCGTCGTTGCGCGCTTCCTCGCCGAACCTGTCCGGCCGAAAGCGCCCGCGTCGCGTCCCGGATGCACGGCACCGGAGGTCGGCGACGCCGAGGGAGACCGACCATGCCGCACGAAGCCCGTGCCACCCGCCGCGCCGCTTTTCTCGGACTCGCCGCCGGCCTGATCGCCGCCGCCGCGCCCGCGGGCGCCGTCGACGACGGGGGCCGCCCCGAATCCTTCCGCCCCTCGGAGATCGTCGAGAACGGCCACCGCTTCTTCGGCAGCGTGTCGCGGGGGCTGGCGCTCACCATCGAGGAGGCGTCCCGGCGCTGGGGCGAGCCCAATGGCTACATCCTCGGCCAGGAGGCCTCCGGCGCGATCGTCGGCGGCCTGCGCTACGGTGAGGGCACGCTCTACACCCGCAACGCCGGCCAGCGCCGGATCTACTGGCAGGGCCCAACGGTCGGCTTCGATGTCGGCGGCGACGGGGCGCGCACCATGATGCTCGTCTACAACCTGCCCGCCGTGTCCGGCCTCTACCGCCGCTTCGGCGGGGTCGACGGCTCGGCCTACTTCATCGGCGGCTTCGGCATGACGGCGGTCACCGACGGCGGGGTCGTGGTGGTGCCGATCCGCTCCGGCGTCGGCGCCCGACTCGGCATCAATGTCGGCTACCTCAAGTTCACCAGCCGCGCGACCTGGAACCCGTTCTGACGCAGGGCACCGAAGCCGAGCAAGCGCGCGGCACACAGTCGCTTGCGACGACGCGCCGTCGTTCCGGGGCGCCCCGGAAGCGTGCGATCCACGGCGGGGCACGACAGTTCAACGACGGTCGGGACCCGCGCATCGCGGGTGGTCCGCCGCGCGGCCCCGGAAGGACGGCCGTGGGGCGAGATGCAGGCGGTCCGCTCTGGTCGATCCGCAATCGAAGTCCCGTCCTGCGACGAGACGCTTGCCTCCGCGGCGGCAACCCGGGCAAAAGACCCGCGGCCGGACGGACCGGCCCGAGAGCGCAATCCGACGACGTGGAAACCGGTTCGTCGCGAGACTGCGCGGCAGAACGAGAAGCGAGAGCCGCCGGCCCGATGCAATCAGGTCGGATACGGCTCCAGGCCGCACGAGGGCGCCCCGCGTGATCGAGACCGTGATGATCTTCGGGCTCGGCTTCCTGCTGGCGAGCCTGTGCGCCCTGATCGCCCTGCCCACCGTCAACGCCCGCGCGACCCGGCTGGCCCGGCGGCGCATCGAGGCGACGCTGCCGGTGAGCACCGCCGAGGTCGCCGCCGAGCGCGACCACCTGCGGGCCGAGTTCGCCGTGGCGCAGCGCCGGCTGGAGCGCAGGGCGGAGGCCGCCGCCGCGCGAAGCCACGCCGACCGCGCGGCGCTCGGCGGCCGCACCATGGAGGCCGAGACGGCCATCGCCGCGCGGCTGCGCAGCGAGGCCGAGGTCGCCCGCGCGCTGGAGAAGATCGCCGGACTCGACAAGGACCTGTCGACGTCCCGGGACGAGGGCGCGGCGAGCCTCGCCACGCTGCACGCCCTGGAGGAGGCCCACCGCGCCGTCCTCGACGCCCTCAAGGCGGTCCGCCGGGCCCGCGCGGCCGATCCGCAGGCGGCCTCCGCCGCCACCGCGGCGCCCGACGAGGCCGAGGCCCTGCGCGCCGAGCAGGCGGCGCTGAGGGCGGAACTCGAATCGGCACGGGCGGCCTTGGCCGCCCGCGGCAGCGACGACACGGCCGAGTTGCGCCGCCGCATCGGCGAGGTCGCCGACGCGCTCGCCCGGCGCGACCGCCTGCCGAATGTCGGCGCCTTCCCGTCGGCCGCCATGGCGGAGCGCTGAGGGAGCCCGTGCGCGGCGGCACCCGGCCATGACCGGGCGCCCGCCGGCCCGGCGCGCCTCCCTTGCGGGCTTCTGTCCGAATCCGTAACAGAAAAGCCATCTCGCGATGGTCGTGGGTCCGCCTTGTTTCGGACAAGCGGCAGGCTCATCGCGCCCGGCTCACCTCCTCAACCACGATCGAGCGAACATCATGGCCTTGAAGCTGACGTCCCTCGCCCTCGTGCTGACGGGCGCGACCGTCCTCCTGATCGCGCCGGCGCAGGCGCAGCAGTCGAAGCGCGGCAACGAGACCCTGAAGAAGTACTGCACCGGCGATTACCTGAGCTATTGCGGCAACCTCGATCCGGACGATCCGGCGACCGACCAGTGCTTCAAGACCAACTGGGCCAAGCTCTCCGAGAACTGCCGCCGCGCCATCGACGCCTACACCCCGCCGAAGGACGCTTCGTCGCGCAAGAAGAGCTGAGGACGCCGAGCGGCTTCTCGGGGCACGCTCCGCCGTCATTCCGGGGCCGGGTTCGCGTCCCGGCGCCCCGGAATGGCGGGGTGGACGGGAAGCGCCGCTCGAATCTCGCTCGCCCCGAACTCGGCGCACCCGGTGGCCGCGACAGGCTCGCGCGGACGGCCGGCAACGGTTAAGCTGGCGCCGGAACCCTCGCCGGTATCATTGCCGGAATCTTGGCCGGAACTGCCGATGCCCTCCCGCCTGCCTGCCCTGATCGCGATCGGCCTCGTCGCGCTCGCCTGCACCGCCTGCGGGCGCCGCGGCGGGCTGGAGCCGCCCGGCACCGCCTCGGCCACCGTCGCGCCGGTCGCCGCGCGGCCGGGCGCCCCCGCCTCGCCCCGCAGCCTGCCGACCACCGGCGTCGGCGTCGGCGACCGGGCCGCCGCGCCCGATCCGGACGCGGTGGCGGCCGGCGACGAGCTGAGCCCCGCGGCGATCCCGCCGGGCGCCGACGGCGTCCCGGTCACGACCACCCGCGGCGGCAAGCGCGGCTACCGGGTGCCGAAGGAGCCGTTCATCCTCGACGCCATCCTGTAGTTTTCAGGTGGCACGCCGCCTCGCAGTCGCGAGGGCAATCGGCGATGGGCCGTTCATCGCCGACTGATTTCAGCCCGTGCTTCCGGGCGGCGCCTTCGAGGGCTAAAGACCGGGCGACAGCGACGCCTGAGCGCCCTTTACGAAGCCTGCCATGCATCATTTTCACTACCGCGACGGGCGCCTCCACGCGGAGGACGTCGATCTGGCCGCACTTGCCGGAGAGGTCGGCACGCCGTTCTACTGCTACAGCACCGCCACGCTGGAGCGGCATTACCGCGTCTTCGCCGAGGCGTTCGCCGACGACGACGCGCTGGTGTGCTTCGCCATGAAGGCGAATTCGAACCAGGCGGTGCTGACGACGCTGGCCCGCCGCGGCGCCGGCATGGACATCGTCTCCGAGGGCGAGTTGCGCCGCGCCTTGGCCGCCGGCGTGCCGGGCGAGCGCATCGTCTTCTCCGGCGTCGGCAAGACCAAGGACGAGATGGCCGCCGCGCTGGAGGCCGGCATCCTCTGCTTCAACGTCGAGAGCGAGCCGGAACTCGCAGGCTTGTCCGAGGTCGCCGCCTCGCGGGGCGAGCGCGCCCCGGTCTCGATCCGGGTCAACCCCGACGTGGATGCGCTGACGCACGCAAAGATCTCGACCGGCAAATCCGAGAACAAGTTCGGGATTCCGATCAGCCGCGCGCGTGAGGTCTACGCTCGCGCCGCGCAGATGCCGGGGCTCCAGCTCGTGGGCGTCGACACCCATATCGGCAGCCAGATCACCGATCTCGCTCCGTTCGAGAGCGCCGCGCGCCGGCTCTGCGAACTGGCCGCAGCGCTGCTCGCCGACGGGCACAAGCTGCATCACGTCGATTTCGGCGGCGGCCTCGGCATCCCCTACCGCGACGACAACGCCCCCCCGCCGGACCCGGCGGCGCTCGCCGCGATCCTGCGCCCGCATTTCCGGCCGCTCGGCCTGCGCCCGGTCTTCGAGATCGGGCGGATGATCGCGGGCAATGCCGGCATCCTCGTCACCCGCGTGATCTACGTGAAGCCGACCGAGGCCAAGACCTTCGTCATCGTCGACGCGGCGATGAACGACCTGATCCGCCCCACCCTCTACGAGGCGTTCCACGCGCTGCGCCCGGTCACCGAGGCCGCGCCCGACGCCCCCCGGATCACCGCGGACGTGGTCGGCCCGGTCTGCGAGACCGGCGATTATCTCGCGCTCGCCCGCGAGATGCCGGAGGTCGCGGCCGGCGACCTGATCGCGGTGATGAGCGCGGGCGCCTACGGCGCGGTCCAGGCCGGCACCTACAACAGCCGCCGCCTCGTGCCGGAGGTGCTGGTGAGCCGGGACCGCTCGGCGGTGGTGCGCCCGCGGCCGAGCTATGAGGATCTGATCCGGCTGGATCGGGTGCCGGAGTGGCTGACGTAACGCCGATGAACCCTCCCCCCCTCTGCGGGGGAGGGTGCCTCGCGGATGCGAGGCGGGAGAGGGGACGACGCTTCCGAAGACTTCACGTCGAACGCGGCCAAGCGGTACTGTCGCTCCCCTCTCCCGACCCCTGCTGACGCAGGGGCCACCCTCTCCCGCAGAGGGGAGAGGGCTTGCGTCGGCGCAAACGCGGCTGGGCTGATTTGACCCGATGGTGCCGGCCCGCCACCATGCTAGCTTCCCCTTCGATGTGCGGGAGCCGCGACCGATCACGATGAACGAGGCCGAACCGACCCCTCCCGAGACCCGGCCCGGCGACGCGCGGCGGCGCCTCGACCGGCTCGTGGCGGGCGCACGGGCAGCGGGCCTGTGGGAGCGGGTCTGGCCGGTGCTGTGGCGCCCGCTCGGCGTCATCCTCCTGTTCCTCGCCGCGTCCTGGCTCGGCCTGTGGCTCGATCTGCCGCCGCTCGGGCGCATGGTGGGCTTGGGCCTGTTCGCGCTTCTGGGGCTTGCCGCGCTGATGCCCATCCTGCGTGTCGCGCGCCCGAGCCGGCGCGAGGCGCTGACCCGGATCGACCGGGAGGCCGCGCGCGAGAAGGGCCTCGCCCACGATCCGGCCTCGGCGATCGAGGATACGCTGGCCGTCGGCGGGACCGATCCGGCCACCCGCGCGCTCTGGGCGCTCCACCAGAAGCGGGCTGCGGCCGCCGTCGCCCGGCTGCGGGTCGGCCCGCCGCGGCCGGACATGCCGCGGCACGATCCGCGCGCGCTGCGGGCGGGCGCGCTGGTGGCGGCGCTCGCGGCCCTGTTCGTCGCCGGCCCCGAATGGCGCGGGCGCGTCGCCGCCGCCTTCGACTGGCGCGAGCCCCCGGCCGCGGCCCCGAGCTTCCGCGTCGACGGCTGGATCGATCCGCCGATCTACACCCGCGTCCCGCCGCTGATCGTCACCATGGCGGGCGGCAAGGACGCAGTGCAGCGCCTGCGCGCGCCGGTGAACTCGACCCTGATCGTGCGCATCGCCGGCCAGGGCGAGGCGACCCTCACCCCGAACGCCGCCCTGGTGCCCGTGGCCAGGGACGAGGCCGCAGACCGCAAGCCGGCCCCGCGCCCCGTCCTGACGCAAGGACAAGGAGCCGATACCCGCGCGTCGCTGCGCGAGGAGCGCTTCCGCCTGACCGGCGGCACGGCCGAACTCGGCATCTCGGCCTCCGGCTCCGAGCCGCAGCGCCTCGTGGTCGAGACGATCCCCGACCTTCCCCCCGAGGTGCGGCAGGTCGGCGGGATCGAGGTGAACGGGCGCGGCACCTTCTCGCTCACCTACCGGGCCAAGGACGATTACGGCATCGCGTCCGCCGAGGGGCTGGTCGAGCCGCTGAAGCCCGGCCGCTCGCTGGTGCCGGTGCCCAAGCTCGCCCTGGCGCTGCCCGCCGACGCCACCGGCGAGCACGACACCAAGTCGCTGGTCGATCTCACCGACAATCCCTGGTCCGGCGCCCGCGTGCGGCTGACGCTCGTCGTGCGCGACGAGGCCGGGCAGGAGGGCCGCACCCAACCCGCTGAGACGCTGCTGCCGGGCCGCCCCTTCACCAAGGCGCTCGCCCGCGCCCTGGCGGAGGAGCGCCGCCGCCTCGTCACCGCCCCGGACGAGGACCGCAATCGCGTCCAGACCGCGCTCGACGCGCTCTTGATCGCCCCTGACCGGTTCACGCCGGAGCCGTCGATCTTCCTCGGGCTCACCACCGCGGGCAACCGCCTGCGCGCGGCCAGGACCGACGACGACCTGATCGGGGTGGCCGACCTCCTGTGGGAGATGGCCCTCAAGATCGAGGACGGCGACCTCTCGGATGCCGAGAAGGCCCTGCGCGCCGCCCAGGACCGGCTGAAGGAGGCGATCGAGCGCGGCGCCCCCGACGAGGAGATCAAGAAGCTCACCCAGGATCTGAAGCAGGCGCTCGACAAGTTCATGAAGGAGTTTGCCGAGCGCCAGCGGCAGAACCCGCAAAACCGTCAGCAGCAATCCGAGCGCCAGCAGCAACAGCAGCAGAAGGGCGCCAAGACCGTCACCCCCGACGATCTGGAGAAGATGCTGAAGGACATGCAGGACGCGATGGAGCGCGGCGACACGGCGGAAGCCCAGCGCCTGCTCGAACAGCTGCGCAACACGCTCGAAAACCTCCAGAGCGCCGAGAACCAGGGCCAGAAGTCCGGCGACGGGCAGGCCGAGATGAACCGGCAGCTCGACGAGCTCGACAAGATGTCCCGCGACCAGCAGGACCTGCGCGACGAAACCTACAAGGAGGGCCAGGACGGCCAGCCGCGCCCCCGGCCCGGCCAGCGCCCGCGGCAGGGCCAGCAGCAGCAGAACGGGCAGCCCCAGGGTCAGCAGGGGCAGCGCGGCCAGCAGCAGCAGGGTCAGCAGGGCCAGAACCAGCCCGGCGAGCAGGGACAGCAGGGCGAAGGTCAGAAGGGTCCCGGCCAGAAGGGGCAGCAGGGCCAGAGCCCCGGCCAGCGCCAGCAGGGCCTGCGCGAGCAGCTGCAGGATCTCAAGGAGCGGATGAAGCAGCAGGGCCTCCAGGGCGAGCAGGGGCTCGCCGATGCGGAGGACGCCATGAAGGAGGCCGAGGACGCGCTCGGCCAGGGCCGCAACGGCGACGCGGTCGATGCGCAGGGCCGGGCGCTGGACGGGCTGAAGCGCGGCGCCGAGGGCATGCAGAAGCAGATGCAGCAGATGGCCGAGGGCGAGGGCCAGGGGGAGGGCGAGGGCCAGCAGCAGGCCCAGCAGGGCCGTCCCGGCGGCGGCGACGACGATCCCCTCGGCCGCCCGACCCGCGGGCGCGACATCTCCGACGGCCGGGTCCGGGTGCCGGGCGCCGACGAATCGGCGGTCCAGCGCGCCCGCCGGATCATGGAGGAGCTGCGGCGCAAGCTCGGCGACCCCTCGCGTCCGCAGGAGGAACTCGACTATTTCGAGCGCCTGCTGCGCCGGAACTGACCGGCGCGCGGATCAACCACATGAGCCCCCGCGACGCGCGCAGGCTCCTATCGGGACAACTGCAAAAAAATGTCGGCCAACCAGCTCGTCCTCCTCGCCTGCGTCGCCGTGGCCGCCGTCCTCCTGTTCGGCCTCGTCAACATGATGCGCGGCGGCAGCGCCAACCTCTCGCAGAAGCTGATGCGCCTGCGCGTGCTGCTGCAGTTCGTGGCGATCGTCGTCATCATGGGCGTCGTCTGGTGGCGCTCGGCCTGAGGCCGACCCGCGCCTTGCGTGCGGGGCCCTCCGGGACAGTGTGGCATGGGCGCCCCACCGGCCCGGCAAAAGCGTGACGGGCGGATGAATCCGCGGGATGGCTCCGGGGCCGCGTGGTATTCGAGGGCGGTTCAACCGGATGCACCGCCGATGATGTCACCCTTTGCCCGGACTACGGCCCTGATCGTGGCCGGCGCGCTGGCCGCCACGGCCGCGCAGGCCGCCGACCTCGGCGGTCGCCGGGCGCCCGCGCCGCTGCCCTACGCCGCCCCGGTCCAGCCCTACAGCATCGTCTCCGAGATCCGCATCGGCGGCTCGGTGCAGGATCCGGGCAGCGCCGAGGGCAAGGTCCCCGGCTTCAGCACCGCCAACGTCAACGGCGAGATCCTGTTCGCCAAGCCGGTCGTCAGCCTCGATCCGTTCTGGCAGGCCTTCGTGCCGCGCCCGACGGTCGGCGGCAGCTACAACACCGGCGGGCGCACCAGCTACGCCTATCTCGGCGGCACCTGGACGATCGACCTCTTCCCCGAGACGCTCGGCCGCCGCGTCTTCATCGAAGGCTTCTTCGGCGGCGCCGCCCACAACGGCTATGTCGGCCCGAAGGAGGGCACGCCCTACGGGTTCAACACGCTGGGCTGCAACCCGCTCTTCCGCGAGGCCGCGGCTCTCGGCTTCCGCATCACCCCGCAATGGAGCGTGATGGCCACCGTCGAGCACATGTCGAACGCCGGCCTCTGCGGCGACAACCGCGGCCTGACCAATTTCGGCGGCAAGATCGGCTACACCTTCTGAGGCTTCGCGCCTCCGTATCGAACGGGCGGTCATCCCGGGGCCGCGCAGCGGAACCCGGGATCCACCCGTGATGCGCGGCCCCACTTGGCGTCGCGGCCCGTCGTGGATACCGGGTTCGCCTGCGGCGCCCCGGAATGACGGCGGTGTTGAACGTAGCCGCATCAATCCCCTTGCAAAGACCCGCTGCGCGCGAAACACCATCGCCCGGCGGGTTTTTCGGGCCCGCGGGGAGGGACGTCGTGGTCAAGCTGAACCGGATCTACACCCGCACCGGCGACAAGGGCACGACCGGGCTCGCCAACGGCGAGCGCCGCTCGAAGGCGGATCTGCGGGTCGAGGCCTACGGCACCGTCGACGAGACCAATGCCTGCATCGGACTGGCCCGCCTCCACGCCGAGCCGGCGCTGGACGCGATGCTGGCGCGCATCCAGAACGACCTGTTCGATCTCGGCGCCGACCTCGCCACGCCGCCGAGCGCGGAGCCGCTCGGCTACGAGCCCCTGCGGGTGGTGGCCGCCCAGGTGCAGCGCCTGGAGACCGAGATCGACGCGCTCAACGAGAACATCCCGCCGCTGAAGTCTTTCGTGCTGCCCGGCGGCTCGCCGACGGCGGCCGCGCTGCACCTCGCCCGCACCGTCTGCCGCCGGGCCGAGCGGCTGGTGGTGTCGCTCTCCGCCATCGAGAGCGAGGCGATCTCTCCGGAGGCGCTGCAATACCTCAACCGCCTCTCGGACTTCCTGTTCGTGGCCTCCCGCGCGGCCAACCGCGACGGGGCCGACGACGTGCTGTGGGTTCCCGGCCAGAACCGCTGATTTCAAAGTCGACATCGTTCGGAACGAGCGATGTCACGATATGCCGGGCGCGAAGAGCGCCCCGCGCAGCGGCCTCGGCCACGCCGAGGCGTCCAGCACAGCGAAAGCCCAAGCCCGCGGAGGCGGGCGCCGGCGATTGAGGTCGACAAAAAGGGGGCGTGACGATCGCTTCGAGCGATCATCACGGACCTGCCGATAACGCGCGTTGACAAGCGGGAAATCGGCTCGTTACGGTCCCGCCCGCTCTGACAATCACAATGGGATTGCCGTCGCACAGGCGTGGCCGCCTCACGGGCGCCCGCCTTCGGTCGGCGACACGGAGGAAAGCGACTGCCATGAAGGTTCTGGTGCCCGTCAAGCGGGTCGTTGACTACAACGTGAAGATCCGCGTGAAGGCCGACGGATCGGGCGTGGAACTCGCCAACGTCAAGATGTCGATGAACCCCTTCGACGAGATCGCCGTCGAGGAGGCGATCCGCCTGAAGGAGAAGGGCAAGGCCACCGAGATCGTCGCCGTCTCGATCGGCCCGCAAGCCGCGCAGGAGACCCTGCGCACCGCGCTCGCCATGGGCGCCGACCGCGCCATCCTGATCAAGACCGACGTGAATTGCGAGCCGCTGGCGGTGGCCAAGCTCCTCAAGGCGGTGGTCGAAAAGGAGAGCCCGGAACTCGTCATCCTCGGCAAGCAGGCGATCGACGACGATTCCAACCAGACCGGCCAGATGCTCGCCGCGCTGCTCGGCTGGCCGCAGGGCACCTTCGCCTTCAAGCTGGAATTCGGCGATGGAAGCATCGACGTGACCCGCGAGGTCGATGGCGGCCTCCAGACCGTGTCGCTCAAGCTCCCCGCCATCGTCACGACGGACCTGCGCCTCAACGAGCCGCGCTACGCCTCGCTGCCCAACATCATGAAGGCCAAGAAGAAGCCGCTGGAGGAGCTGGCCACCGACGCCCTCGGCGTCGACGTCGCGCCCAAGCTGAAGGTCGTGAAGGTCGCCGAACCGCCGGGCCGCTCGGCGGGCATCAAGGTCGGCTCCGCGGCGGAGCTCGTCCAGAAGCTCAAGGTCGAGGCCGGCGTCCTCTGATTTTCGAAGTTCGCGCGCCGCTCCCGAGAGGTCGAGCGGCGCTAACTCCCTCATTCGACAAGGTCTCCCGATGACCACGCTCCTCTACGTCGAGCACGCCGACGGCAAGATCAAGGACGGCACGCTCAAGGCCCTCACGGCGGCCAAGGAACTCGGCGGCCCGATCCACGCGCTGGTGGCCGGCGCGAACTCGAAGGCGGCGGCCGAGGCCGCGGGCCGGCTCGACGGCGTCGAGAAGGTGCTGAACGCCGAGGACGCGGCCTACGACCACGATCTCGCCGAGACCAACGCGGCGCTGATCGTCGCGCTCGCCGAGCCTTACGACGCGATCGTCGCCGCCGCGACGACGACGGGCAAGAACACCCTGCCCCGCGTCGCGGCGCTCCTCGACGTCGCCCAGGTCTCCGACATCATCAAGGTCGTCTCGCCCGACACGTTCGAGCGGCCGATCTACGCCGGCAACGCGATCCAGACCGTGCAGGCGGCCTCGGGCAAGAAGGTCATCACGGTGCGCACCGCCGCCTTCAAGGCCGCGGAAGAGGGCGGCTCCGCCGCCTCCGTCGAGGCCGTGTCGGCGGCAGCGCCCGACGCGCTCGGCGCCGCCTACAAGTCCGAAGAGATCGCCAAGTCCGACCGGCCGGAGCTGGCCTCGGCCAAGTTCATCGTCTCCGGCGGCCGCTCGCTCGGTTCGGCGGACAAGTTCAAGGAGCTGATCGAGCCGCTGGCCGACGCGCTCGGCGCCGCGGTCGGCGCCTCCCGCGCGGCGGTCGATGCCGGCTACGCCCCCAACGACTGGCAGGTGGGCCAGACCGGCAAGGTGGTCGCCCCCGACCTCTACGTCGCGGTCGGCATCTCCGGCGCGATCCAGCATCTCGCCGGCATGAAGGACTCGAAGGTCATCGTCGCGGTCAACAAGGACGAGGACGCGCCGATCTTCCAAGTGGCGGATTACGGGCTCGTCGGCGACCTGTTCCAGGTCGTGCCGGAACTCCAGGCCGAGATCGCCAAGGCGAAGGACCGGTAGCGTTCGAGCGTCTCCGCCCTCGTGTCACCCGAGGGCGGGCCGCTCCGGCCAGGACGTGGCGAAAGACGGGTTTGACGCATTTGTTGCAGTGCCGCATGGTATACAGGCGGTTCGCCCGGCGATGCCGCAGCAGGTGAGACGCGAGACGGTTATGGGCATCGAGATCAAGACGGTCGGCATCATCGGTGCCGGCCAGATGGGGACCGGCATCGCACATGTCTGCGCGGCCTCGGGCCTCGACGTCCGGCTGAACGACCGCGATCCCGAGCGGCTCGACGCCGGCCTCGCGCTGATCGACGCCAACATGTCCCGACAGGTGCAGAAGGGCAGCCTGAGCGAGGACCAGCGCCGCGTCGCCCTGGAGCGGATCGCCCTGGCGCGCGCCTACGAGGATCTCGGCCCCTGCGACCTCGTCATCGAGGCGGCGACCGAGGACGAGGCGACCAAGCGCAAGATCTTCCAGGCCCTGTGCCCGTCGCTCAGGCCCGACGCGATGGTGGCCACCAACACCTCGTCGATCTCGATCACGCGGCTCGCCGCCTCGACCGACCGGCCGGACCGCTTCATCGGCATCCACTTCATGAATCCGGTGCCGGTGATGCAGCTCGTCGAGCTGATCCGCGGCATCGCCACCGAGGACCCGACCTACGAGTCGGCCAAGGCCTTCATCGGCAAGCTCGGCAAGACCTCGACGATGTCGGAGGATTTCCCGGCCTTCATCGTCAACCGCATCCTGCTGCCGATGATCAACGAGGCGATCTACACGCTCTACGAGGGCGTCGGCTCGGTCGAGTCGATCGACACGGCGATGAAGCTCGGCGCCAACCACCCGATGGGCCCGCTGCAGCTCGCCGACTTCATCGGCCTCGACACCTGCCTGTCGGTGATGCAGGTGCTCTACGAGGGGCTGGCGGATTCGAAGTACCGCCCCTGCCCGCTGCTGGTGAAGTACGTCGAGGCCGGCTGGCTCGGCCGCAAGACCAAGCGCGGTTTCTACGACTATCGCGGCGAGACGCCGATCCCGACTCGCTAGTTTCGGCCTCAAGCGCCGGCGGCCGCGTCCGCGGCCTTAGGCTTTCGCTCCGCTAGACGCCTCGGCGTAGCCGAGGCCGCTGCGCGCGGCGCTCTTCGCGCCGGGCCATACGGTGCTGTCGCTCGCCTCGATTGGCAATGTGGGTCAGCGCGAGCCCTACCGCGTCCCGTACATCCGATCGCCCGCGTCGCCGAGGCCCGGGACGATGTAGCCGTGATCGTTGAGACGCTCGTCGATCGCCGCGGTCCAGACCGGCACGTCGGGATGCGCCTGCTGGAACCGGGCGATGCCCTCGGGCGCGGCGAGCAGGCAGACGAAGCGCAGGTCCTTCGCCCCCCGGCTCTTCAGCCGCTCCACCGCGGCCACCGCCGAGTTGGCGGTCGCCAGCATCGGGTCGAGCACCAGCACGGTGCGGTCGGCGAGGTCGGACGGCGACTTGAAATAATACTCGACCGCCTGGAGCGTGTCGGGATCGCGGTAGAGCCCGATATGGGCGACGCGCGCCGAGGGCATCAGCGACAGCATCCCGTCGAGGAAGCCGACGCCGGCCCGCAGGATCGGGGCGAGCACGAGCTTCTTGCCGGCGATCTGGCGGCCCTCCATGCGCTGGAGCGGCGTCTCGATCGAGATCGCCTCCAGCGGCAGGTCGCGGGTCACCTCGTAGGCCAGCAGCATGCCGATCTCGTTGAGGAGTTCGCGAAACCCCTTCGTCGAGCGGTCGCGGTCGCGCATCATCGTCAGCTTGTGCTGGACCAGCGGATGATCAACCACCGTCACCGCAGCCGCCCCGCCGCTTGCCGTCATCATCCGCTCCCGTCCCAATCCCAGACCGCGCCGTGAAACGCACGATGCCATAGTCGGGCCGGCGAAACCGAGACGCCGACAGGGTTTTCCCGGCCGATCGGCGCTTCACGCCACCGCTGGCGCGCCCTTGAGCACCAGCACGGCCCGCTCGGGCAGATCGACCGTGCCGCCGGCCTCGACCGCGGGGCGGCTGCCCTCGGGCACGGTGCCGACGGGCAGCGTGGTGTCGAAGACCGGGCGCCAGGGGCCGCCCAGCGCCGGCGGCAGGGCGAAGAGGCAGGGCGCGGTCGCGGCGTTCATCAGGATCAGCACGCGCTCGGAGCCGGCGATGTCGTTGCTCATCTGCATGCCGAAGGCCTGGCGTTCGCCGTCGGCCCAGGCGGCGCCGTCCATCTCGGCGGCGTTGGGGGAGAGCCAGTGCACGTCCTTGAGGCCGGTGCCCTCGACCTCGGCCCCCATCAGGAAGTGGCGCCGCCGCAGCGAGCGGCAGACGCGGCGCAGGGCGGCGAGGTTGCCGACGAACTCGGCGAGCGCCGGATCGGGATCGGTCTCCCAATCCATCCAGCTCAGAGCGTTGTCCTGGCAATAGGCGTTGTTGTTGCCGTTCTGGGTGCGCGAGCGCTCGTCGCCCATCAGCAGCATCGGCACGCCCTGCGCGAAGAACACGCAGGCCAGCATGTTGCGCTTCTGGCGGGCGCGAAGGCTCAAGATCGCGGGATCGTCGGTCGGCCCCTCGATCCCGTAATTGCAGGTGAGGTTGTGGCCGTGGCCGTCGCGGTTGCCTTCGCCGTTGGCCTCGTTGTGCTTGGCCTCGTAGGCGACGACGTCGGCGAGCGTGAAGCCGTCGTGGGAGGCCACGAAATTGATGCTGGCCAAGGGTGAGCGGCCGGACGGCAGAAAAATCTCGCGGGAGCCCGAGAGGCCCTGCGTTAGCTTGGCCAGCGTGCCGCGGTCGCCGCGCCAGAAACCGCGAAGGTTGTCGCGGAACTGGTCGTTCCATTCGCTCCAGCCGTAGGGATAGCCGCCGAGCCGGTAGCCGCCCATACCGATGTCCCACGGCTCGGCGATGAGCTTGACGCGCGACAGGACGGGGTCCTGCTGCACGGCCTGGAAGAACGCCGCTTCGGGCGAAAAATCGTGCGGGGCGCGGCCGAGGCTGGAGGCGAGATCGAAGCGGAAGCCCGCCACGCCGTAGACGGTCACCCAGTGACGCAGGCTGTCGAGCACCATCCGCATGACGCGGGGATGGGCGACGTCGAGGGTGTTGCCGCAGCCGGTGCAGTCGATGTTGCGGCGGCGGTCCTCCGGGTCGAGCTTGTAGTAGCTGGCGTTGTCGATGCCGCGGAAGGCGAGCGTCGGCCCGAGATGGTCGCCCTCGGCCGTGTGGTTGTAGACCACGTCGATCAGGGTCTCGATGCCGGCCGCGGCGAGTTCGCGGATCGCGAAGCGCAGGCCGCTGGCGTCGCCCTCGCCGAGATAGCGCGGCTCGGGGGCGAAGTAGTTGTAGGGCTGGTAGCCCCAGAAGTTCACGAGGCCCTTCTCGACGAGGAAGCGGTCGTCGGCAAAGGCCTGGATCGGCAGTAGTTCGAGCGCGGTGACGCCGAGCTTCAACAGGTGCTCGATGATCGCCGGGTGCGCGAGTCCGAGATAGGTGCCGCGCTCCGGCAGCGAGAGGGCCGGATGCGTCATGGTCAGCGCCTTGACGTGGGCCTCGTAGATGACGCTCTCGTGCAGCGGCCGGTGCGGCGGCAGGGCCACCGGATCGGGGGTGTCGGGCCGCGTCACCACGCAGCGGGGCATGAAGGGCGCACTGTCGCGCCGGTCGAACTGATCCTCGCGGGCGGCGCCGCGGCGGTGCCCGTAGAGCGCGTCGTGCCAGCGGATGCGGCCGGCGATCTCGCGGGCATAGGGGTCGAGGACGAGTTTCGCCGGGTTGAAGCGATGGCCCGCACTCGGCTCCCACGGCCCGAGCACGCGGTAGCCGTAATGCTGGCCCGGCAGCAGGCCGTGGACGTAGCCGTGAAAGATGTCGTCGGTCCGGCAGGGCAGGCGGATCGTGCGCGATTCGTGGCGGGCGCCCGGCTCGAACAGGCAGAGATCGACCGCGGTCGCGTGCTGCGAGAAGAGGGCGAAGTTGACGCCGCGGCCGTCGAAATGCGCGCCGAGCGGTGTCGGCAGGCCCTCCTCGATGACGATCATCCCGGTCCTTCGTCGTGGCCGGGCTGGAACGCCGCACCCGCCGGGCTCCCAGCCGCGGGAGGCTGCGGGACTTGGTTAAAGACTGGCCGGGCGAAGCTCAAGCGGCTGTGCGCCGCAAGTCGGAGCGCCGGTTCGAGACGGCGGAAGCTACTCGGCGGCGGCCGCCGCCCGCGGCGGTTCGCGCTCGACGGTGCGGAAGGATTCGAGTTCGGCCATGTAGCTGCGGGCCCACCAATCCACGTCCTCGCGCAGCATGCGGTCGGCCATCGGCTTCCAGCGCTCCAGGCGCTCGGCCCGCGGCATGTAGAGCGCCTGCCGGATCGCCTCCGCGACCTCGAAGCGGTCGTAGGGGTTGACGAGCAGCGCCTCGGGCAGCTGGCGCGCGGCACCGGCGAACTTCGACAGGACGAGGACGCCGGGGTCCTCCTCGCTCTGCGCCACGACGTATTCCTTGGCCACCAGATTCATGCCGTCGCGCATCGGCGTGACGAGGCCGACGCGAGCCGCGCGGTAGAGGCCGGCGAGCACGGGGCGCGGATAGGCCTTGGTGACGTACTGGATCGGCGTCCAGGCGGGCTCGCCCAGCGTGCCGTTGATGTCGCCGACCTTCTCGTTCACCTCGCGCGAGAGCTGCTCGTATTCCGGCACCTCGCTGCGGGATTTCGGGGTGATCTGGATGTAGACGACGTTGCCGCGCTGGTCCGGGTTCGAGGCGAAGAAGCGGTCCACCGCCTCCATCCGCTCGGGCACGCCCTTCGAGTAGTCGAGCCGGTCGACGCCGATAAGGAGCTTGCGGGTGCGCAGGCCCGCCATGGTCTCGCGCACCACCTTGTTGGAGCCGGCCTTGTCGGCGGCCTCCTTGAAGCTCGCCACATCGATGCCGATCGGGAAGGAGCGGATGCGGGTGCGGCGGCCATCGACCATCAGGGCGCCGCCGCCCAGAGGAATCGCCCGCATCGTGTCGATGAAGTTGCGCGAGAGGTTCTGCACGTCGGCGTCGGTCTGGAGGCCGATCAGGTCGTAATCGGCCATGGCGCGCAGCAATTCGTTGCTCGCCGGCAGGGTGTTGAACACGTCGGCCGCGGGCCAGGGGATGTGGTGGAAGTAGCCGATCGGGTTGGCGATGCCCTGGCCGCGCAGCTCGGAGGCCAGCGGCAGCAGGTGGTAATCGTGCACCCAGATCAGGTCGTCGGGCTCGACCAGCTTGGCGAGCGCCCGGGCGAAGGACTGGTTGACGCGCTGGTAGCCGGCATAGTCCGAGCGCGAGAAGGTGCCGAGCCCGATGCGGTAATGCATGATCGGCCACAGCGCCCGGTTGGCGAAGCCGGCGTAATATTCGCGGTGATCCTGGGGCGAGAGGTCGAGCACGGCGTACTGGATCGGCCCGCGGTCGATCAGCTCCGGCTCGAGGCTCGGATTGTCGCGGATGTTGCCGCTCCAGCCGAACCAGAGCCCCTCATAGGAGGAGAACGCCTCCTTGACCGCGACGGCGAGGCCGCCGGCGGAGACCGCGTCCTTGCCCTCGGCAGGCACGGCGACACGATTCGAGACGATGATCAGACGTGCCACGAACCCGGCTCCGGTCCTCGTTGCAGCGGGCGCGAGGGCTGCGCCCGCCTGTAGAGTCTTAAACGTCCGTGGGAAAACGCGCAGGAATCCCACGCGATCCGTCGGGTTGCAGCCAATCCCATCGTCCTCCGCCGGTCAAGCGAGCAGAACGGGTTCCCACGGCCCGTCGGAGGCCGCGCGGCGGCGCGCGACGGCACCGAAGCGCGAGGCTCCGACATGGCGACCCGCGCCGTGTCAGGCGGCGCGTCCGGCAAGCCGCTCCCATCGCCTTTCTCGCCAAGCCCTTTATCGCCAGGTCCTTCTGTCAAGCCGTTCTTCCCATGCGTCCGGTTGGCCGGCTCTCGGCCGTGGACCGGGGAAGCATCCGCGAGACCGAACGTCCGGAAGCGGAACCCTGCAGCACGGCCATCGGTTCTCAGGCCGAATTCTTTTGCTGCCGTCGCATCCTACGCCGGCCGCCTCACCCACACCGCTTTCCGGCCGCCTCACCCACACCGCTTTGCAGGAACCGAGACCATGACCGCCTCCGCATCACCGGACCCCGCTGCCGGAGCCGACCCGGCCGCCCGCCCGGCGGACCTGAAGGATCTGCGCCACGACGTCGAGGACACCGCGCATCTCGCCGCCGAGCGCGGCCGGGGGCTCGCTTCCGCCGCCCGCAAGCAGGCCTACGCCTATGTCGATCAGCGAAAAGGCGAGGCCGCCCGCTCGGTCGGCGACATCGCCCAGTCGATCCGCGATTCCGGCCGGACCTTCGAGGACCGCCCCAACCTCCGCGCCTTCTTCGACAGCGCGGCGGAGGGGCTCGAGGGTCTCGCCGGCTCGATCGAGCGGCGGGGCCTGGAGGACTTCTACACCGAGGCCGAGGCCTTCGCCCGGCGCTCCCCGGTGACAACGGCGGTCGCGACCTTCGCGGCGGGCTTCCTGCTCGCGCGCTTCATCAAGGCCTCGGGCGAGCCCGCACCGGCCTTCGACCGCGACCATCGGGCCTGAGGAGCGAAGGCGACCATCATGGCAAGCCCTCCGCCCCCACCTCCGCCGTCCTCCTCGATCCAGGCGCTCATCGCCGACGCGCTGCGCGAGGCGAGCGAACTCGCCGGCAAGGAGATCGCGCTCTTCCGCACCGAGATGACGAACAACGTCCGCTCGCTGTTCGTCGGCCTCGGCATGATGGTGTTCGCCGCGGTGTTCGCGGTGACCGCGATGCTGGTGCTGATCGGTGCGCTGGTGAAGTACGTCGCGACCCTCGTCGGCTCCGAATGGCTCGCCGCCCTCCTGGTCGGCGGAGGGATGCTCCTCGTCGCGGTGATCCTCGGCATCCTCGGCGCCCGCGCGATGTCCCTGTCCAACCTCGCCCCGACCCGGACCAGCCGACAGGTCCGGCAGGATGCCCGCGCGCTGACGGAAAGGGTCTCGGGATGAGCGAATCGATCTCGGATCTGGAAAAGGATATCGAGCAGCGCCGCGCCCGGCTCGACGAGACCATCGACCGCATCCAGGGCCGCCTCAACGCGTCGAGCCTCGTCGACGAGATGCTGGGTTCCGCCCGGCGCACGCCCTACAGCGGCTTCTACGACGAGGCCCTCGACACGGTGCGGCGCAACCCCGTGCCGGTGCTGCTGATCGCGGCCGGCGTCGGGCTGCTGCTCAACGGCATGCGCACCGGCCGCCAGCGGGCGAGCCGGGCGCTGGTGCCGGTGGAGACGAAGCCCGTCACGGTGACGGGCGCCGACCGCACCTACGATCCCGACGCTCCGGCCGGGAAGCCGCCGCACGACCTGCCCGGCGAGCGCCCGCAGGTCTGAACCCCGATTGCCCGCGCGCGGCGCCCCTTCCGGCGCCGCCGCGCCCCGCACGAAACGGAGCCCACCATGAACCACGATCCCGCCATCCCGCCCCGCCCGACCGAGGGCATCCCGGTCGAGACCCTGCCCGAGCACCTCGCCGCCAAGGCCGGCATGCCCCGCGCCGAGGGCGTCGAGCACAGCCTGCACAGCGCCTCCGAGCGCGCCACCGCCGCGGGCCGCGACGCCAATGCCCGGCTTCAGCAGGGCCTGCACGACACCGTGCGCGAGACCACCGACGAGGCTTCCGGCCTTCGCGACCGCGTCGCCGAGCAGGCCTCGTCCCTGCGCGATCAGGCCGCCGACAAGGCCTCCGAGCTGCGCGACCGCGTCGGCGACGCGGCGGGCACTGCCCGTGAGCGCGCGAGCGAGACCCTGCGCTCGGCCCGCGCGCGTGCCGAGGACACCTACGAGGACGCCCGCGCCTGGGCCGAGGACCGCTACGACACCCAGCGCCAGCGCGCCGCCGACCTCGCCGACCGCGGGGCGCAGCGCCTGCACCGCGGCCGCACCGCCACCGAGGCGTTCATCGCCGAGAACCCGCTGCTGGTCGGCGTGGTCGGCCTCGCCGCGGGCCTGCTGCTCGGCGCGCTCCTGCCGCGCACCCGCCAGGAGGACCGGGCCCTCGGCCCCTACGCCGACGACCTGCGCGACCAGGGCGTGCGCTACGCCCGCGACCTGACCCAGCGCGGCCGCACCTTCGTCGAGACCGCGCTCGATCCGGACAACATCGACGCCGCCGTCCAGCGGGCGGCCGGTCCGGCATCGGAGCAGGACACGCGCGACGAGGCGGAGCGCACGGCGCACCGGCTCTGAGGAACGGGTTCGCGACGCCTCACCACACACGTCATCCCGGGGCCGCGCAGCGGAACCCGGGATCCACGACCGGCCGCGACGCGGTGCGAAGCCGCGCGTCACGGGTGGGCTCCGGGTTCCGCTCCGCGGCCCCGGAGTGACGGTCGCGGGTTTCGTCTCGGGCCGATGCCTCGCGGCCCGATGCGTCTTCGGGTAGCCTCGCCCCCATGACGCACGACGCGCCGCGGCTGCTCGCCTGCGGAGACACGGCCTTCACCATCGAATTCGGCGCCGGCATCGATCCGGCGCATTCGGCCCGCGTGCTGGCCCTCGATGCCGCCCTTCGGGCGCGTCCCCTGCCAGGGCTGCGCGAGACGGTGCCGACCTATCGCTCGCTCACCATCCATCTCGACCCCCTCGCCGCCGACCCGGAAGCGCTCGGCCGCACCGTGCTGGCGCTCGCCGCCGAGCCGCTGCCGCCGCCCGCCACCACGCGGCTGTGGCGCATCCCTGTGGTCTATGGCGGCGAATTCGGGATCGATCTCGACGCGGTCGCCGCCCATCACGGGATCGCGCCGGAGGCCGTGATCGAGCGCCACGCCGCGCCGGAATACCGGGTGGCGATGATCGGCTTCCTGCCGGGCTACGCCTATCTCGAAGGGCTGGACCCCGGTCTCGCTCTGTCGCGCCGCCCGCATCCGCGCCCGGTGACGCCCGCCGGCACCATCTCCATCGGCGGGGCGCAGGCACTGGTCGCGAGCATCGCGGCCCCGAGCGGCTGGCACCTTCTCGGGCGGACGCCCTTCCGGAACTTCGTGCCGGAGCGCGACCCCGTCTTCCTGCTGCGCCCTGGGGACCGGGTGCGGTTCGTGCCGACGCCCGCGAAGGACTGGGACGCGCTGGCGGCCGCCGCCGAGGCCGGCGAAACCGTCGCCGAAGTGAGCGACCCGTGAGCGGCGTCCTCCACCTCCTGCGCCTCTCCGGTGCCGCCTCGATCCAGGACGGCGGCCGACCGGGCTTTTTGCGTGATGGCCTCTCGGCTTCGGGGCCGATGGACCGGCTGGCCCACGCCGCCGCCAATCACTTGGTCGGCAACCCGCCCGATGCGGCGGCGATCGAACTGGGTCTCGCGAGCGCGACGCTGCGCGTCGAGGGCGGGCCGGTGCGGCTGGCGCTCGCCGGGGCCTGCGGCCCGCTGCATTGCGACGGCGAGCCCCTCGCCGACCACCGCGCCTTCCTGCTGCGGGAGGGCGCGGCGCTGACGCTCGGGCGGCCCCGCGTGGGCATGTTCGCCACGCTCGCGGTCGCCGGCAGCTTCAGCCTGCGCCCCGTCCTCGGCAGCGTCGCGCTCCACCGCCGCGCCGCCCTCGGCGGCCTCGACGGGCGCCCCTTGCGCGAAGGCGACCGACTGCCGATCGCCGGTCCCGCCCCCGCGGGCGAGACGGATTATTGTCTCGATCCCGTCCCGCTGGAATCCGACCGGCCGGTCCGCGTCGTCCTCGGCCCCCAGGACGATCTTTTTCCGCCCGAGGGCCTCGCGACCTTCCTGCAAGGCACCTTCACGGTCTCGGGGCAGGCCGACCGGATGGGCTACGGGCTCGACGGGCCGGCCATCGCCCACGGGGAGGGCGGCTTCAACATCGTCTCGGATGCCACCGTGACGGGCTCGGTGCAGGTGCCGGGCTCCGGCCGCCCCATCGTGCTGATGGCCGACCGCCAGACCACCGGCGGCTACCCGAAGATCGCGACCGTGATTTCTTCGGACATTCGCCGGATCGCCCAGCGCCGGCCGGGCGAGTCCGTACGGTTCGAGGCGATTGATCTCGCCACCGCGCGAAAACTCGCCCAGGCGCGGGCCGCGGCGCTCGGTGCGCTCCAAAAGAATCGGCGACCGGTGGAGGGCGAGGCCGAGCGGCTGATGGCGGCCAACCTCGCGGGCGCGGCGGTGGACGCGTTTCGCGACGATTGAGCTTTTCCACTCCGTGACCGGAGCGCCCCTACCGCGTTGTCCGCCCATGTCGCGCGAACAATCCCCACCACCCCGCCTCGGCTTCTGCTGCACCTTCATCCCGGACCCGGACCCGGCGCACCGGACGCTCAAGGCCGCCAAGGACGCGGCCAAGCTGATGAATCTCGGCACCGTGACGATGGCCAACCTCCAGCGACTCGGGCCCGCCGAGCGGCGGCGCAAGCTGGAGGACGTGGTGCGCCACAACCTCGCGGCGCTGGAGCGGCAGGTGACGTGGGTCGCCGCCCGGCCGCCGCTGGAGCGGCTGCTGCGCATGGCGAGTTCGCTCCTGCCCGGCTACACCCACCCGACGGCGATGCCGCTCTACGCGGATACCGCGCTGCGCGCCCTGATCGAGGCCGGCCTCGCCCGCATCGGCGAGCGGGCGCGGGTGGGCGGCGTGCGCCTCAGCATGCATCCGGGCCCGTTCTGCATCATCGCCTCGCGCAACCCGAACGCGCAAGGAAACGGCATCGCCGAGTTGGAATATCACGCCGAGGTCATGGCGATGCTGGGCTACGGCTCGGGCTGGCACCCGCATGGGGCCCACCTCAACATCCATGTCGGCGGCCGCGAGCCCGGCATCGAGGGGTTTCGCGAGAGCCTGTCCTTGCTCTCCGAGACCGCGCGAAACCTGCTCACCGTCGAAAACGACGAGTCGCTGTTCGGCCTCGACGCGGTCCTGCGCCTCGGCGAGCGGGTGCCGGTGGTGCTCGATCTCCACCACCACTGGGTCGAGAGCCGCGGCGAGTACATCGAGCCGGACGATCCCCGCATCGCCGCCGTGATGGCCTCCTGGCGCGGGGTTCGGCCGGTGAGCCATATCAGCGTCTCGCGGGAAACCCTGCTGCCGGATCACGATCCGGGCGCCCTGCCGGACTTCGTGAGGCTCTTCGAGAACGGCCATTCCTGGCGCGACCTCGCCGCCCATTCTGACAAAATGTGGAACGAGGCGGTCAACGCGCTGGTGGCCCGCCACCTCGCCTGGAGCGATTTCGAGATCGAGGCCAAGGGCAAGAACCAGGCGAGCGTGCCGCTGGCCGCGCAGATCGGGCGCAGCGTCGGGGCCGCGCGGGAAGCGGCCTGAGGGCTTTCGCGTCCCGGCGCCCGTGGCCCTATGCTGCCGGCATGGGACCGCTGATCCACATCGCCCTCACCCTGTCGCGCCTTGCGCGCCGCCGCTGGACGCGGGCACAGGCTGCGGTCGCGCTCGGGGCCCTGGTCCTCGCGGCCGGGATCGTCACGGTCGATCGTCTCGGCTACTGGCCGGACTGGATGCGCGCCCTGGGCCATCAGGGATCGGGGCTGCGCCGGTGAGCCCGCTTGCGCTTTTCGAAAGGCCCATCATGAAGACAGCCGACTGCGACATCCTGATCCTGCCGGGCTATGCCGGCTCCGAGGCGGAGCACTGGCAGAGCCGCTGGGCCGGGCGCCTCCGGACGGCGCGGGTGGTCGAGCAGGCGGACTGGCACCGGCCCGATCCGGAATCCTGGCGCGCGCGCATCGTCGAGGCGGTGGAGGCGGCGCGCCGGCCCGTGATCCTGATCGCCCACAGCCTCGGCGTGGTCGCCGCGGTGGAGGCCGCCCCCCGCTTCCCGCCAAGAGTCGTGCGCGGCGCGCTGCTCGTGGCCTTCCCCGACATCGAGGCGGGGGCGGACCTGCCCGACAGCGTGCGCGCCTTCGCCCCCGTGCCGCGCGATCCGCTGCCCTTCCCCTCGCTGCTGGTGGCGAGCCGCACCGACCCGCACTGCACCTACGAGCGGGCCGAGGACTACGCCTATGCCTGGGGCTCGGCTCTGGTCGATGCGGGCGAATCCGGCCACATCAACGTGGCGAGCGGGCACGGCCCCTGGCCCGAGGGCCTGATGCGGCTCGCGGGCTTCATGAAGGGGCTCTGACGGGCGCGCGTCGATCTATGGGCGCTTGGCCTGCTCGGTGCCGGACTTGGCCGCCAGGAACATCCCCGGCGGGCGCGGCGTTGGCGAGGCATATCCCCGTCACACCGCAGGCGCCCGATGGCATCGGGCGTCCGAGAGAGGAACTTCATGGCCCCGATCGAGAATCCCACCGAGGCCCGCCAGGGCGAGAAGGGCAAGCCCGTCCTCTACGTGCTGGTCGCCAGCCTGATCCTGCTCGCCGTCGCCACCGTCGGCCTGCTGAGCTGGAACCGCGCCGAGTCTCCCGCCGACTACGCCGGCAAGAGCCAGGACTCGGCCCGCGAGATCACGACGGGCTCGGTCAACAAGGCCCCGTCCTCCAACAGCGGCAATGTCCCGGCCGAGAATCCAGCCTATCCGCAGCCCTCGCAGAACAAGGCGCAGTAAGCCGCACCGCGCGAGGTTCGAGACAAGCCTCCCGGGAGCGATTTCCGGGAGGTTTTTCATGGGATCACGGCTCGTCGATCGCGGCACGCGTCCCCGGGACGGTCCTGCAAGGCGCGACGACGACAGCCTCGACCGGACGCTCGGGCGACGGAAGCCGAGCGGGTCACCCGGCAACGATGCGGGAGGCTACAAGTCGGCGGCCTTGAGGGCGCCGAGCAGGAAGGCGATCATCGTTGGAAGCGGCGGCAGCGCCGTGTCCTGTTGCCGGCTCACCAACAGCGGATGGCAGTAGCGCACGATCGCGGCATGGAGGCAGGCGGCGACCGCCTTCGGGTCGGCGACGGCGAAGTGGCCCTCGCGCACGCCGTCCTCGACCACGCGCTCGAACACCGCCTCGATACGGTCGACATGCGCCTGGCAGACCGACCAGCTCTCGCTCATCGCCGCCTCGACCATCTCGTGGACCCGCGGATGCGCCTCCCAGCGGCGGCGGCAATCGTTGTGCAGGGCCGTGACGATGCGCGTGAGCCGCTCCGGCGCGTCGAGCCGCGGCGCGGTGGCGATCGCCGCGATCATCGCCTCGATCTCGCCGGTCACCCGCTCGACCACGGCCTCGTTGATCGCCTTCTTGGAATCGAAGAAACGGTAGACGTTGGCCGGGCTCATCTTGAGGGTCCGGGCGATGTCGGCGACCGTGGTCTTCTGGTAGCCGATCTCCCGGAATGATCGGGCCGCCACCTCCACGATCCGGTCGCGGGTCGTCGGCGTGGTCTCCTCGGCGGGGAGCGGGATGAGGTGGGCCGTGGCGGCGGACATTATCGTGAGTACCTAGGCCTCGCGCTTGGTGGCGTCAAAAAGAGTGGCAGCTACCTGACGGATAGCGGGCCACACTCCAAGTCGCGTAGCCGGCGATCCGTTCCCGGAACAGGCGGCGCGACGGGAACATCCCTGCGCGGTGTGGCCGATTTGCCCCACGACGGGCCGCCTCCATCCCCTGACAGACCACCCTGGCCATGGGCAAGGAAATTCCAGGGGAATGCCATGAAGTTCGACGGCCGTGCGCCGATCACCGGCGCGGATGCGGGCATCGGCGGGCGGGCGCCGAGCGCTTCGCATGCGCCGAGCGGAGCCTCGGGCCCCTCGACATCCTCGTCAACGATGCCGGTCAGGCCGTGTAGGGCAATCGCTCGAAGCCGCCTACGCGGCTTCGCGGCGCGAAGAGCGCCGCGCGGAGCGGGCTTTTCAGGACATGTGTCCTGAAAAGCGTCGAGCGGAGCGAAAGCCTAAGCCCGCGGAGGCGGGCGCCGGCGACTGAGGCAAGTCAACAAACCAGGGCAATCGCTTCAAGCGATTGCCCTGTCAGGCCGTGAGCGTCATGAAGGTCGCCGAGATGGACGACGTCGTGCCGGAGCGCATCCTGCGGATCGATCCGATGGCGTCGCTTCAGGAGCCGAACTGCGAGCCGAGCTGTTCCAGATACTCCGCGAGATCGAGGCCGCCGACACGGCGCCCGTACTCGAAGCGCTGGCCCCGGCGGATGTCGATCCGGCTCGACCGGGTGTTGAGCGTGAACGGCTTCACGCAGATCCAAGCACCGTCGGTGCGGTGCTCGAAATAGCCGAGGATCTCGTGGGCGGCCATGGCGTCTCGTCCGGGGCTCGGGGATCGACCGGACCAACGGACGAGGCAGCGGAAAGTTCGCCGGGACGAGCACTAAGTCTTTATATGGTCAAGCTTATCGTCGTCAGCGCGATCCCGTCGAGCCGAAGCCGCCCTGCCCGCGCCGGCCGACGCCGTCGCCTTCATCGGCGACCGGCTCCTCGATCAGTTCGAAGTCCGGCCGCACGATCCGGGTGAACACGATCTGCGCGATGCGCTCGCCCGGCTCGATGCCGATCGGCGCGCCCGCCGGATTGCGGTTCCAGGCGGAGATCAGGAGCGGACCCTCGTAATCCGCATCGATCACTCCCGTGCCGTTGCCGAGCACGAGGCCGTCGCGATGGCCCCGCCCGGAACGGGGATAGACCAGCCCGCACCAATCGGGATTGCCGATCCGCACCGAGAGCCCGGCCGGGATCAGCACCGGTGGGGCCTGCGGCGCCAGCAGCAGCGGCGCGTCGAGGCAGGCATGGAGATCGAGCCCCGCCGAGCCGGGACTGCCCCAGCGGGGAAAGCCCCAGCCCGAGAGGCGGGGATCGAGGATGCGCAGCCCCACCCTCATCGCGGGGCCTTCGCGAAAAACCGTTTCGTCGCATCCTCGCGCAAGCGGCGGCCTCGTACGATCCAGGATCCGATGCGACTCTGGTCGACGCCGGGCGGCGAGGCAATCGAGGATGGGGAATGGCGCGCTGGATCGCGGGACTGGACGGGTGCCGCGGCGCCTGGGCCGGCGTGCTGATGGACCGCGACGATCCCGAGCGCTGGCGCACCGCCCGCTTCGCAAGCGTCCGCGACGGGCTCGATGCGCCGGAGGCGCCCGAGATCGTCGGCATCGACGTGCCGATCGGCCTGCCCGAGCGCATCCGCGACAAGGGCCGCACCGCCGACAACGCCGCGCGGGCGCTGCTGGGTCGAAAGCGCACCAGCGTCTTCCCGGTGCCGCCCCGCGCCGCGGTCTACGCGGCGGATTACGCGGCGGCCAAGGCGCTCTCGCGCGAACGCTCCGAGCCGCCCTTCGCCCCCTCGCTCCAGTGCTGGAATATTTTTCGGTATATCAAGGAGGTGGACACGCTGCTGCGGGCGGAGCCGGCCCTCCGGACGCGGGTGCACGAGGTGCATCCGGAGGTCGCCTTCTTCCGCCTCAACGGCGACCGGCCGCTGCGGGCCGGCAAGCGCGAGGCGGCCGGGCTCGCCGAGCGCCGGATGCTGCTGGAAGTTGCCGGGTTGCCGCCCGCCCTCGTCGCCTCGGCCCCGCCGCGGGGCGTCGCAGCGGACGACCATCTCGACGCCATGGCCGCCCTCGTCGTCGCCCGCGACATCGCCGAGCATCGCGCCGTGGCGCTGCCGCCGGACTTCGAGCACGACGCGGAGGGGCTGCCGGTGGTGATCTGGGCGCCGGCCAAGGGACTGGAAAAGGGGCTGGAAAAGGGACTGGAAGCGGGGCTCGGAGGCGGCCCGGATTGCTGATAGGCCTTGAGCCATGAGCGATTCAGAGCTGCCGACCCGCGACGTCGCCCGTGCCCTGGTGTTCGACCCGGCCGGGCGCCTGCTCCTCATCGAGTACGAGGCCTTGCGCCCGATCGATCCGGACAAGCCCGACGCGCGCGGCTTCTGGTTCATGCCCGGCGGCGGCCTGGAGCCCGGCGAGACCCACGAGGAGGCCTGCCGTCGCGAATTGTCCGAAGAGATCGGCGTCGCGGACGTCGAACTCGGTCCGCTGGTCGCGGTCTGCGACGGGCCGTTCCACCTGTTCCGCAAGCCGCGCTACGCCCGCGAGCGCTACTTCGTGGTGCGGCTGCCGAGCGACGTGATCGACACGCGCCGGCTCGCCGAGACCGAGGACAATCCGGTCCGCGGCACCCGCTGGTGGTGCCTTGACGCACTTGCCGCGAGCGCCGAGCGGGTCGAGCCCGCCGGCCTCGCGATTCTGGCGCAACAAATCGTGACCGGGGACGTTCCGGGCACGCCTGTGCGTTTAAATTGGCGCAACGCGTGACGGCGCGGCCGGTGACGCCACCGGCCGCGGGGTCATGCCGCCAGAGGCGACGCGCGATGCGGCGCGCCCCGTCCGACGCTCGGAAGGTCGATCGGGGGCCGCACGTGCGCTGCCGCACCCGACCATAACCGGAGAGCGACACGATGTTTCCTGAGGTTCTGACGGAAGGCTACAAGACCTTCCTCGGTGAGCGCCTGCCGAACGAGCGGCGCAAGTACGAAGCCCTGGGCGCCGGCCAGGAACCGGACGTGCTGCTGATCGGCTGCTGCGACAGCCGCGTGGCCCCGGAGGTGATCTTCGACACCGGGCCCGGCCAGATCTTCACGATCCGCAACGTCGCCAACATCGTCCCGCCCGCCGAGGACAACAAGGGCGAGAGCCATCACGGCACGTCCTCGGCGCTTGAATTCGCGGTGGTCGCCCTCAAGGTGAAGCACATCGTCGTGATGGGCCACGCCACCTGCGGCGGCATCAAGGCCGCCGGCCTCGGCTCGGACCCGCTGTCGAGCGGCAACTACATCGGCAACTGGGTCTCGCTGGTGGAGCCGGCCAAGGCGAAGCTCGCGGCGGAGGGCGACCACAAGGACAAGGACGACTACCTCACCCGGCTCGAATACGCGATGATCGGCCAGAGCCTCGAGAACCTGATGACGTTCGACTTCGTGCGCGAGGCGGTCGAGGCCGGCCGGCTCCACCTGCACGGGGCGCATTTCGGCATCGCCACCGGCGAACTGCGCATCCGCGACCCGAAGACCGGCGAGTTCCACTCCGTCCTCGCCCGCGACGGCCAGAGCCTGGCTCCCTCCGCGCTGATCCACTGCAGCTGATCCGGTCATCCGCGCATCCCCCTCTCTCCGCACGCGGGGAGAGGGCTTCGGCGACCCTGTCGCCGCCGACGCGAAGCGGCAGCCGAAGGTGAGGGGCTTCGAAGGAGCCTCTTCCATCGGGTCCCCCTCATTGCCGCTTCGGCTTCGCCGCTTTCCGCAGGCACGACGAGGTGCGTGCGGGGAGAGGGAAAGCCGACCGATGCGGGAGAGAATAAAAAAAGCGGCGGGCCACTCGGCCCGCCGCTCTTTCATGACCGACTCAGTCGTCTAGGCGGCTCAGCGGGCGCCCGGCAGGCGCTGGGCCATCGCGTAATGCTGCTGCAGCACCGGCACGGCCTGCTGGGCATAGTTGCGCAGGGCCGGGTTGGGGCCGGACTGGGCGTAGGACTGGTGCATCTGAAGCGACATCTGATGCGACATCACCTGCTGGCGGCCGTAGAGGCGGTCGAACTGCGGGCCGGCCGGGGTGGCGGACAGCTCGGCGAGCATCTGCTGCTGCTGCGGGTTCAAGCGACCGCCGAGGCCGGTGCCCGCGGTGGTGTCGACGTCGAATGCCCGGGTTCCGGCCGCCGCGCCGCGCGCGGCACCCGTGCCGGCGCCTTCGAGGCCGCCGACCGGGCCGCCCTGGAGCGTGCCGCCGACGACGCCGACCGCTGCCCCCGTGGCCGCGCCGACCGCGCCGCCCGCCACTTGGAGCGGAGCCTCGATCAGGCCGCCGATCGGCCCGCCGATGCCACCCGCCACGGCGTCGCGTCCGCCGCCGGTCAGGGCCACGGCCGCGGCGTGATGGTCGCGGATGGCTTCCTTGGCGAAGGCGCGCACGGCCGGGTTGCGGCTCTTCTGCAGGGCGATCTGGCTGGACTGAATCTCGAACGAGTTGGCCTGCAGCGCGTCCATGCGGAAATCGCCCATGCCCTGAGCGAAGGCGGGCGTGGCCATGACGGCGACGAGAGCGGACGCGACAGCGTATTTCTTCAGCATACTGTACCTCTGATAAGGAGCAATCGACATAGGAACTGGCCCCATGGACCGGATGCACCGGTCGAGGCCGCGATATCGACTTCAGCCGGTCAACGATTCCCCTCCGCCATGGTTCCCTCACCTTGACATCGCGAGATTCGCAGCCCGCGCAGACGGACAAGCTCGTCCTCGTCCAGATCCTGCGCGCCGTCGCGGCGGGGCTCGTCGTGGTGCATCACGCCCAGCACGAGGCGGCGCTCCTCGCCGCGCGCACCGGTGCCGCCTTCGCTCCGGCCGCATGGCTGCCCTGGCCGGCGGGCGTCGACGTGTTCTTCGTCATCTCCGGCTTCATCATCGTTCACGCCTCCGCCCCGTTCTACGGGCGCGCGGACGGGCGCCGACGCTTCGCGGCGCACCGGATCGCCCGGCTGGTTCCGCTCTACTGGCTGGTGAGCGCGGCCTATCTCGCCCTCGGCCTCGCGGCGCCGTCCGTCCTCGGCGGGCAGGGCGGCGGGCCGGATGCGGGGGCCATCCTCGCCTCGTTCCTGTTCGTGCCGACGGCGCGGCCCGACGGGAGCGTGCTGCCGCTCTACGGGCTCGGCTGGACGCTCAACTACGAGATGGCCTTCTACGCCCTGTTCGCCCTGGGCCTCGGGTTCGGGCGGCGCGGGGCCGTCGCCTGGATCGCGCTGGCGCTCGGCGCGCTCGTGCTCGCCGCCCGCCTCGTGCCGGCTCCGCCCGTGCCCCTCGCCTTCTGGGGCGACCCGATCGTCCTCGAATTCGTCCTCGGCGCCGGGCTCGCGCTGGCGCGGGCGGACGGCCTGCGCCTCGGCACGCCGGCCCGCCTCGCCCTGGCCGCGTCGGGCCTCGCGCTGCTCGCCGCCGCGCCCGCAGAGCCGGCCCTGCGCCCGCTGGACTGGGGCGGCCCGGCGGCCCTGCTCGTGGCGGCGGCGGTGCTCGGGCGGGACCGGCCCGGTCCCCGGGGCAGCGCGTTCGGGGTGCGGGCGCTGTCCGTCGCGGCCTCATTCGCGGCGCGGCTGGGGGATGCCTCCTACGCCCTCTACCTGCTGCATCCCTTCGGGCTGCGGGCCGTCCGCGAAGCCCTGGCGCGCACCGGTCTCGCCGCTTGGCTCGGACCCTGGCCGAGCCTCGCCCTGATGGTCGCCTTCACCGTGCCGGTCGCGCTCGTCGCCTACGCCCTCGTCGAGCGCCCGCTGACCCGGTGGGTCCGCGCCCGGCTCGACCCGGACGGATCCGCAAAAAAAGCCGTCGGGTCGGACACATAGACCCATCATCATCGGGGACGGCGGCGATGGGCCCGGTTTTCCGGGAGACCGTTTCGCTCTAGCCTCCGATGCTTCGATCCTGCGGCCCGCGCCGCACAGTCACAAAGAACTTGTTCGAGGAGGTTGGCCATGAAGACCCTGCTCGTTCCGGTCACGCTGCACGACGCGCTGCCCTCCGTGTTCGCGACCGCGGTGCTCGTGGCGCGCCGCTTCGGCAGCGTGATCGAGGGTATCGCGCTGCGCCCCGCGCTCGCCGAGTACGTTCCCGTCGACATGGTCGGCGGCATGACGTGGCTGCGCGACGAGGAGGCCGACCAGGCCGAGGCGCAGGATGCCGGCGCCCGCTTCGTCGCCGCGATGGAGGCCGCCGGCCTGCCGCGCCGCGAGTTCGGCGCCGCCTGCTCGCCGGACGCGGCGGCCAATGCCGGCCCGCGCTACCGCTGGCGGCCGGACGTGCCGCCGGGCGACGCCTTCCTCGGCCAGTATGCCCGCCTGTTCGCGGCCACCGTGGTCGGGCGGCCGGGTCCGGAGGACGGCGCGCCGCGCATGACCACGTTCGAGACCGCGCTGTTCGAGAGCGGGCGGCCGATCCTGCTGGCCCCGCCCGAGGCTCCGGATTGCCTCGGCGAATCGATCCTGATCGCCTGGAACGGCTCGACCGAGACGGCGCGGGCTATCGCCTTCGCCATGCCGTTCCTGCGCCGCGCCCGGCGCATCCTCGTGCTCAGCGCCGAGGGCGGCATGGTGCCGGGCCCCAGCGCCGAGGACGTGGCCCGCTCGCTCGCCGCCGAAGGCATCGAGGCCTCGCACAAGGAGTTGCTCGCCGGGCGCCGCACGCCGGGCGAACTCTACCTCGACACCGCCGAGAGCACCGGCTGCGATCTCCTGATCAAGGGCGCCTACACCCAGAGCCGCCTGCGCCAGATGATTTTCGGCGGGCCCACGAGCCACATCCTGTCGCAGGCGAAGGTGCCGGTGCTGATGGCACATTGAGGCGGCGCGCCCGAACCGTCGTATCAGCCGCGCCCGCCAAGTCCTTGATGGTATGTCATCGAACCGCATTGCCCCAGTTGCGGCCGCTTCGTGGCGGCCACGATCGCGATGGCTCGTGCCGCGTTCGATTGCGCGCACGAGGAGTTGCCAAGCCCGAGCCTGCCCGCTAAAGTCCTGAAAAGCTTGAACTTTTCAATCATTCTAATCTACGGGCGTTTCAAAGCCGGCTTCCGGTGGCGCCGCGGGATGGGATGATCGGGAAGGCTCAAGACACCGCCGTCCCCCGGCGGAACCCGACAGGCACGACAGGTTCGCGATCCCCGCATGATCGTCTGCTCTTGCAACGTCCTCTCCGACGGACAGGTCCGTGCGTGCCTGCAGCCGGGCCCCGGCTGTCCCCGCACGCCGGCCCAGGTCTACGGCTGCCTCGGCTGCAGCGCGAAATGCGGGCGCTGCGCCCGCACCATCCGCGGCATCCTGCGCAACGCGCTGGCGGAGGCCGAGACTCATGCGGCCCACGCCTGCACCACCGGCTGCGAAGCGGCTTGCAGTTTGGGATCGTTCCAAACTACAAGGGAGCCAGAGGGCGTCGCTGCCTGAGACGGATCGACCGTTCGTCCCGACGCCTCGCTACTGAGGAGTACGGGCCGATGAAGGGTGACGCGAAGGTCATCGAATATCTGAACCGGGGCCTGCGCAGCGAGCTGACCGCGGTCAGCCAGTACTGGCTCCACTTCCGCCTGCTGAACGATTGGGGCTACGTCGACCTCGCCAAGTTCTGGCGCAAGGAATCGATCGAGGAGATGAACCACGCGGATCGGTTCATCGACCGGATCCTGTTCCTCGACGGCTTCCCGAACCTCCAGGAGCTCGACCCGCTGAAGATCGGGCAGAACGTCCAGGAGATCATCGAGTGCGATCTCGCGGCCGAGAACGAGGCCCGCGCGCTCTACCTCGAGGCCGCCAAGTACTGCGACTCGATCAACGACCGCGTCACCAAGATCCTGTTCGAGGAGCTGGCCGCCGACGAGGAGGGCCATATCGATTTCCTCGAGACGCAGCTCGACCTCATCGGCCAGATCGGCCTGCCGCTCTACGCCCAGCGCCACATCGGCGGTCTGCAGCAGATCGAGCCCGAGAAGGACTAAGCACCACCTTCCCCTCCCCCTTGCGGGGAGGGGTCAGGGGTGGGGGTCGGCCAGAAGGCACCGTTGCGATTCCTTCTGCACCACCTCCTACCTCCTCCCCGCAGGGGGGAGGAGAATGCTGCTCACGCCTTCGACTTCCCCACCAGCACCGGCTTCGCGTTCGCCCGCTCGGGGAAGAGCGTCTTCAGATCCTGCAGCTTCGGCGCGTCGTTGGTGACGATGTAGCCGTTGTTCGGATGCAGGGTCATGTAGTCCTGATGATAGTCCTCCGCCGGGAAGAAGGCGCCCTGTTCGATCGTCGTGGCGATGGGGCGCGAGAACGCCTTTCCGGCATCCAACTGGCCGATATAGGCCTTGGCCACCCGCGCCTGCTCGGCATCCGCCGGGAAGACGGCGGAGCGGTATTGCGGGCCGGTGTCCGGGCCCTGGCGGTTCACCTGGGTCGGGTCCAGCGCCACCGAGAAGAAGATCTGCAGCAGCTCGTCGTAGCGGATCACCGCCGGATCGTAGGTGATCCTGACCGCTTCGGCGTGGCCCGTGCGGCCGGTGCCGACCGCGTCGTAGGTGGCGCTGGCCTTGGTGCCGCCGGCGTAACCGGAGACGGCTTGGCGGACGCCCTTCACGTGCTGGAACACGCCCTGCACGCCCCAGAAGCAGCCGCCGGCCAGCGTCGCGGTGCGCAGGCCGGAGCCTTCCTGCGCCCGCTCGGTGGCGTCGGGCAGGCGCCGCCCGGCCTCCTCGGCGGAGACCGGCGCCAGCGGCAGAAGAGCACCGGCCAGCAGACCGAGCCCGGCGAGGCCGCCGATCAGCATCGTCTTCAGGGAATGCGGACGGCGCGCGGTGTCAGGCATCACTTCTTGGGTCATAACGCGGCTCCCTTCTGGTCGGCGGCGGGCTCGAAGCGCAGGGCCACGCCGTTCATGCAGTAGCGCAGGCCCGTGGGACGCGGCCCGTCCTCGAAGACGTGGCCGAGATGGCCGCCGCAGCGGCGGCAATGCACCTCGGTGCGGCGCATGCCGTAGGCGGTGTCGGTCTGCGTGCCGATCGCCTCGGGAAGCGGCTGATAGAAACTCGGCCAGCCGGTGCCGCTCTCGAACTTGGTCTCGGAGGCGAACAGCGGCAGGTCGCAGCCGGCACACACGAAGCGCCCGGCCCGCTTCTCCTTGTTCAGGGGGCTGGTGCCGGCCCGCTCGGTACCGTGCTCGCGCAGCACCGTGTAGGCGGCAGGGCTGAGAATCCGGCGCCACTCGGCCTCGGTCTTCGTCACCTCGAACGTCTTCCCGGCCTGGGCCGAAGCCGGTCCGGCGAGGCGCGAGGCGGCGAGCAGGCCGAGGAACGAGGCGCCGGCACACAGGGTTTGACGGCGGTTCATGCGGGGTCTCCGATCACGGGGCTCACCCAACGGACTTCGCCGGGGCCGGGCCGGCGGTTACGCCGGGTGTTTCGATCGCGCGCAATCGGATAGCACGGAATCCGCCCGTGCGCCGCGGGGACCATCCGCCGCATGGCTCCGCGCTTAGCCCTGCACCGCTGCGTTGACGCTGACGGGCCTGCACATTACCTCCTGCTGTCGGCCGGCCGAGGTGGCCTCGCGGAAGCGCTCCGCCGTTCCGGGGACGGGGCGGCAGGCCGAACCGGCTTCACGAGACTTCCCCGTCCACCGGGGCCGCCTCTCCGGCGGCGTGGCGCGGCGGGCGTTTCCCGAGAGACAGCGAGGGCCGATCGGCCACCCGGGACCCGCGATGGATTCGACCCTCACTCCCGATGCCGAGACGGCCCTGCGCGAGGACGCGCGCCGCGCCGGCTACGAGGCCTCGCCGGCCTCCGACCCGCGCAGCCCGGTGATGCGCTTCTCGAACGACGAGCCGCTGGCGATGGATTCCGGCGCTCGCCTCGGCCCGTTCCAGATCGCCTACCAGACCGCGGGCACGCTGAACGCCGACCGCTCCAACGCGGTGCTGATCTGCCACGCGCTCACCGGCGACCAGTACTTCGCGCAACCCCATCCGGTCACCGCCAAGCCCGGATGGTGGGAGACGCTGGTGGGGCCCGGCAAGCCGGTCGATACGAACCGCTACTTCGTCGTCTGCTCCAACGTCATCGGCTCCTGCATGGGCTCGACCGGCCCGGCCTCGCTCGATCCCGCGACCGACCGGCCCTACGGGCTCGACTTCCCGCTGGTGACGGTCCGCGACATGGTGCGCGCCCAGGCGATGCTGCTCGACCGGCTCGGCGTGCCCGACCTGTTCCTCTGCATCGGCGGCTCGATGGGCGGGATGCAGGTGCTGCAATGGGCCTCGCTCTTCCCCGACCGGGTCTTCGCGGCGATGCCGATCGCCACCGGCGCCCGACATTCGGCGCAGAACATCGCCTTCCACGAGGTCGGGCGCCAGGCCATCATGGCCGACCCGGCTTGGGAAGAAGGCCGCTATCTGGAAGCCGGCACCCGGCCGTCCAAGGGCCTCGGCGTCGCCCGGATGGGCGCGCACATCACCTACCTGTCGGAGCCGGCGCTGCATCGCAAGTTCGGCCGCCGCCTGCAGAACCGGGCGGCGCCGACCTTTTCCTTCAACGCCGACTTCCAGATCGAGAGCTACCTGCGCCACCAGGGCCTCTCCTTCGTCGAGCGGTTCGACGCCAACGCCTATCTCTACCTCACCCGCGCGATGGACTATTTCGACCTCGCCGAGGACCATGGCGGCGTGCTCGCCAATGCCTTCCGCGGCTCCAAGACCCGGTTCTGCGTGATGTCCTTCACCTCCGACTGGCTGTTCCCCACCGCCGATTCCCGCGCCATCGTCCACGCGCTGAACGCGGTCGCCGCCCCCGTCGCCTTCGTGGAAGTCGAGAGCGACAAGGGCCACGACGCCTTCCTGCTCGAAGAACCGGCGATGTTCTCAGCGGCCAAAGGCTTCATCGACGCGGCGGCGCGGGCGCGCGGCCTGTGAGCGGACCCGCCGTGGAGACGGAGCGCTTCACCGACGCCGCCTCCGGCGCGCCGTGGGACGCGGCCGAAGGGCTGCCCCGCGAGGCCGGCGCCCGCATCGACCACATCGTCGTGCTCGGCCTCGTGCCGCCGGGCGCCCGCGTCCTCGACATCGGCTGCGGCGACGGCTCGCTCCTGGCGCTGCTGCGCGACCGGCGCGGGGTCGACGGGCGCGGCATCGAGTTGTCGCGCGAAGGCGTCAACGCCTGTCTCAGTCGCGGCCTGCCGGTGATCCAGGGCGACGCCGACACCGATCTCGCCAACTACCCCGACGGCGCCTTCGACGTCGTGATCCTGTCCCAGACCATCCAGGCGACCCGCAACCCGCGCATCGTGCTGGAGCACCTGCTGCGGATCGGACGGCAGGTGGTGATCTCCTTCCCGAATTTCGGCCATTGGCGGGTGCGGGCCGAACTCGCCTTCCGCGGCCGGATGCCGGTCACCGAGATCATGCCGGAGGCGTGGTACGAGACGCCCAACATCCATCACTGCACCATCCGCGACTTCGTCGGCCTGTGCCGCCTCGTCGGCGCCCGCATCGAGAAGGCCACGGCGCTGGACGCCCGCGGCCGGCCGATGCGCTTCTCGATGCCGTGGTGGTTCTGGAACCTGATCGGCGCGCAGGGGGTGTTTTTGCTGCGGCGGGGGCGCCCCAAGTCCTGAGATTCCAAAGGGATCATCCCTTTGGCGGGGTGCGGGGCGGGGCCCCGCTTCGTCATCCCAGGGTTCCACCCTGGACCCGCCAAAGGGCTCGCCCTTTGGGAACCCCTGATTTCAGAGCGTGCCGGACGTGTCCGGCGCGGGCTCGGAGCCGCCCACCGGCACGGCGACGGGATGACCGTGGCGGGCGAGGTCTTCGCGGCCTTCCGCCAGAAGGGCGGCGGAGGCGGTCTCGATGCGCTCCTGCACCGTGTTCAGGAACTCGACGCGCGGCAGCCCCGGCGGGATCACCGGCAGGAACTCGATGACGGTGGTGCCGGGCATCCGCCGAAAGCCCCGGCGGCGCCAGTAGAGGCCGGTGTTGAGCGCCACCGGCAGGCAGGGCACGTTCAGCGCGGTGTAGAGGTGGGAGGCGCCCTGCTTGTAGGCGGGCGGGGCGCCGGCCGGGCGGCGGGTGCCCTCGGGGAAGATGATGAGCTGGCGCCCCTGGCCGATGGCCTCGATCGCCGCCGCGTTCATCGCCGCCATCACCCGGCTGCCCTTGGAGCGGTCGATCGGCACCATGCCGCCGCGGGCGAAGTACCAGCCGACCACCGGAACCCACATCAGCTCGCGCTTGAGCACGTAGGCGAAGTCGTCGAACGGGGTCGTCAGCGCCAGCGTCTCCAGGGCCGACTGGTGCTTGGCCGCGACCAGCAGCGGCCCCGGCGGGATGTTGTGCAGTCCTCGGAATTCGACCCGCGTGCCGCCGACCACCCGCAGCAGCCACAGGATCGTCCGGCCCCAGAACTGCGCCACCCGGATCACGCCCTTGCGCGAGACGAAGGCGGGCAGCCCCCCGATCGCGATCAATGCGGTCGCGACGTAGAAGCAGAGGTTGAAGGCGAGGGAGCGGAGGAGGAGCATCGGCGGTCCGGTGAGGCTGGCGCTCCTTTAGCTCGCGCGCCCGCGCTTGCCCACCGCCGCGTGTTTCGCCCCACCGCCGTCCCTCCGGGTTCCGCTTCGCGGCCCCGGAGTGACGGCGGAGAGTCGGATGGCCTCAATGCCCCTCGGCCAGCGTCCCGCGCTGGCGCGGGTCGGAAGCCCCGGCCAGCAGCCCGTCCTCGGCCATCACCGAGTTGGCCGAGCCCGAGCTCGATCCGACCTTCACCGGATGGCCCTTGGCCCGCAGCAGCGCCAGGGTGTCGGGCGAGACGCCTTCCTCGACCATCAGCATGTCGGGCTGCCACTGGTGATGGATGCGCGGCGCGGCGACGGCTTCCGCGAGGTTGAGGCGGAAATCCAGCACGTTGACGATCACCTGCAGCACCGTGGTGATGATGCGGCTGCCGCCGGGGCTGCCGGTGACGAGGTACAGCTTGCCGTCGCGAAAGACGAAGGTCGGCGTCATGGAGGAGAGCGGGCGGGCACCCGGCGCCACGGCGTTCGCCTCGCCGCCGACGAGGCCGTAGGCGTTGCGCGCGCCGGTCTTGGCGGAGAAGTCGTCCATCTCGTTGTTGAGCAGCACCCCCGTGCCCTCGGCCACCAGCCCGATCCCGTAGGAGAAGTTGAGGGTGTAGGTGTTCGACACCGCATTGCCCTCGGCGTCCACCACCGAGAAGTGCGTGGTCTGATCCGATTCGTAGGGCAGCGGATCGCCGGCCTTCACCTCCCCGGCGGGCCGGGCCCGCTCGGGGTCGATTTTTTCGCGCAAGGTTGCGGCGTAGGGCTTCGCCGTGAGGCCCGCGACCGGGACCTTGGTGCGCGACGGGTCCCCCAGCCACGTGGCGCGGTCGGCGTAGGCCGGCTTCATCGCCTCCGCCATGAGATGGAGCGCGCCCGCGCTGCCGGCGCCGAGTTTGGCCAGATCGTAGCCCTCCAGCACGTTGAGGATCTCGATGAGGTGGACCCCGCCGGAACTCGGCGGCGGCATCGAGACGATCTCGTAGCCGCGATAGGTGCCGCGCACCGGCTTTCGGATTTCCGGCCGGTAGGCGGCGAGGTCGGCCACCGTCATGATGCCGCCCGCGCCCTGCACCGCATCCGCGATCTTCTGGGCGATCGGACCCTCGTAGAACGCGTCCGGCCCGCGCTCGGCGATAGCCTTGAGGGTGTCGGCGAGGTCGGTCTGGCGCAGCGTCGCCCCGCGCGGCAGCACGTAGTCGCCCTCAAAGAAGATCTTTCGGCTCGACGGCCACGCCCCGAGCAGGCCCGAGGCCCGCGGCAGGGAATCGGCCAGCCCCGACTCGACCGGGATGCCCTCGCGGGCGAGCTTTTCGGCCGGGGCGATGAGGTCGGCCAGCGTCAGCTTGCCCGAGCCGTAGCGGCGATGCGCTTCGGCCAGTCCCCGCACCGTGCCGGGTACCCCGACCGCCTTGCCGCCGCGGGTCGAAGCCGCCTTGTCGGGCTCGCCCCTGGCGTCGAGGAACATGTCGGCGCTGGCCGCCCCCGGCGCGGTCTCGCGGTAGTCGATCGCCACGGTCTCGCGGTTTGCGGCGCGGTGCACCATCATGAAGCCGCCGCCACCGAGATTGCCCGCCCGCGGCAGGGTGACGGCGAGCGCGAAGCCCACCGCCACCGCGGCGTCGATGGCGTTGCCGCCCTTCTCCAGCACCGCGACGCCGACGCGGGTCGCCAGCGCCTCCTGCGACGAGACCATGCCGCGGGTCGCCAGCACCGGCAGCAGCCGCGCCGAATCCGCCTGGATCGGCGGCGGCTCGGGGGCGGTGGGGAGCGAGCCCGGCGTAACGTCCGGCTGCGCGCGGGCCGGGCCGGCGAGGACGAGGAGCGCGAGGGCGAGGCGAAGGCGGAGCGTCATGCCCGACGATGTAGCCCCCGCCCCGGTTGCGGCCAGCTATTGCCCGCTGATCGAGGGCCCGCCGGCCGCCCCGCCGGTGCCGGGCGGCCCGCTCGTCGGCGTCCCGCCGATCACCGCGCCGGGCGTCCCGCCGACGACCGCCGGCCGGTTCGGGGTGCCGGCGGTGCCGGGACCGGTAACGGGGGCGTCTCCGGTGGCGGATGCCTTCGGGCTCGGCGGGGAGGGAACGGCGGGCGTCCCTTCCCGTGGGACGGATTGCGCCAGGGCCGGCGCGGCCGAGAGACCGAGGGCGAGCGCCAGCGCGATCGGGAGAGGACGCATCGAGGGCCTGTGGGGTGCCAGCGCCGGAAGCGGCGGGTTCTGACGAACACCGGCCTTTGCCCAGAGTTCCTGTCGCTATCTGAAGACGGCTGGTTCTCCGAGCCCTCATCTAAGCCGGATCAAGCGCGGCCCCTCCCCCTTGCGGGGAGGGGTTCGGGGTGGGGGTCGCTCAGGATGAGGCGCAGCGGTGCCTCTTGAATTACCCCCACCTCCTACCTCCTCCCCGCAAGGGGGAGGAGGGGCGTCTCGTCCTGCTCGCAGGGAGGCGCGAAGGGAGGATGGGCGGCCCTCAGCGCCCGGTCGTCAGCAGAATCTTGCCCGAGTGGCTGCTCGTCTCCATCAGCTCGTGCGCCTTCCGCGCCTCTTCGAGCGGAAAGGTGGCGTGGACGATGGGGCGGATCTTTCCGGCCTCGACCAGCGGCCAGACCTCGCTCCTCACGCCCTCGGCGATGGTCGCCTTCGCCTCCTTCGACTGCGCCCGCAGGGTCGCCCCGGTGATGGTCAGGCGCTTGAGCATGATGGGCGTGAGCGTCAGGCTCTCGGCCTTGAAGCCCTGCATGAAGGCGATCTGGACGAGCCGGCCCTCGACGGCGAGCGAGGCGATGTTCTTCTGGAGGTAGGCCGCGCCCACCATGTCGAGGATCACGTCGACGCCCTTGCCGTCGGTGAGGCGCTTCACCGCCTCGGCGAAGTCGGCCTCGCGGTAGTTGATGGCGGCATCCGCTCCCAGCTCCTCGCAGAACCGGCACTTCTCGGCCGAGCCCGCCGTGGTGATCACGCGGGCGCCGTGCTGCTTGGCGATCTGGATCGCTGTCGAGCCGATGCCGCTCGATCCGCCGTGGACCAGGAAGGTCTCGCCCTTCTGCAACCGTCCGCGTTGGATGACGGTGGAATAGACGGTGAAGACGGTCTCGGGCAGGCCCGCCGCCTCGGTCAGCGAGAGGGAGGCCGGCTTCCTGAGCACTTGGCCCGCCTCGGCCACCGCGAATTCGGCGTAGCCGCCGCTGATGACCAGCGCGCAGACCTCGTCGCCCACCGAGAAGCCGGTGACGCCCTCGCCGAGCGCGGCGATGCGGCCGGCGATCTCCAGGCCGGGGATCTCGGTCGCACCCTTCGGCGGCGGGTAGCTGCCCTGGCGCTGCATGATGTCGGGGCGGTTGACACCCGCGGCCACCACCTCGACCAGCACCTGACCGGCTTCAGGCTTCGGCACCGGCGCCGTCTCCACCGCGATCACCTCCGGCCCGCCCGCGCCGCCGAAGCGGATCTGGCGCATGGTGTCGGGCGGGGACTGGGTCATCGGCGGGCTCCTGGGTCGCGCTTTTCGGGCTCCCTCGTCACATGGCGCAGCGGGCCCGCCCCGTCGAGGTTGCGCGGTGCCTCCCGTATCGAGCCGGGCAGGGATCGGGTCGTCGTCGCGCGCGAGACGGCCTCGGCCACGCCGCGTCCACTCTCCGTCCCGGCGAGGCCGGGCGTAAGCGGTCCGGAGCGCGGCGGTGCCCCGTGAAGTGGCCCGGCGGCGCGCCGTTCGGAGAACACCGAGCGCCGGATCGCCAGCGCCTCGCAACGACGGCGGGTCACGGCCTCGGGCGGAAGCCGAGTTACTCCGAGGCCGCGCCCGGCGTCGGAGCCGGCTCCGAGACGAGCGGCTGCGGGCCGTCATAGCCCTCGATCACCACGATGTCGGCCTCGGCGCCGCCCTTCTGCAGGGCGCGGGCGGATTGATAGAGGTCGGAGTGCCAGCACGCGAGCGCCGCCGCGTAGCTCGGGAACTCGACGATCACGTTGCGGGCCCGCGCCGTGCCGGTCACCGCCTCGTAGGCGCCGCCGCGCACGAGGAAGCGTCCGCCGAAGCGGGCGAAGGCGGCGCCGTTGGCGGAGGCATAGGCCTTGTAGGCCTCCGCGTCCTGCACATCGACCCGCACGATCCAGTAGCCCTTTGCCGTACCTTGGGCCATTCACGGTCCCTCCATCTCGGCGACGATTCCTTGCGCGACCGCGCGGGGGTCGTCGGCCCCGGTGATCGGGCGCCCGACCACGACGTGGTCGATGCCGGCATTGCGCGCCTGCCTCGGCGTCATCACCCGCTTCTGGTCGCTCAAGTCCGCATCGGCCGGGCGGATGCCCGGCGTGACGATGAGGCGCTCCGACCCCACGACACGGCGAACCGCTCCCGCCTCGATCGCCGAACAGACGATGCCGTCGATGCCGATGTCGCGGGCCTGGCCCGAGCGCCGCACCACCAGCTCGGCCACCGGCAGCGCGTAGCCGGCCTCCTGCGCATCCGCGTCGTCGTAGGAGGTCAGCACGGTGACCGCCAGGATCCTGAGGCCGTTGGCGCGCCCCTTCACGGCGGCCCGCATGGTCTGCGGATAGGCGTGCACCGTCAGGAAGGTCGCCCCGAGACCGGACACCGAGCGCACGCCCTCCTCGACGGTGTTGCCGATGTCGTGGAGCTTGAGATCGAGGAAGGTCTTCTTGCCCTGCTTGGCCAGCCGCTCGGCGAAGGCGAGGCCGTCCGCGTAGCCGAGCCGATAGCCGATCTTGTAGAAGGTCGCCGCATCGCCGATGCGTTCGACCAGCCGCTCGGCCGACGCCACGTCGGGCAGATCGAGGGCGACGATCAGGCGGTCGCGGGGGTCGGCGATGTCCGGCATCAGGCGCTCGACAATGAAGAACCGCGGGCAGCGATCCTCTCCCCGGGCGCGTCTGTCAACGCGGGGTCCGCGGCGCGCCCCATCACGGCGGCGACCTCCGCGCGCAGCACCGGCAGCAATTCCGCCTCGAACCAGGGGTTTTTCCGCAGCCAGCCGTTGTTGCGCCAGGACGGATGCGGCAGCGGCAGGATGCGGGGCCGCGACGACGCCTTCAGGATCTCGCGCCAGCGCGCCACCGTCTCGGTCAAGCCGCCGCGGCTCGGCCCGAGATGCCAGCCCTGCGCGTACCGCCCGATCACCAAGATCAGGTCGAGGGCGGGCAGGCCCGCGAGCAGCTCGGAGCGCCACGCGGGCGCGCATTCCCGCCGGGGCGGGCGGTCGCCGCCCTTGGCGTCGAGGCCGGGGAAGCAGGCGCCCATCGGCAGGATCGCGACCCGGGCGGAATCGTAGAACGCCGCCTCGGACAGGCCGAGCCACGCCCGCAGGCGCACGCCCGAGGGATCGCCGAACGGCACGCCGCTGCGATGCGCCCGGTTGCCCGGCGCCTGGCTCGCGATCAGCAGGCGGGCGCTGCCGCTCCCCTGCACCACCGGCCGCGGCTCGTGCGGCAGGGGCGCGCCGAAGCGGGGCGCGTCGCGGCAGATCCGGCAGGCGCGCAGGGCGGCGGCGCTCTGCGCGAAGTTTTTTTCGATGATGGGCGCGGAGGACATTCCTGCGAGACATGGGGCGGGAGAACCCGCCCCGCGATGCGTCATCCGCGCCCGTCTTCATTGATGTTCGAACCGCTGCCCGACGAACCGATCTCCGTTCCGTCGGACAGCGCCTCCGCCCTCACGCGATCAGGATGTCGGTGTGGTCGAGCGGCGTCCTGGCGTGGTTGTCCACCACGGCGAAGCGGATGGCCGCGAACGCCGTGCCGCTGCCGTCGGCGTCGTAGGACAGGTCGCCGGTGGAGTGGTCGTAGAGGATGCGGTCGTCGGCATCGACCGTCGCGCCGGCCACGCCCAGATCCTTGAACGCGCCCTCGGCGAGATGGCCCGGCGCCAGCGCCGAGAACACGCTCTTGGCGAGCCGGATCGCGTCGTCGGTGTGGGAGAAGTCGGCGATGCGGTCGATGTTGTCCGGGCCGAGCGTCGTGGCGAAAACGAACGTGTCGGCGCCCGCGCCGCCCTTCAGTAGGTCGTTGCCGAGCCGGCCGTCGAGCCGGTTGTCGCCCGCATTGCCGATGATCGTGTTGTCGAGGGCGTTGCCCACCAGCACGTAGCCGGCGGTTCCCGTCGATTTCGCGAGTTGCAGCGTCTCGATCGCCTGGCCGGTGCCGAGTTGGTAGGAGGTCGTCGCGACGACCGTGTCGCGGCCGCCGCCCGCCGCCTCCACCACCCGGTCGGCCTTGCTGTCGACGATGTAGGTGTCGTTGCCGCCCCGGCCGATCAGGGTGTCGGCCCCGCCCTGGCCGTCGAGGACGTTGACGCCGTTGTTGCCGATCAGCGTCTGCGCGAAGTCGTTGCCGGTCAGGTTCAGCGCCGCGTTCTTCGTCGAGGCGAGGAGTTGCAGGGTCTCGATCTCTTGCCCCGCCTGGAGCGTGTAGCTCGTGGAGGACAGCACCGTGTCGCTCCCGCCGCCCCGGCTCTCGAACACCTGATCGCCGGCATCGTCGACGAGGTAGGTGTCGTTGCCGCCGTAGCCGTACAGCGTGTCGGCCCCGCCCTTGCCGTCGAGGACATTGTCGCCGAACGTGCCGCGGATCGTCTGGGCGAATTCGTTGCCTGTGAGGTTGATCGCCGCGGTGCCAAAGTCGTCGCCGGATCGGAGATGCTCGATCTCCTGGCCGGCCTGGAGCGCGTAGCTCACCCTGGCCACGACGGTGTCGGTCCCCTGGCTGACATTCTCGAAAACGAAGTCACCGCCGTTGTCGACGATGTAGACATCGTTGCCCAGACCGCCCGAGAGCTGGTCCGCCCCCTTCCCGCCGTCGAGGCGGTCGTCGTAGGCCGATCCGAATATCGTGTCGGCGGCGGATGATCCGGTGATCGCGGCGCCCGAAGTCAGGACGCGCGCATCGACGGTCAGAGTGTTGTCACCACCGATCTTCGACTGGAAGTCGATCACCCCACCGTCACCGCGGAGAGAAAGATAGATGTTCTTGATGAGATCGTTTTTGAAGTAAATAGTCTGAAAAGAATTGAACTGGCCTATGGTTCCCGACGTACCGAGCGTCTTCAGCACCTCGATATTATTGAATGTGTATCCCTGCAAATCGATGTTCGACTCGACCGTATCGGTTCCCGTGCCGCCGTCGATGCGCCCGCGACCGGAACTGCTCGCATCGAGAACAAAGATGTCATCGCCGGCGTTGCCGTTCAGGAGGTCGATCCCCTCACTCGTCGTAAATATATCGCTTCCCTTGCCGCCTTCGATCTTGTCGTCATACTGTGATCCGAGGAAATAATCGTTATTGTTCGAGCCGGTAATGGTCACGCCGGACGTCGTCGATTCCGCGTGCATGGCGACTGAAAAACCGTCCGTCACCGATTTACTGAAATCGAGCGTTCCGCCGGCACCATCGATGAAGATATTTATCTTACTCGAAGCATCGTCGCTGTCGATGAACTTACTGAACGACCGGTACTGCTCCACCGTGCCGCGGTGACCGTAACCGTCCAGAATCTCGACGTTCTTGATCGTCGTATCGGTCAGACCGCCCAGCTGCAGGGTATCGATACCGTCACCGCCGTCGATCACCGCGCCGGTGTAAGTATATCCGCCCATCTTGAATGTGTCGTCGCCCTTGCCACCCGAGAGCCGGTCGGCTCCGCCGCTCTCGAAGAACGGATTGTCGGTGACGACGACGTCGTTGCCGTCGCCGCCGTCGATCGTGTCGGCGTCCGACGAGCGCGCCTCGATCACGTTGTCGCCAGCGTTGCCCTGGATGACGCTGCCCTTCTCGGAGCCATACACGCGGATCGGCGCATCGCCCACCAGGGTGAGGCGGGTCGCGTCGCCCTGAAGGTTGAGCGTGATCTGTTGAGCGGCCTTGCCGGCACCGACCGTCAGGTCGTCGGTTTCGGTCGTCACGTATTCCTGGGTCGAATAGGTGGTATCGGCGACGATGGTGTCGCCGGGCTTTGCTGCGTCTGTTGCTTCTTGGATCGTTTCGTAATCTTGCGGCACGCGAAGGACGGCCATGACGAATCTCCACACGTTTCTTGTGTGCCGATTGCTTCGGCATCACTTGTCACGCCCGCGTCGCGTGCGCGGTTCGACAGTCGAACCGCGCGCCCGCTCCAAGCGCGGCCGCGCACAGTGGTACAACGTGTGGCTTTTTCGGGGCTGACGCAGCAACCGTGTCGACGCGCCGTCCGGGCGCCTCAGCCGGCGCCGGGCGCGTCCTCGATGTAGAGTTCTTCCAGCAGAACCTTGATGATGGCGACCAGCGGCAGGGCCAGCGCCACGCCCCACAGGCCGAACAGCACGCCGAGGAGAAGCTGGCCGGCGAAGATCGTGGCCGCCGGCAGATCGAGGGCGCGGCGCTGGATGAAGGGGGTGAGGCCGTAGCTCTCCGCCGCCTGCACCGCGAGGTAGACGCCCGCGGCACCGAGCGCCCCGTTGAGGCCCGAGGCGAGGCTGCTGAGGATGATGATGGCGCCCGCGATCATCGGGCCGATGGTCGGCACGAAGGCCAGGAGCCCCGCCTGAAGCCCGAGGATCAGCGCGCCGCCGATGCCGAGGAATTCGAGCCCGCCCCAGGTCAGCAGAAAGATCGCCGCCATGGTGAGGAGCTGGCCGAACAGCCAGTGCCGCAGGGTCTCGCCCGATCCGTCGAGGACGCGGGCGCCCTTGTCGCGGTGGCGCGCCGGCACGAGGCGGAGCGCCCCGTTGCGGTAGCTGCCCGGATCGGCCGCGACGGCGATGCCGAGGAAGGCGATGACGAGGACGTTGCCCAGCGCGTTGAACAGCCCGAACACCACGGTCGCCGCCGGCCCGAGCACGCTGCCGGCATCCGACAGGAGCGAGCCGGGGCTCTTCAGGGCGCCCGAGGCGAGGCCGGCGAGCCCGCCCTGCTTCTGTCCCTTGTCGTCCTCCTTGTCCTCGCCCGGCTTCGGGGCGGAGGTCTCCGGCCCTTGCGAGAAATCGAGCTCGATGCCGTGATCCTTGAGCCAGGTCCGCACCGTCTCGGATTGCTGGCGCACGGTGGTGCCGAGGTCGCGCGCCTGGGCCGCCACCGTGGCGCCGCCGAAGGCGACGAGGGCCAGCGAGAGCGCAGCGAGCGCCAGCGTCGCGATCGTGAGCCGCAGGCCTCGCGGCAGCGGCAGCACGTGGCCGAGGCCCCGCGTCAGCCCGTCGAGGAAGACGGCGAACAGGATGCCGGAGAAGATCAGCAGCAGCGTCGCCGAGGCGGTCCAGGCGAGCCAGAGCGCGGCCGCGAAGGTGACCACCGCGATGCCGGCGGCCGTGAGCCGGCGCGGCCCGATGGAAGAGGAGGCGCTCATCGGGCTTTTTTCGCTTTCGAAGGATGCGTCGGGCATCAGGTCCAGGATTCGGCCGCAGCCTCGTCGGCCGCATTGGCCTCGACCCAGCCGCCGGTCGTGCCGTCGGCGAGGTGCTCGCGCTTCCAGAACGGGGCGCGGGTCTTGAGGTAGTCCATCAGGAAGTCGGCCGCAGCAAAAGCCGCCTTGCGGTGGGGCGCGGCGGTGATCACGAGCACGATGCCCTCGCCCGGCCGCACGAGGCCGTGGCGGTGGATCACCCGCACGGCCTGGACCGGCCAGCGGCCCCGCGCCGCCTCGACCACCCGGCCGATCTCGGCCTCGGCCATGCCGGGATAATGTTCGAGTTCCAGCGCGGCCAGCCGCCCGCCCTCGTCGCGGCAGAGGCCGGAGAAGGTCACGACGGCGCCCGCACGCCCCATCAGTTCCGCCTCGACCGAGGCGATCTCGGCGGCGGTGTCGAACGGCTCGGACTGGATGCTGACCGGATTCATGTCTGCTCGGAAACCGTCTCGGGCCGTGCCGGGTCCGGCGAGACACGTCTCGACTTAACCCCAGGCCCCGTGCGCCTATATGGCTCACCCGAGCCCGCGCGCCACGGCGCGCCGGACCTGCCAGCTGACGAGCCGCCCGTGACGCCCGACCTGATCCTGCCCTACGACGGCGTCCTGCCGGTCTTCGCCTCGCGGCCCGTCTGGTGCGGGCGCGGCAGCACCGTGATCGGCACCGCGACGCTGGGGGCCCAGGCCTGGCTCGGCGACGACAGCGTGATCCGCAGCGACGGGCAGGTCATCACCGCGGGCGAGCGCCTCTGGCTCGGGGCCCGCTCCACCGTCCACATCGCCACCGAATCGCTGCCGACCCATATCGGCGACCGCGTCACGGTCGGCCGCAACGCGGTGGTGCATGCCTGCACCGTCGGCTCGGACGTGGTGATCGAGGACGACGCGATCATCCTCGACGGCGCCTCTGTGGGCGACGGCGTGCTGATCGAGGCCGGCGCCACGATCTTTCCGCGCTCGACCTTGGAGGGCGGCTTCGCCTATGGCGGCAACCCGGCCAAGCAGTTGCGCCCGGTGACGCTCGAAGAAATCGCCGAGCGGGCCGAGCGCCTGCGCGAGGCCGCCGACGAGCGGCCCGCCGGGCCGGAGCCCGTCCCGCCGGAGGTGGAGGAGAGCGTGTTCGTGGCCCGTACGGCCCGGCTCTCCGGCCGCATCGCGCTCGGCGCGGGCGTCACCGTGCTGTTCTCCTGCGAACTCGCAGCGGAAGTCGGCCCGATCGTGATCGGCGCCGATACCAACATCCAGGACAACACCGTGATCCGCACCCGCGGCGAGGGCGTGGTGATCGGCCGCGACACCACCATCGGCCACAACGTCCGCATGAACGATTGCCGGATCGGCGCCCGCTCCCTCATCGGCATCGGCTCGGTGCTCGCACCCGGCACGGTGGTCGCCGACGACGTGATGCTGGCCGGCGGCTCGACCACCGATCCGGGCCAGTTGTTGGAAGGCGGCCACCTCTGGGGCGGGCGCCCGGCGCGCATCCTCGGGACGCTGGACCCGAAGAAGCGGGCACTGATGGCCCACATCGTCGAGGGCTATTGCCGGCACGGGCGGGAGTACCGGGCGTTGCAGGAGGCGGAGGGGTGAGCGATCGGATTCGACCGCCATGAGCGCTCACGCGGTTGCTCTGCAACGTAGCGGTCGTACGACACGGATAGCGCAGCTCTGGTGGCAGGACGCGGTGAGGCCCCAGGAGCGGCACCGACGATCTCGAAACGGCGTCTGCTCCGCATCGTGAGACGTTTCTCACACATCTCGACGATGCCTTCCGTCGCTATGGATATCCTGAAGGTCTCCCGGAGCGCTTGCGAGCCGCGGTGCGGGCGACGCCTCGCCACCGCTTCGTCCATCGCTTTCGCGCCAATTCCGATGGGCCGCTGCACGACCTTGATGCGGACCCGATCAGCCTGCTCCCTGTGGTCTATCACGGTCAGCCCCTGACTCATGTCGCTGCCGACGGCACGCCGTTGCCGTCGACCAACTCCGAAGCGGCCTACGTCCTCTGGCTCGTGGAGCGACTCGGAGTCGAACCGACACAGCAGATCCTCGAAATCGGGAGCGGGTCCGGTTGGCTGCTCGCCGTCATGGCTCACCTAGCCGGGCCGGAAGGGGCCGTGACCGGCATCGAGATCATACCGAGCCTCGCAGACCAATCCAGAGCAGACTTGGCCGAGCTGGGGCGTGGCAACGCACGGGTCTTGACCGCAGACGCGACATGCGAGCCGATCTCCGGTGCCCCGTTCGACCGGGTGATCATCACGGCCGCGACCTGGAGCCTTCCTGCCGCTTTCTTCGACCTCGTCGCCGAGGGCGGAAAGCTGCTCGTGCCCTTGCGTCTGCCTCGCGACGAGGGCTGCGAGGTGACGCTCCTTCGCCGCGAGAGCTGCGGCTTCAGGGCCGAATGGAGCTTCCCTGGCTTCTTCGTACCGCTCGTCGGTGCGAGCCAGAGCGCTGAAATCGCGCGCGTCCGCATTGACGAATGGACGGTTCAGGCGGGCATCGATGCCGAGCCAAGCCTGTCCTATCCATTTTGGTTCGCGAGCCTCGCCCCATCCCTGCCCGGAACGGCCTCTCCAGCGTTCCGTCGCCATCTGGCGATGACGGAGCCCGGCTTCACGATCTTCGAGCCGGCTGCCGCCCGTCCGGCAGCGGCGAAATGGCTGAGTGATTTCGGTCTCTTGGATGGAAAAGCTGGCTCGGCTGCGATCATGCGCGCCGGTCGCTTGATCGGTTACGGCGCGCCAACCGCAACACGACAGCTTCTCGAATCATATCGGCGATGGTGTGATCTGGGGATGCCTGGACCGACAGCGTACAAGCTTCAGGTCATCCCGACCGAGGCCACGGTGAGCAACGAAACCGCTGCACTGACGGAAGTACGCGGCGACAGCACCTTCATTCGCTCGATCGATGCGCATGCTGGCGCGTGGTGCAACCTCCTCGAACGAACATCAAGCTGATGGAATCGACCACTCGATGCGGAGCGGCCAGCGCGTCGGTGATGCTGCTGGATGGCAGCCCTCGGCCGCCTTGCCGGCTCTACCCGCACGCGATCTGATCGCACCGCCGCACCGCCGCGATCATGCGCGCCAGCGACTTCACGCCCGGATGCCCCAACATGCCGGTGTTGCCGAGCACGTAGGAGGGCGTCGCGGTGAGCCCGAGATTGGCCGCGACGTTCATGTGCGCGCGCAGCGCCTGGCGCACCTCCTCGCTGTCGGCGATGGCTTCGAGTTCCGCGCGGGGGACGCCGGTCCGGGCGCCGACATCGAGGGCCTTGAGGCCGTCGATCTGGCCCTTGGTGGCCAAAAGCTGGCCGTAGAAGGCGAAGGCCGCGGCCGAGCCGAGCTTGCGCTGGACCGCGAGCGAGACCTTTGCGGCCTGCGCCGACATCGGCGAGAGGATCGGGTTGTGGACGAGGCCGATGCGCAAGGCCGGGTCGGTCCCCGAGAGCGCGGTGACGTCGGCGGCGGCCTTGCGGCACCAGGGGCAGTTGTAGTCGAAGAATTCGTAGAGCGTGACCTCGGCGTCGCGCGGGCCGAGATAGGTGACGCCGCGCAGTTCCGGGATCTGGCCGGTGATCTCGCCCGGCAACCGCATGTTGGCGACCGGGCGCCCCTCGTCGTTCTCGACCTTGAAGAACTGGCCGTAGCTCTGCGCGGCGGCAGGCCCCGCCCAGGGACTCGCCGTGACGAGGCCGAGCGAGGCGGCGAGGAAGCGGCGGCGGTCGAGGCTCATGGCGCGAAACCCTGTCGGCGCGGCCGGCGAGGACCGCTCGCTGCGCGCCTTATCGGCCGAGCATGGTTGAAATTCGGCTTAAAAATCTCGCCCGCTGCCCTTGGGCAACGGGCGAGGCGCCCTTACGCCGCCTCCGCGGTCGCCGCCCGTTCCTTGGCGAGCTTGCCCACGCTCACCTGATCGACCTTGCCGGTGCCGAGCATCGGCAGAGCATCCAGCACCACCACCTCGGCCGGGACCGCGAGGTCGGGGGCGCCGCGGCCCTTGGCGAAGGTCTGGTAGGCGGCCCGCGTCGCGGCCTTGGCCTCCGTGAACAGGATCAGGCGCTCGCCCTTGCGGGCGTCGGGCACGGCGGCGACCGCGCTCGGAGCGTCCGGCCAGAGTTCGGCGGCCAGCGCCTCGACGCCGGCCAGCGACACCATCTCGCCCGCGATCTTGGCGAAGCGCTTGGCCCGGCCCTTGATCGTCACGAAGCCCTCGGTGTCGAGGGCGACGATGTCGCCGGTGTCGTGCCAGCCGTCCACGGGGGGCTCCAGCACGCCGGGTTTTTCGGCCTTGAGGTAACCCAACATGATGTTGGGGCCGCGCACCGAGAGCCGCCCGCCCTCGTCGATGCCGGGGACCGGCTCGAGCCGCGATTCGATGCCCGGCAGCAGCCGGCCGACCGTGCCGAAGCGGTTGAACATCGGCGTGTTGAGCGCCAGCACCGGCCCGCACTCGGTGACGCCATACCCTTCGAGGATGCGCAGGCCGAACTTTTCCGCCCAGGTCTTGCGGGTCGTCTGCTTCACCGGCTCGGCCCCGGCCACGACGTAGCGGAGACTCCGCAGGTCGTAGGAATGGGCCATCTTGGCGTAGCCGGTGAGGAAGGTGTCGGTGCCGAATAGGACGGTGGCGTTCGAGCCGTAGATGAGCTCGGGCACGATCCGGTAGTGCAGCGGCGAGGGGTAGAGGTAGACCGGCACGCCGGAGACCAGCGGCAGCACCAGCCCCGCCGTCAGCCCGAAGGCGTGGAAGACGGGCAGCACGTTGAACACCTTGTCGCGCGGACCGAAATCGATGCGGGCGGCGACCTGGGCGGTGTTGGCGAGCATCGCCCGGTTGGCCAGCACCACGCCCTTCGGCGTGCCCTCGCTGCCGGAGGTGAACAGGATCGCGGCCGGGTCGCTTCCCTTTCGGGCGACGAGCGGTCGACGGGGGCTGAGGAAACCCTTGAGCTTGTCAGCCGTGCCGACGCTCCCGCGCACGTCCTCCAGATAGATCAGGCGGACGCTCTCCTTGATCCCGTCGATCAGGGCGCCGAGGCGGCCCTTCTCGATGAAGGCGCGCGACGTGAGGATGGTGTCGACCTCCGCCGCCTTGCAGGCCGAGAGCACCGCGGCCGGGCCGGCGGAGAAGTTGATCATCGCCGGCACGCGGCCGGCGCTCGCCAGCGCGAAGAAGGTGACGGCCGCGCCGTTGGCGTTGGGCAGCATCAGCCCGACGGGCTTTTTGCTGTCCGGCAGCAGGGTCTGGAGTTTGCGGGCGAGGATGTTGGCGCCCATCACGAGGCGCGCATAGCTCATCGTGCCCGAGACCGGGTCTTCCAGCGCCGTGCGCCGCCAGCCGTGATCGCGGCCCGCCTCGATCAGGGCGGAAAAGACGCCGCGCTCGATGTCGGCGGTCTCGAACACGAGGTCCGACATGATGTCGTAGAGGGCGGCGCCCGCGGCGCGGCGGCGGTTCTTGCCCTTGAGCGCCGGATCGACCGTGAGCCGCACCGGCGGCATGATGGTGACGGTGATCTTGGGCCACCACGCCCGCCGCACCTGATCGCGCTTCAATCGCGAAAAAATGGTGCGCTCCGGGCCGTCGATCTTCACCGGCACCACCATGGCGCCGGACTTGTCGGCGATCAGCCCCGCGCCGTCATAGACCTTCATCAGGCTGCCCGTGACGGTGAGACGGCCTTCCGGAAAGATGATCAGCGTCTCGCCGGACTTGACCGCGTTGATCAGCGTGCGGGTGGCGAGCGGGCGGGTCGGATCGAGCGGCATCGCCTTGGCGACGCTGAGGAACGGCTTCACCCACCAGCGCTGGGCGATGCCGTGGTCGATGGCGAAGACCGGGTCCTGGTCGAGCAGCGACAGCGCCAGCGGCGCGTCGAGGAACGAGACGTGGTTGAGCGCGACGATGGCGTTCGGGCCGGCCTTCTCGACGTTCTCCAGCCCCTTCACCTCCAGGCGGTAGACCGCGCGGAACAGGATCGAGAGCGCGTCGCGCAGCGGGTTCGTCGGCAGGGTCTTCAGGATGACGACGCCGACGACGAGGTTGAGCACCGCCACCAGCGCCAGGAGCTGCGCCATCGACAGGCCGGCGGCCTGGAGCGCGGCGAGCGCGAGCGTGCCGCCGACCATGAAGGCGGCGGTGAGCACGTTGACCGCGCCGATGACGCGGGCGCGCTTGGCCTTCTCGGTCCAGGCCTGCACCGCGGCAAACGACGGCACGACGTAGAGCCCGCCCGCGGTGGCGAGCCCGGCGAAGTCGATGGCGATGCGCAGGCCCGACGCGCTGGTGATGAAGTCGAGAGCGCCGATCGGCGCGTCCCCATGCGGGGGCACGTGCGAGACCGCCCAGGCGAGATCGAGTCCGAACAAGCCCATCAGCACCGCGCCGACCGGCGTCGGCAGCAGCACGATCCGGCCGCTGGCGAGCCACGAGGCCAGCCCCGAGCCGACCGCGATGCCGATGGAGAAGATCGCCAGCAGCGTCGTGGCGACGATCTCGGTGCCGTTGAGCGTCTGGCGCACGAGGGTGGGCAGCAGCGAGAGCACGACGACGCCCACCAGCCAGAACCAGCTGACGATCACCGAACCGCGCCACAGCCGGGTGTCGGCCCAGAGGTCCTTCAGGAGGTCGGCGGTGGAGCGGGCGATGTTGGGATCGACCCTGAGATCGGGCGCGCCCTCGCCGGTCTTGGGGATCGCGCGCGCCGCGAGCCAGCACAGCACCGCCATGCCCATCAGCCCGGCGCCGAGGCCCAGGGCGTGGCCGCCCATCGCCATGGCGAGACCCGCCGTGATGGTGCCGAGGAGGATCGCCAGGAAGGTCGCGGCCTCGACCAGCGCGTTGCCCGCGGTCAGTTCCTCGCGCTTCAGGTGGTCGGGCAGGATGCCGTACTTGATCGGCCCGAACAGCGCCGCGATGATCCCGAACAGGCCGAGCGCGCCGAACAGCAGCGGCACCGAGTGCAGCCAGAAGCCCAGCACCGAGAGCAGGGCGGCGAAGATTTCCGCGAATTTCAGGCGCTTGGCGAGCAGCGCCTTGTCGTAGCGGTCGGCGAGCTGACCGCCGAGGCCCGACAGGATGAAGAACGGGCCGACGAACACCGCGCTCGCCAGCGTCACCAGCACGCTGCCGCTCTCCCCGCTCTCGGCGTTCACCTGGAACAGGATCAGCAGCGCGAGCGCATTCTTGAGGAAGTTGTCGTTGAACGCGGAGAAGAACTGGCACCAGAACAGCGGCGCGAAGCGCCGCGTCGTCATCAGCGTGCGGAACATCGTGGTCTCCCGGCTTGCGGCATGACTGCCCGCCGACGGGCGGTGCGTCAAATCCTGCCTTTGCACGGTGTTCAAATTATCCGTCAGGCATCGGCCCGCAAGCTTGATTTTGCACGACGTGCAATCTATCGCCGCGAAGCGTGCGAGCCCGCACGTTTCTTTTCGGACTTCCCACCCACCCCCTCATCCTGAGGGAGGGCTCCAGTTCGCGCGCGATCCCTGGAGCCCACCTTCGAGGCCGCTACGCGGCACCTCAGGATGAGGAGAGTGGGTGGGAGGGGCCTTGCCGACGAGCCGCCCCGACCACGATGCAGGACCAACCGGCACCGCCGCCCCGCAAAAAAGCCGCCCGCAGCAGCGGACCGCGGGGGGAGCACGACCGCGACGGCTTCGTCGCGCTGGTGGCGGGCGCCGCCGAGAGCCTCGTGCGCCACGAGGGGTTTCGCGCGCTCGGGATGCGGCGACTCGCCGGCGCCATCGGCTACGCGCCGAACTCGATCTACAACGCGGTCGGCGACCTCGATCAGGTGGTGCTGCGGGTCAACGCCCGCACGCTGGAGCGCCTGCACGGGGCGCTGGCGGCCGCGACCGATCCCGGCCGCCCGGCGCGGGAGAACGCGCTGGCGTTGGCGGATGCCTATCTCGTGTTCGTGGCCGCCGATCCGCGGGTGTGGAGCCTGCTGTTCGAGCATCTGGCCGCGCCCGACCAGCCGTTTCCGGATTGGTACGCGGCGGCTTTGGCCCGCCCGGTCGGCCTCGTCGATGCGGCGCTGGTGCCGCTGATCGCCGATGCGGGCGAGCGGCGCCGGGCGGTGGCGGCGTTGTGGGCGGCGCTCCACGGGCTCGCCTCGCTCTCGACCTCGGGCAAGCTCGCGGTGCTGACGCCCGACGCGCCGCGGGAGCTGGCGCGGCTGCTGGTGGGGCGGTTTCTGGGATAGGCGCGCCGCGAAAAAACCCTCCCCCCTCTGCGGGGGAGGGTGCCCGCGGAGCGGGCGGGAGAGGGGAGCGACGGTGCCGCTTGGCCGCGCTCACCGAGAACTCTCGGGAAACGTCGCTCCCCTCACCCGACCCGCTTCGCGGGCCACCCTCTCCCGCGGAGGGGAGAGGGTTGTGCGGTGGCGGCCTTCAGCGATGGGCGAAGACCGGTATAGAGGCCGCAACGCTGCCGTCCGCACGGATTTATTGATGACCCCTCCCCCCGTCCCGACCCTCCACCACTTCGAATCCGTCGCCGAGCGCTACGACCTGATCCTCTGCGACGTCTGGGGCGTGCTGCATGACGGGCGCCACGCGCATGTCGCGGCGGGCGAGGCGCTGATCCGGTTTCGCGCGTTGCCGGGGCGGCGCGTGATCCTCGTCTCGAACGCGCCGCGCCCCTGGCCGGGCGTTCAAAAGATCCTCGACGGCTACGGCGTGCCGCGGGAGGCCTACGACGCGATCCTCACCTCCGGCGACCTGACCCGGCGGCTGATCGCCGAGCATCCGGGCGAGCGGGTGCATCACCTAGGCCCGGAGCGCGACGCGCCGATCTTCGAGGGGCTCGACCTGACGCTGGTGCCGGGCGAGGCTGCGCAGCGCGTCGTCTGCACCGGCCTGTTCGACGACGACACCGAGACGGCGGACGACTACCGCGACACCCTGGCCGCGTTTCGCGAAAGGAACGTGCCGATGATCTGCGCCAACCCCGACCTCGTGGTCGAGCGCGACAAGAAGCTCATCCCCTGCGCCGGCCTGATCGCCCAGGCCTACGAGGCGATCGGCGGCGACGTGGTCTATGCCGGCAAGCCGTACCGGCCGGTCTACGAGACGGCGCTGAAGATGGCGGGCGAACTCGCGGGCGGCCCGGCGCCCGCCATCGCCCGCACGGTGGCGGTGGGTGACGCGATCCGCACCGACATCGCGGGGGCGGCCGCCTACGGCATCCCCTCGATCCTGGTGGCGCGGGGCATCCACGCAGAGGAACTCGGCGTCACCGCCGACCACCACAGCCTCGGAGATATCGCCGATTGGCTCAGCCGACAGCCGGTGCGGCCCGATGCCGTGATCGAGCGTCTGGTCTGGTAGCCGGAATTATCCCTGCGCAGTCAAAAGCCTGTCCCCCGGCCTTTCCACAGGTCGCCAACCGGGCGAGCGGTTGCTATGGGGGCCGGGATCCAAGCGGGACCCGAAACCCATGACGAGACCGGAGGCAGGCGGCCCCAGCGGGGCGGAGGCCGTGCGGCACGAGCGGCTGCGGGCGCACTTCGCGGCCTGCGGCTACGTGCCGGCCTCGCCGCCGGTGCTGCAGCCGGTGGAGCCGTTCCTCGAACTCTCAGGGGAAGACATCCGCCGCCGCATCTTCGTGACCCAGGATTCCGCCGGGGCCGAACTCTGCCTGCGGCCGGAATTCACGATTCCGGTCTGCCGCCTGCACCAGGCGACGCGGCCCGGCGAGGCCGCCGATTACAGCTATCTCGGCCCCGTCTTCCGGCTCGCGGCGGGTGAGCCCGACGAGTTCGTCCAGGGCGGCATCGAGTCGATCGGGCGCACCGACACGCCCGCCGCCGATGCCGAGGTGATCGGGCTGGCGCTGGAAGGGCTCGACCTCCTCGGCCGCACCGAGACCGCCGTGCGGCTGGGCGACATGGGCCTGACCCACGCCTTCCTCGACGCCCTCGCCGTGCCGCCGGTCGCCAAGCGCCGGACGCTCAGGGCCATTGCCGCCGGCCGGCCGCTCGCGGATGTGGCCAACAGCGCGCAGACCGAGGACCCGCATGCGGGCCTGCTCGCGGCGATCCAGGGCCAGGATGCCGGCGCCGTGCGCGGCTTCGTCGAGGACGTGCTGTCGATCGCCGGCATCTCGCAGGTCGGCGGGCGCAGCGCCGGGGCCATCGCCGAGCGGTTTCTCGCCCGCGCGGCGGCGCAGGCGCAGGGCGGGGCGGGGCTCAACCCGGGGAACCGCGACCTGATCGAGCGCTACTGCGCGATCACCGGCGATCCCGACACGGCTGCGGTCTCCGTGCGCGCGCTGGCCCGCGAGGCGGGGCTGGAGCACGCGGGGCTGGACGCCGCGCTGAGCCTCTTCGAGGAGCGCACCGGCTTCATGGCGGCGCGCGGGCTCCCCATCGAGCGGTTCCGCTTCTCCGGCGGCTTCGCCCGCAATCTCGATTACTACACCGGCTTCATCTTCGAGGTGACCGCCGAGACCGGCGGCCCGACGCTCGTCGGCGGCGGGCGCTACGACGGCCTGTTGCAGCAGCTCGGCAGCCCCGTGCCGCTGCCGGCGGTCGGCTGCGCCTTCTGGCTGTCCCGGTGCGCTGAGGGAGCGTCTGTATGAGCGATCAGCCCCTGGTGCTGGCCGTGCCCTCCAAGGGCCGGCTGCAGGAGAATGCCAGCGCCTTCTTCTCCCGTGCGGGGCTCAAGCTCGTGCAGAAGGCGGGCGGGCGCGAGTATCGCGGGACGCTGGCGGGCGTGCCCGGCGTCGAGGTGCGCTACCTCTCGGCCTCCGAGATCGCGGGCCAACTCGCCAGCGGCGCGGCCCATCTCGGCGTCACCGGCGAGGACCTGATCCGCGAGACGCTGCCCGATCCGTCGGCGAGCGTCGAACTGCTGACGCCGCTCGGCTTCGGCCATGCCAGCGTGGTCGTGGCGGTGCCCCAGGCCTGGATCGACGTGCGCGCCATGAGCGACCTCGACGAGGTGGCGAGCGAAATGCGCCTGCGCCAGGGCAAGCGGCTGCGCATCGCCACCAAATACGTCAACCTGACCCGCCGCTTCTTCGCCGAGGCCGGCATCGCCGATTACCGCATCGTCGAGAGCCTAGGGGCCACCGAGGGCGCGCCTGCGTCCGGCTCGGCGGAGATCATCGTCGACATCACCACCACCGGCACCACGCTCGCGGCGAATGCGCTCAAGATCCTCGACGACGGGGTGATGCTGCGCTCGGAGGCCAATCTGGTCGCCTCGCTGAAGGCGCAGTGGGGCGAGACCGCGCGGGGGGCACTCCGCACCGTGCTCGGCCGCATCGCCGCGGAGGAGCGCGCCCGCACGACGCGGGAGGTGCGCGCGGGCCTGCCCGAATCCGGCGCCATCGATCTGGCCTCGCTCGCGGCGCTCCACGAGGCCGAGCTGCCCTACGGCGCGCCGCGCGGCCCCGACGGCGAGATCGTGCTGCGCTGCCCGGCGGATGGGGTGTTCGACCTCTCCGACGCCCTGGTGCAGGCCGGGGCGCGGGCGGTGACCGTGCGGCGGATCGACTACGCGTTCCAGGCGGAGAACCCGCTGGCGGAGCGGCTGCTGGCGCGGTTGTGAGAGGTACTTGCGGCCTCTCTGGAAGCCCCAGCTTCCCGGTGCTATATTGTCGTTCGTGAGCGACACGGTGACACTCTGCCTGCCGTAGCACTGTCGTCTCATCGATGGCAGGAGCGCAATGCGGGGTTCCGGCAGGCCCCGCCTCACAGCGTTAGGGGGCTTCGGCCCCCTTTCGTGTTTCAAGATGTGGGCGGATTACCGGGAAGGGCTTGCGTTGCTCGCGCTTGAGATCGCGATCCCGCATGATCAAGAACGAGAGCAGATATATCTCATCGCCACTCTGAGTGGCTTTCAAATAGACACGAAAATTTTGATACGGCTCTACGTTGTGGGTGTAGAGAACAATGGCAGATCGTGGGCTGTCTTGCCGATATTCGCCCATAACAAGGGCATTTCTTACGTACCTGTACGCACTTATCGGTAATTCGCGATGATGCTTGAGCTGTTTTCTAATCGTATCGGCGGATAAGAGAACCGTTGTTACATTTGCGCTGAGTGAGCGCGCAATCGGAGGAGAAATTTCAGTGATAGCAAGCGAGTGATGGTACGTGCCGGTGTGTAAACCCAGCAAATGCTCAAAGTCCATACAAGCTCGTGGTGGCGGCGCAAAGCTGTAACTTGATACATGAAATCAATCGGAGCGCGCAAACACTGAATGAAGGCTTCAGGCAGGCGCTATTGCCCGCCCTGCTTGGCGAACTCCGACAGCACACTGCGAAGAATCTTCAGCCGGCTCTCGTAGGCCGCGGTGAGGCACGCCACGTCCGCACCGCAGGCGCGGCGGTCGGTGAGCCACGTCTCCTGGTCGTCCTGCATCTTGGTGCGGTTGCCCATCGGCAGCAGGTCTTTGAGGATGTCGAAGCGCACGCCCATCTCGACGTCGAGATCGTTGAGGGCGCGGGTGTCGCAGACCGCCCGCTCGTCCGGCGTCTCGGCCTTGGCGCAGGGAAAGCTCGCGGCCGCGGCGGGGCCGGCGGCGGCGAGGCTCAGGGCGAGGGCGAGGGCGAGGATCGGCGCGCGCATCGGACAGGGCTCCCCGCGCGGCCGAACGGCCACGCTCGTCCTCCCAACACGCAAGCCCGTTCAGGGTGCCGGCCGGCCGAAAAGAATCACGACCACGGCTTCACGATCGCCAGGATGACGATGAGGATCATCAGGAGCGTCGGCACCTCGTTGATGATCCGGTAGAAGCGCTGGCTGCGGGTGTTGCGGTCGGCGGCGAAGTCCTTGACCGCGCGGGACAGGAAGCCGTGGACGCCGCTCATGGCCACCACCAGGGCGAACTTCGCCTGCAGCCAGGGCGAGGCGTAGAAGCCGCTGGCCCACGCCAGCCACAGGCCGAGCCCCCAGGTGACGATCAGGGCGGGCGTCATGATCGCCTTGAGCAGGCGCCGCTCCATCACCTTGAAGGTCTCGGACTGCACCCGCGAGCCCGCCGGCAGGCCGGCGTGATAGACGAACAGCCGCGGCAGGTAGAGCATCGCGGCCATCCAGGCGATTACCGCCACGACGTGGAAGGCCTTGATCCAGAGGTACAGGTTTTCGCTCACCGGCCGAAGGACTCCTCGAAACGCGAAAAAATCAGCGGCCGGCCCTGAGACGGGCGAGCATCCGCTCGACATGGGCGACCGGCGTCTGCGGGGTGATGCCGTGGCCGAGGTTGAAGATGTGCGGCAGCCCCGCCGTCGCCGCCAGGATCGCGTCCACCTCGGCGTCGAGCTTGTCGCCGCCCTCGATCAGCGTCTCGGGATGCAGGTTGCCTTGCGTCACGGTGGTGGCGGGCACGCGCTGGCGGAGCGCGGCGAGATCCACGCCCCAATCGACCCCGACGGCGTCGGCCCCGGTCTCCGGCACGACGCGGGCGTGGCCGTCGAGCCCCGAGCCGCGGGCGAACACGATGATTTTCGCGTTCGGCACCTCAGCCCTGATCCCCGAGATCATGCGGGCGATCGGCCCGAGGGAGAAGCGCTTGAGCGCGTCGCCCTCAGCGGAATCGGGCAGCACGCCGGCATGCGACTCGAAGATCTGCACCGCGTCCACGCCCGCGCGGAACTGGCGCACGAGATACTCGGTCTGGACCGTGACCAGCCGGTCGAGCAGCGCGTCGAGCAAGGCCGGATCGGAGGCAGCCAGCGCCCGGGCCGGGGCGAGGTCGGGCGTGCCGCGCCCGCCGATCATGTAGCTCGCCACCGTCCAGGGCGCGCCGCAGAAGCCGAGCAGCGTGGTCTCGTGGGGCAACCCAGCCCGGATGCGCTCCACCGCCTCGAAAACCGGCGCAAGGTGGGTGAAGATCGCGGGGTCGCCGGCCTCGCGCAGGCGCTCGAACTGGGCGCGGCCCTCCAGCGCGTCGAGGCGCGGCCCTTCCCCTTCGACGAAGCGCACGTCCTGCCCGAGCGCGTGGGGCACCACGAGGATGTCGGAGAACAGGATCGAGGCCTCGAAGCCGAAGCGGCGGATCGGCTGGAGCGTCACCTCGGTGGCGAAGGCCGGATTGTAGCAGAGGTCGAGGAAGGAGCCGGCTTCCGCCCGCGTCGCCCGGTATTCCGGCAGGTAGCGGCCGGCTTGGCGCATCATCCAGGCGGGCGGCGGCGAGACCGCCTCGCCGGAGAGCACGCGCAGCACCGGCCTGTCCATCGTCGCGTCCGCCATGCCGTCTCCCGCCCCGCTCGGTCGCCTTGGTCGGGTGCCGGCGAGGTCGCGACCGCGCCGTCCCCAACCCGGCCCCTCTTAAAGAAAGAGAGATTCTAGACTCTCTGTTTTTTCTCTTGGACGTTGGATCGTGATGCCGCAAGCGCGTCCACAGGCCCTCCCCACAGCGGCGGCGTTAATCGGCTCTTAACGGATTGCCTCTAATCTCCCGGATAGGCCAAGCTTGCCAGGAGCTTGTGCGACGGCGCACGTCCGCCTGCGGCCGACGGTCCCGGATTCTCCCATCGGGCCGATTTCGGCAAGGCGCTTCGGACGCCGTGTTGAGGGCGGAGTCGATAAGAACCCGCCCACTCCGGGACCGAGCGTTTCGAGAGCCGGCTTATCCCCATCCATCGACTCCCGCCGGGCGGGCTGGGGATGAAGGGGCGGTTCGAAACCAGCAAGTCGTTCGAAACACTGAAACTTTCCGCGACTTCATCACTCTGCCAGCTCCCCTTGCCGTCATTCCGGGGCGCCGCAGGCGAACCCGGAACCCACCCGTGATGCGCGGCTTCACGGGGCGTCGCGGCCCGTCGTGGATCCCGGGTTCCGCCGCGCGGCCCCGGGATGACGGTGGTGGGGTGCATCGGCAGGCTTCGAACCCGCACAAGGAGCCCCGTCGAAACCGTCCGGCTTCCCTGCGGGCGCGCGCGCCTCTAAGCATCGGCGAGGCGGGCGGCGTTCGCGCGGCCCTGATGCGTCATCGAAAGCCGATCTTCTCAGCGATGAGCCGCAGCTACTTCCATCTCCATCTCGTCTCGGATTCCACCGGCGAGACCCTGATCAATGTCGGGCGCGCCGCGGCCGTGCAGTACGAGGGCATCTCGGCCATCGAGCACGTCTATCCGCTGGTGCGCTCCGGGCCGCAGCTCGAACGGGTGATCTCCGAGATCAAGGCGGCGCCGGGCCTCGTGCTCTACACGCTGGTCGGCCACGAGCTGACCGAGCGGCTGGAGGAGGCCTGCCGCGAGACCGGCTCGCCGACGCTCAACGTGCTCCAGCCGGTCCACGCGCTGCTGCGCTCCTATCTCGGCGCGACCTCGACCGAGCGGCCCGGCGCCCAGCACATGCTCAACGCCGAGTATTTCAAGCGCATCGACGCGATGAACTTCACCCTCGCCCACGACGACGGCAACCTGCCCGCCGACCTCGACGAGGCGGACGTGGTGCTGGTCGGCGTCAGCCGCACCTCGAAGACGCCGACCTCGATCTATCTGGCCAATCGCGGCCTCAAGACCGCCAACCTGCCGCTGGTGCCGTCGATGCCGCTGCCGCCGAGCTTCGACCGGGTGCGCAAGGCGCTGATCGTCGGCCTGATCGCCAGCCCCGAGCGCATCGTCCAGATCCGCCAGAACCGCCTGCTCAGCCTCAAGGCGGACGACAACTCGTCCTACGTCGATCGCGAGGCGGTGGCCGACGAGATCACCGCCTCGCGCCGGCTCTGCGCCAAGTACCGCTGGCCGACGATCGACGTGACCCGCCGCTCCATCGAGGAGACGGCCGCCGCGATCCTCGACCTCTACCGCGAGCACCGCCTGAAGTTCATCGCGACCTGATGGCGGAGACGGAGGAGACGGATTTCGCAGCGGGCGAGCTGCGCGACGCCGTCCTGAACGGACGCGGCCGGTGCACCGATCTCAGCCTGTCCCATCGCGCGCGGGTGCCCCCGCCCGACCTGACGCTCGGCGCGGTCCACGCGGAGCTGATGCGGGTCTATTTCGATCAGCCCGTCGTGCTCGGCACGAGCCTGTACGAACTGCCCGACGCGGAGGTCCTGGCCGAGGGCGTGGTCGTCCTCGACGGCGCGCTCCAGTATTGCAGCCAGCTCAACCTCTTCCCGGTCGACAGCGAGCCCCGCTTCCGGGCGCTCTCCGCGCGCCGCCCCGGCCTGCGGCGGGAGAGCGTGGCGGAGCCGGTCGTGCTGCTCACGGGGCCCGGCCATCACATGTACGGGCACTGGCTCGTCGATTTCCTGCCCAAGCTGTTCCTGCTCGACCGGGCCGGACACGACATCGCCCGGTTGCGCTACCTCCTGCCCGCCGACACGCCGGACTTCGCCCGCACGTGGCTCGCGCTCCTCGGCATCGGGCCCGACCGCATCCTCCCCTACGACAGGGAGCGGGATCGCCTCGCCTGCGCCCGGCTCCTCGTGCCGACGGGTTTGCGCTTCAACGGCCGCGCCGCGCCGCTGATGCGCGAGGCCGCCCGCTTCCTGCTCGACCGCCTCGCGCCCCGTCCGCGCTGGCGCCTCGGCCGTCGGCGGGTGGATCGGCCCGTGTCCCGCCGCCTGCTGATCGCCCGCTCGGACAATGCCGTCACGCACAACCGCCGCACGCTCGTGGAGCGGGCGGACCTGGAGGCGCGGGCGAGCGCCCGCGGCTTCGAGGTGGTCCGGCCCGAGCGCCTGAGCGTGGCGGACCAGGTCGCCCTGTTCCGCTCCGCCGAAACCATCCTCGGCGAGTACGGCTCGGGCCTGCACGCTTCGCTCCTCGCGAACCCCGGCGCGAGCGTCGTGGCGTTGCGCGACAACGGGCTCGATGCCGGCTTCCTGCAGACGTCCCTCGACCACGCGCTGGGCCATGCCAGCGGCTACGTCTTCGGCACGGCCCGCGATGCCGAGGGGTTCTTCTCGGTGCGCCCGCAGGATATCGATCTCGCCCTCGACTGGCTCGATCTGCGCGGGCCGCGCTGAAGGACCACCCGCTTGACGGCCTCTTCTCCCTGGCGCCCCGCGGACCCTCTGATCCTCGCCTCGGGCAGCCGCACCCGGCGCGATCTCCTGACGGGCGCGGGCCTGCCGGTCACGGCTCTGCCGGCGGCCATCGACGAGCGGGCGGTGGAGGCGCAAGCCGGGGGCCTTCCGCCCGCGGCGCTGGCGCTCCACCTCGCCCGCGCCAAGGCCCGGGAGGTCGCGGCGCGCCATCCCGGCCGGGTCGTGGTCGGGGCCGATCAGGTGCTCGAAGTCGACGGCAGCGTCCTGCACAAGCCCGCCGACTTGGCAGCGGCGGCCGGCCATCTCGCCCGGCTCCAGGGCCGGACCCACGCATTGCATTCCGCGGTCGCGCTGGTGCGGGAGGAGCAGGAGGACGGCTTCGTCGAGACCGCGCGGCTGACGATGCGGCCCCTCGATGCGGCGGGCATCGCCGCCTATCTGGCCTGCGCCGGCGAGGCCGTCACGACCTCGGTCGGCGCCTACCAGCTGGAGGGTCTCGGCATCCACCTGTTCGATCGGATCGAGGGCGCGCACGAGACCATCCTCGGCCTGCCGCTGCTGCCGCTGCTGGCGCGGCTGCGGGATCTGGACCTGATGGCCTTCTGACGAATGGGACGCGGCATGCACGGCCATTCGCACGGCCATTCGCACGGCAACGCGCAGGATCGCTGTCACGACCACGACGGTCACGACGGCCACAGCCATGGGGCCGGCCACGCGCATGCCCACGTCCCGAAGGATTTCGGGCGGGCCTTCGCCCTCGGCATCGCGCTCAATGTCGGCTTCGTGGTGGTCGAGGCGGCCTACGGGTTCCTGTCGAACTCCATGGCGCTGGTGGCGGATGCCGGCCACAACCTCTCCGACGTGCTCGGGCTCGCCGCCGCGTGGCTCGCCTCGGTGCTGGTGAAGCGCGCGCCCACCGCCCGCTTCACCTATGGGCTACGCGGCTCCTCGATTCTCGCCGCCCTGTTCAACGCGGTGACGCTGCTGGTCGCGACCGGCGCCATCATCGCCGAGGCGATCCAGCGGTTCCTGGAGCCGGCACCGGTGGCGGGCACGACCGTGATGGCGGTGGCCGGCATCGGCATCCTCATCAACGGCGTCACCGCGTGGCTGTTCACGTCGGGGGAGAAGCACGACATCAACATCCGTGGCGTCTACCTGCACATGGCCGCCGACGCCGCGGTCTCGCTGGGCGTGGTGCTGGCGGGCCTCGCCATCCTGGCGACCGGCTACGATTGGATCGACCCGGCGGTGAGCCTCGCCATCGCCGTGCTCATCGTCGTCTCGACCTGGGGCCTCCTGACCGAGAGCCTGCGCATGGCGCTCGCCGCCGTGCCGCCGCGGATCGACCCGCTCGCGGTGCGGGCCTGCCTCGCCGAACGCCCCGGCGTGGTGAGCCTGCACGACCTCCACATCTGGCCGATGAGCACCACCGAGGTGGCGCTGACCGCCCATCTCGTCGTGGCGGACGCGCCCGCGGACGCCTTCCTGAGGGAGACGGCCGAGGCCCTGCGCGAGCGCTTCGGCATCCACCACGCCACCCTCCAGATCGAACTCCAGGGCCGCACCGCCTGCACCCTGGCCGAGGACTGCACCGCATGACCCGCAAGGCCTTCGTGGTCGGGCATCCGATCGCCCATTCCCGCTCCCCGCTGATCCACGGCCACTGGCTCGCCGAGCACGGCCTCGACGGCACCTACGAGCGCCTCGACGTCGCGCCGGACGCCTTCGAGGCGTTTTTTCGCGGATTGCCGGGCTCGGGCTTCGCCGGCGGCAACGTCACGATCCCGCACAAGGAGGCGGCCTATCGCCTGGCCGATTCCCTGACCGAGCGGGCGAGAGCGATCGGGGCGGTGAACACGCTCGTCGTCACGGACGGCCGAATCGTCGGCGACAACACCGATGGGATCGGCTTCATCGCCCATCTCGACCGGAGCCTCGGCGAGGATTGGCCCGAGCGCACCGGCCGGCAGGCCCTGGTGCTCGGCGCGGGCGGGGCGGCGCGCGCCGTCGTCGCCGGGCTGATCGGACGGGGGCTGACGGTTCGAATCGCCAACCGCAGCCCGCAGCGGGCCCAGGCGCTCGCCGCCCTCGATCCGACGCGCGCGAGCGTCCTGCCCTGGGAGGCCCTGCCCGAGGCGCTTCCCGAGACCGGGCTTCTGGTCAACACCACCTCCCTCGGCATGGCCGGGCATCCGGCGCTGGCCCTCGACCTCGCGCCCCTGCCGGCGCGGGCCGCGGTCTGCGACATCGTCTACGTCCCGCTGGAGACGCCGCTGCTCGCCGCCGCCCGTGCGCGGGGCCTCGCGGCGGTCGACGGGCTCGGCATGCTGCTGCATCAGGCGGTGCCGGGCTTTTCCGCGTGGTTCGGCGTCCGTCCCGAAGTCACCCCCGCCTTGCGCCAAAGAATCGTCGCGGATCTGACGGCGAAATGAGCGCCCCCGGGAAAAAACCCTTCGTGCTCGGCCTCACCGGCTCGATCGGCATGGGCAAGTCGGCCACCGCCGGGATGTTCTCCGCCCGCGGCGTGCCGGTCCACGATTCGGACGCGGCGGTCCACGCCCTCTACGGGCCGGGCGGTGCGGCGGCGCAGGCCATCGGCGCAGCCTTCCCCGGCACGCTGACGCCGGAGGGCGGCGTCGACCGCCCGGCCCTGCGCGAGGCCGTGCTGGGCGAGCCCGAACAGCTGCGGCGGCTGGAGGGGATCGTGCATCCCCTGGTCGGCGCCGAGGCCCGCGCCTTCCTGGATCGCCACGCGCACGCCCCCCTCGTCGTCCTCGACATCCCGCTCCTGTTCGAGACGGGGGGCGAGGCCCGCTGCGACGCGGTCCTCGTCGTCACCGCCCCGCCCGAGGTGCAGCGCGCCCGCGTGCTCGCCCGCCCCGGCATGACGGGAGCCGCCCTCGACGCGATCCTCGCCAAGCAGATGCCCGACGCCGAGAAGCGGGCCCGCGCCGATCACGTGATCGACACGAGCCGGGGGTTGGCGGCGGCGGAGGCCGAGGTGGAGCGGCTGATCGAGCGGCTGACCGCGTCCGGCCCGGGATCCGAGCGATGAGCGCGGACGCTCCGACCGACCCCACGCTCCGGGCCCTGCGCCGCGGCGACCTCGCCGGTGCCCGCACCGTGCGCCTGACCGGACCTCTCGACGCCCTGCCCGACGAGGTGTTCGGCCTCGCCGACACCCTGGAACAGCTCGATCTCAGCGGCTGCGGGCTCGCCGAACTGCCAAACGATTTCGGGCGGCTGCGGCGGCTGCGGGTGCTGTTCTGCTCGGGCAACCGCTTCGAGCGGCTTCCCGCCGTCCTCGGCGATTGCCCGGAACTGGCTCAGGTCGGCTTCCGCGGCACCGGTCTCCGGGAGGTGCCGGGCGAGGCGCTGCCGCGGCAGTTGCGCTGGCTCACCTTGACGGACAACCGGATCGCGCATCTGCCCGACGCGCTGGGCCAGCGCCCGACGCTGCAGAAGCTGATGCTGGCGGGCAATGCGCTGACCGCTTTGCCCGCCTCGCTCCAAGGCGCGCAAAACCTCGAACTGGTGCGGCTTTCCGCCAACGCCTTCGCGGCGCTGCCCGCCTGGCTCGCCGATCTGCCGCGGCTCGCCTGGATCGCCTGGGCCGGCAATCCCTTCGAGGGCGGGACGGCGCCGGCCCGCGCGCCGGACGTGCCGTGGAGCCGGCTGGAGCCGGGCGCGCTCCTGGGGGAGGGCGCCTCCGGCCGGATTTTTTCGGCCTCCTGGCGACCGGGGGAGGGGGAGCCGCCCCAAACCGTGGCCCTCAAGCTGTTCAAGGGCGTCATGACCAGCGACGGCCTGCCCGAGCGCGAGATGGCGGCCTGCCTCGCGGTCGGCCGCCATCCGAATCTCACGGGGGCGCTCGGGCAAATCGTCGATCATCCGGAGGGGGCACAGGGCCTGCTCATGCCGCTGCTGCCGGCGACGTGGCGGGTGCTCGCCGGCCCGCCGAGCCTCGAGAGCTGCAGCCGCGACGTCTACGATCCGGCGCTTCGCCTGCCGCCTGCCGCGGCCCTGCGGATCGCGCGTTCGGTCGCCGTGGGCACCGCTCATCTCCACGCCCGCGGGTTGCTGCACGGCGACCTCTACGCCCACAACACCCTGTGGGACGGGACCTTGGGCGCGGCGGTGCTGAGCGATTTCGGCGCCGCCTCCCTGCTGCCGCCCGGCTCCGAGAGCGAGGCATGGCAGCGGATCGAGACCCGCGCCTTCGGCCTGCTGCTCGGGGAATTGCTCGACCGGTGCGTCAGCGAGCCCGAGGACATCGCCCGGCTGCGGGACCTGGAGCATGCCTGCATCCAGGCCGATACCGGGGGCCGGCCGCTCATGGCCGAGGTGGCGCAGGCTCTATCCGGGCTCGCGGGTGGGGCCCGCTCGGACGAGTAACCATTCCGGGTTAGAACCGCTCGATCCGCTTCCCTTCGGCCGAGTGCGAAAAAAATGCTGCGCGAGATCGTCCTCGACACCGAGACCACCGGCACCGACGCCAGGGGCGGGGACCGGCTCATCGAGATCGGCTGCGTCGAGCTGATCAATCACGTCCAGACCGGCCAGACCTTCCACCGGCTCGTCAACCCGCAGCGGGCGGTGTCCGAGGGGGCCTTCGCGGTCCACGGCATCTCGGACGCGATGCTCGCCGACAAGCCGGTCTTCGCCGACATCGTCGACGCCTTCGTCAAATTCTGCGGCGATGCCCGGCTGGTGATCCACAACGCGCCGTTCGATGTCGGCTTCCTCAACATGGAGTACGGCCGGCTCGGCCCCGCCGCCCCGCCGCAGATCGTGCTGGAGGACGTGGTCGACACCCTGCTGCTGGCGCGGCGCAGGCATCCGGGCGCGGCCAACAACCTCGACGCCCTGTGCAACCGCTACGGCATCGACACGACACGCCGGGTCAAGCACGGGGCGCTGCTCGACGCGCAGATCCTGGCGGAAGTCTATGTCGAGCTGCTCGGCGGCAAGCAGACGAGCCTCGGCCTCAGCGTCGCCGAGCCGGCCGAGACCGCCGCCGTCCTCGCGGCGGTCGATTCGGGTCCCGTCGGGCCACGGCCGATGCGCAGCCGCCTGACGGACGCCGAGCGCGAGCGCCATGCCGCCTTCGTCGCCGGCTTGGGAACCAATGCGGTCTGGCGGGAATACATGAGCGATCCCGAGACGGCGTGACCGTCACGGTTCCGTGTATCGCCCACGCAATGCTGCGATGCAATAAATCTCATCTTGCGGTGCAGCATGAACGACCCCATACCATCCCTGTGGATGGCGCCGGGATGGGCGGGATGATGGAAGCGCTTCAGGACGTGCGGGTAACGGCGGCTCCGATCCGGATCGCGACGCGGGAAGGGATCCGAATCGCCGACAGCGAGAAGATCACGGTCAATCTCGGCTACGTCGATCTCGGGCATGTCGACCTGCTGGTGTCCGAGGGCGCCTACGCCAACCGCAGCGACTTCATCCGCACGGCGGTGCGCAACCAGATCGAGCGCCACGCCGACATCACGCGCCAGTCGGTCGCCCGCAAGGCGGTCGAGATGGGCCTGCGCCATTTCGGCCGGGCCGAGCTGGAAGCCGCCAAGGCTGCCGGCACCCTCCTCGACATCCGCGTGCTCGGCCTCGCGGTGATCGCCGCCGACGTCTCCCCCGATCTGGCGCGGTCGACCATCGCCTCCGTCGAAGTGCTCGGCAGCCTCCAGGCGAGCCCGGCCGTGAAGCGGGCGCTCGCCGACCGCCTGCGCTGATCCCCTCCTTCCCCCTCAACCCCTCGTGACCCCCGGCGCGTGCGCGCGCCCGTCGCCGACCCGGAAAGCGAGACTTCAATGACCGATCATCCCTCCACCCTGATGTCCGACATGGCCGAGGCGACCCGGCTGACCCGCGCCGGGCGGCTCACGGAGGCCACCGCGCTGCTCCAGCGCAGCCTCGGCGGGGCGGGCCGGTCGACGCCGGGCGGCGCGCCTCGGACCGAGGACGCGGCTCGGCTCGAAGGGCCCGCCGGCGCCTCCCATGCGCCCTCTCACGAGGCCGTGATCCCCGAGCGGCTGCGCGACGGCATCGACCAGATGATGCGCAGCCTGCGCACGCTCGCCCCCTCGCTCAAGGGACTGGTCGGCGGCGACGCGCACGAGCCGCAGAACCGGCCGGCGCCCGGCGGCACGCATCCCGAGGACGGATCCTTCGTCGAGCGCAGCTTCTCCAACGCCGCGGGCGCGCGGGACTACAAGCTGTTCGTGCCGAGCCCGCGACCGGGCCCGCGCCCGCTCGTGATCATGCTGCACGGCTGCACCCAGTCGCCGGACGACTTCGCCGCGGGAACCCGCATGAACGAGCTGGCCGAGGAGGAAGGCATCTTCGTCGCCTATCCGCGCCAGTCGGGCCGCGCCAACGCGCAGAAATGCTGGAACTGGTTCGAGCCCGCCGACCAGGGCCGCGAGATGGGCGAGACCGGCATCATCGCCGGGCTCGCCCGCGCCATCGCCACCGAGCATTCGATCGACCGCAGCCGCATCTACATCGCCGGGCTCTCGGCGGGCGGCGCGGCGGCGGCCAACATCGCCCGCGCCTACCCGGACCTGTTCGCCGCGGTCGGCGTGCATTCGGGCCTGGCCGCCGGCTGCGCCCGCGACCTGCCCTCCGCGCTCTCGGCCATGCGGGTCGGCGCGCCGGGCTCCGAGGCGCCCGGCGGCGCGTCCGGCTTCGGCGCCGGCTCGGTGACGCAGTCCCTGCGGGTGCCCACCATCGTCTTCCACGGCGAGGGCGACGGCACGGTCAGCCCGCGCAACGCCGAGGCGGTGCTGGCTCAGGCCGGCGTCGCCGGGCTGAAGCCCCAGGCCGAGCGGGGCAGCAGCGCCGGCCATTCCTACCTGCGCACCCGCTACGCCGACGAGGCCGGCCGGGTGCAGGTCGAGGCGTGGTCGATCCAGGGAGCGGGCCATGCCTGGGCCGGCGGCAGCTCCACCGGCAGCTTCACCGATCCGGGCGGACCGGACGCGTCGCGGGCGATGCTCGACTTCTTCCTGAGCCACAGCCTACCGAGCCGACGCGACTGATTTTCTCTCACGGCCGCGTCATGAGCGCGGCCGTGAGGCCGTCGGGGAAGAGCGCCACGCCCTCATCCAGGGCATCGGGCCGGAACCAGCGCGCCGTGCAGGGCGTGCCGTTGTCCTCGCAAAAGTGGATCGGGTCGCGCCCGTAGAGCGCCGCGTCGTGGAGGCCGACATCGGCCGCGAAAACGATCTCGTGGCCGATGTCGGCCTCGTGCCGAAAAATGTTCTCGAAGACCGACCAGGGGCCGGCGATCGCCACGCCGCAGCCGAACTCCTCCCGGAACTCCCGGATCAGGGCCTCTTCGCGGGTCTCACCGAAGGCGATGCTGCCGCCCGGCGGACGCACGCCCTTGAGGCGGCCGGCATCGTCGCGCACCTCGACGGCCAGCAGGCGGTCGTCCCGCCACGCCAGTCCGATCACCTTGGCGCGGATGTGCTGGGGCAGGCGCCATCGCGTCATTCGCGCCACTCCCTCGCAGCCTCGGCGAGCGCCGCCTGCCACGCCGCCCAATCCGCCGGTGCGAGCGTGACGGTCTGGGGCAGCACCAGGGCGGCGGCGAGATCGCCGGCGACAAGGCTCAGGCCGCGATACTGCGCGAAATTGGCGAAGCCGGCCCAGAGCCCGGTCGGGTGCGGCTCGACGCTGCCCACCGCCAGCAATTCCAGCGGGACGGTGAGGCCGCAGCGCAGGGTCTTCGACAGCGCCTCCTTCAGGCACCATAGCCGCATCAGCCGTTCGGGTTCCGGCCCGTCGAGGCAGGCGGCGAGGCGTCGCTCGGCTTCGGGGCTCTGGCTCAGGAGCAGCGGGACCGCGTCCGCGCGCACCCGTTCGAGATCGATCCCCATCGGGCAGCCCTCGGGAAAGACCACCGCCACCGCCACCGGCCCGGCATGGGACAGGCTGACGCCGAGATTGCGCACGCCTGCGCCCGACAGCACCGGCTGCTCCAGCACGCCGGGCCGGATCGCGAGCGCCCGCGGATCGATCGCCGGATGGAGCATGGCGAGCGCCCGCTTGGCCGCGTAGCGCCCGACCAGCAGCCCATGGCGGCGGCGCGCGTGCAGCCGGTCGGTGACGAGCGCCGCCTCGTCCGGATGCAGGAATTTTTCGGAGTTCGCGTCGAGCCAGTCGAGGGGGGCGGCGGCCAGCGCGAGGCTCGCATACAGGGGCTCGCCCCGGCCGGTGAGGGTGAGCGGCAGGGTGTGGACGAAGGGGGCCGAGGGCTCGGCGGATGGTCCGGTCATGAGGGCTGCTGGGTCATGTCCGGAAGACGCGCTCGGTCGGTGCGATGCTCGTCCCCTCCCCCTTGTGGGGAGGGGTTCGGGGTGGGGATGGTGCAGGAGGGACAGCTCCGGTGCCGTCTGCACCACCCCCACCTCCTCCCTCCTCCCTCCTCCCCACAAGGGGGAGGAGAGCGCCCTTCACGGGATGATCCGCTCATCGAAAGAACCCGCCTCACACCTCCCGGTCATACCGGAAGGCATGGGCCACCCGCGGCATGCCGATCTTTTCGTAATACGCCTCGACGCCCGGCGCGGCGGTGAGCAGCACGCTCGTCTCGGGCCCTGCGGCCCGGCGGGTCTCCTCGATCAGGCGGCGGCCGATGCCGAGGCCCTGGACGTCGCGGGCCACCGCGAGGTCCGAGAGGTAGGCGCAGAACGAAAAGTCGGTGAGCGTGCGGGCGACGCCGACGAGTCGCCCGTCGCGGCGGGCGGTGACGATCAGGTCGGAGCCCGCCAGCATCCGCCCGAGGCGCTCGAGGAAGTCGGCCGGGCGGCGCGGGGCGAGGCCGGAGGCGACGAGCACCTCCTGGAATTCCTCCGCGCCGAGATCGGGCTCCAGCGCGTAGACGAGGGCCTCGCCCACCATCCCGGCCTCAGGCCTCGCCGGCTTCGGCGAAGCGGCCGTGGCAATGCTTGTACTTCTTGCCCGAGCCGCAGGGGCAGGGCTCGTTGCGGCCGACCTTGCCCCAGGTCGAGGCGTCGGCGGGATCGCGCTCCAGCACCGCGGAATCCGCCGAGAGCTCGCGCGCGGCGTAGCCGTAGGCCGGCCCCGCCCCGCCGTCGCTGCCCGTGCCGTCGAAGGCCATCTCGTTGCGGCCGGTGACGGGGTCGCGGTGCTCCTCGAATAGCGGCGGCAGCTGCCCCCCACCGAAGCCCGCCTGCTCGAACGACGCGCCGGGCTGTCCTTCCGGCTCCTGATACAGGATCTCGACGCGGGCGAGCTGCGCCGTCACCTGCTCGCGCAAAGCCGTGACGAGGCCGTTGAACAGCTCGAACGCCTCCGACTTGTACTCGTTGAGCGGGTCGCGCTGGGCGAAGCCGCGCCAGCCGATCACCTGACGCAGGTGGTCGAGGGTCACGAGGTGCTCGCGCCAGAGGTGGTCGAGGGTCTGCAGCACCACCTGCTTCTCGATGTAGCTCATCACGTCGGGCGTGTTCTTCTCGACGCGCTCCTCGTAGGCCGCGTCGGAGGCCTTCTTCAGGCGCTCGCGGATCTCCTCGTCGGCGATGCCCTCCTCCTTCGCCCATTCCTCCACCGGCAGGTCGAGGTTGAGCAACTCGACGGTGCGCTCCTTCAGCCCCGCCACGTCCCACTGCTCGGCATAGGCGTTCTCGGGGATGTGGGTCGCGACCACGTCGTCGATCACGCCGTGGCGCATCTCGTCGACGGTCTCGCGCACGCTGTCCTGGCCCATCAGGTCGCGGCGCTGCTCGAACACGACCTTGCGCTGGTCGTTCATGACGTTGTCGTACTTGAGCACGTTCTTGCGCATGTCGAAGTTGCGCGCCTCGACCTTCTGCTGCGCCTTCTCGATCGCCTTGTTGATCCAGGGATGGATGATCGCCTCGCCCTGCTCCAGGCCGAGGCGGGTGAGCATCCCGTCCATCCGGTCGGACCCGAAGATGCGCATCAGGTCGTCCTTGAGGGACAGGTAGAACTTCGAGCGGCCGGGATCGCCCTGGCGGCCGGAGCGGCCGCGCAGCTGGTTGTCGATGCGGCGCGATTCGTGGCGCTCGGTGCCGATGATGTAGAGCCCGCCCGGCAGCGCCTTCTTGCGGCCCGCCTCCGGATCGGCCGGCTCGCCGGACGCCAGCACCTTGGCCCGGTTCTCCTCGATCTCGGCTTTGAGCGCCGCGATCGCCGCCTCGCGCTCCGGCCCCTCACCGAGCCCGCCGAGTTCTTTCTCGATGCGCATCTCGAGGTTGCCGCCGAGCTTGATGTCGGTGCCGCGGCCGGCCATGTTGGTCGCGATGGTGATCGCGCCCGGCACGCCGGCTTCCGCGACGATGTAGGCCTCCTGCTCGTGGAAGCGGGCGTTCAGCACCGCGAAGCGGCGCGTCACCCGGCCCTCGCGGGCGGCGGCGTAGACATCGGTGAGCGCGTTCGGGTCCGAATAGTCGAGCGCTTTGTAGCCCGCCTTGCGCAGCAGGTCGGCCAGCACCTCGGACTTCTCGATCGAGCCGGTGCCGACGAGGACCGGCTGAAGCCGCTGGTGGGCCTTGTCGATCTCCTTGATGATCGCGTCGAACTTCTCCTCGACGGTGCGGTAGACCTCGTCGTCCTCGTCGACGCGCTCGATCTCCTTGTTGGTCGGAATCTCGACCACGTCGAGCTTGTAGATCTCGGCGAACTCGTCGGCTTCCGTCGATGCCGTGCCGGTCATGCCGGCGAGCTTCTTGTAGAGGCGGAAATAATTCTGGAAGGTGATCGAGGCGAGCGTCTGGTTCTCGGGCTGGATCGTCACCCGCTCCTTGGCCTCCAGGGCCTGGTGCAGGCCTTCCGAGTAGCGCCGGCCCTGCATCATGCGGCCGGTGAACTCGTCGATGATCACCACCTCGTCGTTCTTGACGATGTAGTCCTTGTCCAGCGTGAACAGGGTGTGGGCGCGCAGAGCCTGGTTCACGTGGTGGACGAGCGTCACGTTGTGGGCGTCGTAGAGATCGCCCTCCTTGAGGAGGCCGGCATCGCGTAAGGCGCCCTCGATGAACTCGTTGCCGGCTTCCGTCAGCGAGACCTGACGCTGCTTCTCGTCGAGGTCGTAATGCTCCGGCAGCAGCTGCGGCAAGATCGCGTCGACGGCGACGTAGAGTTCCGAGCGGTCGTCGACCGGGCCGGAGATGATGAGCGGGGTGCGCGCCTCGTCGATCAGGATCGAATCGACCTCGTCGACGATGGCGTAGTGGTGCCCGCGCTGCGCCATCTGCGACAGCTCGTACTTCATGTTGTCGCGCAGGTAATCGAACCCGAACTCGTTGTTGGTGCCGTAGGTGATGTCGCAGGCATACGCGTCCTTGCGCTGCGTATCGTCGAGCCCGTGGACGATGGTGCCGACCGACATGCCGAGGAAGCGGTAGACCCGGCCCATCCACTCGGCGTCGCGCGAGGCGAGGTAGTCGTTGACGGTGACGACGTGGACGCCCTTGCCCTCCAGGGCGTTGAGATAGACCGGCAGCGTCGCGACCAGCGTCTTGCCCTCGCCGGTCTTCATCTCCGAGATGCCGGACTCGTGCAGCACCATGCCGCCGATCATCTGCACGTCGAAGTGGCGCTGGCCGAGCACGCGCTTGGCCGCCTCGCGGACCGTGGCGAAGGCGGGGACCAGCAGGTCGTCGAGGCACTTGCCGGCGGCGAGCTGATCGCGGAACGCTTGCGTGCGGGCGCGCAGCTCATCGTCGGAGAGGGCGGCAAGCTCGGGCTCCAGGGCGTTGATCGCGGCGACGCGCGGGCGAAACCCCTTCACGCGACGGTCGTTGGACGAGCCGAAAATCTTCTTGAGGGCACCGAGCATCGTGAACCTGCGGTCCTGGAAAAAGTCGTGCGGCGGCATTCGGCTTCGGAACGCCGCCGGCCTCGCGTTGGGCGGGGCTTATAGAGGTAATTAGGGCGCCCCGCATCCGGAAGTGACGGGGCGAAGCTGAAGACTCGTCGAGGACCCGCGAAGTGGTTCGTCCGGAGTCACGAGACCGCGTGCGGGTGTCCTGTCACGCTTGCCTTTGATCCGAAGAGATTCCACCTCTGGCCCGCCGCGGCAGCCGCCGCGCCCTGAAAGACCAGCGCCCTCCGCGAAGACCGGCCCCGAAAAAAAACGCCGGCCCGCGGTGGCCTCGCCCGAGGACGAGCCTCTTCCGATGACGATCCCGACCTTTCTCCGGCGCGCCAGCGCCGCCGCCCTGATCCTGGCGCTGCCGTCGCTGGCGCTCGCGCAAGGCGCGGCACCTGGAGCGGCACCCGGATCGTCACCGGCAGCGGCTCCGGCGCCCGGCCCCGACACGGTGGTCGCCAAGGTGAACGGCCAGCCGGTCACCGGCGCCGACCTCGCGCTCGCCGCCGAGGACCCGGCCCTGTCGCTGCCCGGCGTGGACGAGGCGGCCAAGCAGAACTTGCTCGTGGACTACATGGTCGACCTCAAGGTCGGCGCCCAGGCGGCCGAGGCCGCCAAGGTCGGCGACAGCCCGGAGTTCAAGCGCAAGCTGGCGTACTTCCGCGACAAGCTGCTGCTCGACGACTATCTCGAGCGCGAGACCAAGAAGTCGGTCACGCCGGAGGCCGCCAAGGCGCTCTACGACCAGACGGTCAAGTCGATGAAGCCCGAGGAGGAGGTGCGCGCCCGCCACATCCTCGTCGAGAGCGAGGACGAGGCCAAGAAGATCGCCGCCCGCGTGAAGGGCGGCGAGGACTTCGCCAAGATCGCCGCGGAGGTCTCGAAGGACCCCGGCTCCAAGACGGAAGGCGGCGATCTCGGCTTCTTCACCAAGGAGCGGATGGTGAAGCCCTTCGCCGAGGCCGCGTTCAAGCTCGCTCCCGGTCAAGTCTCGGATCCGGTCAAGACCCAGTTCGGCTGGCACGTGCTGCGGGTCGAGGAGAAGCGGACCAAACCGGTGCCGAGCTTCGACGAAATGAAGGAGCAGATCGACCAGTACCTGACCCGCAAGGCGCAGCAGGACACGATCATCAAGCTGCGCGAAGCCGCCAAGGTCGAGCGCACCGACGCCGCCCCCGCCGCGACCCCGCCGGCCGGCGAGACGAAGAAGCCGTAAGGGATCGGGCATTCGGGCCGCGATGGGAGCCGCCGCGGGGCGGCGTCCTTTCTTTTTCGCGCGGCGCTTCCTCCGCCTCGCATTGACGGCGTGGAGCGGAAACCGAGGCGGTCAGCCGGCAACGGATGAGCTTGCTGCCATGTCGGCAGAGCCGCGTGGGTTCGGAAAGACTTTGGTCGCCGTCACCTTACGGCGTCGCCCGACCCTCAAATGATATATTTAATCCCGCCGGATGGCCCTTGAGCCATGCGCTGGAGGAATATCGGCTTTTCGGCATCTGGCATACCAAATTCCAGTGTGCAGTGCGATATGAAGCTCAACGCAACGCACCAAACACGGACCCGCCCCGATGATCGCTCTCCTCGTTCTCGCCGCCGCCATCGCCAACGTTTCGCTCGTCGTTTTCCTGGCCCAGCGCTTCGGCGGTGAGGGTTCGCACGTCTCCGCCGGCGAACTGACCAGCCTGCAGGCGACCGGCACCGCGAACACCGCTCCGGCCGCGACCTATGCCCCGGCCAACGAGAACGTCACGGTCCCGGCCGGCACCCGCCTCGCGGCGTAATACTTCCAAAAAATCCGGTCGGCCGATCAGCCCCGCCCCTGTGGCGGGGCTTTTCGCATGTGCGAAGAGGAACGATATTTCAGACGAGCCGCCAGTCGATCGGCGCTCGCCCGTTCTTTTCGAGCCATGCGTTTGCGTGCATGAACGGGCGCGATCCGGGGAAGTCGCGGGCGCGATTGAGCGGGGAGGGGTGGCCCGAGGCGATGATGCCGTGGCGGCTCTGGTCGATCAGCGCCTCGCGGGCGCGGGCCTGGGCGCCCCAGAGCAGGAACACGGAAGGAGCCTCCCGCGCGGAGACCGCCGCGACCGCCTCGTCGGTGAGCCGCGACCAGCCGAGCCGCAGATGCGCCCCCGCCTTGCCGGCCTCGACCGTCAGGGCGGCGTTGAGCAGCAGCACGCCGCGCTCGGCCCAGGGGGACAGATCGCCGGTCGAGAGGTCGGGCTTTTCGCCTTCAGGGGCGAGTTCGGCCAGGATCACCTTGAGCGAGGCCGGCAGCCGGCGCCCGCCGACATAGGAGAAGGCGAGCCCGTTGGCGTCGCCCGGCGTCGGGTAGGGGTCCTGGCCCAGGATCACCGCCTTCACCGCCGGCAAAGGCGTCAGCGTCAGCGCCCGGAAGATCGCCGACGGGTCGGGCAGAACCTGCGCGCCGGCCGCCACGCGGGCGTCGATCTTCTTCGCGACCGCGTCGGCCGCACCCTCCCGGAAGAAGGGAAGGGCGAGCCAGGGGGAGCCGCTGTCGCGGAAGGCCGCCAGCGCGGCCGCGACGGGGCCGGGTCCGGCCGAGGGCTTGGCGAAGAGGTCGGCAAAGGGGTCTGTCTTGGTCACGGCAACACCTTGAGGCGCGGGCCCGTCACCATCGGCAGCGGCGCGTGGGTGCGGATGTAGGTCATCACCTCGTTGGCCAGGAGCTTTCCATCGGTCGCGCCGATCAGGGTGCGGCCCTTCGCCAGCATCCCGTAATCGTTGCCGCCGCGCAGCATGAAGTCGTTGGCGGCGACCCGGTAGGTCCTGCCTGCGTCGAGCGGTTCGTCACCCACCTCCACCGCGACGACGCGCCGGCCGGGCGGTGCCTTGGGATCGAGGGTGACGGTCAGCCCCGAGACGTGCAGGAAGCGGCCCGACGAGCGGCCGAAATCGCGATACCCGTTCTCCAGGGCTTCGCGGAGCGTCGCCCCGTCGATCGCCACCAGCACCACGGTGTTGCCGAAGGGCAGTTCACTGAGGATGTCGCGCCGGGTGATCGCGGCGCCCGCCGGATAGAGCCGGTCGCCGCGGATGCCGCCGCCGTTCATCAGGCCGATCTCGGCGCCGGTCCCGGCCCGCACCGCGTCGGCGACGAGGCTGCCGAAGCTCGATTCCCGCGTCCGGACGCTGGCGATGCGGCTGTCGAGGGGCGCCAGCGTCGTGCCGAGTACGACGTCGAGTTCCCGCGACAGGTCGCCTTCGAGATGCGCGACCAAAGCCGCGGTCTCGGGGTCCGGCGTCACCTGCGCGGTGTCGTGGACGCGGAAGGCCGCGCGCCAGCGCAACGGTCCATCCCCGGCGGACGTGACGAACACGTCGACCGCGGTGACGTAATGGGCGTCGTGGCTCGACTCGACCAGCACCGCCTGCCCGTCGTCGCGCACCACGAGGTCGTGGTCGTGGCCGGACAGCAGGATGTCGACGATGCGGGCGCGCACGATCGCGTCGTCGGTGACCCGCGCGGTGTGGCATACCCCGACGATCATCTGCGCGCCGGCTGCCCGCAGCGTCTGCGCTTCCGCCGCCAGCGTCTCGATCTCGGGGCCGAAGCGGAGATCGCCCGATTGCGATTTCTCGGGGGTCGCCTGAAGCGCGATGCCCACGATCCCGAGCCGCACGCCGCCGAGTTCGATCAGCGCCGAATCCTTCACCCCCGGCAGGGGCCGGCCGTCGGCGTCGCGGAGATTGGCGGCGAAGAACGGGAAGCGCGCCTCCGCCCGCCGCTCGGCGAAGATTGTGGGGCCGAAATCGAATTCGTGATTGCCCGGCACGAAGATGTCGGGCGGCGCGAGGTTGTGGAGCGCCACGATATGGGCGCCCCGGTCGAAACCCGACATCAGCGAGGGCGAGAAGCAATCGCCCGCATGCGCGTAGAGCAGCGGCACGCCGCGAGCCCGCTCCGCCTTCACCACGGCGTTGAGCCGGGCGAAGCCGCCACGGCCCTCGGCCTCGTCCATGGCGTAGATGTCGTTGACCAGCAGCAGCGTGAAGGTCGGCGTGGCGGCGAACGCCTGTCCGGTGCCGGCGGCGAGCAGGCCCGCGCCGAGCCCCGCGACGGTGGCGCGGCGGGTCGGATGGCGCATCATCGGCGCCTCAGCGCCGGACGAGCCCGTCCCGCACCGCCTTGGCGTTGCGCCGCAGCGCCGGCCAGATCCAGGCGCCGGAGGCGAGGAACAGTCCCGCCGACATCGGCTTGAGATCGACGGCGAGGCGCTGGGCCAAGCCGGGATTGACCAGCGGCACCGGCGGCGCGTCGGTCTTGCGGTAGACCACCGTGGTGTCCTCGCGCCAGTACTCGGTGTGCGGCACGAGCCCGGCGCGGCGGGCCAAGAGATCGAAGGTCTCGCGGACGTAGCCGTGGACATGGGCGAAGTGGAAGCGCTCGTGCGGCGGCTTGCCGGTGGCGGCCATGTTGGGCACCGCCGCGTAGAGCACGCCGTCGGGCTTCAGCCAGCGGGCGAGACGCTCCATCGTCTCGGCCGGGCTGCGCAGGTGCTCCAGCACGTGATGCGTCGAGATCACGTCGAAATGTCCGGCCGAAAAAGTCTCGGGATTCTCGGCCTCGTCCAGCACGGTGACGCCGTGATGGTCGCGGGCGTAGGTCGCGTAGTCGCGCCCCGGCTCGACGCCGATGACCTCGCAGCCGCGCTTCTTCGCCTCGGCCAGGAACTCGCCCGAGCCCGATCCGAAATCGAGCAGCCGCGCGCCGGGCTTGAGCTTGGGCGCCAGCAGGTCGGCGCGAAAAATCGCCTCGCGGGCCGAGCGGTTGAGGTGATGCCGCGGCGGGCCGCCGGCGAAGGCGAGCTGGTAATCGGCCCGGTAGGCGGTGGCGTAGTACTCGGCCAGCTCGTCCGGCGTCGGCATCGGATCGGTGCGGATCAGGCCGCACTGGGTGCAGGCGATCGAGCGCAGGGTCTTCAGCCGCCGGTCGGTCTCGGCGACGGTCACGGCCTCCCGCGCGCCGCACAGATTGCACGCGCTCGGCGCCCCCTTGTACGGGTAGCCGGTGAAGGGCACGAAGTGCTGCAGGAAGTAGCGGGGGGACGGCATGTCGCGCTGGCCTCCGGAGCGATTTCGGGCGAAGGGTTCGCCACACTCTCCGTCTCAATTCGCCTCAAGACACCGGAACCGGGATTCTTGGTCTTGGATGGCCGCCTGCTCTAGATCGAACGGCGGGACCGCACAACCGGATCGCTCGGGCCGCCCGGACGGCCCGATGTCGAGGAAGGCGGGACGCCCGTGACCGGAAGCCCGATGAACGAACGCGTCGAACCTCAGACCCTCTTGCGCGAACCTGTTCGCGAGCCTCTGCGCGTCGCGCCCGCCGCCCTGCCGCCCGACCATCCGGCGGTGCGGACCGGTCGCGTCGGCGTGCTCCTGATGAATCTCGGCACCCCCGAGGGCACGAGCTACTGGCCGATGCGCCGCTATCTCAAGGAGTTCCTCTCCGACCGCCGGGTGATCGAGGTGCCGCGCCTGATCTGGTGGCCGCTCCTGAACCTCGTCATCCTGACGAAGCGACCCGGTCCGAAGGGGCGCGACTACGACAGCATCTGGAACAAGGAACTCGACGAGGGCCCGCTCAAGACCATCACCCGCGGCCAGTGCGAGAAGCTGCAGGCCGCGATGGGCGACACCGTGCTGGTCGATTGGGCGATGCGCTACGGCAAGCCGGAGGTGTCGGTGCGCATCCAGGCGCTGCTGGATGAAGGCTGCGACCGCATCCTCCTGGTGCCGCTCTATCCGCAATACGCGGCGGCGACCTCGGCCACCGCCTGCGACCAGGCGTTCAAGGCCTTGATGCAGATGCGCTGGCAGCCGACCGTGCGGGTCTCGCCGCCCTATCACGACGACCCCGTCTATATCGAGGCGATGGCCCAATCGATCCGCGAGGGGTTGGCGAAACTCGACTTCGAGCCGGAGGTGATCCTCACCTCGTTCCACGGCGTGCCCAAGAGCTACCTGCTCAAGGGCGATCCCTACCATTGCCAGTGCCTCAAGACCGGCCGGCTGATCCGCGAGGCGATGGGCTTTTCGCCCGAGCGGATGCGGGTGACCTTCCAGTCGCGCTTCGGCAACGAGGAATGGCTCAAGCCCTACACCGACGAGACCGTGCAGGCGCTGGCGAAATCCGGCGTGAAGCGCATGGCGATCGTGGCGCCCGGCTTCACCGCCGACTGCCTGGAGACGCTGGAGGAACTCGACGGCGAGAACCGCCACTATTTCGAGGAGAACGGCGGCGAGCACTACGCCTTCATCCCCTGCCTCAACGATTCCGACCTCGGCATGCGCGTGATCGAGCACGTGGTGCGGCGGGAATTGCAGGGCTGGGTGTGAGATGACGCCGCGCTCCGGCCGCCCTTGCGGAACCCGGGGCGGCGTGCATAGCTATCTCTCACGCGGAACACGGTTCTGAGGTGAGAACGGCCTCCTCACGCGCCCACGCATTCACGGCGTTGGCAAAGTAGCACGAGCCGCCGAGCGGTTCGGGTGAAGAGATCCGGAGTTGGGCATCCCGGCAGGTGTTCGTGGACTGCGTTCGCATCGGGGGTTCCGGCAAGCCGGGACCCCCGGCGTGTTTCAGCGCCGCCGCACGGCGACGCGCAGGAAGCCGCGCTCCCGCCGCGGCTGAATCTTCTTGTCGCTGATCGGGTAGAAGCTGCACACGTTGTAGCGCCCTGCCGCGTCCCGCTCGATCGTCACGGCGACGAGCATGAAGGCGCCGATGGCCGGCACGCGGCCGATCAGTTCGATCCGGCCGGGGTTTCGGAAGTCGTCTCCGATGTAGAGCGGTTCGGCGACGACGGCCGCGACATGCGGCAGGCAGATCGGGTAATCGTTCGGATGCGAGGAAAGGGCGTGCTTCTGCGCCCCCCGGCTCAGGATGACGAGGCCGGGTTCGAGTTCCAATTCGAGCGTCGCGTTGATGACATCGGTCGGAAGCGGCCCGAGTTGCAGATCGACGATCCGGCCCCCGCGGCTCTTGCCCATCCGATCCCGACCGCTCCCGCATGGCCCCGTCGCCGACTGCCGATGCAGACGGCGAAGATCAACCTTCGCGGGCACGGCTGACGCATGCAAGTTCGGGCGGGCGTGTTTCGTCCGCTCGCTCCGCGGATTCACCGGGTCAGGAACGACAGGCTGCGCCGCCCCAGAACCGCCCGCTCCATGCCCTGACTTCGCCTTGCGCCCCCCTGGAACCCATGCTAGGCGACAGCCGCGCCGCGGGGAGACCCTTCTAGGGCCTTCCGTGCCCGGTGCCATTCCAATCCCCACGTGCCTCGAAGCCTCTGCCGTCACGGGCGGATGCGGGCTGAGAGAGCGGCGGGCAAGGACAAGAGAGAGCGACGGGTGGCGCAGAACGGTTCCGAGGGTCCCCTAGTGTCAGGCGTTGCCGGCCGCTACGCTTTGGCCCTGTACGAGCTGGCCCGCGACGAGCGGCAGGTCGACGAGGTCGCCAAGAACCTCGAGGCGTTCGACGCGCTCTATAAGGAAAGCGCGGATCTCCGCCGCCTCGTGAAGAGCCCGGCCTTCTCCGCCGCGGAGCAGACGGCCGCCATCGGCGCCCTGCTCGCCAAGGCCGGCATCGACGGGCTGGCCGCCAACTTCATCAAGCTGTCGGCCGCCAACCGCCGCCTGTTCGCCCTGCCGGACATGATCCGCGCCTACCGCGCGAAGGTGCGCGAGGCCAAGGGCATCGTCCGCGCCGAGGTTCGCGTCGCCGAAAAGCCCTCCGACGCGATCGTCGAGGAGATCAAGGCTTCGCTCCGCGAGGTCGCCAAGTCCGAGATCGAGATCGACCTGCACGTCGATCCCAGCCTGATCGGCGGCATCGTCGTCAAGATGGGCTCGCGCATGGTCGACGCCTCGCTGCGGACCAAGCTCAACAGCATTCGCCTCGCCATGCGGGAAGCCCGCTGAGGCTTGTTAAGCCTCGCGAAGCACCCGATCCGACCAAACAGACACGCATTCGACCTTAAAGAGGCCCGACGATGGACATCCGCGCCGCCGAGATCTCCGCGATCCTGAAAGAGCAGATCAAGAACTTCGGCGAGGAGGCCGAGGTCACGGAAGTCGGGCAGGTGCTCGCGGTCGGCGACGGCATCGCCCGCGTCTACGGCCTCGACAACGTCCAGGCCGGTGAGATGGTCGAGTTCGAGTCGGGCGTGCGCGGCATGGCCCTCAACCTCGAGCAGGACAACGTCGGCGTCGTGATCTTCGGCTCCGACCGCGAGATCAAGGAAGGCCAGACCGTCAAGCGCACCGGCGCCATCGTGGACGTGCCGGTCGGCAAGGGCCTGCTCGGCCGCGTGGTCGACGGCCTCGGCAACCCGATCGACGGCAAGGGCCCGATCCAGACGACCGAGCGTCGCCGCGTCGACGTGAAGGCGCCGGGCATCATCCCGCGCAAGTCGGTGCACGAGCCGATGGCCACCGGCCTCAAGGCGATCGACGCCCTCATCCCGGTCGGCCGCGGCCAGCGCGAGCTGATCATCGGCGACCGCCAGACCGGCAAGACCGCCATCGCGCTGGACACCATCCTCAACCAGAAGCCGGCCCATGCCGGTTCGGACGAGAACGCCAAGCTCTACTGCGTCTACGTCGCCATCGGCCAGAAGCGCTCGACGGTGGCCCAGTTCGTGAAGGTGCTGGAGGACCAGGGCGCGATGGAATATTCCATCGTCATCGCCGCCACGGCGTCCGACGCCGCGCCGATGCAGTTCATCGCGCCGTTCTCCGGCTGCGCCATGGGCGAGTATTTCCGCGACAACGGCATGCATGCCGTGATCGTCTATGACGATCTGTCGAAGCAGGCGGTGGCCTACCGCCAGATGTCGCTGCTGCTGCGCCGCCCGCCGGGCCGCGAGGCCTATCCGGGCGACGTGTTCTACCTCCACTCGCGCCTGCTCGAGCGCGCCGCCAAGATGGGCGACGCCGCCGGCAAGGGCTCGCTCACCGCGCTGCCGGTCATCGAGACCCAGGCCAACGACGTGTCGGCCTACATCCCGACCAACGTGATCTCGATCACCGACGGCCAGATCTTCCTCGAGACCGACCTGTTCTACCAGGGCATCCGCCCGGCGGTGAACGTCGGCCTCTCGGTGTCGCGGGTGGGCTCGTCGGCCCAGACCAAGGCGATGAAGAAGGTTGCCGGCAAGATCAAGGGCGAGCTCGCGCAGTACCGCGAGATGGCCGCCTTCGCGCAGTTCGGCTCCGACCTCGACGCCTCGACCCAGCGCCTGCTCAACCGCGGCTCGCGCCTGACCGAGCTCCTGAAGCAGCCGCAATTCTCGCCGCTGAAGATGGAAGAGCAGGTCGCGGTGATCTACGCCGGCGTCAACGGCTACCTCGACAAGCTGCCGCTCGCCAAGGTCCGCACCTTCGAGGACCAGCTGCTCGGCACGCTCCGCTCGAAGCACCAGGGCCTGCTGGACGCGATCCGCGACTCCAAGGATCTCTCCGACGAGAACGCGAACAAGCTCAAGGGCGTCGTCGAAGGCATCGCCAAGTCGCTCGAGGCCTGAAGCCTCCTCCCTCCCCACCGACCTCGGGCTTGCCCGAGATCGGATCAGCGCTTGCCCAGATCAGGCAGGCCTGATCTGGGTGGGGAGGGGTAGGGGTGGGGGTGGTCCCGGATAAAGCTCCGCGGTGCCACCTGAAACACCCCCACCTCCGGCTCCTCCCCGCAAGGGGGAGGAGAGGCCCTTTGGAACGGACCCGGACGCCCCTCGATGGCCAGCTTGAAGGACCTGCGCAACCGCATCACCTCGGTGAAGGCGACGCAGAAGATCACCAAGGCGATGCAGATGGTCGCCGCCGCCAAGCTACGGCGCGCCCAGAATGCCGCCGAGAGCGGACGGCCCTACGCCGAGAAGATGGCGAGCGTGCTCGGCAACCTCGCGGGCAACCTCGTCGGCGGCGTCGGCGCCCCGAAGCTGCTGGCGGGCACCGGCCAGGACCGCGTCCACCTGCTCGTCGTCGCCACCGGCGACCGCGGCCTGTGCGGCGCCTTCAACTCCTCGATCGTGCGCCTGGCCCGCGAGCACATCCGCAAGCTCGAGGCCGAGGGCAAGACGGTCAAGATCATGACCGTCGGCAAAAAGGGCCTCGACATCCTGCGCCGCCAGTACCGCGATCGCATCGTCGAGAGCATGGACATCCGCGGCACCCGGCCGGTCGATTACGCGTTCGCCTCCGAGATCGCCGACAAGATCGTCGCCCGCTTCGATGCCGGCGAATTCGACGTCGCGACGCTGTTCTACTCCGAGTTCCGCTCGGTGATCTCGCAGATCCCGACCGCCCAGCGCCTGATCCCGGCCGAGCTGCCGGAGACCGACGGCAAGACCTCGACGGGGGCGTCGGCCGACGCCGCCATGGAGTTCGAGCCCTCCGAAGAGGCGATCCTCGAGACGCTGCTGCCCAAGAACCTGACCGTCCAGGTCTACCGCGCGCTCCTGGAGAACGCCGCCTCCGAGCAGGGCGCGCGCATGAGCGCGATGGATTCCGCGACCCGCAACGCGGGCGAGATGATCAAGAAGCAGACGCTGATCTACAACCGCACGCGTCAGGCCATGATCACCAAGGAACTCATCGAAATCATCTCGGGCGCGGAAGCGCTCTGATCCACAAACACGCGCCCGCACGCATTCGAAGGACAGGCATCATGGCCAACACCGCCGCCCCCACCAACGCCAAGGGCAAGATCACCCAGGTCATCGGCCCCGTGGTCGACGTGCAGTTCGAGGGTCACCTGCCGGAGATCCTGAACGCGCTCGAGACCAAGAACCAGGGCAGCCGCCTCGTTCTCGAAGTGGCCCAGCAGCTCGGCGAGAACACCGTCCGCTGCATCGCCATGGACACCTCGGAAGGCCTCGTGCGCGGCCAGGAGGTCGCCGACACCGGCGCGCCGATCCGCGTGCCGGTCGGCCACAACACGCTCGGCCGCATCATGAACGTCATCGGCGAGCCGATCGACGAGGCCGGCCCGATCGAGTCCGACACCCTGCGCGCCATCCACCAGCCGGCCCCGGCCTACGACGAGCAGTCGACCGAGGCGCAGATCCTCGTCACCGGCATCAAGGTGGTGGATCTCCTCGCCCCCTACGCCAAGGGCGGCAAGATCGGCCTGTTCGGCGGCGCGGGCGTCGGCAAGACCGTGCTGATCATGGAGCTGATCAACAACATCGCCAAGGCGCACTCGGGCTACTCGGTGTTCGCCGGCGTCGGCGAGCGGACGCGTGAGGGCAACGATCTCTACCACGAGATGATCGAGTCGAACGTCAACAAGAACCCCAAGGAGAACAACGGCTCGGCCGAGGGCTCCAAGTGCGCGCTGGTCTACGGCCAGATGAACGAGTCGCCCGGCGCCCGCTCGCGCGTGGCCCTGACCGGCCTGACCATCGCCGAGCAGTTCCGCGACGAGGGCCAGGACGTGCTGTTCTTCGTCGACAACATCTTCCGCTTCACCCAGGCGGGCTCCGAGGTGTCGGCGCTTCTCGGCCGCATCCCTTCGGCGGTGGGCTACCAGCCGACGCTCGCCACCGACATGGGCGCCCTGCAGGAGCGCATCACCACCACGAACAAGGGTTCGATCACCTCGGTGCAGGCGATTTACGTGCCGGCGGACGATCTGACCGACCCGGCGCCCGCCGCCTCGTTCGCCCACCTCGACGCCACGACCGTGTTGTCGCGCTCGATCGCCGAGAAGGGCATCTACCCGGCCGTGGACCCGCTCGACTCGACCTCGCGCATGCTCTCGCCGGCGATCCTCGGTGAGGAGCACTACGACGTAGCCCGCCGCGTCCAGCAGACCCTGCAGCGCTACAAGTCGCTCCAGGACATCATCGCCATCCTGGGCATGGACGAGCTGTCGGAAGAGGACAAGCTGACGGTGGCCCGCGCCCGCAAGATCGAGCGCTTCCTCAGCCAGCCGTTCCACGTCGCCGAGGTGTTCACGGGTTCGCCCGGCAAGCTCGTCGCGCTGGAAGACACGATCAAGGGCTTCAAGGGTCTGGTCGAGGGCCAGTACGACGACCTGCCGGAGGCCGCCTTCTACATGGTCGGCTCCATCGAGGAGGCCCAGGAGAAGGCCAAGAAGCTCGCTGCGTAACGCGACGCCGCTTCCTCTCGGCGCGCGGGACAGACGCTCGCGCGCTGCTCAACCTCTCGCGGACACCTGACGCATGGCCACCTTCCAGTTCGATTTCGTCGGCCCCGAGCGGACGCTGTATTCCGGTGAGGTCGAGGCGGTGCAGCTGCCCGGCACCGAGGGCGAGATGACCGTGCTGCCGGGCCACGCGCCGGTGCTGACGTCGCTGAAGGTCGGCGTCATCACGGTCACCGAGAAGTCCGGCTCGGGCAAGCGCATCTACGTGCAGGGGGGCTTCGCCGATATCGGCCCGAAGGCCGTGACGGTGCTGGCCGAGCGCGCCGCGCCGATCGAGGAGGTCAACCCCGCCATGATCGACAAGGAGATCGAGGCGGCCGAGATGGCCCGCGACGCCACCGAGGATTTGGCCAAGCGCGAGGCGCTGAACGGCCAGATCGTCCAGCTGCGCGAAGCCAAGAACACGCTCAACCTCTGAGTTCTTTTGGGATTTCGGTTTTGGAGGGCGCTGGCACACCGGCGCCCTTTTCGTTTTCAGCTGGCGCCATCCGTCTCTCCTCCCCCTTGCGGGGAGGAGCCGGAGGTGGGGGTGGTTCAGGATCGAGCGGTGCGGTGCCTTCTGCACCACCCCCACCCCTACCCCTCCCCGCAAGGGGGAGGGGACAGCGCGGCGAGCCCGTGCGCGACCAACCGGTCCTTCACCGCCGCATCGCTCGGGCAGCCCTCGGCGAGCCATAGCGTCCGCGCCGCACGCAAAGCCGCCCCTACGCCCGGCCCCGGCGGCACGCCGCGCGCCACGAGATCGGCGCCGGTCACCGGCAGGACCGGGCGCGTGCCTGCCTTCACCATCCGATCGAGCGCGATCCGAGCCTCGTTCGTCACCCGCGGGCGCGGTTCGCCGTCGAGGATGCGCAGCACCGTTTGCAGCAGCGCGGCGCCGTGATCGGCCACGAGGGCCGGCACCTCGGCGGCGTCGAGGGCGGGGCGGTCGTGCAGGAGCGCGAGCGCGTCGGCATAGGCGGCAAGATGGGCGTGCTCGGCCTTGGACAGGCGCAAGCTCTCCTGCAGCCGGTCGGCATCCTCGCGCGTCAGGACGCAGAGCGCGCCCAGCCGCGCGACTGCCTCCGCATCCGGCGCAACGCGGGCGAGGCGGCCGAGTTCGCCGACGCCGCCGGTGATGCGTGACAAGAGTCCGGTCTCACTCAAGGTGGCGACCGCCTCAACGGCGCGGGGCGCCAGCAGCAGCTTCAAAAACTCCGCCCGCACCCGCTCGCGCGAGAGCCGAAAAAGGCCGTCGCGCGCCGCCACCGCCGCGGCGAGCCCCTCCGGGTCCGGGTCGCCCCGCCCGTAGCGAGCGTGAAATCGAAAGAAGCGCAGAATCCGCAAGAAATCCTCGCGAATGCGGGTGGCGGCCGCCCCGATGAAGCGGACGCGGGCCCCGGCGAGGTCGGCCACGCCCCCGGTCGTGTCGTGGAGCGTGCCGTCGGGCGAGAGCGAGAGCGCGTTGATGGTGAAGTCGCGCCGCTCGGCATCCCGCGCAAAGTCGCGGCCGAACCGGACCACGGCGTGGCGCCCGTCGGTCTCGATATCCTCGCGCAGCGTCGTGACCTCGTGCGGCGCGCCCTCCACCACGAGGGTGACGGTGCCGTGCGCGATCCCCGTCGGCACCGCCTTGAGGCCGGCGGCGCGAGCCCGCGCGATCACCGCCTCGGGCCGAAGCGTGGTGGCGAGATCGACGTCGCTGGCGGTGCGCCCGAGCAAAGCATCGCGCACGCAGCCGCCGACGAGGCGGGTCTCCTCGCCGGGCACGTCGAGGGCGGAAAGGCAGGCCCGCACGCCCTCACGCGCCAGCAGCCGCGGCGGGCCCTCGGGGTCGAGGCCGGAGGGCAACGAGGTCACTGGAAATGGCCCGGCACCAAGCGCCCGTTCTCGTAGCGCGGCGGCACGTAGCCTTCGGCGTGGCGCTCGCCGGTCAGCCCGGTCATCACCAGGGAGACCACCACGACGAACAGCCCCGCCAGCACGAGGCGGGTCCATTGCGGCTTCCACTCGGCGTGATCGAGGGGCGAGCGGCGGGCCAGCAGCAGCCAGCCGGCGAACAGGACGAAGGGCAGCGAGAACAGGGCGATCTGTTCGAGAACGAGGCGCAGCATTTTTTGGGTTTTCGCGGGGCTGAGTTTTCAGGCGTAGAGGCGCTCGTAGAGGTTATGCACGATCCCCGCCGTGACGCCCCAGATCAGGTGCTCGCCGTGCGGGATGGCGTAGAAGTAGCGCGTCCGGCCCTGCCACGCCCGCGAGCGGACGAGATGCCGCGCCGGGTCCATCAGAAAGCGCAGCGGCACCTCGAAGGCGAGATCGACCTCGTCGCGGTTGAGGGTGAGGACGGCTCCCTCGGCCACGAGGCCGACCACCGGCACCACGAGGAAGCCGGTCGCCGAGAGGTAGGGATCGAGGAAGCCCAGCGGGCGCACGTCCTCCGCCGCGAGCCCGATCTCCTCGCGGGCCTCGCGGAGCGCCGTGTCCAAGGCTGAGACGTCGCCGGGATCGACCTTGCCGCCGGGGAAGGCGATCTGGCCCGAATGGTCGCGCAGATGCGCCGCGCGCCGGGTCAGCAGCACGCTCATGCCCTCGGAGCGCTCGACCACCGGCACCAGCACCGCGGCGTCGCGGTGGGGCGCGGCGGGCGCGACGGCCGAGCCGCCAGGATCGAGGTCGTGGTCGCCGCGCGGATTGGAGAGCGGCACGCCGGGGCCGGGCGGCACCCGCGACAGGCCGATCTCGGCCCGCGCCAGGAAGCCGGCTCGGTGGAAATCGGCAGGGTTGGCCGGCTCGGTCCCGGCCGGCGGAGCGGTCGTGCGGTCGGCCGCCTCGTCGGGTAGCTTCATGCGGCTTCCCCGGCCGGGGCGATACGGTGGAAGGCGCCCCCGGCCCACAGGCCGAGCCATGCCTGCCCGTCGATGCTCCGCTCCTCGGCAAGCTCCACCAGATCGTAGGTGAGCGCCCGGCTCACCAGCGCCTGAAGGCCGCCGCGCACGCGGATATAAGGCTTGAGGCCGTCGGCACCGTCCTCGAAGCGCAGGGGATGCTCGGCATCGACCGAGACGAGGTCGTCGACATTGGTGCGCAACGCGATGCGGCGCGCCTCGCCCTCGCCCTCCACCGCCATCTCGACCGCGGTGAAATGCGCATCCTCGACCGCGATCCGCACCTTCTCGACCGGCGTCACCAGCACGGTCGAGCCGTCGGGCTCACGCCGCAGGATCGAGGCGAACAGTTTTACGAGTTTCGGCCGGCGGATCGGCGCGCCGTTGTGGAACCACGTCCCGTCGGCCGCGATGCGGATATCGATTGTGCCGCAATGCTCGGGGTTCCACCGCTCCACCGGCGGCGGTCCGCGCTTCGGCAGATCGCCGAGGGCGGCGCTCAGGCGGGCGAGGGCGGGATCGGGGGCCGGATCCGAGACATCTTGGCTCATGCCCCCGAATATATGGCAGGCCGCGCCACGCAGGGAGATGGCCGTTAGCCGGGCTTCTTCTTCAGCACCTTCCAGATGCCGGTGACGGCGACGAGCGCCCGGCCGCCGCTCGTCAGCGTGCCGCGCACGAACACCAGCGAGGCGGTTTTTCGTACGATCTCCGGCGTCACCTCGATCAGGTCGCCGATCTTGGCCGCGTCCACGAACTGGCTGGACATCTCGACGGTGACGCAGGGGGCGTCGTCGGCGGCCTCGCGCACCACGATGCTGAGCGCCCGGTCGGCGAAGGTCAGCAGCGCGCCGCCGTGGACGATGCCCACCAGATTGCCGTGGCGCTCATCCGTCCGGAACGCGAAGTCGCGCCGCCCCTCGACCGTGCGGTGATGCACCGGCCCGACATGGGCGATGAAGCCCGGATCGGTGAAAGCCTCCCAGCCGGCGGGAAACGCCGCTTGCTCCGCGTCGGTCATGAAGAGTCGTCTCCGCGCCAAAAGTCCGAACGGGCCACCCGCGGATGCATGATGTCGCGGGCGGCCTGCCCTACCGTCCTGCGGAGGCCATATAGGACCGATCCGCCGCGCGGCAGCGCCGCGCTTGCGTTCGGTGCGCGTTCGGCGCCAGACTTGCACCTTCATCCGGGCGCTCGACTTCCGCCGCCCGGCATCCGGAGATTCGACCGCATGGCACAGGGCGCCGGTTCGGCCAGCACGACGAGCCTCGACGACGGGATCGTCGCCACCGCCGAGACCTGCCTGTCCGCGATCCACGAGGCGCGGGAGGCGATCCACGGGGTCATCTTCGGCCAGGAAAAGATCGTCGATCTCGCCCTCGTCACGATCCTGGCCGGCGGCCACGGCCTGCTCGTCGGCCTGCCGGGTCTGGCCAAGACCAAGCTCGTCGAGACGCTCGGCACCGTGCTCGGGCTCGACGCCCGGCGGGTGCAGTTCACCCCCGACCTGATGCCCTCGGACATCCTCGGCACCGAGATTCTGGACGAGGATGCCGACCGCCGCCGCTCGTTCCGGTTCGTGAAGGGCCCGGTCTTCACGCAATTGCTGATGGCCGACGAGATCAACCGCGCGAGCCCGCGCACGCAATCGGCCCTGCTCCAGGCGATGCAGGAGCATTTCGTCTCGGTCGCGGGCGAGCGCCACGACCTGCCGCGCCCGTTCCACGTGCTGGCGACCCAGAACCCGATCGAGCAGGAGGGCACCTACCCGCTGCCCGAGGCGCAACTCGACCGCTTTCTGCTGGAGATCGATGTCGGCTACCCCGACCGCGCCGCCGAGCGCCGCATCCTGATCGAGACGACCGGCGTCGAGGACGCGCGGGCCAGGACCGTGATGACCACCGAGCAGCTGCTCACGGCCCAGCGCCTCGTGCGCCGCCTGCCGGTGGGCGACGCCGTGGTCGATGCCATCCTCGACCTCGTCCGCTCGGCCCGCCCCGAGGGTGGCGATCCGAGCGTGGGGAAAAAGCTCCTTTGGGGACCCGGCCCCCGCGCCAGCCAGGCGCTGACGCTGGCGGTGCGCGCCCGCGCCCTGATCGAGGGCCGCGTCGCCCCCTCCGTCGCCGACGTGAAGGCGCTGGCTGAGCCGGTGCTCAAGCACCGCATGGCCGTGACCTTCGCGGCCCGCGCCGACGGCGAGAGCGTGACCGGCCTGATCGGCCAGCTCGCCGCCAAGCTCTGACGGGACCGACCCGCATGGCCTCCACCCGGCTCGTCGAGGCCGACAGCCGCCGCCCCGGGCGGCCCGAGACCGGCGGGGCGCTGGACCTCGCCGGGCGGATGCCGCGCCTCGTGCTCGAATCGCGCCGCGTCTCCGGTACGCTGGCCCACGGCCTGCACGGACGCCGCCGGGCCGGCCCCGGCGAGAGCTTCTGGCAGTTCCGGCCCTTCGTCACCGGTGAGGCCGCCGCGCGGATCGACTGGCGCCGCTCGGCCCGCGACGACCGGCTCTACGTGCGCGAGCGCGAGTGGGAGGCCGCCCACAACATCTGGATCTGGATCGACCGCTCCGCCTCCATGGGCTTCGCCTCCGATCTCGCCCAGACCTCGAAAGTCGAGCGCGCCCTGGTGCTGGGGCTGGCGCTGGCCGACACCTTCGTGGACGGCGGCGAGCGGGTCGGGCTTCTCGGCCTCACCCGGTCGAGCGCCGCCCGCGGCATCGTCGAGACGCTGGCGCAGTCGCTGGTCAACGACAGCGCCGGGCTGACCCAGGACCTGCCGCCGGCAGCACAGCCCGGCCGCTTCGACGAGACGGTGCTGATCAGCGATTTTCTCACCCCGCTCGATGCTTTGCGCGCCTCGGTGCAGACGATCTCTGCCCGCGGCACCCACGGCCATCTCGTGATGGTGGTCGATCCGGTGGAGGAGACCTTCCCCTTCACGGGTCAAGCCGTGCTGCACGATCCGGAAGGCAACACCAGCCTCGACATCGGCGAGGCCGGCGCCTGGGGCGAGGCTTATCGCCAGCGCATCAGTGCCCACCGCGAGGGGCTCTCCGAGATCGCCCGGCAGCGGGGTTGGACGCTGACGATCCACCGCACCGACCGGCCCGCGACCGAGGCGGCGCTCCGCGTCCTCACTCTGGTCGCCGCCGCGCGCGGGCTCGGCTGAAAGGCAAGGCGTGTTCGGGATTCCCCTCACCTTCGCCGCTCCGCTGGCGCTGGCCGCCCTCGTGGCGCTGCCGGCCCTGTGGATCCTGCTGCGGGTCACGCCGCCGCGCCCGCGCCGCATCAGCTTCCCGCCGCTGGCGCTGATGGCCGACATTCTCCCGAAGCGCGAGACTCCGGCCCGCACCCCGCCCTGGCTGCTGATCCTGCGGATTCTCGCCGCAGCCTGCCTGATCCTGGCCGTCGCCGGCCCGGTCTGGAATCCATCCGGCATCGGTGCCGCCTCGGGCCGCAGCCCGCTGCTCTTGATCCTCGACAACGGCTTCACCGCCGCCCACGACTGGCGCGACCGCCTGCGCGCCGCCACCGACGAGGTCGAGGCCGCCGCCCGCGACGGTCGCCCGGTCGCCCTGGTGGCGAGCGCGGAAGCCCCGGCCCCGTTCGAGGCGAAGGCCCCCGCCGCCGCGCTGGAGCGGCTGCGGGCGATCAAGCCGCGCCCGCACCTCGCCGACCGGGGCGCGCATCTGCCGTCCATCGGCACCTTCCTGGAGCGCACGCCCGGCGCCTCCCTCGTCTGGATCGCCGACGGCGTGCGCGGCGCGGGCGACACGGACTTTTCCAAGGAACTCGGCGAACTCGCCGCCCGCCACGGCAACGCCATGACCCTGCTCAAGGCCGACCGCCCACCCGCCCTCGCGCTGGAAGGCTCGCCGCAGCAGCCGGGCGAGAAGCTCGCCGCGCAGGTGCTGCGCGCCGCCCCCAACGGCCGCGACACCGGCCTCGTCCGCGCGCTCGACCCGAAAGGCCTGCCGCTCGCCGAGAGCCGCTTCACCCTGGAGCCGGAGGCCCGCGAGGCGACCGTCACCTTCGATCTGCCGGTGGAGCTGCGCAACGCCATCGCGCGCCTCGAAATCGAGGGCGAGGGCTCGGCCGGGGCCGTGGTGCTGATGGACGAGCGCGGACGCCGCCGCCGGGTCGGCCTCGTCTTCGGCGGAACCCTCGATCAGGCCCAGCCGCTGCTGGCGCCGACCTATTACCTCGCCAAGGCGCTCTCGCCGTTTGCCGACGTGCAGCAGCCCCGCGGCGGCCAGGGCACGGCGGAGGCCATCGGGCAGATGCTCGACAATCAGGTCTCGGTGCTGGCACTCGCCGATGTCGGCGCGCTCGACGAGCGCACGCTGGCCCGCGTCGAGCAATTCGTGGACGAGGGCGGCCTGCTCCTGCGCTTTGCCGGCCCGCGCTTGGCGGCGGGCAACGATCCCCTCGTGCCGGTGCGCCTGCGCCGCGGCGGGCGCTCGCTCGGCGGCACGCTCTCCTGGGACCGGCCGAAGACGCTGGCCGCCTTCGCCCCCGAGAGCCCGTTCGCCGGCCTCGTGCCGCCGGCCGACATCGGCATCCGCCGCCAGATCCTGGCCGAGCCCGACGGCGACTTGCCGGGCAAGACCTGGGCGGCTTTGCAGGACGGCACGCCGATCGTCACCGCGCAGAAGCGGGGCCAGGGGCTGATGGTGCTGTTCCACGTCACCGCCGACACCACGTGGTCGAACCTGCCGTTGTCGGGCCTGTTCGTGGACATGCTGCGCCGGGTCGTCGGGCTGGCCGGTCCCTCGGCCAAGCTCGTCGAGGGCGACGGGCGCCAAGCCAAGGCGGCGCTTCTGGCCCCGCGCCTGACGCTCGACGGCTTCGGTGCGCTGGGCTCGCCGCCGGCCAGCGCCACCGCGGTCCCGGCCGATTTCGCCGACCGCGCCGGCCCCGAGCATCCGCCGGGCTTCTACGGTGCGGCGGAGGGCGGCATCGCGGTCAATGCGCTGCGCCCCGGCGACCGGCTCGAACCGCTCGACATCGCCGCGCTCTCCGGCGCCCGGATCGGCTCGCTGGCGGGGGCCGAGACGGTGGACCTGCGCGCCACGCTGTTCACCCTCGCGCTGCTGCTGCTGGCCCTCGACACCCTGGCCGGCCTCTGGCTCGGCGGCTTTCTACGCGGCTCCCGCCTCGCCCGCGGTCGCGCGGCGCCCGCCGCCCTCGTCCTCGCCGCCGCGCTGGGCGCCGGGCTTCTGGCCACGGCCCCGCCCGCCTTCGCGCAGGTGCCGGCCGCCAACCGGCCGAACGGCACCGAATCCGCTCTCAACACGCGGCTGGCCTACGTCGTGACGGGCGATTCCGCGATCGACACCGCGAGCCGGGCCGGCCTCACCGGCCTGACCCAAATGCTCGCCGCCCGCACCGCCCTGGAACCGGGCGAGCCGGCCGGCCTCGACCCCGAAAAGGACGAGCTGGCCTTCTACCCGCTGATCTACTGGCCGATCGTCGCCGGGCGTCCGCAGCCGAGCGAGGCGGCGATCCGCAAGATCGACGCGTTCATGCGCAACGGCGGCACCGTGGTGTTCGACACCCGCGACGCCCAGACCGCCCGCGCCGGCGGCCCGCCGACCCCGGAAACCGCCTACCTGCGCAAGATGCTGGCGACCCTGGAGGTGCCCGAACTGGAGCCGGTGCCGCCCGACCACGTGCTGACCAAGGCGTTCTACCTCGTCGATTCGTTCCCCGGCCGCTTCGGCAACGGCCAGACCTGGGTCGAGACGATTCCCCCCGCGGCGGAGGGCGGCGAGCGCCGCCCGGCGCGCGCAGGCGACGGCGTCACCCCGCTCATCATCACCGGCAACGATCTGGCCGCCGCCTGGGCGGTGGGCCGCAACGGCGAGCCGCTCTATCCGGTCAACGGCGACCAGCGCCAGCGCGAGATGGCCTTCCGGGGCGGCATCAACATCGTGATCTACACGCTGACCGGCAATTACAAAGCCGATCAGGTGCACGTGCCGGCGCTGCTGGAGCGGCTGGGGCAGTGATGACCGCGTGGTTTCCGGCATGTCTTCCCCTCTCCCCGCACGCGGGGAGAGGGCTTCATGCCCCCTCGTCGGGGCATGAAGCGAGGCGGCAGCCGAAGGTGAGGGGGCGCATCCGGGTGTGCTCGATCCTGAGATACCCCCTCACCCTCGCTTCGGCTTCGCCTTCGCTTCCTGCCTGCACGACGAGGTGCAGGCAGGCCTCTCCCCGCCCGGCGGGGAGAGGGGTTTTGGTGTTTCATCCTGAAGGCCTCACCTCATGCTGAGCCTCAGCTTCACCCCTCTGGTCCCCTGGCCGGTGCTCGCCGGGTTCGGCGTGCTCGCCGCGGTCCTCGTCGTCGTCGCGATCCTCGCCCGCGGGCGCACCGCGCTCCTGCGGGCGATCGCGCTCGCCCTGGTGATCGCCGCGCTCGCCAACCCCTCGCTGGTGCGCGAGGACCGCGACCCGGTGAAGGACGTCGCCGCCATCGTCGTGGACCGCTCCGGCTCGCAAAGCTTGGGCGAGCGCCCGGCCATGACCGACGCGGTGAAGGCCGAACTGGAGCGTCGCTTCGGCGCACTCACCAACATCGAGCCGCGCTTCATCGAGGTCGGCGACGCGCAAGGGGGCGAGGGCGACGACGGCACCAAGCTGTTCACGGCGCTGACCCAGGCGCTCGCCGATGTGCCGGCCGAGCGCATCGCCGGCATCGTCATGCTCACCGATGGGGTGGTGCATGACATCCCGGCCTCGCTGGAGACGCTGGGGCTCAAGGCGCCGCTCCACGTCCTCGTCACCGGCCGCCCGGACGAGCGCGACCGCCAGATCCGCATGCTGGAAGCCCCCCGCTTCGGCATCGTCGGCAAGGACGTGACCATCCGCGCCGAGGTGATGGAGCGCGGCGGCACCGGCTCTGCGACCGTCAGCGTGCGCCGCGACGGCGAGGAGATCGACCGGCAGAGCATCGCCACCGGCACGCCGTTCGCGCTGACGACGCGGATCGAGCATGGCGGCCCGAACGTGGTCGAGATCGAGGTCGAGCCGCTGCCGGGCGAACTGACCACGGTCAACAACCGCGCGGTGCTGCCCATCGAGGGCATCCGCGAGAAGCTGAGGGTGCTGCTGGTCTCCGGCGAGCCGCACCAGGGTGAGCGCACGTGGCGCAACCTGCTGAAGTCGGACGCCAGCGTCGATCTCGTCCACTTCACCATCCTGCGCCCGCCGGAGAAGCAGGACGGCACGCCGATCTCCGAACTGTCGCTGATCGCGTTTCCCACGCGCGAGCTGTTCGTCCAGAAGATCAAGGACTTCGACCTGATCATCTTCGACCGCTACGCCAACCAGAGCGTGCTGCCCTCGGCCTATTTCGACAACATCGTCCGCTACGTCCGCGAGGGCGGCGCGCTGCTGATCGCCGCCGGTCCCGAATTCGCCGGCCCCGCGAGCCTCGCCCGCACGCGGCTCTCGCAGGTGCTGCCGGGCGATCCGTCGATGAAGGTGGTCGAACAGCCGTTCAAGGCCGCGCTCACCGACACCGGCCAGCGCCATCCGGTCACCCGCGCGCTGCCGGGCTCCGAGTCGAATCCGCCGGCCTGGGGCGACTGGCTGCGCATCGTCTCGGCCCAGACGCGGGCGGGCGTGCAGCCGATCCTGTCGGGCGCCAACGGTCTGCCGCTGCTGGCCCTGTCGCGGGAGGACAAGGGCCGCGTCGCCCTGATGCTGTCGGATCAGGCGTGGCTCTGGGCCCGCGGCTACCAGCAGGGCGGGCCCTACCTCGATCTGCTGCGGCGGCTGGCCCACTGGCTGATGAAGGAGCCGGCCCTCGAAGAGGAGGCGCTGCGCGCGCAAACGACGGGGCGGGGCCGCGAGGTCCGCGTCGAGCGCCAGACCATGGCGGAAGAAGCCGGCCCCGTCACGGTCACCGGCCCGACCGGCAAGGAGCGGACGCTGACGCTGTCGAAGGCCGAGCCCGGCCTGTTCAGCGCCACGTTCGAGGCCGAGAGCCTTGGCCTGCACACGTTGCGCTCCGGCACCCTCGTCGCCTTCGTCAGCGTCGGCCCGGCCAACCCGCGCGAACTCGCCGACGTGTTCAGCGACACCGAGCGCCTCAAGGGCGTGGCCGAAGCCTCCGGCGGCACGATCCGCCGCGTAGCGGCGGCGGGCGGCGGCCTCGACGTGCCGCGCTTGCAAGTCACCCGCGGCGGGCGCTTGGGCGGCGCCGACTGGATCGGCTTCCGCCCGAGCGACAGCGCCACGATCCGCGGCGTCGAGGTCTACCCACTGGGCATCGGCCTGTGGGCGCTGGCGGCGCTCGCCGCGGCGGTGCTGGCGATGTGGCTGATGGAGGGACGGCGGGGGCGGGCGGCGTAGCTCCGGCAGCGTTCAGTCTCGGGAGGGTGTCGACGCGTCCTCGCCGGAATCAGATCTGTACAGAGCCTCGAAGTCCCGCCCTCCGTAGAACACGTTGGTGACGAGGACCCGACCGGGTTCGATCCGGTACGCGATCACGGCTGTGTTCTCGAAGGGCACCGTCCGCAATCCAGGCTCAAGGTCGTCACGGGGGCGACCGCCTCGGGGTGCATCACCGATGCGCTGACAGCGGTCTCTGATCCGCTTCACGAACCCCTGCGCGGTCGGAACATTCTGACTGACGTGCAGCACGATACGGAAAATGTCCGCGAGGTCGCGCAGAGCCTCGGGCTGAAGCTCGACGCGCAGCCTACGCACGAGCGGCGTCTTTCTCCGCCTGGGCGAACAGCTTCTCCAACTCTGCGTCCACCTCTTCAAGGCTCAGTGCCGGCCGCGGATCGTCCAGGGACCGCCGAATGCGCGCCCGGATGACCTCCAGCCGCTCGGCATCCTCCCGGCGCTGGCGCTGCCACAGCCGCACGGCGTCGCGCAGAACCTCGCTGGTCGAGGCGTACTCGCCGGCCTCGACGCTCTCGCGCACCGCACGGAGCTGTTCGGTGGTCATGGTGACGTTGATCGTCTCAGGCGGTGGCATACCGGTCACCTTCCTCGAATTCCCCGCAATGGTCGCATAGGATCAGGTCCGACGCACGCCGTTCGTTGTGACGGGCGGGTTGTCGGGATCAGACCGCCGAGCAAGACCCGGCCCCATGTCTCCCGAAAGCCGACATCCCGGCATATCGGGCAATTGTCCGTGAGCGGGAGTTACACGGGGGCCTCTCACCTGTGTAAATCCCGCCGCATGACCGAACGACCCCCCTTCCTGGCCGGCGGCGGCGAGGCCGCCCGCATGATCGCCGAGCGCGATTGGTCGGGTCATCCGCTCGGATCCCCGGAGACGTGGCCGGAATCGCTGCGCACGGCGCTGAGCCTCGTGCTCAACTCGCCCGAGAGCATGATCCTGGCCTGGGGGCCGGAGCTGCACTTCTTCTTCAACGACACCTACTTCCCGCTGCTCGGGCCGCGCCTGTCCTGGGCGATGGGCGAGCGTTTCGATAAGGTGTGGGCGGACGGCTGGGATCAGGCCAAGCCCATCATCGACGAGGCCTTCGCCGGCCGCAGCCGCCGCTTCGAGGACCTGCCGTGGAAGCTCGCCACCGACCGGGGCGAGGCCGACACGTGGTGGTCGTTCTCCTACTCCCGGGTGCTCGACGGGCAGGGCCGCATCGCCGGCCTGTTCATCTTCACCAACGAGACGACCAAGCGCGTGCAGTCCGAGGCGCGGCGGCAGGAGGTCGAGGCCGAATTGCGGGCCGAGCGCGACCGGGCGCAGGGCGTGCTCGCCAACATGGGCGACGCCTTCTCGCTGCTCGACCGCGACTTCCGCATCCTCGACGTCAACGCCGAGGCGATGCGCCTGGAGACGCGTCCGCGCGAGGCGATCGTCGGCGGCCTCCAGTGGGCGGTCTATCCCGGCACCGATCCGGTCTTCGACGAGACGATCCGGCGCGCCATGATCGAGCGCGTGCCCGTGGCGATGGAGCACCGCTACACGTGGCCCGACGGGCGCACGGCCTGGATCGACATGCGCGGCTATCCCGTGCCCGAGGGCCTCGCCCTGTTCTACCGGGACGTGACGGCGCGCCGCGAGGCGGCGGACGCCCTGCGCCGCAGCGAGACCCTGCTCGCCGCGACCCTCGACGCGCTCCCGGTCGGCGTCATCCTGGCCGACGCGCAGGGCAGGATCCTGCGCGACAACGCCGCCAACCGGGCGCTCTGGGGCATGCCGCCGGAGACCGGGAGCTGGGAGCAGTACGGGGACTGGGTCGGCTACTGGCCCGAGACCGGGCAGCGGCTGCGCGCCGAGGAATGGGGCTTGGCCCGCGCGCTCCTGCACGGCGAGACCGTGCGCGGCGAGCTGATCGAGATCGAGCCGTTCGATGGGGGGGAGCGCCGCCAGTTCCTCAACAACGCGGCACCGATCCGGGATGCGGCCGGCGCCATCGTCGGCGGCGTGGTGGCCGAACTCGACGTGACCGAGCGCATCGCCGTCGAGCGGCGCCTGCGGGAGAGCGAGGCGCTGGCCCGCGAGCACGCCGAGCGGGTCCAGCTCGCGCTCGCGGCGGGCGCGATCATCGGCACGTGGTTCTGGGACGTGACCGCCGACCGGTTCACCGTGGACGAGGCCTTCGCCCGCGCCTTCGGCCTCGATCCGGCACTGGGCCGCGTCGGCTTGAGCCTCGGGCAGGTGGTCGAGACGGTCCATCCCGACGACCAGGCGGGGCTCGCGCGGGCGATCGAGGGGGCCATCGCCCGCGGCGGCGCCTACGCCCACCAGTACCGGGTGCGGCGCGCCGACGGGCGCTACTACTGGATCGAGGCCAACGGCCGGGTCGAGCACGGACGCGACGGCGGGCCGATCCGCTTCCCCGGCGTGCTCATCGACGTGGAGGAGCGCCGCGCCGTCGAGGCCGAGCGCGACCGGGCGAGCGCGCTCGCCCGCGAGAAGGCGGTCGAGTTCGAGACGCTGGCCGACAACATCCCGGTCCTGTGCTGGATGGCGCGGGCCGACGGGCACATCTACTGGTACAACCGGCGCTGGTACGCGTATTCGGGCACCGATTTCGAGGCGATGCAGGGCTGGGGCTGGGAGGCCCTGCACGATCCCGCCGCGCTCCCCGCCGTGGCGGCGCGCTGGGGGCATTCGCTGGCCACCGGCGAGCCCTTCGAGATGACCTTCCCGCTCAAGGGGGGCGACGGCGTGTTCCGGCCCTTCCTGACCCGCATCGTGCCGATCCGCGACGAGGCGGGCGCGGTGGCGCGCTGGTTCGGCACCAACGTCGACATCACCGAGCAGCGCGCGGCGCAGGATGCGTTGCGCGAACTCAACGAGACCCTGGAGGAGCAGGTCGCGCTGCGCACCCGCGCCCTGATGCGGACCGAGGAGGCGCTGCGCCAGTCGCAGAAGATGGAGGCGGTGGGCCAGCTCACCGGCGGCATCGCCCACGACTTCAACAACTTGCTCGCCGGCATCTCCGGCTCGCTCGAACTGATGCAGACCCGCATCGGCCAGGGCCGGCTCAAGGACGTCGATCGCTACATGGGGGCCGCGCAAGGGGCGGCCAAGCGCGCCGCCGCGCTGACCCACCGCCTGCTCGCCTTCTCCCGCCGCCAGACGCTCGACCCCAAGCCCACCGACGTGAACCGCCTCGTCTTCGGCATGGAGGAACTGATCCGCCGCACGGTCGGGCCGACCGTGACGATCGAGGTCGTCGGCGCCGCCGGGCTCTGGCCGGCGCTGGTCGATCCGCCGCAGCTCGAGAACGCGCTGCTGAACCTCTGCATCAACGCCCGCGACGCGATGCCGGAGGGCGGGCGCATCACCATCGAGACCGCCAACAAGTGGCTCGACCCGGCCGCCGCCCGCACCCACGACATGCCGCCCGGCCCCTACCTGTCGCTGTGCGTGACCGACACCGGCACCGGCATGAGCCCGGACGTCCAGGCCAAGGCCTTCGATCCGTTCTTCACGACGAAGCCCACCGGCCAGGGCACGGGCCTCGGGCTGTCGATGATCTACGGCTTCGCCAAGCAATCGGGCGGGCAGGTGCGGATCTATTCGGAACTCGGCCAGGGCACGACGATGTGCCTCTACCTGCCGCGCCATCACGGGGCGGCGACCGAGCCCGATGCCCACGCCCCCCTGGTCGATGCGCCCCGCGCCGAGCAGGGCGAGACGGTGCTGGTCGTCGACGACGAGCCGACGGTGCGGATGCTGGTCACGGAGGTGCTGGAAGACCTCGGCTACACCGCGATCGAGGCCGCCGACAGCGCCTCGGGCCTCAAGGTGCTGCAATCGGACGTGCGCATCGACCTGCTGATCACCGATGTCGGCCTGCCGGGCGGCATGAACGGCCGCCAGATGGCCGATGCGGGCCGCGTTTCGCGGCCCGAACTGAAGATCCTGTTCATCACCGGCTACGCCGAGAACGCCGCGGTCGGCAACGGCCAGCTGGAGCCCGGCATGGCGGTGCTGACCAAGCCGTTCGTGGTCGAGACGCTGGGCCTGCGGATCCGGGAGATGATCGCGCGGGGGTAGGGGAATGTTTCCCCCCTCGTGTCGGCCCGGTGTCCGATGTGCCTTTCCGATGACGGCTCGAAACCAAATCGCCGGCCTGCTACGATGAGCCCCATGGCAAAGACCCGTTCGACAGCACCCCAGAACCCGAAGGCGAAGCGGGCGCCGGCCGCGACGAAGGTCGTGCGCGACGCGCAGACGGGGGCGTTCGTGACCGTGAAGGGGTTCGAAGCCCTCAAGGGTAGCGATCTCAAGCTCGGCACGGGAATCGACCTTCTGAAGCCGATCGCCGAGCAAGCGTTCACCCCACGACGCGGCCAGCGGACAGACCCGTAGCCGTTGACGGGCGTTCTTCTCGATACGCATGCCCTCTACTGGCTCGTCGGAGGCGCAGAGCCGCTCACCGAGGCAGCCCTTTTCGCCATCGGTGAAAGTCAGGCGGCGGGCCGGCTCTTCGTGTCTCCGATCACGGCATGGGAGTTGTCGATCGCGGCGCAGAAGCCGCCGCACCGGGACCCTCCGCAACTGAACGGTGGCGTATCAGACTGGTTTCGGGCAGCCGTTCGGGCGACGTCTGCCAAGATCGTACCGATCCGGCAGACCATCGCGATCGAGGCGGCGCAGGTTCCGGTCGCGACCGGGCACAGAGACCCTGGTGACTGCTTTCTGATCGCGACGGCCCGCGTGCGGAAGGTCCCGATCGTGACCCGCGACGCGATCCTATGCCGCTTGGCGTCGGAGACTTACCTTGAAGTGATCGTCTGCTGAGGTGCCAGCGCCCTTCTATGCCAGCACCCCCGCCCGCCGCCCGAGCCACAGCGTGCCCGCAGCACCCGCGAACATCGCGACTCCGAAAACCCAGCCCGAGACCGCGCCGGCCATGATGCCGGACAGCAGCGTGCCGACGCTGCAGCCGAGCCCCGTCATCGCGCCCCATCCGAGCAGCAGGCCGCCGGTGAGGCCGCGGACGACCTGTCCCGGATTCGGCAGGGCCGGGCGGAACTGGCCGGCCACCAGCGCTGCGGCGAAGGAGGCCAGCACGAGGCCGCCGACGAACAGACCGTTGGGCGTGAGAGCCGCGTCGCGGACGGCGGTGGCGCAGCCGCGGAAGGTGTCGAGGCCTTCCAGCCGGTCCGGCAGCCACCCGAGCGAGCCCGCCGCCTGCCGCGTGCGGCCGCCGATCTCGGCGGTGACGCCGAGCGGGCCGACCCGGAGATAGGCCAGCGTCCCGAGCGCCCCGACCGCGAGCCCGCCGAGCCAGACCGGCCAGCGCGCCACGAACACGGCGTGCAGCGGATCGGGCCGGGCGGCCGGCGCCGGTGCGGGCAGGCGGCGCAGCAGCGGCCAAGCCAGCGCCGCGAGCAGCGCCAGCGACAGGGCGAGGGTGCCGGCATAGCCGAGATGGCGCGGCAGCCACAGAACCGGCGCCTCCGAGAGGCTGGCGAGGTAGAGCGGGTTCCACGTCAGGAAGCCGAGCACGAAGCCCAGCGCCGTGCCCAGAAGTGCGAACGGCGCCGTCGGCGAGCCCTCGCCGAGGCGATAGAGGTGGGCGCTGATGCAGGAGCCCGACAGGGCCATGCCGGCCCCGAAGGCGAGCCCGGCCAGCACCAGCACCGGCCCGACGGGCCCGATATGCGCGTCCGGGGCCAGCCGCGTGCCCGACGGGTCGGGCATCCAGGCGCCGAGCACCACCGCGTAGCCGGCGACGCCGATGGCGAGCGCGGCCAGGATGCCGAGCATGCCCCGCGGATCGCCGAGAACGAGAAAATCGCGCCACTGGCAGTAGAAGCAGAAGCGGCTGCGCTGGAGCACGAGGCCGAACAGCGCGCCGAAGACGAGGGAGAGGGCGAGCCGGGTGCCGCCCGCCTCGCCCGAGAGCCGCCACGCAAGGGCGGCGAGCCCGGCAACGATGATGCCTGCGAGAGCCGCCCGCACGGGCAGGAAGCGGGCGACCGCGCCGGGCACCGGCGGGCTCGCCGCCAGGGCCGGGACGACGGCCGCCGCCAGGGGCCGGGCCGGCTGGGCGGCGAAACCGACGAAGCCGACCGGCTCCGCCAGGCCGTCGGGAGGCGTCACTTGCTGCTCCGGTTCACTTGCCGCCCCAGACCGTGCCGGCGAGGTTGACCACCGGCACGCCGACCGCGTTGCCGTACTCGGTCCACGAGCCGTCGTAGTTGCGGGCGTCGTAGCCCAGCACGCGGCTCAGCACGAACCACGAATGGCTGGAGCGCTCGCCGATGCGGCAGGTGGTGATGATCGGCCTCGCACCGTCGATGCCGGCCGCCGCGTAGAGCGCCTTCAGCTCGTCCTTGGACTTCAGGGTGCCGTCCGGATTCACCGCCTTGGCCCAGGGGATGTTGACCGAGCCGGGGATGTGGCCGGCGCGGATCGCCAGCTCCTGGATGCCGGCGGGCGCGATGATCTTGCCGCTGAACTCGTCGGGGGAGCGGATGTCGAGGATCTGCTCGTCGCGCTCCTTCTTCGCCACCGCCAGCACGTCGGCGAAGCGGGCGCGGAGCTTGCCCGAGGGCGCCTGCGCCGTGAAGGTCGAGACGGGCACTTCGGCGGTGCGGGTGTCGAGCGGGCGCTTCTCGGCCTCCCACTTCTTGCGCCCGCCGTCGAGCAGCTTGACGTTCTCGGTCAGGCCGTACTGGGCGAACACCCAGGCGCCCCAGGCGGCGAACCAGTTGTTGTTGTCGCCGTAGAGCACGATTGTGGTGTCGCGGTCGACGCCGAGGCGGCGCGCCAGCGCCGTGAACTTGTCCGGGCCGGCGATGTCGCGGCTCACCGTCTCGACGAGGTCGGTGTGCCACGCGACGTTCTGAGCGTTCGGGATATGGCCGCGCTCGAACACGCCCGGCTCGACGCTGACCTCGACGATCCGGACTTTTTTGGAATCGAGGTTCTTTTCCAGCCACTCGGTGGAGACGAGCGGGCTGTCTTGCGCAGCTTTCTCCTTCACGGATCTGGCGGCCGGCTCCTGCGCGGCGGCCGGAGCGGCGGGCAGGAGGAGGGCCGCGGCGGCGGCGAACAGGAAGGCGGATGGGCGCAGCACGAAAAAGCTCCGGAAGGGCAGCAGCGATCGTTCGGAGCGGCCTTGCGCCGCCCCGTCGGGGTCTCGCTTCAGGGAATTGGGCAGATCCGGCGCCGTCCCGGCCGCTCCCCGAAGCCTTCGCTTCCCGGTGGGAACCTTTTTCGGAGAGGGCCGGGTGGGACCGGACCGCGCCCCAATCTCGCTGCCCGGGAGGCGTCCGGTCAACGGAATAATCGTCCGTTGTTCAAGAGCTTAGGCGAGGTTGCTTCTCCCCGCGGCCGCGCTTTCACGAAGGATTATCCCGGGGCGCTCAGCCGTATGGCGGCCACGCCGATCCGCCCCGCGTGCCGGATGCGCCGGGGACACGGTGGGGACATCTCTTGTTCGCACCAGCTTGACCGCACAAGCTCAGCTGTTTCAATGCGCGGGCCCTGCCCTCCGGCCGGGGACGAGGCGCGCGAGGCGGCAGATGGCGACGACGGTCCGGTGGTTCGCGCTTCCGCTCGCTCTCGGCCTCGGCCTCACGGCGTCCGGCTGCACGGGCTTCGCCTACATCTCCAAGACCTACGTCGCCCAGGTGCCGCAGGTCGTCACCATCGGCTGCAACGAGCCCTACGAGATCTACGACAACCGCCAGAAGCGGCGGGTGTTGGTGGTCTCGAACGCTCTGCGCGAGGTGACCGGCTGCGACGTCGGCCGCCTCGGCGCGGGCCGCCCGCCCGCCGAGACGCGGGCCACCCGCTTCCGCACGGCGGCCCGCACCTATCTCGACGAGACCGTGCGCGAGGATTGCACGATCACCGGCGAGACCGTGTTCAGCGATCTCCAGGCGGAGTTCGTCTATGCCTGCGACGCGCCGATCGAGCCGCGCGGCACCCCGGTGCCCCGCCTGCCGGGCCGGCGGCTGTATCGCTGATCGTTCAGGACTCCGCCGGGCCGACGAAGGTCCGCTCGGTCGCATCGCCCGCCGCCGCCAGCAGCGCCCGCGCGAAGGCCCGCGCCTCGCTCCGCTCCAGGCTCAGGACCGCGGTGACGGGGCGCCCGCCGAGATCGGGCAGGCCGAGTTCGAGCCGCACGCCCTCGCCCTCCGCGGTCGCGGACAGGCTCCAGCCGCGCTTGTCGGCGGATGAGCTCCCTTGGCCGGACTCGCTCATCGGGACGAATCCTCCTCACGTTCCAAAGCCTTCACATGGTCGGTTTTCGCAGCCCAGACCAGAGGCTCCCGCCGGGCAGGAGCGCGGAAGGCGCGATTGACGGCTGCCGCGGGGGATGATGTCTCACGCGGCGACCCGCCCGCGGGGCAGGATGTTTCAAGAGAGAGCAGGGACGACCGACATGTCCGAGATCTGGTTCCGCACCGGCGAGGCGACGGTGCTCGCCGCCGACGGGCAGTACACCGATGCGATGCCGGAGGTGCTGATCGGCTCCGTCCGCGGCCCTGTGGGGCAAGCCTTCGCCGGCATGCTCGGCCAAGTGCAGGGCCACACCCGCATGTTCGTGGTGCGCGACCTCAACCAGCTGGTCCGCCCCTCCACCATCATGACCACCAAGGTCACGATCCACACCGCCGAATACGCGGAACTCCTCGGCGGCGTCGTGCAGGCGGCCACGGGTGATGCCATCGTCGATTGCGTGATCGAGGGCATCCTGCCGAAGGACGGCCTCGACGAGCTGTGCATGATCATCACGATCTGGCTCGACGAGCGCTGCGGCAGCCACGAAGACCTCGACCGCAAGGACCTCTACCGCACCAACTACGAGGCGACGAAGCTCGCCATCGGCCGGGCGATGCGCGGCGAGCCGACGATCGACGAGCTGATCGCCAACCGCAAGACGGTGAAGCACTACGCGCTCGAGGGCATCGTCGAGTATTGATTTTTTTGGCTGTTCGGGGCGCGGCTCAGGCCGCGTCCTTGGTGTCAGAACTTCGTCAGCAGTGCCACTTCAGAGCGCGGACGGCCGGTCGAGATCCTTCGAGAAGGCGCGCGCGAGCTGCCCGATCGACGCATCATCGACGCCGTCCGCAGCAAAATCCTGCCGCCAGAGCCGCATGCGGGCGGTGAGGTCGGCGACGATCGCTCGGGCATCGTCCGGCGAGAGGTCGAAATCCCGGGCTCGCGTCAGGCAGTTGCCGGTCGTCGGGTAGCTCCCGGACCGGCCGACCCCGATGGCTTGCTGGGGATCCATATCCGGCTGGGGGACCACGTCGAAGGCCGGGGACAGGCGCCATCCGCCATCACGTCTGAGGAAGGCGTGGTTCTTGAGATGATCGTCCCGGTTGCCGCACAGGACGTTGAACACCATGCGGCGAAACAGTTCGCGGCGGTCGGACACGTGCCGCGCGCCGTGCCGCAGCAGGAACAGGGCAAGATCGGGATAGGAGCCGGAGGCGGACGTCTCGTCCAGTCCAAGCACGGTCAATCCGCTGATGTAATGGCAGGTCGGCGTGTGCGTGGCCGGATCGCGGTCGAAGCGCTTCACCAAGACGACCTTGCGAGGCCCGACGGTGAGCAGATTGGTCTCGGCGGCGTCGATCCCGCACCGGGAGGCGAGGCGCAGGGCCGCGTGCTCGGCGCCGCACTGGTCGTAGGTGTCGTCCCGCCTTTGGAACTTGGCGATCCACAGGGCGCCCTCGTGGGTCACGACCGCCTTCGGCCGGGCGCCGCCCATGCTCGCGCCCGCGCCCCAGAGGCGGGCCGCGAGCCCTTCGACCGCTTCGCCCCGGTCCAGGCGCTCGAATCCGTCCGCGATGTCGTCGAGGTCGGCCTCGGCCGCGTAACTCGGACGCAGCGGTGGCAAGGCCGGGGTCTCGGAGAAGGCAAGGCAGCCGACGCGCTCGTCGCTGGTGGCGAGCAGCCAGTCGCACGCCGTCATCAGGGGACGGCCGGGAGGCCGCCGATATTCGATGAGCCGCCGGCCCCAGCGATCCGGGGTGGTATCGGCCAGGACACCCGGAAGCCGACCGCGGCCGGTGCTTCGGAAGGGACCTTGCTGAAGCGGCAGGTGGTCCGGGTCGAGGGCGAAGGCCCGGCCGTGATCGTTCCTCCGCCAGGACCCGACATAGACGAACTCGCCGTAGGACGACCCGGCCGCCGAAGCGACGAGCCGATACCGGCCGACCAAGTCCGTGGCGCCGTCCGCGTGGCGGGCGTGGATGTAGACCTCAGAGATCGTCAAGGTTCACCTCGCGCGGGCGACGCGCGCGGCTCGGCAAACGACCGGTCTCGATGGCGGCGGCCAAGCGGTCGTTCTCGGGACTGACCGCATCGCGGACGGCCGGAAACAGGCCGAGAACCCAGACGGCCCTGGCGAAGACGCCCCATGAGACCGTCGGATCGCCGTTCTCGAGCTTGCGCAGGGTCGGGAGGGAGACGCCCACGCGGGAGGCGAGGTCGGAGGCCGGCTGGCGTCGGCGCAGGCGCGCGGCCCGGATGGCCTGCCCCATCTCGCGAAGCCCATCCGAGACCTCGAAGGGCGTATGGACCGCTCGCTCGCTCGTCATGCAAGCATCATTGCATGCAGGTCGCCTTATGTGAAAGCAGAGTTTCTCCTTTCAGGTCGCGGTCTTCATCGAAAGGGAATCGTGATGGCGAGGCGCCGTCAAAACTCGATCCCCTCCTGCGCCTTTACCCCCGCCGAAAAATGGTGCTTCACGCTGCCCATCTCGGTGACGAGGTCGGCGGCCTCGATCAGGGCCGGCTTGGCGTTGCGGCCGGTGACGACGACGTGGAGGTCCGGTCGGCGCGCCTGCAACTCGGCGACGACGGCGTCGAGGTCGAGATAGTCGTAGCGCAGCGCGATGTTCAGCTCGTCGAGGACGAGGAGGCGGATGCTCGCGTCCGCCATCAGGGCACGGGCCTGCTCCCAGGCGTTGCGGCAGGCGGCGATGTCGCGGGCCTTGTCCTGGGTCTCCCAGGTGAAGCCCTCGCCCAAAGCGTGCCACGCGATCCGGTCGCCGAAAGTTTTCAGCGCGCGGGCCTCGCCGGTGTCCCAGGCGCCCTTGATGAACTGCACCACGCCGACCCGGTGGCCGCGCCCGAGCATGCGCAGCACGAGGCCGAGCGCGGCGGTCGTCTTGCCCTTGCCGGGGCCGGTATGGACGATGAGCAGGCCCTTCTCGATGTTTTTGGACGCGACCTCGGCGTCCTGCACCGCCTTGCGCTTGGCCATCTTTTCGCGGTGACGGTCGTCGTCGCTCATTGTCGAGGTCATGGGCGGTGTCCCGGATTGTCTGGAGAGGGTTTCACCGTCAGCGGCAGGCCGGCGACGGTGAGGACCACGCGGTCGGCCTCGCGCGCGAGCCGCTGGTGCAGGCGCCCGGCCGCGTCGCGAAAACGGCGGGCGAGCGCGTTGTCCGGCACGATGCCGAGCCCGACCTCGTTCCCCACCAGCACCAGCGGCCCCGGCGCGGCGGCGCAGGCGCGGGCCAGGGCCTCGGTGGCCGTGTCGCAATCGGCCTCGGCGAGCAGCAGGTTGGTGACCCAGAGCGTCAGGCAATCGACCAGAATCGGCCCGGTCGAGGCCGCGACCGCCTCCGGCAGCGCCGTCGGCACGTCGAGCGTCCGCCACCCGGCGGAGCGCCGCGCCTGGTGCTCGTGGATGCGCGCGCGCATCTCGTCGTCCCAGGCCTGCGCGGTGGCCAGATACAGCCAGGGCGCTGGGCAGGCCTCGATCAGCCGCTCGGCATAGGCGCTCTTGCCCGAGCGGGCGCCGCCGAGCACCAGCGTCATCCGGTCGGGAGAGCGGGCATCCATGCGCGCCGGTTTGCACCGGGCGCGCCCGATCACGCAATGGCGCTTTGCAAGGGAGGCCCGCCCGCGTTAGAAGCGGAGAAAGGACGGTGCCCCGGCGACGGGGTGAAAAGGGAATGCGGTGAGGGGAGACCCGAAACCGCAGCTGCCCCCGCAACTGTGAGCGGCGAGTTCCTGCCGAGAGCCACCGGGACCCCTCGGGAAGGCGGCAGGCGCGAATGAGCGTTCTCATCGAACCTGTTCGATGGGGTGCTCGGCAGCCGCGAGCCAGGAGACCTGCCGTCCGGCAAGAAAGTGTCCTCGAACGCCGCCGGTGGGGCGGCCGGAGCCCGTGACCCGATGACGACCGCGACCCTTCAGACCTCCGCCATCCGCTCCGGCGAGGGCGCTCGCGCCCTGCTCGTCGCCGCCTTCCTCGGCCTCGGGCTCGTCTTCCTGGCGGGCTTCGCCCCGGCGAGCGTGCTGCACAACGCGGCGCACGACTTCCGCCACGCACAGAACTTCCCCTGCCACTGATCGCTTTCCGACACCCGAAAGCGGTTCCATGATCATCCGGTTGTTGTCGGCGGCGCTCGTCGCCGGCTTCCTCGCGTCCGTCGTCGCGACGGGCCTCCAGCTCGCCCTGACCTCGCCCTTGATCCTCCAGGCCGAGACCTTCGAGGGCGGGCATTCGCATGCCCACGCGCCCGTCTCGCTCACGCCTGCCTCGCTGATTGTGCCGGCCCACGCGCACGGCCACGGCGAGGCCGGCACGGACGGCGAAAAGTCCGACGCGTGGCAGCCGGCAGAAGGCTTCCAGCGCATGGCCTTCACCGGGCTGGCCACGCTGATCGGCGGCGTCGGCTACGCGCTGCTGCTCGCCGCGGTGATGCTGGCGTTGCGCCGCGAGCCGACCCCGCGTGGCGGCCTTGCCGTCGGCATCGCGGGCTTCCTCGCGGTGGCGCTGGCCCCGGCCATCGGCCTGCCGCCGGAACTGCCCGGCATGGGCGCCGCGCCGCTGGTCCTGCGTCAGACGTGGTGGGTGATGACGGTCGCGGCGACCGGGATCGGCCTCTACCTGATCGCCGTGCGGCGGGTGCCGATCACCATCCTCGGCGGCCTCGTCCTGATCGTCGCCCCGCATCTCGCGGGCGCGCCGCAATCGATCGACACGGTGAGTTCGCAGGTGCCGCCCGCGGTCGCCGCGCAGTTCGTGGCGCGCTCGCTCGCCATCGGCTTCGTGTTCTGGGCGCTGATCGGGCTGGCCTATGGCTGGGCCTGGGGCCTGTTCGGCCGCGAAGCCGGCAGCCGCGCGCATGCCTGAGGAAGCACCCGAGACCGTCCTCTCCGTCTGCACCACCTGCCGGGCGGCGGGCGATACCACCGAGCCGCGGGCCGGCGCCCGGCTGCTGGCCGCCCTGACGGCGGAAGCCGAGCGCGAGCCGGTGCCGGGTCTGCGGATCGAGGGGGCCGAGTGCCTCTCGGTCTGCAAGCGGCCCTGCACGGTGGCGGTGGCGTCAGTGGGACGCTGGACCTACGTCTACGGCGACTTCGACGCGCTGGAGCGCGCGGACGAATCCGCCCGCACCATCCTGGCGGGCCTGCGCCGCTATCAAGAGACCCCTGACGGGATCGTGCCCTGGCGCGAGCGCCCGGAGGCGTTCCGCAAGGGCGTCGTCGCCCGCATCCCGCCGCTGACTCCGACACGAGCGGAATCCTGACTCCATGGCCATCCTCCAAAAAATCCCCTGCACCATCGTCACCGGCTTCCTCGGGGCCGGCAAGACGACGCTGGTGCGCCACACCCTCGAACAGGCCCGCGGCCGGCGGCTCGCCGTCATCGTCAACGAGTTCGGCGATCTCGGCTTCGACGGCTCGTTCCTGGCCTCCTGCGGCGTCGAGGGCTGCGACGAGAACTCCGTGGTGGAGCTGCCCAACGGCTGCATCTGCTGCACAGTGGCCGACGACTTCGTGCCCGCGCTGACCAAGCTGCTCGACCGGCCGGAGCCGCCGGAGCACATCCTGATCGAGACCTCCGGCCTCGCGCTCCCGAAGCCCCTGGTGCAGGCGTTCCAGTGGCCGTCGATCCGCTCGCGGGTGACGGTGGACGGCGTCGTCGCCGTGGTGGACGGCCCGGCGGTCGCCTCAGGTCTCTTCGCCGACGACCCCGACGCGCTCGCCAACCAGCGCGCCGCCGACCAAGCGGTCGATCACGACAACCCGCTGGAAGAGGTGTTCGAGGACCAGATCCTCTGCGCCGACCTCGTGGTGCTCAACAAGTCCGACCTGCTCGACGCGGCGGCCCAGGACAAGGTCCGCGCCGACATCGAGGCGCATCTGCCGCGCGCCGTCGAGATCGTCGCGACCGAGCACGGCCGCCTCGACCCGCGGGTGCTGCTCGGGATCGCCGCAGCGGCCGAGGACGACCTCGACGCCCGCCCCTCGCATCACGGCGAGGGCGAGGACCACGACCACGACGACTTCGAATCGGTCGCGCTCCCCGTCGGCATCGCCGGCAGCCCGGAAGACCTCGCCGCCCGCGTCGAGAAGGCCGCGGAGACCGAGGGCGTGCTGCGCATCAAGGGTTTTGCGGAAGTGAAGGGAAAGCCCATGCGCCTCGTGGTGCAGGGTGTCGGCCGCCGCGTCGCCCACCATTACGACCGCCCGTGGGGGGCTTCCGAGCCCCGCGACGGCCGCCTCGTCGTCATCGGTCTCAAGGGCTTCGATCAGGACGCGGTCGCCGCCGCGCTGAGGGGATGATCTTTTTCGCAGGGCTGCAGGCGCGCCGGCAAGGCAGGCCCATGATGGGCCGGCAACGCCTCGCCTGCGCCTTGCTCCCCGCCTTCGTGCTGCTGGCCGGCTGCTCCGGGTCCGAGCGCAACCGCGCGGAGGGTCCTCCGCCGGCCGCACCCTTCGCCGAGGTCGCCCGGCAGGATGCCAGGGCGCAGGTGAACGGCCCCAAACTCGCCTATCGCCACGACCTCACCGTCGCGCTGGCGCCCGAGCGCGTCGCGCCCCATTTCGCGGCGGCGCGCGACCGCTGCCTCACCGATGCGGCCCTGACCTGCACGCTGCTGCAATCCTCGATCCGCGGCGGCAGCGGCACGAGCCAGCCGCAGGCGATGGTGCAGGTACGCTTAGCCCACGCCTCGGTCGCCGCCTTCGTCGCCGCCGCCACCGCGCCGTTGCCGGGGGAGAGTGCGGACGAGGTCGTGTTGCAGGATCAGGCGACCCGCGCCGAGGACCTGACCCGGGCGCTCGCCGACACCGTGCGGCGCCTCGCCCAGCTCAACGATTACCGCACCCGCCTCACGGCCCTGTCAGAGAAATCCGACAACCGCGCCGAAGACCTCATCAAGATCGCGAGCGAACTGGCGCAGGTCCAGAGCCAGATCGAGGAGGTGGACGGCGAGCGCCGCGGCCTCGACGAGCGCGTGGACACCGAGATCGTCACGGTCAATTACCGCGCCACGCGGGCGCAGGCCGGCGCCTTGGCGCCGGTGCAGGCGGTGTGGGCGCGCAGCGGCCCGATCCTCGGCGAGAGCGCGGCCTCGGCCCTGCGCTTCGCCGTTGCCAGCTTGCCCTGGCTGCCGGTCGCCCTCGTGGCTCTGCTGCTCCTGCGCTTGGTCTGGCGCTTCCGGCGCCGGCGGCGGCGCCCGGCCCGCCTGCGCATCGAGCCGTGAGGGTGCGCGCGCCATGCACCTGATCCGCATCGACACGGTTTCCCTCGACGAGGGCGAGGCGGCGATCGATCTCGGCCAGACCCCCGGCGAGATCGTTTTCTTGTCGTTCACCGATACGGATCTCGCGGCGATCGCGCGGGCCCATGCCTCGGAGCCCGCCCTGCCGTCGCTGCGGCTCGCCAAGATGGCGCAGCTGCGCCATCCGATGTCGGTCGATCTCTACGTCGAGGCCGTGATCGCGCGGGCGAAGGTCTGCGTCATCCGCTGCCTCGGCGGGCTCGATTACTGGCGCTACGGCATCGAGCGCGCGAGCGCCGCCGCCCGCGCCCACGGGGTGCGCCTCGCGGTGCTGCCCGGCGACGACAGGCCCGATTCGCGCCTCGACGCGTTCTCGACCCTGCCGCCGGAGACCTGCGCCACCCTCGACGCGTATTTCCGCGCGGGCGGGCCGGACAATCTCAAGAATCTGCTGCGCCGCCTCGCCGTGGAGGCCGGCCATGCGCTGGCGCCCGAGCCGCCGCTCGCGTTGCCGCGGGGTTTCGCGTGGTGCGCGGGCTGCGGACCGGTCCCGGTCGAGCGGGCCGTGGCGGCCGCCGGGCCGGGGCCGCTGGCGCTGCTCCTCGTCTACCGCTCCGCCGTGCTCTCGGGCGAGACCGCCCCGGCCCTCCAACTTGCCGCAGCCTTGCGCGAGCGCGGGATCGGCTGCCTGACGCTTGCCGTGTCGAGCCTCAAGGACCCGGGGGCGGTCGCCGTCCTGCGCGAAGCGCTCGCCGCCTGCCGGCCCGACATCGTGCTCGCGGCCACCGCCTTCTCGGCCCGCGACGATGCCGGCTTCGTCCTCGACGCCGCCGATTGCCCGGTGCTCCAGGCCTACACGGTCGGCGCCCCGCGCGCCGCCTGGGCCGCCTCGGGCCGCGGTATGAACGCCTCCGACCTCGCCATGCAGGTGGCGCTGCCGGAGTTCGACGGGCGGCTCTCGGGTTTCCCGGTGTCGTTCAAGGAGGAGGGAGAGGCGGTCGAGGGGTTTTCCGAGCGCCGTGCCGTGCCGGACGCGGCCGGGATCGCCGCGCTCGCCGACCGCGCCGCCGCCTGGATTTTTTTGCGCCGCACGCCGCGAGCCGAGCGGCGGCTCGCAATGGTGCTGTCCGATTATCCTGCGCGCGGGGGACGGGTTGGCTACGCGGTCGGCCTCGACACGCCGGAGAGCGCACGCGCCATCGCGGCCGATCTCGCGGCGGCGGGATTCTCGGTGGGTGACCTGCCGGAGGCCGGGGCGCTGATGACGGCCCTGACCGAGGGCGAGGCGGGTTTTTGCGTGCCGCTCGCCGAATACGCGGCGTGGTTCTCGGGGTTGCCGGAGGAACGGCAGGCGGAACTGACCGAGCGCTGGGGCGCGCCGGAGGCCGATCCGCATTGCCGCGACGGTGCATTCCGGTTCCGGATGTCGCGCGCGGCTGCCCTTGCCACCCCCTCTCCCCGCACGCGGGGAGAGGGTCGCGGCGACCTTGTCGTCGTCGCGACAAGCGGTAGCGGGGGTGAGGGGCCTTCGACGAAAGTGGCTTCCCCGCCGAGGCCCCCTCACCATCGGCTGCCGCCTCGCTTCGGCGACGACAAGGTCGCCGAAGCCCTCTCCCCGCACGCGGGGAGAGGGGATGCGCGTGACAGGTCGCGCCGAGACGGCGGCTTGGCCCTCTTCCTTCAACCCGACCGCGGCCGCGCGGCCGACCGCAAGGCCGGCTACCACGATCCCGACGAGCCGCCGACGCACGCCTATCTCGCCTTCTACCTCGGCCTGCGCAAAAATTTCGACGCGCTGATCCATCTCGGCACCCACGGCACCACCGAGTGGCTGCCGGGCAAGGCGGTCGCGCTGTCTCCGACCTGCTGGCCGGCGCTGAGCGTCGGCGCGCTGCCCGTGGTCTATCCCTTCATCGTCGACGATCCGGGCGAGGCCGCCCCCTTGAAGCGCCGCCTCGGTGGCGTCGCGCTCGGGCATCTCACCCCCACCGTCGAGGCCGCCGGGCTGACGCCGGAGGCCGCGGCGCTCCGCGAACTGGTCGAAGAATATTCGGCCGCGAGCGTCCTCGATCCGCGTCGCGCGGGCCTGATCGCCAGCGCGATCCTCGACGAGGCCGCCTCCGCCGGGTTGCTCGCGGGCGCGGGCATCGCGGCCGACACGCCGATGGCCGACGCCCTGACCGCACTCGACGCGCATCTGTGCGACCTCGGCGAGACGCCGATGCGCGACGGCCTGCACGTGTTCGGCCGCGCGGCCGAAGACGCCTCCGAAGCGGTGCGGGCCTCGGCCGAAGCCGAGCGCGCGGCGCTTGTCGCGGCGCTCGACGGCCGCTTCGTCGCGCCGGGCCCCGCCGGCTCCCCCTCGCGCGGGCGCGCCGACGTGCTACCGACGGGGCGCAACCTCACGACGCTGGATCCCCGCGCGCTGCCGACCCGCGCGGCGACGATGCTCGGCGCCAAGGCGGCCGACGCCGTGGTGCGCCGCTACCTGCAGGACGAGGGCGAGTATCCCGCCCGCATCGTCATGGATCTCTGGGCCTCGCCGACGCTGCGCACCGGCGGCGAGGACGTGGCGCACGCCCTCAGCCTGATGGGCGTCCGCCCGGTCTGGGACCACGCCTCGACCCGCGTCACCGGCTTCGAGGTGCTGCCGCTGGCCCTGCTCGACCGGCCGCGCATCGACGTGACCTGCCGCGTCTCCGGCGCGTTCCGCGACACGTTTCCCGAAACCCTGGCGCTCCTCGACCGCGCCGCCCGCGCGGTGGCCGCCCGCGAGGAGGAGGACGAGGACAATCCGCTGGCCGCCGCCCGCCGCCGGGGCGAATCCGCCGCCCGCATCTACGGCGCGGCGCCGGGCCGCTACGGCGCGGGCGCGGCCGAGCAGGCGCTCGACGGGGCCTGGGAAGCGCGGGCCGATCTCGGCGCGGCCTATCTCGCCACCACCACCCATGCCTACGGCGATGCGGAAGGCGAAGACGCGAACTTCGCCGCCCGCGTCGCGGCGGCGGACGCCTACGTCCACGCCTTCGACGTGGCCGAGCGCGACCTTCTGGACGGGGACGCCGCCGCCGACGCCATGGGCGGTTTTTTTGCCGCGGCCGCCGCCGACGGACATACGCCCGCCCTCTACAGCCTCGACGTCTCGAACCCCGAGGCGCCGCGCACCCGCACCGCCCGCGAGGACGTGGCCCGGCTGATCCGGGGCCGGCTCGGCAACCCGCGCTGGATCGCGGCGCAGCTCCGCCACGGCTATCGCGGCGCCCAGGAATTCGCCCAAGGGATCGACGCCGTGTTCGTGCTCGCCGCGGCGACCGACGCGGTCGCGAGCGCCGACCTCGACCGGCTCTACGGCGCCTGGATCGCCGATTCTGAGACCTTCGAAGCCCTGCGCGCCGCCAACCCCGAGGCGACCCGCGCCATCCTCGAACGCTTCGAGGATTTGCGCGCCCGCAACCTCTGGCACAGCCGCCGCAACGCGGCGCCGGCCGACGAACTGATGGCCGCCGAATGAGCGCCCGCCGCCCGCTGCCCGAGGGCGCCCGCCGCGGCTGGTGCCCGTCGCTCGCCCGGCCGATGCCGACCGGCGACGGCCTGCTCGCCCGCGTCCACCCGCCGCTCGGGCGCCTCACCCCCGACCAGATGCGGGCGGTGGCCGAGGGCGCGCGGACCCACGGCAACGGCCATATCGACGTGACGGCCCGCGGCAACCTCCAGATCCGCGGCGTCAGCGAGGCCAGCGCCCCGCGCCTCGCCTGCGCGCTGGCGCAAGCCGGCCTCGGCGACACCCGCGACGACGGCGGCCCGCAGCGCCTGACGCTGACTGCGCCGCTCGCCGGTCTCGAAAGTGAGAACATCGACGTGCCGGCGCTCGCCCGTGCGGTCGAGGCGGCGGGCCTCGCCGTGCCGGGGTTGCCGCCCAAGACGCTTGTGGCGGTCGACGGCGGCGGCGCCTTCGGCCTCGGGCCCGTCGAGGCCGATTTTTTCCTGTTCGCCACGGGCCGGGCCCAGGTCGCCTTCGGTCTCGCAACGGCGGACGGGCCTCTGCGCTGCGGCCTGCTGCCGGAACTCGGCGCCGCCGGGGCGCTCGGCCTCGCGCTCGCGGCCTTCGCCGGAACGGGCAAGCGCCGGATGCGCGACCTCGATCCGTCCGAGCGCGCCCTCGTCGCGGCAGCGGCCGGCTTCCATCCGCTCGCACCGACGCCGCTCGCCCCCGCGCCGTCACCCGCCGCGCCGGGGCTCTCGCCCCTGCCCGAGGGCCGCGCCGCGATTCTGGTCCAGGCGCCGTTCGGGCGCTGCACCGCGGATCGGCTGGAGCGGGTCGCGGCGCTGGCCGGGCCGGAGGGCGCGCGCCTCAGCCCGGAACGCGGCCTCGCCCTCGTTGCGCCCGCGGGCGACACCGTCGCCCTCCAGGCGGCGCTGTCCGAGGCCGGCTTCATCGTCAGCCCCGACGATCCCCGCCGCGCGGTCTTCGCCTGCCCCGGCGCGCCGGCCTGCCGCTCCGGCACCACGCCGGTGCCGGACCACGCCGCCCGGCTGGCCGAGGCGCTGGCGCCGCTCGCCGGCCTCGTGACCGCGCATGTCTCGGGCTGCCACAAGGGCTGCGCCCATCCGGGCCCCGCCGACCTGACGCTGGTGGCCCGCGAGGGCGCCTACGATGTGGTCCCTCGCGGCGAGCCCGGCGGTGAGCCGGCCACGCGTCTCGCTTTCGAGGCGGCGCTGGACCGGATAAGGAAGGCCGCCGCGGCCGGTCGCCCGGCGCTGGATTCGGTTTTTGGAAACGACCTGAGATGAGTGCCCGGCACGACTACATCCGCGACGGCGGCGCGATCTACGCCCGCTCCTTCGCGATGATCCGCGCCGAATCCGACCTCGCGCGCTGGTCGGGCGCGGCCGAGCGCGTCGTCGTGCGGATGATCCACGCCTGCGGCATGACCGACCTGCCCAAGGACGTCGAGATGTCCGAAAACTTCGCCGAGGCCGGCGAGGCGGCGCTGAAGGCCGGCGCGCCGATCCTGTGCGATGTCCGCATGGTCGCCGACGGCGTCACCCGCACGCGGCTGCCGGCCAAGAACGAAGTCGTCTGCACGCTGGGCGATCCCCGCGTGCCGGGCTTGGCGGAAAAACTCGGCACCACCCGTTCGGCCGCCGCGATGGAATTGTGGCGCGAGCATCTGCCCGGCAGCGTGGTGGCCGTCGGCAACGCGCCGACCGCCCTGTTTCGCCTGCTCGAACTCTTGGACGAGGGCGTCGCGCCGCCCGCGGCCGTCATCGGCATTCCCGTAGGCTTCGTCGGCGCGGCGGAATCCAAGGAAGCGCTGGCGCGGGACGGGCGGGTGCCCTTCGTCGTGGTCCATGGCCGCCGCGGCGGCAGCGCCATGACGGCGGCGGCGGTCAACGCGCTCGCCAACGAGGTCGAGTGATGGAGGGCAGCGTGCGCGTGGACGCCCCGGCCGACCCGGACGGCGCGGGCGAGGCCGTCGTCAGCCAAAAAACCGGCACGCTCTACGGCGTCGGCATGGGGCCGGGCGATCCCGATTACCTCACCGTCAAGGCGATGCGCGTGTTGGAGCGGGCGCCAGTGCTCGTCCATTTCTGCAAGCGGGGCAAGCGCGGCAATGCCCGCACCATCGCCGACGCGGTGATGCGCGACCCCGCCCGCGAGTTTCCGCTGGCTTATCCCTACACCACCGAGCTGCCGCCCGATCACCCGGACTACGTTGCCGCACTCGCGGGCTTCTACGACGAGGCCTCCGACCGGCTCGCCGACCATCTCGGCGCCGGCCGGGATGTCGCGATCCTGTCGGAGGGCGATCCGTTCTTCTACGGCTCGTTCATGCATCTGTGGCGGCGGCTGAAGGACCGCTTCCCCGTCGAGGTGATCCCCGGCGTCACCGGCATGTCGGGCTGCTGGACGCGCGCCGGCACGCCGATCACCTGGGGCGACGACGTGCTCACCATCCTGCCCGCGACCCTGCCGCGGGCGGCCCTCGTCGAGCGCCTGAAGGGCACGGATGCCGCCGTCATCATGAAGCTCGGCCGCCACCTGCCGAAGGTACGCGGCGTGCTCGCCGAGACCGGCTTTCTCGACCGCGCAGTCTATGTCGAGCGCGGCACCATGGCGGGCGAGCGGGTGATCCCGCTGGCGCAGAAGCCCGACGATTCCGCCCCCTATTTCTCGATGGTGCTGGTGCCCGGCGAAGGCCGCCGGCCGTGAATCGGACAGATTCCGGGGGAAGCGTCACGGTCGTCGGCCTCGGCCCCGGCGACCCGCGCCTGCTGACCGAATCCGCCCGCGCCGCGTTGGACGCCGCGCAGGACCTGATCGGCTACCACCCCTACGTCGCCCGCGTGCCCGAGCGCGACGGGCTGGTCCGCCATTCCACCGACAACCGGGTCGAGCTCGACCGCGCCCGCCACGCCCTCGAACTCGCGATGTCCGGCCGGCACGTCGCGGTGGTGTCGGGGGGCGATCCCGGCGTGTTCGCCATGGCGGCGGCTCTCTTCGAGGCCGTCGAACACGGTCCGCTTGAGTGGCGCGCCCTCGACATCCGGGTCGAGCCCGGCATCACCGCCATGCTCGCCGCCGCCGCCCGGCTCGGCGCGCCGCTCGGGGGCGATTTCTGCGCGCTCTCGCTCTCGGACAACCTCAAACCCTGGGAGGTCGTGACCGCGCGGCTGGAGGCGGTGTTTCGCGCCGGCTTCGCGGTCGCCCTCTACAACCCGATTTCGTCCGCGCGGCCGTGGCAGCTCGGGCGCGCATTGGCGCTCGCCGCCGAGATCCTGCCCGCCACCACCCCGGTCATCTTCGCCCGCGCCGTGACCCGGCCCGACGAATCGGTGCGCGTCCTGACGCTGGCGGAAGCCCGCACCGCGCCCGCCGACATGGCGACGATGATTTTGATTGGGACTTCGACGACGCGGCTGATCGAGCGGGAGGGTGGGGTGCCGTTCGTCTACACGCCGCGCAGCGTGGCCGGGGCCTGACCTTCGGCCCGTTCGATCCGTCCTGATTCCAATCAAAACCCCTCATCCAGAGGTGCGAAGCGTAGCGAAGCCCCGAAGGAGGGCCCCAGGTCGCGCTCGATCCGCTGGAACCCTCCTTCGAGGCCGCCGACGCGGCACCTCAAGGATGAGGGTGAGGGTTGGACGAACGACCACAGCCTCGGGCATATTTCCCTTCGATAGGAATTTTAGCGTTGACAGCGCGACGCTCCTGAGCTAGAGATATCCCACGCTCAAGAAGTGTGGATGGAGACCCCGCGATGTCGCGACGCTCCGAACCGCAACATGAGCCCGCGGCCGAGCCGCCTCCCAGCCCCAAGCCACGAAAGAAACCGGCTCCGACCGCCAAGCGGCTGCGGGCGCGGTTTCTGTCCCATGTGGAACGCCAGATCGACCGGTTCGATGCCGCCCTCGATGCCGAGGTGACGCCGACGGGGTTCGACTCGGCCAAGGTGCTGCGGGACCTGCGCGGGCTCAAGACCCTGCTCGACGAATTGCGGATGGAGGAGGCGACCGGTCATGGAGCGGGCGGTCCTCTCCTCGACCTCGTGGCGATCCGCGCGGACATCGCGCGCCGCTATGCGGCGTTCGAGGCTGCGGAACCGGACGACGACGTTCCTGGCCACTTTGCCACCGACGTATCTGAAGGCGCTTGAGGGCGATTGGCTCCACTGCGCCCGCAACGACCAGCTTCCCCCGCCGGGCGATTGGACCACCTGGGCGGTGATCGGCGGGCGCGGCTCCGGAAAGACCCGCACCGGTGCCGAGTGGGTGCGGGGGCTGGCGCACTGCGATCCGGTCTTCACCGACGCCGCCGTGGGGCGCATCGCGCTGATCGGCGAGACCTTTGCCGACGTGCGCGACGTGATGATCGAGGGGCCGTCCGGCCTGCTCGGCCTGCCCTCGCTCGGTCACGTGCCGCCCTCGTGGCAGCCGTCGCGGCGGCGGCTGGTGTTCGACAACGGAGCGGTGGCCCTCGCCTTCTCCGCGGAGGAACCGGATTCCCTGCGCGGGCCGCAGTTCGGGGCCGCGTGGTCCGACGAGGTCGCCAAGTGGCGTGAGGCGGAAGCCGCCTACGACATGATCCAATTCGGGCTGCGGCTGGGCCGGCGCCCCCGCGGTCTCGTCACGACGACGCCGCGGCCGGTGCCCCTGGTCCGGCGGCTCCTGTCCGATCCGCGCACGGCGGTGACGCGCTCGCGCACCGCCGACAACGCGGAGAACCTCGCGCCGGCCTTCCTGGAGGAGGTGGTCGGCCGCTATGCCGGCACAAGGCTCGGGCGGCAGGAACTCGACGGCGAGCTGATCGAGGATCGGCCGGATGCGCTCTGGACCCGCGAGGGGATCGAGCGCGCCCGCGTTGCAGCAGCGCCCGTGCTGCAACGGATCGCGGTCGCGGTCGATCCGCCGGCCTCGTCGCGGGCCGGGGCCGATGCCTGCGGGATCGTCGCGGCCGGGTTGGCGGCCGACGGCACCGCCTACGTGCTGGCCGACGCGACCCTGGAACGCGCAAGCCCCGCCGCCTGGGCGCGGGCGGCTTTGGCGCTCTATCACCGGCTGGAGGCCGACGCCCTGGTGGCGGAGGTCAACCAGGGCGGCGAGATGGTCACCGCCGTCCTGGCCGAGGCGGACGCCAACGTGCCGGTGCTGCCGGTGCGCGCCACCCGCGGAAAGATGATCCGGGCCGAGCCGGTGTCGCTGCTCTACGCGCAGGGCCGCGTCCGCCATGTCGGGCCGTTGCCCGCGCTCGAAGACGAGATGTGCGATTTCGGTGCCGGCGGCCTGTCCGGCGGAGGCTCGCCGGATCGGCTCGACGCGCTGGTCTGGGCGCTCACGCACCTGATGCTGGCGCCGACCTTCGAACCGCGAGTGCGCCGCCTGTAACCGCGGTTCTGGCCGCCATGGTTAATTTCACGTGAAACATTCGCTGCCCGGAGAAGACCCATGGCCGGCCTGATCGCACGCCTCGCCCGCTTCGCCGGCTACGCGCCGGCCCAGAAGGCGGCGCCGGTGCTGGCCCTATACGGAGAGGGGAGGGCGGTGTGGACGCCGCGGGACTACGCGGCGCTCGCCCGCGAGGGCTTTCAGCGCAACGCCGTGGTCCACCGCGCGGTGCGGCTGGTGGCGGAGGCTGCGGCCACGCTGCCGCTGACGCTGGCGGGCGCCGACGACGCGCATCCGCTCACAGCCCTGCTCGCCCGGCCGAACCCGCGCGAGGGCGGCGCCGGCTTCCTCGACCGGGTCTACGGGCACCTGCTCGTCTCAGGGAACGCCTATCTCGAAGCGGCCGCCATCGACGACGTGCCGCGCGAACTCTTCTGCCTGCGCCCCGACCGGATGCGGGTGGTGGCCGGGGGCGACGGCTGGCCGGTGGCCTACGAATACAGCGTCGGCGGGCGCGCGGTCCGCTACGAGCAGGACGGCGCGGTGCCGCCGATCCTGCACCTGACCCTGTTCAACCCGCTCGACGACCATTACGGCCTCTCGCCGATGGAAGCGGCGGCGGTGCCGCTCGACATCCACAACGCGGCCGGGGTCTGGAACAAGGCGCTGCTCGACAACGCCGCGCGCCCCTCCGGCGCCCTGGTCTTCGCGCCGTCGACGGGCGCTTCGCTCAGCGACACGCAGTTCACCCGCCTCAAGGCGGAACTGGAGACGAGCTACCAGGGCGCAGGCAATGCCGGCCGCCCGCTGCTGCTCGACGGCGGGCTCGATTGGCGCCCGCTCTCACTCTCGCCGAAGGAGATGGATTTCGTCGAGGCCAAGGCGGCGGCCGCCCGCGAGATCGCGCTGGCCTTCGGCGTGCCGCCGCTGCTGCTGGGGCTCCCCGGCGACAACACTCACGCGAACTACGCGGAAGCCAACCGCGCCTTCTACCGCCAGACGGTGATTCCGCTGGTGCGCCGCACCGCCGATTCCATCGCCCGCTGGCTGGAGCCGTCGCTGGGCCCGGTCCGGCTGGAACCCGACCTCGACGGCGTCGAGGCGCTGGCGACCGAGCGGGAATCGCTCTGGCGCCGCGTTCAGTCGGCCGATTTCCTGTCGGTGGCCGAGAAGCGCACGGCTGTCGGCTACCCGGCGGAAGTCCCGGGGTCCGGGGCCTGAGGCCCCGGCGGGATTCGGGCGGAGCCCGTACTTTCCCCTTTGTCTGAGGTCCTTCGATGGATGGCCATTTCACCGGCTACGCCAGCCTGTTCGGCGTGCCCGATCTCGGTCGCGACACGGTCGCACCCGGCGCCTTTGCCGCGAGCCTCGCCCGGCGCGGTCCGGGCGGGGTGCGGATGCTCTGGCAGCACGATCCGGCCGAGCCGATCGGCACGTGGCTCTCGCTACAGGAGGATACCCGAGGCCTTCGGGTCACGGGCCGCCTCAACCTCGCGGTCCAGCGCGCCCGCGAACTCGACGCGCTGATGCGCGAGCGGGCGCTCGACGGCCTGTCGATCGGCTTCCGCGCCGTGCGCGCGGTGCCGGAGCGCGGCGGGCGGCGGCTCGTCACCGTCGATCTGTGGGAGGTTTCGCTGGTGACCTTCCCGCTCCAGCCCGGCGCGCGGATCGCGCACGCCTCGCGTCCGCGCCTCGCCCGGCCGCTGCCACGCCTGCGCCCCTCCGGGCCCGTGCGCGCCTGCGCCTGACACCCCCTTCACCTTTGCTTCGAGAGGATGACCATGACCGAGACGCGTTTCGAGACCAAGGCCCCGGCGGGCCTGCCCGAGAACAAGGCCGTGCCGATGGGCCACGAGGCCGTGGTCGAGGAGTTCTCCCGCGCCTTCGAGGCGTTCAAGGAGACGAACGACGCCCGGCTCGCCGAGATCGAGGATCGCCTGACCGCCGACGTGGTCACCGAAGAAAAACTCGCCCGCATCGACGCGGCCCTCGACCACGCCAAGAACCGCCTCGACCGGATCAGCCTCGACCGCGCCCGGCCGCACCTCGGCGGAGCGGAGCCGGCGCGGGATGCGTCCGTCACCGAGCACAAGGCGGCGTTCGACCTTTACGTCCGGGCCGGCGAGAGCGGCGGCCTCAAGCGGCTGGAGGAGAAGGCACTCTCGGCGGGCTCCGGCCCGGACGGTGGCTATCTCGTGCCGCCAACCATCGAGCGCGAGGTGCTGCGCCGGCTGGCCGAAATCTCGCCGATCCGCTCCATCGCCACCGTGCGCGTGGTGTCGGGCGGCCAGTACAAACGGGCGGTGAGCGTCAACGGCCCCGCCTCCGGCTGGGTCGCCGAGACTGCGCCGCGGCCGCAGACCGACGCGCCGAGCCTGTCCGAGCTGAGCTTCCCGGCGATGGAACTCTACGCCATGCCGGCGGCGACCCAGACGTTGCTCGACGATGCCGTGCTCGACATCGATGCGTGGCTCGCCGAAGAGGTCGAGACGGCGTTTGCCGAGCAGGAGAGCGTCGCCTTCGTCACCGGCAACGGCGTCGCCCGTCCCAAGGGCTTCCTGACCTACGACACCGTCGCGAACGGCTCGTGGGTGCCGGGCAAGCTCGGCTTCGTCGCGACCGGGGCGGCCGGTGCCTTCCCGGCGAGCAACCCGACCGACATCCTGTTCGACCTGATCTACGCGCTGCGTGCGGGATACCGGCAAGGCGCGAACTTCGTGATGAACCGCCGGGTCCAGAGCGCGATCCGCAAGTTCAAGGATGCGGACGGCAACTACCTCTGGCAGCCGCCGCTCGCCGCCGACCGGGCCGCCACCCTGATGGGTTTCCCCGTGGTCGAGGCCGAGGCGATGCCCGACATCACCGCGGGCAGTCTCTCGATCGCCTTCGGCGATTTCCGCCGCGGCTATCTCGTGGTCGACCGGGCGGGCCTGCGGACCCTGCGCGACCCCTACTCGGCCAAGCCCTACGTGCTGTTCTACACGACGAAGCGCGTCGGCGGCGGGGTGCAGGACTTCGACGCGATCAAGCTCTTGAAGTTCAGCTGATCGCGAAACGAAGAGGGCGGACCCGCTCGCCTCGGGCCCGCCCTCTCATCGTCAAAGAGTGCTTTGCGTTCAGCGCGCCGAGCGTCGTCCCGGCCGGGCGACCCAGCGGGTCTCGCCGGTCTGGGCCGCCACGTCGGCGGGCAGGGCTTCCAGTTCGGCGGCACGGTTGGAGATCCAGCTTGAATGCTCGGCGGTCGGCGTCACGGCGGTGAAGCCGCCGCAGGCGGTGCGGGCGCGCCGGTCCTGGCGCATGGCGCCGCTCGACCAGCTCACCACGCCGACCATCTGGCCGCCGCGCAGGATCGGGCCGCCGGAATCGCCCAGGCACGCGCCCGCGCCCGCGGTCTCGGCCATCCGCCGCGCGTCGGTGACGACGGTGACGCGGTTGGCGACCTGCAGCGAGCCGATCGAGACGAGTTGCGCGGTGCGCAAGGTTCGGGCGGTGCCGCGGCGGTTCTCCGCCAGAACGCCGTAGCCGGCGATGTCGACGGAATCACCCGTGCCGATCGCGCCGCCGCGGGGATCGAGCGGGCGGTAGCCGGCGCCGACCGGGCGCTCCAGCTTCAGCATCGCCAGATCGATGCCGGGCTGCTCCTCCGGCGTGGTGCCGGGGACGAATTCGGGATGCATGGAGGCCGCGACCACGCGCAGGCGGCGCTGGCGGAAATCGGGATCGACGACGTAGACGGTGTAGCTCGCCTTGCGCATCACGCAGTGGGCGGCGGTGAGCACCAGATCCTGCCCGATCAGCGTGCCCGAGCAGATCTCGCCCTGGCTGCTCTCGACGCGCACCACCGAGGCGCGCAGGCCGGAGGGATCGCGGCTGGTATGGCCTTCGACCACGGCCTGGGCCGAGAGCGGCACCAGCCCGATCAGGGCTCCGAGCAGGCAGGCATGCAGGGGGCTCGAAGCCATCGAGATTCTCCGAAGATCCGGGCGTTCGACGCCGGACGCAACTGAAGCGTATCCGAACGCAATTCGCCGGCCAAGGTCCGGTTCCCGGGTAGATCGTACGCAGCGATCAACTTCCGCTCATGAGAGCGTCCCCTCACCATCGCGCGGATGCGCCCCAGGCGGCGAGCGTCCGGTCGATCCAGTCGCGCTGGGGGCCGAGCAGGATGGCCTGGGTGAGCCCGCCGCAGGCATCCTTGACCCAGGCGGCGACCGCCACGACGGCGCCGCCGTCGAGGACCGGGCCACCGGAATCGCCGTTGCAGCCGCCCGCTCGCGGGGCCTGCAGCCAGAGCAGGATGCGGCTTGGCCCGTAGGGCTCGACCACGGAGAGCGTCGCGCCGCGATACCGGCCGATCGAGCGCCGGTCGTTGCCCCGCGCCGCGCCGTAGCCCGCAAGCGTCAGCGCGGCGCCGGCCCGCGGCATCGCCGGGCTCAAGGCGGCCGGCTCGAAGCGGGCCGGCAGGGCCGCGCGGGTGCGCAGCAGGGCGAGGTCGATGGAGCGCGTGCGCCCGCGGATCGCGTCGCCGTCGTAGGCCGGGTGCAGCTGGCGCGAGGCGACCTCCGCCAGCACGGGCTGCCCCGCCTCGTCGCGATAATGGACGCGGTTCTGCGCGATCCCCGCCACGCAGTGGCCGGCGGTCAGAACGGCGTCGGGGGCGACGACGATGCCGGTGCAGACCCCGCCGCCCGCGGTCAGCACCATCACGGCGGAGCGCCCGCCGGGCAGATCCCCGCCCTCGCTGCCGCCGACGATGGCCGCGGCCGGCGAGGCGAGGAAGGCGAGGGCCGCGAGCGCGCACCGGGTGCCCCTCGGTGGGGCGCGGCGGATGGGCGGGTGCGGCGCGGTCATCGGATCAGAAACTTGGCTTCAGGGAGAGCGGCATGACCCCGATACGCGTGGCGGACCTCGGCGTCGAGCCGGTCACCCTGGCCGAGATGCGCGCCGTCCTGCGCCTCGGCTCCGACGAGACCGCCGAGGACGCGCTCGTGCTCGCCCTGATCGCGAGCGCCCGCGCCGCGGTCGAGGCGTCCTCCCGCCGCCTGCTGCGGCCCGCCCGCTTCCGGGTGCTGCTGCTCGGCTGGCCCGCCGACGGCCTGGTGCCGCTGCCGCTGAGTCCGCTGGTGGCGGTCGAGCGGGTTGGGTTGATCGAATCGAACGGTGCCGTGACACCGATCGCCGCGCCGGTCGCTCTCGGTCCCGATCCCTGGGACGCGCCCTGGCTGACGATCGGACGCGACCGGCCCGCTCTGGAGGGCCGCACCATCCTCGTCGAGGTGATCGCCGGCTGCGGCGGCGATGGCCCGCCGGTGCCTGAGCCCCTGGCGCAGGCGGTGCGCCTGACGGTCGCCGACGGGTTCGAGAACCGCGGCGACACCCCCGAGGCCGGCCCACCCCGCGCCCTTCCGTCCACCGCCGCCGGCCTCTGCGCCGCCTGCCGACGGATGCGGCTGTAGTGGTCGCAAACCATTCCGGACAACGGGAGCTCTCCCTCTCGACGGGCTCTCGATCAGTATTGTGCATAATTCAATACTTTATTCATTGCGTATTTCAGTGAAGCATATTGCGCTTCCCGAAAAACAATCGACATCGAAAATATATATCAGATGTGAGGTCAAAAATGAGTGGTAGTCAACAGCCGGGCGGCTTGCGCGTCCTATCGCAGGGCGATCCGGCCATGCCGAATCGTGCCGCCGTCGACAACTATACCGGTCCGAGGGGCGAGCCGCTCTTCGATGGCGATTCTCTACGGTTGCACAACGGTGTCACCAAGGGCGGCATCCAGCTCCTGACGTCCGCGCTCCTCGGCTCTGCGGCGATCCTGCCCGACGGCGCCACCGTGACCTCCGAGGTTTCAGACCTGTTCGGCCGCACGCTGACGGTGCTCGATCGTGGCGCTCGACGGAACGCAACCGTCAACGCGAAAACGGGCGCGGTCGGCAGCACTGACGGGTTCGACAACTCGGCCGTGTTCAATGCCGTCGCGCAACACTGTCTCGACAACGACATCGTGATGGTGGTTCCGCCGGGGGATTATTTCTGTCGGGCGGGAATCACGATCCGATGCGCCTACATGGGCGCTGGCGCTCGACTAGTGTTCCCGAACAACCAGTCGCCTGCCAATAAGGTGACGATCGATATTTTGCCGGGCGACGAAACCTCAATCCATATCGACGAGGTCAAGCAATGGACGGGCTGGACCCGCCGCTCCCGCACGCTCGGCAACCTCGGCGTCGGCTATCCGAAAAAGGATGCCTCGGGCAATATCGTCAAGGATAGCTTAGGCGAACCTGAGATGGTGCCCGGACACGGAAGCCGTAAGGGGCAGTACATCACGGTCGATACTACAGAACAACAGATCATGCCGCGTGTTAGAGAAACCGGCAACACCTCTCTTCAGTTCGGCGAAGGCTTTTATGTCGCCACGGATGCAGGTGGCCTCGCGCACATGCTCTCGGGCAATGCCACTAATGCGAGCTGGACGAGCGCGTCGGCCCTCGCCAAAACGGTTCGCGAGCGCATCACAATCGAGGGTCTGCAAGTCGTCATCGGCGACGACGGGGCCACTACGACTGGCGGGTCGGCTATCGTGAACAAGCGCCCGAACACCACGTTCAGGAACTGCGAAATCAACGTCATTTCGACGAGGGAAATCGAGCAAGGTTTTTCTGACGAAAGAACTTGTTTCGTCACGCACGAAGATGGGCGTGTGACAGGTATTAAGGTTTTCGATACGAACTACGGGTGGAATGCGAATTTATGCGCCGGTATGGTCTATAGAAAGCCCCATGCCACGCACGTCCGGCGTGGTATCGACGCGCATCGTTCGAAGCATATCGATATCGAAAGCCCTCATCTGCCGGACGGGTGGGGCGCTCACTATGCATGGTGGATGGGCTCACGCGGCGGCCTCGTCGGTGCCTCGACCTCGTCCAACCCGCAGGCCCTCAATCTCGCTGGCGGCGGGTTCTCGTGTGTCGACGCGGATATGCCGATCACGGCCGCCGCGAGTTCAGTGGTGCGCGGTCGCGCCGACATGATGGAAATGGGCGACAGCGTCGTTCTTCGTGGCAACCGTATCGTGCTCGACAACGACGGTGACGCTTTCCGTCTGTTCGATCTCCAGGGGTCGACCAGAGGACCGGATAACGGGCGCACGGTCGAGTTTCCGCGCCTCGTGAGCTTCACCGACAATACCGTGACGATCCATGGCGCGGACAAGGTTGTCAGCGTCGTCTTCTGGGGTTACTCGCACAACGCGACGACGTACCCCAAAGGCAATGAAACGAACTCGCACTGGCATTTCGCCGGCAATAAATGGATATTCAGGGACGGGAATCACCTTGATGGTGGCTTCCCTCGTCTTCAAGTCAAATACAACAAGAACGCGACGGCGTTCGGGGATGGCGTGAGTGCTTACTTCGCCGATTTCCCATCGCTGTTCGTGCAAACACTGCACAATACGGGCGGCCATAACAAGGCGGCCCGGTTCTCCGCGGTCATCGAGCGAATCGAGGACTTGGCGTCGATTCGCTACAGCCGCGGTGCGGCGCGGGAGATCGTCGCCGATGCGCCCCGTGTCGACATGGCAGAGAACCCCTACAGCACGAGCCTAGCGTTGCTCGGAGGCGAGTATTTCGCGCCGCGGATTACGTCCCGCCTCGGAATCACGCCCTCTCGTTTCGAGGTCAACCTCGACGGCGGAACCCCGCTCGTCGTGTCCGACGTGGCGAACGTGGTCAACCGGGTGCAACTCACCGGCGGCGTCGCGGGCGCGGGCCCGAAGTTCCAGGCGACGGGGTCCGACTCCAACATTCCGATGGAGTTCGGCACCCGCGGCTCGGGCGCGCACCTGTTCCACACGTCGTTCACGACGCGGCAGTTCGCGATCCTCCACACGAGCGGGGCGGTCAACTACCCGACCGTGTCCGGCGGCGCGGAGGGCGCTGAGTGTACGCTGGGCGTCACCGGAACCGGCACGACCGGCCACCTCGCGCTCACGGCGCGCGGGCCGGCCTCGTCGATCCGGTCCAACCGGCCGCACATGCTGTTTCCCTGCACCTTCAGCACGGTCCCGAGCGCCTCGACGTTCGCGGGCTGTTCGGTCCGCATCGTCGATCGCCAGCATCGCACGGCCGTCTCGGACGGTGGCACGTGGCGCTGGAACGACGGCAACGCGATCAACTGAGTCTTGCCCGCCCGGCGCTCCCGCCGGGCGGGCTTCTCACCGCGCGTGCAGCCGGCAACCGTTCCTCAGAACAAGCGAGATGGCTATGAAAAGCAAAACCGTTCCCTACGAACTGCTCGTGCGCTGGAATGCGGACGGCATCCTCGTCGGCGCGTCCTTCGCCACCCGCACGGTCTACTCGGACGCGAACGAGATCCTCTTCGATAAGATCGCCGATCCAGTCCCCGTCGGCCTCGACGCGGACGCCGACCGTTCGGTGGCGGACGTGCTCACGCCTGAAAACCTCGACGTGATCCGTTCGGTCAACCTGATCGCCGGCGAGCGGGACCAGCTGGCCCGGATGCTGTCGTCGGTCTCTGCGGAACTGGATGCCCTGCGCCGTCAGGCATTTCCCATGCGTGGGGCGCCGATCGCTCTCGACCCCCGATAGGCGGACGATGCCGTGTCGTCGGCTCGAAGCGGTGCTGCGCAATGCACCGACCGCCCGATTCCCGCTCCGCGTCACCGGAGGCGCGGACATCCGCGTCCCTATGGAGCCTCCGCAATGGGCCGACTCACGACAACCCACGTGCCTCTCGGCGCGCGGCGGCGGCGCCTCGTGCTCGAACGGCCGGTGGACGAGCCCGACGGGTTCGGCGGGCGCTTACGCCGCTACGTCGCCGGGCCGGTCCTGTGGGGCGCCCTGGAACCGCTGGGCGCGTCCGCGGGGAGCAATGGGCGCTACCGGGTCCGCCTGCGCTACCGGCCGGGCGTCGCCCCAGCCATGCGGCTCGCCGACGGGGCGCGCCGCTTTTCCATCCGCTCCGCCGACGACCCCGACGGGGCCCGCCGCGCCCTCGTCTGCGAGGTCGAGGAAGTGATCGAGGATTCCTCCGCATGAGCGCCGCCCTGAGCCCATTGCTGGCCCTGCGCGCCGGCATCCTCGCGCGCTTGGGCGGCGACGCCGCGCTGGCCGCGCTGATGGGCGGCGTGGTGCGGCTCTACGACGAGCCGCCGCGCGGCGCGGCGCCGGTCTACGCCCTGTTCGGCGACGGCGAAGTCCGCGACGATTCCGTTCAAGGCGCGCGGCGCTACCGCCACGCTCTGGCGCTCCACGTGATCGCCAAGCCCGGCTCGACCCGCACCGCGCTGGACGCCGCCGAGCGCATCGCCGCCCTCCTCGACGACGCGGCGCTGAGCCTGACCGGCCACGCCCTCGTCCTCCTGCGCCTCGGCACGCTCACTGCGGCCCGCGACGAGCGCACCGGCGAGGCCCGCGCCACGCTCCGCTTCGAGGCCGTGACCGAAGTGATGGCCGCGGCCTGACCCCGAAACAACCCAGACCGAACCGGAGCCGACCATGAGCGCACAGAAGGGCAAGGATTTGCTGATCCGGGTCAGCGACGGGCAGAACGGCTTCATCGCCGTCGCCGGCCTGCGCGCCCGCCAGATCGCCTTCAACGCCGAGGCCGTGGACGTCACCAACGCCGATTCCGCCGGGCGCTGGCGCGAGCTGCTGGACGGGGCGGGCGTGCGCCGCGCCGCGATCAGTGGGGCCGGCGTGTTCCGCGACGAGGCCTCCGACGCGCGGCTGCGGCAGATGTTCTTCGACGGCACGATCGGGCGCTTCCAGATCGTGGTGCCGGCCTTCGGCACCATCGAGGGCCTGTTTCAGATCTCCAGCCTCGAATACCGCGGCGACCATGCGGGCGAGGTGACCTACGACATGGCCCTCGATTCCGCCGGGGCCCTCGGCTTCACGGCGGGCTGAGACGATGGCGAATCGCAGACGCGGCGAGGTGCCGCTGATCCTGGGCGCCGAGCGCTACACCCTTTGCCTGACCCTCGGTGCGCTGGCCGAACTGGAGGACGCCTTCGCGGCCGGCGACCTCGCCGGGCTCGCCGAGCGGTTCGAGGGAGGGCGCCTGAGCGCCCGCGACCTCATCGTGCTGCTCGGCGCGGCTCTGCGCGGCGGCGGCCACGCCTTCGACGATGCGGCGGTGGCGGCCCTGCCGTTGGCGGGCGGCTTGCCCGCCGTGACCGCGGCGCTCGGCGAGGCGCTCGCCGCCGCCTTCGGCGAGGTCACGTCAGCAAACCCTTGAGCCCCACGGGCGGGACGGCGCCGGAGGCGCAGGCCTCCGCCTTCCCGTGGGACGCCGCGATGGCGCTCGGCCTGTCCGTACTGCGCTGGTGCCCGCGCGACTTCTGGGCCGCCACGCCCCGCGAGATCGCCGCCGCGGCGGGGCTCGGGTCCCGGCACTCCGGCGACGCCCTCGGCCGGGCCGACTTCGAGCGCCTCGTCGCCGCCCACCCCGATCCGGAGACCGCCCGATGAGCGAGACCGACCGCAGCACCGCCGAGCGCGCCAGGCAGCTCGAAACCCTCGACCGGCTCGCCCAGAAGTTCGGGCAGAGCCTGTCGGCGGCGTTCAATCAGAACCTCAATGCCGGGCGCCAGCTCGACGGCCTGCTCGGCACGCTGGCGACCAAGCTCGCGGGCGTGGCGGCGAAAGCCGCGCTCGATCCGCTGAAGGCCGGCGTGAAGGGGCTGGTCGAGACGCTGCTGAGTTCGACCGCCGGCTCGTCGAGCGGCCCCACGGCCTTCGCACGCGGCGGCGTGCTCGACGGGCTTGGACCGGGCGGTCCCCGTGTGCGGCCGTTCGCGGGCGGAGGGATCGTCGCCGCCCCGACCTATTTCCCGATGGGCGGCGATCTCGGCCTGATGGGCGAGGCCGGGCCGGAGGCGATCCTGCCGCTGAGGCGCGGCAGCGACGGGCGGCTGGGCGTCGCCGCGGGCGGGCCTGAGCGCCCGGTCGCCGTCACCGTCAACATCGCCACCCCCGACATCGAGGGTTTTCGCCGCTCCGAGGCCCAGGTCGCCGCCCGCCTCGCCCGCGCGGTCGCCCGCGGCCGCCGCGCACTTTGATCCTGATGCGGTCCGCCCAAGCGGAGGTCGGCCGCACCGCGCCCGGCGGACGACCGCCGCCCTGCCGTCGCAGGGGCCACCTCGCGGGGGTCGCGAGGCTGGTCCGATCCGCCGTGAGAGGGATTGTCCGCATGCCGTCCGACTTCCACGAGGTGCGCTTCCCCCTCGACGTGGCCCTGCGCGGCAGCGGCGGGCCGGTGCGGCGCACCGAGATCGTCACGCTGGCCTCCGGCCGCGAGCACCGCAACAGCCGCTGGGCGGATTCGCGCCGCCGCTACGATGCGGGCCTCGGCATCCGCACCCTCGACGCGCTGCATGCCGTGCTGGCCTTCTTCGAGGAACGGCGCGGGCGCCTCTACGGCTTCCGCTACCGCGACCGGGTCGATCACCGCTCCGGTCCGCCCTCAACGGCGATCACCCCGACCGACCAGCGCATCGGCATCGGCGACGGCACCACCCGGGTCTTCGCGCTCGCCAAGACCTACGGCGACGGCCCGGCGCCCTACCGCCGCATCATCGCCAAGCCGGTGGCCGGCTCGGTGCGGATCGCGCTCGGCGGCGTCGAGGTGGCGGCAGCGCAGGCTGCCTGTGATGCCGCGACCGGCCTCGTCACCTTCGCCGCGCCGCCGCCGGTCGGCGCGTCCGTCACCGCCGGCTTCGAGTTCGACGTGCCGGTCCGCTTCGACACCGACGAGCTGTCCATCGATCTGGCCGCCTTCACCGCGGGCGAGGTGCCGCGGGTGCCGCTGGTCGAGATCGTACCGTGAGGCCACACTGATGCGCACCATCCCCGCCGCCCTCGCCGCCCGGCTCGAAGGCGGTGCCACCACCCTGTGCCGCTGCTGGGCGCTGCACCGCCGCGACGGCGTCAGCTTCGGCTTCACCGACCACGACCGCGATCTCACCTTCGGCGGCCTCACCTACGAGGCCCGCACCGGGCTGGAGGCGGCCGAGGCCTCCGCCGAACTCGGCTTCGCCGTCGGCGGCGGCGAAGTGGCCGGCGCGCTGACCTCGACCGGCCTCACCGAGGTCGACGTGGCCGCCGGCCTCTACGACGGGGCCGGCATCGAGACCTGGCTGGTCGATTGGACGTTGCCCGACGCCCGCCTGCTCCTCGACGTCGCGAGCCTCGGCGAGCTGCGCCGGGCCGGCGGGGCGTTCGTCGCGGAGTTGCGCGGGCTGATGCACCGCCTCGACGTGCCGACCGGCCGCACCTTCCGGGCGACCTGCGACGCCGATCTCGGTGACGCGCGCTGCGGAATCGACCTGACCGATCCGCGCTACCGCACCACCGGCACGGTGCTCGCCGTGCCGGAGCCCGGCCGCATCGCCGTCACGCTCGCGGGCAGCTTCGCCCCCGGCTGGTTCGGGGGCGGACGCCTCGCCTGGACGAGCGGCGCCAACACGGGAGGCACCGCCGATCTTCGCGGCGAGAGCCGCGACGGCGCGAGCCTCGTCCTCGACCTGTGGGAGCCGCCGCCCCGGCCGGCGATGCCGGGCGATGGCCTTCGGCTCACGGCGGGCTGCGACAAGCGGCTGGCCACCTGCCGCGACCGCTTCGCCAACGCCCTCAACTTTCAGGGCTTCCCGCACATGCCGGGCAACGACTTCGTGCTGCGCGGCGTCGAGGGCGGTGCGGCCCGCCTCGACGGCGCCAGCCTGTTCCGATGAGGAGGCGGCGATGGAACCCCCGTTGGCGGACAGGATCGTGGCGGAGGCCCGCAGCTGGGCCGGCACACCCTACCGGCATCAGGCCTCGCTGAAGGGCGTGGGCTGCGACTGCCTCGGGCTGCTGCGCGGCGTGTGGCGCGGCGTGCTCGGGCCCGAGCCGGAGGAGGCGCCGCCCTATGCCGCCTCCTGGGCCGAATCCGCCGCGGGCGACGACCCCCTGGCGGAGGCGGCCCGCCGCCATCTCGTGCCGGTGCCGACACCGCTGCCGGCCTACGTCCCGCAGGCCGGCGACGTGCTGCTCTTCGCTTTCCGCGCCCATTTGCCGGCAAAGCACTGCGCCATCGCCACCGGTCCGGCGGCGATGATCCACGCCCATGACGGCGCGGCGGTGACCGAAGTCGCTGTCACGCCGTGGTGGCGCCGCCACCTCGTCTACGCCTTCCGCTTTCCAGACGCCGATTGATCCGACGCAAACCGCTTCCGGTTGATTGCTTCGGTGCCCGACGCATTCCCTCGCCCCGCCGTGCGGGGAGAGGGCTTCGGCGACCCTGTCGTCGCCGAAGCGAGGCGGCAGCCGAAGGTGAGGGGGCGGTTCAGGACGAGTCTCTTCCGGAATCGCCCCCTCACCGCCGCTCCGGCTTCGCCTCCGCTACCCGCAGGCACGACAGGGTGCCCGCGGGCCTCTCCCCGCGTGCGGGGAGAGGGGGACCCGGCGGCGCCTGGAAATACCGAAAAATGCTTACACGCCGCACGGAGGACCCGCCATGACGACGATCGTCCTTCAGACGGCCGGCGAGGCGGTCGGCAGCGCGCTCGGCGGGCCCATCGGCGGGATGATCGGCCGCGTCGTCGGCGCGGCGGGCGGCGCCGCGCTCGACAATGCCCTGTTCGGCGGGGCCAGCGGCGCCCGCCTCATCGAGGGGCCGCGCCTCACCGATGTCGCCGGGCTCACCTCGACCGAAGGCGCGCCGGTGCCGCGGGTCTACGGCCGGGTGCGCATCGGCGGCACGCTGATCTGGGCGACGCGCCCGCTCGAGGTCGCCAACACCACGGTGGAACGCTCGCGCTCCGGCGCCAAGGGCGGCGGGGGCGGGAGCAAGACCGTGCGCACCGCCTACAGCTACTTCGCCGACCTCGCAGTCGGCCTCTGCGCGGGCGAGATCGCTCTCGTGCGCCGCATCTGGGCCGATGGAACCGAGCTCGACCTGACGACGCTGAACTATCGCATCCACACCGGCAGCGCGTCGCAGGCCCCTGACCCGCTCATCGTCGCCAAGGAGGGGCCTGAGAACGCGCCGGCCTATCGCGGCCTCGCCTACGTGGTGTTGGAGGGCCTGCCGCTCGCCGCGTTCGGCAACCGCATCCCGCAATTCGCCTTCGAGGTGATCCGCCCGGTCGAGGGGCTGGCGCAGCAGGTCCGCGCCGTCTGCCTGATCCCCGGCTCGACCGAGTTCGGGCTCGATCCGCTGCCCGTCAGCGAGGATGCGGGCTTCGGCGCGACGAAGCCCGCCAACCGCTTCCAGTTCCAGGGCGCGAGCGACGTGCTCGCCTCCCTCGACGCGCTGCAGGCGCTCTGCCCGAACCTCGTGCGGGTCTCGGTGGTGGCGAGCTGGTTCGGCGACGACCTGCGCGTCGGTCACTGCACCGTGACGCCGCGGGTCGATTCCGCCGCCAAGGCGACCAAGGGCGCGGACTGGGCGGTCGCCGGCCGCACGCGGGCCAGCGCCACCGCCGTCTCGCGCTCCGGCGACGTGGCGGCCTATGGCGGCACGCCCGCCGACGCCGGCCTGACCCGCCTCGTGGCCGAACTGACCCGCCGTGGGCTGGCCACCGTGCTCTACCCGTTCGTGATGATGGACGTGGCGGCGGGCAACACCCTGCCGGACCCGCGCAATCCGTCCGGCACGCAGCCGCCTTACCCCTGGCGCGGGCGCATCACCTGCGATCCCGCCCCCGGCCTGCCCGGCAGCCCCGACGGGACGCAAGGCGCGGCCGATCAGGTCGCCGCCTTCTTCGACGGGCCACAGGGCTACCGGGCGATGATCCTGCACTATGCGGGCCTCGCCGCCGGCTGGGCCGCGGCGGGCACGCCGCTCGCCGGCTTCATCCTCGGCAGCGAGTTCGCGAGCCTCACCCGCGTGCGCGGGGCGAACGGCCTGTATCCGGCGGTCGAACGGTTCCGCACGCTCGCGGGCGAGGTCCGCGCGCTTCTCGGCCCAAGCGCCGCCCTCGTCTACGCCGCCGACTGGACCGAGTACGGCGCCCATGTCCGCGAGGGCGGCGCCTCCGTGCGCTTCCCCCTCGATCCGCTCTTCGCCGATCCGGCGATCAGCGCGGTCGGCATCGACTACTACCCGCCGATCTCCGACTGGCGCGACGGCACCGGCCACCGGGACGCCGCGGAGGCCGGAAGCGTCTACGACCGCGCCTATCTCAAGAACCGCCTCGGCGCGGGCGAAGCGTTCGACTGGTTCTATGCCAGCCCTGAGGATCGCTCCGCGCAGGTGCGCACGTCGATCACCGACGGCGCCTATGGCAAGCCGTGGATCTACCGGGCCAAGGATCTGGTCGCGTGGTGGTCGAACCCGCATGTCGAGCGGGCGAACGGCGTCGAGACCGGCCCGACCGCCTGGGTGCCGAAATCGAAGCCGATCTGGCTCACCGAGATCGGGGTTCCGGCGGTCGATCGCGGCACCAACGGCCCGAACGTCTTCCCCGACCCGAAATCCTCGGAGAACGCCGCGCCGCCCTTCTCCCGCGGCCTCCGCGACGACCTGATCCAGACCCGCGGCCTGGAAGCGATTCTTTCGCGGTTCGACCCAACTGCACCGAACTTCGAGCCGGCTCACAATCCGGTCTCACCGCTCTATGGCGGCCGGATGATCGCGCCCGAGGACGTGTTCGTCTGGGCCTGGGACGCGCGGCCGTTTCCCGCCTTCCCGGATTTCCGCAGCGTTTGGTCGGACGCCGAGAACTGGGCGCTCGGTCACTGGATCACGGGACGCATCGAGGGGCTCGACCTCGAGCGACTGGTCGCCGCGATCCTGGCCGATCTCGGCATCGACGCGCCGGCCGCGATCGAGGCCGCCGGCTTCCTCGACGGCTACGTCCTCGACCGGCCGCTCTCGGCCCGCGAGGCTTTGGAGCCCCTCGCCCGGCTCTACGGCCTCGACGTCTCGGTCTCCGCCGGCACCCTGCGGATCGGCGGGCCCGAAGGCCGGCCGCCCGTGACCATCGCGGCGGACGACCTCGTCCTGGCCGAGCGCGACGACGCCCCGCTTCGGCTCGTGCGGGCCGAGGAGAGCGCGCTGCCCCGCGCCGTCGAGATCGGCTTCTCCGACGGCGAGAGCGCGGAATACCGCCGCGCGTCCGCTGCCGCCCAGCGCCCCGGCGTCGCCCGGCGTCGGGAGGTCCGCGTCGAGGCGGCGGTCGTGACGCGGCGCGACGCGGCCCAGGATCTCGCCGAGGCGCTGCTCGACGCGAGCCTCGCCGGGCGCGAGACCGCGGCCTTGGCCCTGAGCCCGCGCCGGCTCGACCTGGAGCCCGGCGACCGCCTGCGCCTGCCCGGCGGCGCCCTGCACCGGATCGCCCGCATCGACGATTCGCCGGAAGGCCGCCGGTTCGAGACGCAAGGCGTGCCGGCCGCGGGCCGCGATGCCCGCCCCGCCCGCACGGCCGCCCCGCCTGCGCGGACGCCGCCTTCCCTGCCCGGCCCGGTCTTCGCCCGCGCCCTCGACCTGCCGGTGACGCGGGGCGAGCCGGCCCCGCTCTCCTACCTCGCGGTCGCCGCCGGGCCCTGGCCCGGCGCGGTCGCGGTCTGGCGCTCGGCCGGGGAGGGGGCGCCGTTCGCGCTCCACCGCCTCGTCGATCATCCGGCCTGCCTCGGGCAGACCCTTTCGGTGCTGCCGCCCGGCCCGCTCTGGCGGTTCGACCGCAACACCCGGCTCGACGTGAGACTGCGCCACGCGGAAGGCTTCGGTGCGGTCACGGAGCCGGCGGCGTTCTCGGGCGCCAACCTGTTCGCCCTGCTGGGACCGGACGGCATGGCCGAAATCCTCTCGGCGGCCGGTGCGACGCTGACCGGGCCGGACACGTGGCGGCTGACGACGCTGCTGCGCGGGCTCGCCGGCAGCGAGGCCGCCGCAGACCGTGCGGTGCCTGCGGGCAGCCTGATCGTGCGGCTCGACGACGGCGCGGTCGTGCCCCTGGTCGAGCGCCTGGACGAGGCCGGACGCCGCTTCCTCTACCGGATCGGGCCGGCCGACCGCGACCCGGCCGATCCGGCCTTCGTCGGCCTGGAGGCGACAGCGAGCCTCATCGCCTTCGTCCCCTTGAGACCCGTCCACCTGCGGGCGCGGCGGGAGGCCGGCGGCCTGCGGCTGAGCTGGACCCGCCGGGCCCGGCGCGACGCCGATGCCTGGGAGTCGGCGGACGTGCCGCTCGACGAAGCGTCCGAGGCTTACGCCGTCGACATTCTCGGACCCGACGGCGCGCTCCGGCGCAGCCTCACCGCCACCGGCCCGAGCCTGCTCTACGCGCAGGAGACGGCCGATTTCGGCGGCCCCGTCACCGAGATCGACCTCGCGGTGGCGCAGGTCGGCACCGTCGGCGGGCGCGGTCCCGCGTGCCGGGCGCGGGTGAGCGTGCGGACCTGATCCCTCGCCTGATCCCTGGCCTGATCCTTCACGGAGCCGACCCATGGCCGACACCACCCCGAGCCTCGCCCTGCCGCTGATCGCGGGCGGGCAGGCGCAGAAGCACGTCACCCACAACGAGGCGCTGGCGCTCCTCGACGCCCTGGTCCAGCTCGCGGTGATCGACCGGGATCTGGCCGTCCCGCCCGCCAACCCGGCGGAGGGCGACCGCTACATCGTCGCCGCCAACCCGTCGGGCGCCTGGGCCGGCTGGGCCGGGCGCATCGCCCGCTATCAGGACGGGGCGTGGCTCTCGCTGGTGCCGCATCCGGGCTGGCTCGCCTTCGTCGCCGACGAGGCGGAGATCCACGCGTATGCCGGCGGTGCCTGGGTTCCGTTCCGCTCCACCATCACGGCGCTCCAGAGCCTGACGCGCCTGGGGCTCGGCACCGCGGCCGACGCCCAGAACCCGTTCGCGGCCAAGCTCAACAAGGCGCTCTGGACCGCGCTCACCACGAGCGAGGGCGGCGACGGGCATCTGCGCTACACCCTCAACAAGCAGGCGGCGGGCAACGTGCTGTCGCTCCTGCTGCAATCGGGGTTTTCCGGCCGCGCCGAGATCGGGCTCGTCGGCGGCGACAACCTCAGCCTGCGCGTGAGCCCGGACGGCGGCACGTGGACCAACGTGTTCACCGTGGAGCGCACCACCGGCGCGGCGACCTTCGACAAGGGGGTCCTGCGGGAGGAACTCGCGGTCTTCACCGCCTCGGGCACGTGGACGAAGCCCGACTGGGCCCGCACCGTCACGGTCACCGCCATGGGCGGCGGCGGCGGAGGCGGCGGCGCCCGCCGCGGCGCGGCCGGCACGGTCCGCAACGGCGGCGGCGGGGGTGGGGCCGGGGCGCTCAACAGCGAGACCTTCTCGGCCGCCGAGATCGGCGCGACGCTGACCGTGACGGTCGGGGCGGGCGGCGCCGGCGCGCCCGCCATCACCGTGGACGACACCGGCGGCGTGGCCGGCACGGCGGGCGGCGCCAGCATCGTCAACGACGGATCGGCCTACGACCTCGTGCGCGCCTTCGGCGGCGGGGCGGGCGGCGGCGGCACCAACAGCGTGGCGGGCGGCGGCGGCACCGCGGGCGGCGGCGTGTCCCTCGAAGCCGTCGGCGCGGGCGGTGCGGGCGGAAGCAACGGGGCCCTCGGCGCGAGCGGCACGACGAGCCTGCGCGGCTCGGGCGGTGGCGGCTCGGGCGGCGGCCTCACCGCGGCCAACGTCGCCTCCACCGGCCGCAACGCGGGGGCCGGCTACGCCGTCGGCAACGGGCGCGATTCCAACGGCGGCGTTCTCGGCGCGGTCGGGGCCAACGGCACCGCGGGCCAGAGCAAGCGCTGGATCCGCGGTGCGGCCGGCGGCGGCGGCGGCGGCGGGGCCGGCGCGGCGGACGGCTCGAGCGGCGGCGGCAACGGTGGCGCGGCCGGCCTTCCCGGCGGGGGTGGGGGCGGAGCCGGCGCCGCGCTCAACGGCATGCCGACCGGCGCCGGCGGCAATGGCGGGCGCGGCGAGGTCTGGATCCTCGCCCGCGGCTGACGCCCGGCCCGCCCCATCCCTTCCACTGGAACTTCGGGAGATTCCGCCATGGACCTCAGCCCCATCGGCCGCGCCGTGCTCATCGACCGCGAAGGGCGCCGCCTCGAAGCCTACCGCGACAGCGTCGGCATCTGGACGATCGGCGTCGGCCACACCGCCGCCGCCGGTCCGCCGCTGCCGCGGGCGGGCCTGCGCCTCACGGCGGCCGAGTGCGACGCGATCTTCGCCCGCGACGTCGCCCGCTTCGTCCGCACCGTCGCCCAGGCGCTGCCCGAGCCGCTGCCGCAGCACGCCTTCGACGCGCTGGTCTCGCTTGCCTTCAACATCGGCCCGGCGGCCTTCCTGCGCTCCACCGTCCTGCGCCGCCTGCGTGCCGGCGACCGGGAGGGCGCCGCCGACGCCATGCTGATGTGGAACCGCCCCGCCGTGCTGATCCCGCGGCGTCAGGCCGAATTCGACCAGTTCCGCACCTCCTACGAGACCGCCCTGCCGCGGGCGCGACGCGGCGATCCGCAGCCGGTCGCCGCGCCCGTCGTGCCGCCTCCGGTCCGGCCGGCTGCGCCCGCCGAGACGCCGCCGGCTGCCATGCCGACGCCCGGCTGGCTCGCCCGCCTGCGGGCGTGGCTCGGCGCCGGCCGCTGACACCCGCTTCCCCCTCATGAAAAGGATCACTCCCCCATGACCGTGACCGAACCCGCCCCGCTTCCCTCCGCCATGGGCCTGCGGGGGATGCTGCTCGCCTGCGCCCTCCTGCTCGTCGCACCCGAGACCTGCACCCCGGCCCACGCCACGGACGCCGCCGCGATCGTGCTGCCGTGGGGGGACGGGCTCGTCGCGCTCGCTCAGGCGCTCACCGCGCTGACGACGCCGGTGCTCGCGGCCATCGTCGCCGCGGGGATCGCCCGCGTCGCCGGTCCCTTGCGCCTTCTCGTCACAGACGCCCTGGTCGAGCGGCTCGTGCGCAACGCCACCGACTACGCCCTCAACGCGGTCTCCGGCGCGGTCAGGGGACGCACCCTGACGGTCTCCCTCGGCTCGGCGGTGATCGCGCGGGCGGTGCAGCGGGCGCTCGACGAGGCGCCGGGCTGGCTGATCCGCGCGGCGGGCGGCGGCGAGGGCGTCGCCGCCAAGGTGTTTCGCGCCCTGCCGCTGGAGGCGGAGGCGACCGCCGCCAACACGCTGCGCCCCGCCCTGGAGCGCGTCCTGGACCCGACTGGAATCCGGCCGCCGGCCTGAGCCCGCGGGCGGGCCGCCGACGCGCCCGCCCCGACAGCCGCTCCGGAGCCGAGCCGTGGACAAGATCGCCATCGAAGCCGCCCGCCTGCTGTTCTCCGACGGCGGCGCCGGCTGGATCGTTTCGGTGCTGCTCGGCCTCGCCTGCCTGCATCTCTACCGCGACGGCCTGCGCACCCTGGAGGCACGCATCGAGGAGACCGGCGCCACGGCCGCCGCCCTGGAGCGGGCCTCGCAGACCAACGCCGCGGTGGCCGCCGCCCTGGAGAGCCGCACCCGTGTGCTGGAGGACCTCACCCGGCTCTCCGGCGAGATCGCCCGTGAGGTCGAGCGCAGCGACGCCCGTGCCCGCGAGAAGCTCGAAGAAATCCTCCGGCGCCTGGGCGAACTCCAGCACCGCCCGCGGGCATGACCGAAGCGCTTTCCGACGAAGTGGACACCGGTTCGTCGAAAGAAAGCGCGTCAAGACAAAGATCCGGCGAATCAGGGGAAGCCTCATGTGTCCAAGCCTGTCCCGGATGGGCGCCGCTTGGCGCCCCGCCAGCGCCCGGCGCCGCAGCCGGGCCGCCACCGGCCGCCTGGAGGCCGCGCTCCGCGGCTTCGAGCGCTCGATCGTGGCGCTCCGCACCGCCGCTCTCGACCATGTCGACAGCCAGGATCTGGCGAGCCTGACCCTGCGCGCCCTCCTCGACCGCCGCTCCGGGCGGGAAAGGACGGCGTGAGCCCCGCCGGGGAACCGCCGCTGCGGCCCGGGCTTATCCGGCACCGAACCTCGCCCGCGACCATGGCATTCGACCGGAAATCCGCCGCCAGTCTTCCCGGCAATCCTGCCCGTCGGTGGCGCGTCCCGAACATTCAGGACGCATTCAGTGCACCGGCGCGAATGTCCTTGCCGATGCGCCAAGCTTTCGCCCTGTTGATCGTCGTCTCGACCGCCGCGGTTCTCGCGGCGGGCGCGGTCGGCCCCCTCGCCGAGGAGACCGGCGCCCTCGCGCCGGTCCCCGCATTGCGAGAGCCGATGAACCGCGGCGACGATTGCCTGTCGCCCGCCGACCTGCGCGAGGCGGTGGCCGAGAAGCGCGTGGTGCCGCCGATCGCCGCGATCCGCGCGGCCCGCCAGGCGATTCCCCGGGCCGAGATCCAGCGCGCCCGCCTGTGCCGCCACGATGCCGGGCTCGTCTACCTGCTCACCGCTCTGCGCCGGGACGGGCAGTTCGTCCAGGTGATGGTCGACGGCCAGTCGGGGCAGGTCAGCGGGCAGTGGTAGACCCGTGCATGAGGATTTAAAGACATCGTCGTAGAGATCGTATTCGCGACGACGATTCCGATGATCGAGGAGTGACCGACCGTGCGTCTGCTCGTGGTCGAGGACGACCGTGACATCAACCGACAGGTGGTGACCGCGCTGGAGGAGGCCGGCTACGTCGCCGACAAGGCGTTCGACGGCGAGGAGGGCGGCTATCTCGGCGAGAACGAGCCCTACGACGCCATCATCCTCGACATGGGCCTGCCCAAGGCCGACGGCGTCACCGTCCTGCAGAACTGGCGCCGGGCCGGGGTGAAGACGCCGGTCATCATCCTCACCGCCCGCGACCGCTGGTCCGACAAGGTCGACGGCTTCGACGCGGGTGCCGACGACTACGTCACCAAGCCCTTCCACATGGAAGAGCTGATGGCCCGCGTGCGCGCCATCCTTCGCCGCGCGGCGGGGCATGCCAGCAGTCAGATCGCCTGCGGCCCCGTCACCCTCGACACCCGCTCCGGCCGCGTCTTCGTCGACGGCAACCCGGTCAAGCTGACGAGCCACGAATACCGCCTGCTCTCCTACCTGATGCACCACACCGGCCGCGTCGTCTCCCGCGCCGAACTCACCGAGCACCTCTACGACCAAGATTTCGACCGCGATTCCAACACCATCGAGGTGTTCGTCGGGCGCCTGCGGAAGAAGCTCGCAGTGGATCTGATCCAGACCGTGCGGGGGCTGGGATATCTGGTCGATCCGAACCAGCCGGGGGGGAAGGGTTGAGCGGCGGGCGGCGCGATGACCCGGAGGGCGGTGCCAGCCGTCTCAGCCGTTTCTTCTCCGGCTTGGGCGCCTTGGCTTCGATTTGGCCGCCACCGGAATCGTCCGATCTGCCTTATCCGCATCGCGATGAGGCCAACGCCTTGCTCGCCGACGGCTGGAAAGTCGGAGAGGACATGCGCGTCGTGTTCGAGCGTGGACGGCCTCAGGCCGGGACGGAAATAGCTTGACGGCTTGGCAAGCGGAGCCAGACGATCCGAGAAGCTTTGGTCGTCACCGACCGCCTCTTTTGAAGCAGGCCCGAGCCCGGTTTCGAAGAGCGCCTTCGGGATAAGCGTCCGAGCTGTTCGATCGTGTGAAATTCTGTTGGGGTAGCGAGCGGTTATTCGCCATCCGCTCCTTTTTGTCCTGGGCAGTCACGATGGCATCCGCCCCTCCCGACCTTCAAGGCGTACGTATTCGACTTCGCCAGCCGATTTCTGATGACATCGAGACGCGCTGGTCGATCGGACAACACAAGGACATTGTCGAAGGGTACGGTGGCACGTTCGATCCTGATGCTCCCTTCTCGCGCTCGGGGGCCGAGCAGGCGATCCGGTTCATCCGTGATCAGCCCTGCGCCTGGGTCATCGATGCGGGCCGCTTCATCGGGCATGTGCGATTCCATGGGCATGTGCCGCAGGATCGGCGCGCCAACCTTGCGATCGGCATCGACGACCCGGCTTTCCTCGGCCGAGGCTATGGGACCGAGGCGATCCGGTTGGCATTGGGACACGTCTTCGGAAGCGGGCTGCATCGTGTGTCGCTGCGCGTGCTCGCGACCAACACGCGTGCCATAGCCTGCTATCGCAAGTGCGGCTTCATCGACGAGGGGCGGGAAAGAGAGGCGGCGCTGATCGATGGCCGTTGGTACGACGACGTCGTCATGGGACTGCTCGCCAGGGAGTTCTATGCCGGACACGACAATCCGAACCGGCTAAGCTGATGGGCTTTCGATCTCAGACACCGTCCCGATGACCGACCGCCTCGCCTGGCTCCCCCTGCGTCGCCGCTCCATCGCGGTCCGGCTCGCGGTCTCCTCGTTTCTGTCGAGCACCGCGATCCTCGTCATCGCGGCCTTCATCCTCACCACGCTGTATCGCGAGAACACCGAGCGCGCCTTCGACAGTCGCCTCCTCGTCTTCGCCAACAACCTCGCCACCGACCTCGTCTCGCCGAACGATCCCGAGACGCGCTCGTTCTCGCTCGGCGATCCGCGCTTCGACCTGCCGCTGTCGGGCTGGTACTGGCAGGTCGGGCGGCCGGACGCGAAGCCGCGGGACCTGCGCACCTCGCGTTCCCTGGTCGGCGTGCCGCTCAAAGGCCCCGATCAGGCCGGCACCGCGACGATCGGCCAGATCCGCCAGGGCTACGGCCGCGGCCAGGACGACCGGACGCTGCGCATCGTCGAGCGCGACGTCGATGTCGGGCAGGAGGGGCGCTACACCGTGCGGGTCGCCGGGCCCGCCGACGAGATCGTGAACGACGTCGAGCGCTTCCGCTTCTCGCTGTTCATGACCTTCGGCCTGCTCGGTTTCTCGCTCGCGGCGACCGCGCTCCTGCAGATCCGCTTCGGCCTCGCGCCGCTGCGGGCCCTGCGCACGGCGCTCGGCACCATCCGCCGCGGCGAGGCCGACCGGATCGACGGGCAGTATCCGCGCGACATCGCGCCGCTCGCGGGCGAGATCAACCTGTTGATCGAGACCAACCGCGAGATCCTGGAGCGCGCCCGCACCCAGGTCGGCAACCTCGCGCATGCGCTCAAGACCCCGCTCTCGATCATCGTCAACGAGGTCGGCTCGAGCGAGGCCCCGCCGGAGCTCTCGGAAAAAATCCGCGAGCAGGCCGCGGTGATGCGCGATCAGGTGAACTACCATCTCGACCGGGCCCGCGCCGCCGCGCTCGCCGGCACGCTCGGCGCCTCGACCGAGGTCGAGCCGGCGCTCGCCGGTCTCGTGCGCACCTTCGGAAAAATCTACCGCGACAAGGACATCGCCTACGAGGTCCACGTGCCGCCGGGCCTGCGCTTCCGCGGCGAGAAGCAGGATTTCGAGGAGATGATCGGCAACCTCGTCGACAACGCCTCGAAATGGGCCCAAGGGCGCGTCTCGATCTCGGCGGCGCCCGTCGGCGCGGACGATTATCCCCACCTCATCGTCGCGGTGGAGGACGACGGTCCCGGCCTGCCCGAGGAGGACCGCGCGGCGGTGCTCAAGCGCGGGCGGCGCCTCGACGAGACCAAGCCGGGCTCGGGCCTGGGCCTCTCCATCGTCGCGGATCTGGCCGCGCTCTATCGCGGCCGCTTCCGCCTGGAGGCCGCGGGCCTCGGGGGCCTGCGCGCGGTGATCGAGGTGCCCGGCGACGGGCCCGCCGGGGCGGGACAGCGCTGAAGCGTGATCCAAGGCCAAGGTTACGCCGGGCCCCGCCTATGCTAAGGCGCATGCCTCGCTTCGCGTGACGACGTGTCGCCCGAGGGCGCAGTCGTGCGGGCTCCGCTCGGGCACTACACGGGGCCGAGTGATCTCTCGGGGGCCAATGACGGCGATCTGGTTCATTCTGGCGGCCATGACCGCGGCAGCCGTGTTCGCGCTGCTCTGGCCGATGTCGCGCCGCCGCCGTCAGGAGGCGGCGGAAGCGGAGCTGTCGACCGAGGCCGGCTTCTACGAGGACCAGCTCGCCGAGATCGAGCGCGACCTCGCCCGCGGGCTGATCGCGCCCGCCGAGGCCGAGGCCGCCCGCACGGAAGCCGCCCGCCGGCTGCTGCGGGCGAGCCGCGAGGAGAGCGCGGCGAAATCCGCCGTTGCGCCTTTGGCCGAGCCGCACCTGCGCCAGCGCCGCGCGGCCTCCGCCTTCGCGCTCTCGACGATCCCGCTGGTCGCCCTCGTGGTCTACGGCCTCTACGGCTCGCCGAACCTCCCCTCGCAGACCGAGGCCGACCGCAGCGCCAGCCGGGCCGGGGCGCAGGACATGATGACCGCCATCGGCCAGATCGAGGCGCGGCTCGCCAGCCACCCCGACGACGTCCGCGGCTGGAGCGTGCTCGCCCCCGTCTACATGCGGCTCGGGCGCTACGACGACGCGGCCCGCGCCTACGCGGCGGTGGTGCGCCTCAAGGGCGAGGACGCCTCCGCCCTGTCCGACTGGGGCGAGGCCCTGGTGGTCGCGGCCGAGGGCGCGGTCTCGCCGGAGGCCCGCAAGGTGCTGAACCGGGCCGCCGCCGCCGATCCGAAGGCCCCGAAGGCCCAGTTCTATCTCGCTCGCGGCGACGAGCAGTCCGGCGACGTGGCCGGCGCGATCCGCCGTCTCTCCGGGCTCGCCGAGGGCGCCCCCGCCGACGCGCCCTGGCTTCCCACAGTGCGCGACACGCTGGCCCGCCTCAAGGGTGAGACCGCCCCGGCGGCCACCGCTGAGGGCGGCCCCAAGCCCGAGGCGCCCGCGGGCGGCGCGGCATCCGGTGGCTCCTCCGTCGCGGGGCCTGCGGCCAACATCCAGGCGCTGCCGCCCTCCGAGCGGATCGACGCGATCCGCGGCATGGTCGAGGGGCTGGAGCGGCGCTTGGCCAAGCAGGGCGGCACCGCCGACGAGTGGCTGCGCCTCGTGCGCTCCCACGCGGTGCTCGGCGAGCGCGACAAGGCCCTCGACGCGCTACGCCGCGCGCACGAGGCGCTGAAGGGCGACGAGCCGGGCCGCGCCCGCCTCGACGCCCAGGCGCGCGAACTCGGCCTCGCCGAGGGCAAGCCGGGCGGATCGGCCGAGGCGACGCCCGATGCCAAGCCGGAGGCCGGTGCCTCGGAGGCGAAGCCCGCGGGCGGCATGGAATCCGACGCCGCCGCCAACGCCATCCGGACGATGCCGCCCGCCGAGCGCGAGGCGGCGATCCGCGGCATGGTCGCGACCCTCGACCGGCGGCTGGCGGCCAAGGGCGGCAGCCCCGACGAGTGGATGCGGCTCGTGCGCTCCTACGGCGTGCTCGGTGACCGCGCCGCCGCGGTCCAGGCGCTCGACCGGGCCAGGATGGCGCTCGCCGCCAACCCCGGCGCGGTGGAGCGGCTCGACGCGCTGGGCCGGGAACTCGACCTCGCCACGAAGCCGTGACGCGCTTTCCGACGAAGTGGATGCCGGTTCGTCGAAAGAAGGCGCGTCGAACCGAGGACCGGGGATGGCCTCTGACAATCGGTCCCGCCCGCGCAACCTTGACCCGAAGGGCGTGGGGGCCGAAACCGTTGTAGAGAACGAGTCTAAAAGACGTCAGGCCGCCTTCCGCGCGTCGCGCGACGGACGAGAACGCGCCGACGAACAGGGACGGACCCTTTGACCCGCAAGAGCCGCCGCCTCATCCTCATCGCCTGCTGCGGGGCCGTGCTGGCCCTGGCGCTGGGGCTGATCCTGTCGGCGATGACCGGCTCGATCGTGTTCTTCCGCTCCCCCGCGGAGGTCGCCGCCAACGCCGTGGCGCCGGGCACCCGCTTCCGCCTCGGCGGCCTCGTGACGGAAGGCTCGCTCAAGCGCGGCCCCGACCAGAACGTCGAGTTCTCGGTGACGGACACCGGCGCGACGGTTCCGGTGCAGTATCGTGGCCAGCTGCCGGACCTCTTTCGCGAGGGCCAGGGCATCGTCGCCGAGGGCAAGCTCGATGTCGGCGGCGTGTTCCGCGCCGACACGGTGCTGGCCAAGCACGACGAGAACTACATGCCCCGCGAGGTCGCCGACGCCCTCAAGGCGCAGGGGCGCTGGCAGGAGGGCGAGGGCAAGGCGGCACCCAAGGACGCTGCCAAGGAACCTCCGAAGCCGGCGGCCGACGCAACCCTCGGCCAGCGCAGCGAGCGTTGAGAGCCATGACCACCAACCGGTTTGACACCGCGCGGGAGAGCCATTCGTGATCGTCGAACTCGGCCATTACGCCCTGGCGCTCGCGCTGGCCCTGTCCCTCGTCCAGGCGGTGATGCCGGCCTGGGCCGCCCGCTCGGGCGATGCGGCGCTCCGCGAGGTCGCGGTGCCGGCAGCACTCGGCACCTTCGCCTGCCTGCTGTTCGCGTTCTGCGCGCTCACCTACGCGCACGTGATGTCGGACTTCTCGGTCCAGAACGTCGTCGAGAACTCGCACACCGCCAAGCCCCTGATCTACAAGATCTCCGGCGTGTGGGGGAACCACGAGGGCTCGATGCTGCTCTGGGTGCTGATCCTCGCCCTGTTCGGGGCCTGGGTCGCCACCGCGAAGAACTCGGTGCCGCCGGTCCTGCGCACCAACACCCTGATGGTGCAGGCCTCGATCACCTTCGTGTTCGTGCTGTTCATCATCATGACCTCGAACCCGTTCAGCCGCGTGGCGCCGGCGCCGCTGGAGGGCAACGATCTCAACCCGCTGCTCCAGGATCTCGGCCTCGCGATCCATCCGCCGCTGCTCTATCTCGGCTATGTCGGCTTCTCGATCACCTTCGCCTTCGCGGTCGCCGCGCTGATCGAGGGGCGCATCGACGCCGTCTGGGCGCGGGCCGTGCGGCCCTGGACGCTGATTGCCTGGAGCTTCCTGACGCTCGGCATCGCCATGGGCTCGTACTGGGCCTATTACGAGCTCGGCTGGGGCGGCTGGTGGTTCTGGGACCCGGTCGAGAACGCCTCGCTGATGCCGTGGATCGCCGGCACGGCGCTGCTGCATTCCACCGTCGTGATGGAGAAGCGCGACGCGCTGAAGGTCTGGACGGTGCTGCTCGCCATCCTGACCTTCTCGCTCTCGCTGGTCGGCACCTTCATCGTCCGCTCGGGGCTGCTCACTTCGGTCCACAGCTTCGCGTCCGACCCGAGCCGCGGCGTGTTCATCCTCGGCATCCTCGCGCTCTTCATCGGCGGCTCGCTCAGCCTGTTCGCGTGGCGCGCGCCGACCTTACGCCAGGGCGGCCTGTTCGCGCCGATCTCCCGCGAGGGCGCGCTGGTGATGAACAACCTGTTCCTGGTCGCGGCCTGTGCGACCGTGTTCGTCGGCACGCTCTACCCGCTGCTCCTGGAGATGCTGACCGGAGACAAGATCTCGGTCGGGCCGCCCTTCTTCAACTGGACCTTCATTCCGCTGGCGTTGCCGCTGCTGTTCATCGTCCCCTTCGGGCAGGGTCTCGCCTGGAAGCGCGGTGACGCGGCGGCGGCCGCCCAGCGCCTGATCGCCGCCTTCGCGGTGGCCCTCGTCGTCGGCCTCGCGGCCGCCGCGCTGACCTGGGGCGGCCCGGTCATGGCCCCGGTCGGCGTCGGCATCGGCGCCTACCTGATCGTCGGATCGGCGCTGGAAATCTGGGCCCGCGCGCGCGGCACCAGCCAGAGCCGCAGCCGCGACCTCGGCACCACCTGGCGCCGCGCCGTCGGCCTGCCGCGCTCGGCCTGGGGTACGGCTTTGGCGCATGCCGGCGTCGGCGTCGCGGTGCTCGGCATCGCAGCCCAAGGCTGGGCCACGGAGGGCCTCGGCACCATCCGCCCCGGCGGGCAGGTGACGGCCGGCCCCTACACCGCCACCCTCGACCGGGTCGGCCCGAAGAAGGGCGAGAACTACGAGGAGACCGCCGCCTTCCTGACGCTACGCAACAAGGCGGGCGATTTCGTCGGCACGGTCGAGACCGGCAAACGCTTCTACCCCTCCCGCCGGATGACGGTGACCGAGGCCGGCCTGAAGACGGTGGGGATGAGCCAGATCTACGCCAGCGTCGGCGAGGTGATGCCCGACGGCTCGATCGGCCTGCGGCTCTACCACAAGCCGTTCATCCTGCTGATCTGGATCGGCGCGCTGATCATGGCCGCGGGCGGCGGCCTGTCGCTCACCGACCGGCGCATGCGCGTCGGCGCCCCGGTCAAGGCCCGGGCCAAGCTGCCGCCCTCCGCGGTGCCGGCGGAGTGAGTCCGATGCGAGTTTTGCTGGCACCGAACGTGCCGACGGGCGTCCCCTCCTCCTTGCGGGGAGGGGTTCGGGGTGGGGGTGGTGCAGGAGGCACCGCTTCGCTCCATCCTGCACCACCCCCACCTCCTACCTCCTCCCCGCAAGGGGGAGGAGAGAGCGCGCGTCGGTGGCGGAGCCTCATCGGAAGCCTCGCGCTGCTCTTGACGCTGGCCGGCCCCGTCCTGGCGGTGCAGCCGGACGAGGTGCTGAAGGACCCGGGCCTGGAGGCGCGGGCGCGCGTCATCTCGGAGGGGCTGCGCTGCCTCGTCTGCCAGAACCAGTCGATCGACGATTCCGACGCGCCGCTCGCCAAGGATCTGCGCCTGCTCGTGCGCGAACGCCTCAAGGAGGGCGATTCCAACCATCAGGTCGTCGATTACGTGGTGGCCCGCTACGGCGAGTTCGTGCTGCTGCGGCCGACCTTCGGCTGGCACACGCTGCTGCTGTGGCTAAGCCCGCTGCTGGCGGTCGGGCTGGGCGCCGTCGGCATCTGGCGCCTGTCGCGCCGCCGCGCGCCGAAGGCGGAAGGGCTGTCCGCGGCCGAGGCCGCGGAGGTCGAGGCGCTGCTCAAGCGGCGCTGAGGGCGCGCCCTGCTTTCGCCCGATCAGGCGGGCAGGGAGGGGGCTCGAAGTCACTCCGCTCAAGCCCCGATCCGAGCGCCATGCCGATCGCCGCACCCCTTCGCCGCCTCCTCCTCGCGACAGCGGCCCTCGCCCTGCCCGCCGCGGCGCAGGCCCATCCCCATGTCTGGGTCACGGCCAAGGCCGAGGTCGCCTACGACGGCGGGCGCGTGGCCGGCATCCGCCACACGTGGCGCTTCGATGCGTCCTACTCGGCCTTCGTGACGCAGGGCCTCGACACCAACGGCGACGGCAAGCTCTCGCCGGAAGAGCTGCAGGGCCTCGCCACCGAGAACACCACGAATCTGGCCGAGTTCGCCTACTTCACCAAGCTCAAGGTCGCCGGGCGCGATCAGGCCTTCGCCGATCCGCGCGAGGCCCGCATGAACATGGACGGCGACCGCCTCACCCTGAGCTTCCTGCTGCCGCTCAAGGCGCCCGCGACGCAGGGCAAGGGCGTGGCGGCGCTCGAGGTCTACGATCCGACCTACTTCGTCTCCTTCAGCCTCGCCGAGGGCGCCGACGCCGTGCGCCTGCCCGGCGCGGCGGCCGGCTGCACCACCACCGTGACGCGGCCGAAGAACGCCGAGCCGGCGGTCGCGGAGGCCGGTAAGTCGATGAGCGAGGCGATGTTCGAAGCACTCACCTCGGCCTCGAATTACGGCGAGCAATTCGCCAACCGGGCGATCGTCGCATGTCCCTGACGGCGGCGCTCGCCCCGAAGGCGCGAGCGGCGAGCCGGCTCCCGTTGCGCCTCGCGCTCGCCGCCGGGGCGGTGCTCGCCGCAGCCGGCCTCCTCGCTGCGCTCGCCTGGATCGTCGGGCCGGTCGCGGCCCCGCCGCCGCGCTCGCCCTTCGGCATCGGCTTTCGCGAGGCCGCGCCTGCTGCAACCGGGCTCGGCGGCTGGCTGCTCGCCGTCCAATCCAATTTCTCGCGCAACCTGCAGGGCGCGGTCACGGCGCTGAAGGCGGGGGGCGGCTGGTGGCCGCTCGTCGCCATGGGCTTCGCCTACGGCGTCTTCCACGCCGCCGGGCCCGGCCACGGCAAGGCGGTGATTGCCGGCTACATCGTGGCGGGCGAGCGATCTTTACGCCGCGGTTTCTCGCTGAGCGCGGCGGCGGCGCTGCTCCAGGCGTGCGTCGCCATCGCCATCGTCTGCGTCGGCGCGCTGATCCTCAAGGCGACCGCGGGCGGCATGACGCGGGCCGGCACGCTGATCGAGACCGTCAGCTTCGCCCTCGTCGCGCTGCTCGGCGCCGCGGTGACGTGGCGCCAGGCCGGGCGGCTCGCGGCGCTCGCCACCGATACGCCGGCGGCCGCCTGCGCCCCCGGCTGCGGCCACACCCACCTCACCGACGCCGCGGCCCTCGACCGGCTGGGCCACTGGCGCGAGCGGGCCGGCGTGGTGCTCGCCGCCGGCAGCCGGCCCTGCGCCGGGGCGGTGCTGATCCTCGTCTTCGCGGCGAGCCAGGGCCTGCTGTGGGCCGGCATCGCCGCGACCCTCGCCATGGCTCTGGGCACCGCGCTCACCACCGGGGTATTGGCGAGCCTCGCGGTCTTCGCCAAGGCGCTGGCGCTCCGCCTCGCGGGCGGGCGCGGGCAAGCCGGGGCGCTGGCGGTCGGCGGGCTCGAACTCCTGGCCGCGGCCTTCGTGCTGGTGCTCGGCCTCGCCCTCGTCGCCGGGATCGCCGCGAGCGTCGGCGGCTGAACGTCCTCTCGCCAAGCGGTGCGGAGCCGTGGCAGGCTGCGCTTCCCGATTGGAGGAGAGCCCCCGCGTGAACGCACCCGGCGATGCCCTCGACGCCTTCGCGCCGATCCTGCACTGGCGCTTGCTGAAGGGCTCGCACGCCTTTCCGGGGCCGGACGGGGGCACCTGCATCAACGAGGCGGCGATCGTCGCGGCGGGCCTGCCCTACCGGACGATCCGGGCGACCGAGGATTGCCCGCCCTGCTTCTCGCAGCCCCTCGCGGCCTATGCGCTCGGCCTCAACGACGCGATGCCCGAGGCCGAGCGGCAGGGGCTGATGGCCTTCGTGCTGCGCCTCTCGGGCTCGGCCGATACGCCGGAGATCGAGGCGGCCCGCACGCAATTCCTCGCCGTCGAGAGCGTGCGCCGCATCCTGCCGCCGCTGCTCGACCGGGCCGGACTGCCTGCGCTCGCCGCCCGCTGCGAGACCGCGCCCGATGCCGAGGCCGCGCTCCTGGCGGCGAGGACCGCGGAAGGGCAGGGCGGGGCGCTCTCCCACGCCGCTGCGGGCCGGCGCGCCTGGGTGATCGGGGCGCACGCCTCGGCGGTCGCCCGCACCGCGACGGCGGCGATCCGGGCGTTTGCCGATCCGCGCTGCGCCGCGGAGGTGGCGGAGGGCGCCGCCCCCTTCGCGGACGGCATCTGGGGAAGCGCGCTCGGCATCCTCGACGGGGCGCTCGGCATCGGCCGGCAGGCCCCGTCGATCGATTGGGTCGACGCCCGCGACCGCTTGGAGCGCGCTCGCGCTCAGGCATAGGCGCGCGGGCGCGGCTCCTCGGCGAGGTCGATCTCCATCGACTCGCAGTTGGCGAGCCAGCGCCCGGTCAGGTGGTAGAAGAAGGTGCAGTGGCCCACCACCCCGATGGTCCGCTCCGGCCGGGCCCGCAGCCACGCGCGGAAACCCGCGACGCGCTCGTCGAACACCTCCCGCGGCTCGACGTGCCAGCCTTCGGGGCCGACGGCGCCGTGCGCGTACCACCACGTCTCGGGCAGGTGATCGACCCGGAAATCCGGGAACTCGCGGGCCAGTACGGAGGCCGCGCGGCCGATGTCGCAGCTGCTCTCCTGGCACTCGCGATGGAGCACCTCGACCAGCACCTGGGGCTTGGCCGGGTGATCGGAAAAGATGCCCGCGGTGGTCTGGAGCGCGCGGGTCAGCGGCGAGGTCACGACGAGCTCGAACGGCACGTCGCGTAAGCGATTGCGGGCGGCGGCGACCTGGGCGTGGCCGCGCTCGGACAGGCGGGCATCGATATGGCCGGGATCGCGCCCCGTCGCCTCGTGATGGGCGTTGAAGGTCGATTCGCCGTGGCGGATGCAGAGGATGCGGGTCGTGGACATGAGCGCGATGTAGGCGGGACGCCTCCGCGCACCACCCGCCGCGGCAGCGGGTCTCGCCTGCGCACGCAACCGGACGAAGCGTCACCGTTCGCCGCCGCTTGCGCCGGTTTCCGCACCGATGCGGCCGGGCCGGTGCGGTCTTCAGCCGAAGGTGGGCGAAGCATCCGGTGGCGAGAAGGTCCGGCGCGGAAGAGCTTGAGGACAACCGGCCCCGGCCGGCCCCGTCCTCAAGGAGCCTTCCGATGTCTCACCCTCCCATCCCCAGCCGAGGCCTGCCCCGCAACCTGCTGATCGGCCCGCTCGTCGCGGTCGTCGTCGCCTTCTTCGGCAGCCCGCCGGCCCGCGCCGAGGAACCGGGAAGCGGCGCGCTGGTGCTGCGCCGCGAGGGCGCGGCTCCAGTCGAGGCGCCGCGGCTGCGGGCGGACGCCGCCATCACGGTCAGCGGCCCAACCGCGCGCGCCACCATCACTCAGGCCTTCCGCAACACCACGTCCGAGTGGGTGGAAGGCACCTACCTGTTCCCCCTGCCGGAGGACGCGGCGGTCGATTCGATGAAGCTCGTGATCGGCGACCGGGTGATCGTCGCCGACATCCGCGAGCGGCAGGCGGCGCGCCGCGCCTACGAGGCGGCCAAAGCCGAGGGCAAGGCCGCCGCGCTTACCGAGCAGCAGCGCCCAAACCTGTTCACCAACGCGGTCGCCAATATCGGCCCCGGCGAGACCGTGCTGGTGCAGATCACCTATCAGCAGAGCATCCGTCTCTCCGGCGGCACCTACGCCCTGCGTCTGCCCACCGTCGCGGCGCCCCGCTACAGCCCGGCCCCGCCGCTCGTCCGGAGCGCGGCCGAGGGCCCGGCGGCGCCCGATCCCGTGCCGGATCGCGCAAAGATCGAAGCCCCCGTGCTCGATCCGGCCCACCACGCGCCGATCAACCCGCTGACGCTCGCCATCGACCTCAAGGCCGGCTTCGCGCTGGGTGCGGTGAAGAGCGCTACCCATGCGATCCGTGTGGACGACCTTTCGCAATCCGAGCGCCGCATCACGCTGGCGGACGGGGCCACCGCCGCCGACCGCGACTTCGAGCTGACCTGGGCGCCGGCACCCGGCAGCGAGCCCAGCGTCGGCCTGTTCCGCGAGCGCGTCGCCGGGGCCGAGGCCGTCCTCGCGGTCGTCACCCCGCCGTCCGAGGCCGCGCCCGCCCCGGCGCTGCCGCGGGACGTGGTGTTCGTCATCGACAATTCCGGCTCGATGGGCGGCGCCTCGATCCGGCAGGCCAAGGCCAGCCTGCTCGCCGGCCTCGACCGCCTGCGGCCGGGCGACCGCTTCAACGTCATCCGCTTCGACCACACCTACGAAGCGCTGTTCGTGGACACGGTGACGGCCGACGAGCGCCACATCGCGCAAGCCAAGACCTTCGTGGCCGGGCTGGAGGCGAGCGGCGGCACCGAGATGCTGGCGCCGCTCAAGGCCGCGCTGCAGGACGCGCATCCGGACGAGGCCGGCCGCCTGCGGCAGATCGTGTTCCTCACCGACGGCGCCGTCGGCAACGAGGCGCAGATCTTCTCCGCCATCGCGACTGAGCGCGGGCGCACGCGGCTGTTCATGGTGGGCATCGGCTCGGCCCCGAACGGCTACCTGATGCGCCACGCGGCCGAACTCGGCCGGGGCAGTTTTACGGAAATCCGCTCGGTCGATCAGGTGAGCGAGCGGATGCGCGAGCTGCTGGTGAAGCTCGAGAGCCCCGTCGTCACCGACCTCACCGCGACCTTCTCGGAGGCGGCCGACGCCACGCCCTCGCAGATGCCCGACCTCTATCGCGGTGAGCCCGTCACCGTCGCGGCGCGGATGCCGGAGGCCAAGGGCACGCTGACGCTGACCGGCCGGATCGGCGGCCAGCCGTGGCGGACGGTCCTGGACCTCGGCGAAGCCGCGGAGGGCTCGGGCATCGGCAAGGTCTGGGCGCGGGCGAAGATCGCGGACGCCGAAACCGCGCGGATCACCGGCCGGCTCGATCAAGCCGGTGCCGACGCCGCGATCCTGCGCCTCGCCCTCGACCACGGCCTCACCACGCGGCTGACCTCGCTGGTGGCGATCGACGCGACGCCACGCCGGCCCGAGGGCGTGCGCCTCGTCAGCACCGATCTGCCGCTCAACCTGCCCGCCGGCTGGGATTTCGATGCCCTGTTCGGAGGAGCCGGCGAGGCCGCCCCGCCGCGCCAGCGCCGCGCCGGACTTCCCGCTGCTCAATACGCCGCGGCCCCCTCCGTCCCGCTGCCGCAGACGGCCACCGATTTCGAACTGCGGGCGCTGGCCGGTCTCGTCCTCCTCGGCCTCGGCTTGCTGATGGCCGCTCGCCGCCGGAGGTTGGCGTGATGGTTTTGGCACTGCCCGAACCGAACGAGGCGCCTCTCCTCCCCCTTGCGGGGAGGAGCCGGAGGTGGGAGTGGTGCAGGAGGCACCGCTCCCGCCTCATCCTGAACCACCCCCACCCCGAACCCCTCCCCGCAAGGGGGAGGGGACCCGCGCTTGGCTCGGCTCTCGCCGTTGCCCTCTGCCTCGCCGGACTCGCCCTTCTGGCGCAGGCCGCCTGGATTCCCGCCAAGGCGGCCCTGGCGCAGGTGCTTCTGGAGCGCGCCTTCGCCCGGACGCTCAGTGAGGGCGCCCCCGCCCGCTCCTGGCCCTGGGCCGACACCGTGCCGGTCGCTCGCGTCTCCTTCCCAGACCTCGACGAAAGCTACATCGCGCTCGCCGGCTCCAGCGGGCAGGCGCTCGCCTTCGGCCCCGGCCATGTCGAGGGCACGCCGGAGGCGGGCGAGCCCGGCATTGCGGTCTATGCGGCGCATCGCGACACCCAGTTCCGCAGCCTCGGGCGGTTGCGGCCGGGCGATCCGGTCACGGTGCAGCGCCGGGACGGCCGGATCGTGCGGTTCCGGGTGACGGGGGCCCGCGTCGTCCGCTGGGACGCCTCCGGCCTCGATCCGGACGCGCCGGGCCGCCGCCTCGCGCTGGCGACCTGCTGGCCGCTCGACGGGCTGACGCCGGGGCCGGAGCGGCTGTTGGTGGAAGCGGAGGAGGACGTAAACCCCGCGCCTTGACGGCGGCGGGCGCGGTGCGGTTCTGTGCGGGTTCGTCCGGACCCGAGCACGATGCCGACCTTCGAGGCCGCCTGTCCGGCCGATCATCCCGAGACCGAACTCCCCGATGCGCAGAGCCGCGTCATCGCGGATGCCGTGCGCGAGGCGCTGGCGCGGCGCCGGATGTCGCGCCAGGCGCTGGCGGATGCGGCCCGCATCAGCATCTCGACCCTGGAGAAGGCGCTGTCGGGCCGCCGCCCCTTCACCCTGGCGACCACGATCCGCCTGGAGGAGGCGCTGGGGCTTCCCCTGCGGGTCCCCGCCGCGTTGCCGGTGGCGAAGCCGGCGGCAACGCGCCACGCGCCGGAAGAATTCGGCTCTTACACCCGCGAGGCGGTGGCCTTTCTGGAAGGGCGCTACCTGACGCTGCGGACCTCGTTCGGGCAGGCCGGCGCCCTGTTCGCCTACCGCACCGAGATCGCCTGGGATGTCGAGAGCGCCCGTCTCGTCTTCCGCGAGGCCGAGCGGCTCGATGCGCCGTTCGCGCAATCCGGCACCGTCTCGGTGCCGAACCAGTCGGGCCAGATCTATCTCGTGACGAACTTCCAGGGGCAGTACCGGCTTGCCATGCTCGGCCGCCCGACGATCCAGGGCGAGCTGTTCGGCATCCTGACGACGCTGTTCTCAGGCCGCGGCGCCCATCTGACGCCCGCCGCGACGCCCATCGCCCTGGTGCCCGAGCGCGGGGCGCTGGCGGACGGCGCGCAGTACGGCCGGATCGAGCCCGGCATGGCCTGCGAGCCGGGCTACCGCCGTCTCCTCGACCGGGTGCGGGCGGATGGGTTTGCCGTCTTCCCCGGCTGCGCCGGGGAGTGATGCTTGTTGCATCGAGACCGACCGATGGTCGGTCACGATGCGCCCGGCGGACGACCGCCGCCCCGCAGTCGCGGGGGCCGATCGGTGATGAGGATTCATCGCCGATCGGAAGAAGCCTGTCGGCTCAGGCCGTGCTCGACAGCTTCATCAGGACGAGGCCGCCGATGATCAGCACGGCGGCCAGCACCCGCATCGCGCTCAACTCCTCGCCGAGCACCGCGATGCCGACCACGAAGGCCCCGACCGCACCGACGCCGGTCCAGACCGTGTAGGCGGTGCCGAGCGGCAGCGTCCGCATCGCCCAGGCGAGCCCGGCGAGGCTCACCGCCATCGCCGCGACGGTGACGAGCGAGGGCCAGAGCCGGGTGAAGCCTTCCGACTGCTTCATCGAGAAGGCCCAGACGACCTCGAACAGTCCGGCGACGATGAGGATGATCCAGGCCAACACGGCCTCCTGGCGTTTTTCGCCGGGCCGTCCCGGTCTCGAACCCGAAAGTAAAGGGGGAGGGCGTGGCCTCGCGGGCGAAGCTATGGCGCCGGGCCCGCTATTCCAGCCGCACCACCACGCTGTCGCTGGTCCCAGTGGCGTCCATCACCGAGATGCGGGCGAAGCCCGCGCCCTCCGGGCTCCAGTCCGATTGCCGGCGCAGGCTCTCGGCCACCGGCAGGCCGTCGACCATCCAGGTCAGCGGTGGCTGGCCGCCGAGCGCCTTGAGGGCGAGGCGGGTCTTTTCACCCGCACTGATGCCGAGATCGACGCGGGCGCCATCGGGCGGGTAGGCGATCTTGAGCGGCACGCCCAGCGTCGCCGCCAGCGTCTTGGGCGCATCGCGGCGGATGTGGCGCAGCGGCGGCGGCAGGGCGATGGTGGCCGCCACCAGCGCCTCGCGCGGGCGCGTCAACGGCTCGGGCTCGCCGCCGAATCGGCTGAAGGCGTCGAACAGCATCGGCGCCGCGGCCGTCCGGCCGACGAGGCCCGGCACCGAAGCGCCGTCCGGCCGCCCGACCCAGACCGCGATCGTGACGCGGGCGTCGAACCCCACCGCCCAGGCATCGCGATAGCCGTAGGAGGTGCCGGTCTTGTAGGCGAGGCGGCCGGCGGGCGCGTTCTCCGGCGGCGGGGCACCCCGCAGGATGTCGGCGACGTACCAGGCCGAGACCGGGTCGGTGACGGTGCGCTCAGGGATGGTGGGGGAGGGCGGCCCGTCGAGGCGGCGCGTTAGGGTCGGCACGCTTCCCGCCCGCGCGAGCCCGGCATGGAGCCGGGCGAGGTCGGTGAGCGTGATGCCGAGCCCCCCGAGCGCCACGGGCAGGCCCGGCGCGGTGTCGCGCGGCAGCAGGATCGTGGCGCCGGCCCCGCGCAGCCGCGCGACGAAGCGGGCCGCGCCCACCGTCTCCAACAGATCGACCGCGGGCAGGTTGAGCGATTGCTGGAGCGCGACGCGGGCCGTTACGGTGCCGCGATAGCCCTGATCGAAGTTCTCCGGCGCATAGCTCGCGGCGAAGCGCGCCGGGCGGTCGTCGAGGAGGGTTTCGGGGTGGGCGAGCCCGTTCTCGAAGGCCAGCGCGTAGATGAAGGGCTTGAGCGCCGAGCCCGGCGAGCGCACGGCCGCCGTTGCATCGACCGCGCCGGCGCGAGCCGCGTCGAGATAGCCGGCGCTGCCGACATGGGCCAGCACGTGGCCGCTGCGGTTGTCGAGCACGAGGATCGCCGCCGACAGGGCCGGGCCGAGCGCCGCCGCGCGCTCGGCGGCCAGCGTCTCCAGGCTCGCCTGGAGGCGGGCATCGAGCGTCAGGTGCTGCACCCGCGCGGCCGGGTCGGCGGCGACCGCCTGCTCGGCGGCGTGGGCCGCGAGCATCGGGAAGGGTTTTCGCGAGGCCGGCACCGGCTCGGCCTTGGCGGCGCGGGCCTCGTCGGCGTTGAGCACGCCGCGCTCCGCGGCGATGTCGAGCACGCGGTCGCGGGCGCGTCTCGCGTTGGCCGCGAAGCGGTCGGGCCGGCGCGCCTCGGGGGCCTGGGGCAGGGCGACGAGGAGCGCGCTCTCGGCAAACGACAGGCGGGCCGGCTCGCGGCCGAAATAGGCGAGGCTGGCCGCCCGCAGACCCTCGACCGGGCCGCCGTAAGGGGCGAGCGCGAGGTAGAGGTCGAGCACGCCGGCCTTGCCCAAGGTCCGCTCCAGCTCGACCGCGCGGATCATCTGCCGGAGTTTTGCGGGAAGCGAGCGCTCCGCCCGCGGCTCGACCAATCGGGCGACCTGCATCGACAGCGTCGAGCCGCCCGACACGATTTTTTGGTGGGCGAGCCATTGCCATGCGGCGCGGACTATGGCGGCGGGGTCGATGCCGGGGTGGGTGTCGAAGCGGCGGTCCTCATAGGCCTTGAGCATGGCCAGGTACCGCGGATCGACCTCGCCCGCGGTGACGGGCAAGCGCCAGCGCCCGTCGGCGGTGGCGAAGGGGCGCAGAAGTTGGCCCTTCCGGTCGAGGACGACGGTGGAGCGGAGGGAGGCGGCGGTGAGGTCGATGGGGGGGAGGGAGGTCGCGTAGCGCCAGAGGGCGAGGCCGGGGAGCGCCAGAGCAGCAATCACGAAAACAGCGCAGAGCAGGCCGACGCGTCTCCCTCCCCCCTCTGCGGGAGAGGGTGGGCCTCGCGTCAGCGAGGGTCGGGAGAGGGGAGCGACGCTTCCGGAAAATTCGCCGTCGATGGCGGCCAAGCGGGACTGTCGCTCCCCTCCCCCGCCCCCTCCGCGGGCACCCTCCCCCGCGGAGGGGGGAGGGTTAATGGCGTCGCGCCTCATCAAACTACTTCGCCGACACCACCTCGACCGATCCGAACGCGCTGCGTCCGAACCGCTCGGGGCGGTACATGTCCTCGACGCTGGCGCCCGGATGGACGTAGGTGCCGGGCGAGACCACGCGCACGATGTAGGCCGCCGAGAAGAAGGCCGATTGCTCCGGCGTGCGGTCGTAGGCGGCGACAAACCGGTCGTCGCGGAACTCGGTGTGGACCGGCTGCACGTCGCTCTTCGCGAAGCTCAGGCCGCTGAGCGCGTCGGCGTCCAGAAGCTTCGGGTTGTCGATCTCCAGGCCCGCGGGCAGGCGATCGACCAAGAGCAGGCGGGCGGCGGAGGCCTTGGCCTCGGTCACCTTCAGCACGACGACGAGGCGGTCGTTCTGGCGCAGGGGCTTGCCCGCATCCACCGGGCTGCCGTCGAGGCGGTAGAAGGCGCGCTCGACCGTGTAGCCGTGGGCGGCCGCCGGCTCCGGGGCGATCGGGTTGCCGGTGGTACCGAGCGTCAGCTGCACCGGCTCGCGGCCCTCGTTGACGATCCACACCGGCCGCGCCTCCAGGGCGGGCGCCCGGTAGAGCCGCGACAGCGGACCGGTCTCGGGCCGACCGTCGATCGACAGCTTGAGACCCTCCGACTCCTTGGCGAGGCCTTGGGCGGCCAGCACCATCCAGGCGTTCTCCTGGGTGCTGGTGGTGCGGGAATCTCCCCGCTCCTGGCCGATCACCGCGGCCACCGGCTGCAAGGTCTCGCGGGAAAAGCCGGTCTCGGCCGAGAGCGCCAGCAGGGCGGCGCCGTCGCGCAGGCGGGAGCCGTAATCGGCGCGGTAATCGCCCTTGTCGCGGCCGGCCTGCAGCGCCTTCACCGCCGCGTCGAAGGCTTTCTGCGCCCGGCCGCGGTCGCCGAGGAGCGCCAGCGCCGCGGCGAGCTGCCCGCGCCCGAGCGGCGTGGCGAAATCCTCGATCTTGGTGTCGGCGAGGTAGCGCAGGTCGCCCATCACCGGGCGGCCGTTGCGGGCGAGCACGTAGGCCGCGTAGGCCAGATCCATCCCGCCGTTCTCGACGTTGGTGGTGTTGGCCACCGTGTTGCGCAGACGGTCCAGCGCGCTGTTGAAGGCGGTCTGCGCGACGGAGAAGCCCCGCTCGCGGGCGCGGGTGAGGAAGTCGGTCACGTAGGCGTCGAGCCACGTGTCGCCCGCATTCTCCGTCGACCACAGACCGAAGGCGCCGCTCGAATCCTGACGCGCCAGCACCCGCTCGATCGCGCCGCGCACCCGCTCGTCCACCTTCCCGTCGAGGCCGAGTTTTTCGGAAGCCGCCAAGCCGTTGACGTAGAGGAGCGGCAGCGCCCGGCTCACCGTCTGCTCGGAGCAGCCGTAGGGATAGCGGTCGAGCGCTTGCAGCAGGGCGGCCACGTCGATTCCGGCCAGCCGATTGGCCGCCACCGAGACCGCGCCGGTGCCGGGCAGGATGTCGGCGAGCAGATCGGCGCTGACGTCGAGGCCGGCACCCGGCTCCAGCGGGCGTACCGTACGGCGCAGCAACGCGCCGGTGCCGGGGCCGATGGCGAGCGCGAAGGACTGGCCGGCGCTGCCCTCGATGCCGGGGCCGGTGAGCGTCAGGTCGAGCCGGGTGAGGCCCGGCCCGGCGGCGGTGATCGGGATCACGAACTGCCCCTTGGCGCCGGCCTCCAAGCGCAGCGTCGAGCGCAGGGCCTCGCCCGCCACCACGACCGGGCCGGACAGGTCGAGATCGACCGTGTAGTCGCCGGCCCCGCCCTCGACGTTGTCGAGCGCCACGAAGAAGCGCGAGCGGTCGCCGACATTGAGGAAGCGCGGCAGCGTGCCGGTGAGCACCACCGGATCGCGCACGATCACGTCGGCCTGGGCCTGCCCCACTTTGGCTTTGGTCCAGGCGGTCGCCATCAGCCGGGCGGTGCCGTTGAAGGCCGGCAGCTCCAGCGGAATTTTCGCAATTCCGTCCGCGCCCACCGTGACGACGCCGGAATAGAGCGCCAGCGGCGCCTGGGTCGGCGGGGTGTCGGCGAGTTCGGTGGCCCCGCCGTCGCCGCCGGAGCGGATCGCGCCGAGCGTGCCCTGCATGCCGTCGATCAGGTAGCCGTAGAGGTCGCGCACCTCCGGCCCCAGCGCCTTCTGGCCGAAGAAGTAGGCGAACGGGTTCGGCGCCTCGTAGCGGGTCAGGTTGAGGATGCCGACATCGACCGCGGCGAGCGTCACCCGCGCCTCCTCGCCGGCCTGGAGCCCGGCGATCTTGACCGGCACGGTGAGCGTGCCGCGGGGGCGCACCTTCTCGGGCGCGTCGAGCGAGACCGAGAGGCCGCGCTTCTCCCCATCGATCGAGAACCATGCGAGTCCGAGCGCCCGGCCCGGCATGCGCTTCGCCGCCTGATCCAGCGGCCGGTAGGCGGTGGCGACGAGGTAGGCGCCGGAGCCCCATTCGGCCTTGACCGGGATGTCGACGGTGGTGCCGCCCTCCGACACCGTGACGTCGCGAATCTCGTGGACGCGGTCGCTCACCACCGCGAGGGTCGCCGTGCCGGCGAATTTCGGCGCGAGGCGTGCTTTCAGCCGCTCGCCGGAGGCGTAGGCCGCCTTGTCGAGGGTGAGGTCCAAAAGGTCGGGCACGTCGGCGCTCTCGGAGCCGCCCCAGCCGACGGAAAAGCTCACGCTCACGGCGGCCTGCGGCTGGCCCGGCACGGTGGCTTCCAGACGGTACTGCCCGAGGCCGACCGGGGCGGCGATGCGCGCGGGCGCGTCGGAAGAGATCGCCACGCGCCCGTCGGCGACGCGGCGGCTCGACTTCACCGGTTCGAAGCTCCAGCGCCCGTCCTCGCGGTACCATTGATAGGTCCGCTCGACCTTCGAGAGCGTCCACACCACGCCGTCCTGCGACAGGCGCCGCCCGTCGGGCGTGGCCATCACGAGATCGAAGGTTGCGGTCGCCCCATCCGATAGGTCGCCGCCGAAATTCTTTCGGATCGCCAGGACCGGGTTGGACGGCAGGATCGGCAGCGTGACGCTGCGGCTGAGCACCCGCCCGCCGGGCTCGCCGACCGAGAGGGTGATTTTTGCCTCCAATGGCCGGGGGGCCGCCAGTTCCTGTACCGGCACGGTGAGGCTCGCCTGCCCCCGCGCGTCGGTGGTCGCCTTGGCATCGACTTCCGTTGTAGTCGCCTCCACCGCCTCGTCGTCGAGGCCGATGGAAAAGCCCTCCAGGCCCTTGATGCCGGAACCCGTGGCGGGCTGCACCGCGACCGCGGCCGACACGTCGAGGCCGGCGCCCGGCGCGCCGTAGAGGTAGCGGGCCGACACGTCGATCGTCGCGGCCTCGCCGCGCTTCAGCGCCGGGGACTTGGGCGAAAGACTCACCTCCAGCCGCTCGGGGACGTAATCCTCGACGAGCCAGCTCGCCTCGCCGACCGGCGGCGCCTTCGGATCGGTGTAGGCCGAGACCCGCCATGTGCCGTGCATCGCGCCCGCCATGAGCGGCAGCGACAGGGCACGCCCGCCGAGCCCCTCGTCGGCGACCGCCGCGCGGCGATACTCGACGCCGTCCGGGCGCTTGACCACCAGGGTCAGCGGCAGGCCGCTCACCGCCGCGCCCTGTGGGTCGCGGAGCAGGGCGGTCAACTGCACCGTCTCGCCGGAGCGGTAGACACCGCGCTCGGGAAACACGTAGGCCTCCGCCCCGCCGGGCGCCGGGCGGCCCTTCACGCCGCGGTCGGACAGGTCGAAGGCGCCCTGCGCCAGATCGAGGAAGCCGTAATCGTCGCCGACCTGCGCCACGACGAGGCCCGGCGCCAAGCCGCCCTCGCCGCGGGCGAGGCCGCCGGGGAAGGCGGCGTGGCCCTGGCCGTCGGTTTTACTCGTCGCCAGCACGTCGTTGTTGCGGGCGACCAAGCGGATCTCGGCGCCCGAGACCGCCTTGGCGCTGGCCAGCGAACGGGCCAGCACGTGGACGCCGTCGCGGCCCTTGAAGGCGGTGAGCCCGAGATCGGAGACGACGAACCACTGCGTCGCCTGGGTCTCGTACCCGCCCTCCTCGTCCTCCGATGCGTCGGTGGTGCCGGTGGGTTTGGCAAGCATCAGGTAGAGGCCGGGCTCGAGCCGGCCGACCGCCTGGAGCACGGGGAAGGCGGTCACCGCCTCGCGGTTGGTCTCGACTTTCGCCGTATCGAGCGTGCCCTTCCAGACCCGCTGGCCCTTCTGGTCGGCGATGGACTTGGCCGTCGAGCCGCTGAGCTGGCTCAGGAATTCCTCCGAGCGCAGCGTCGGCAGCAGGCCGCGGTCGCCGATGCGCAGCACCTCGACATCGAGTTTCTGGGCGTTGACCGAGACCAGCGGCACGCCGGCCTGTCCGGTGCGGGGCAGGACGTAGTTGCGGCCGGTGAAGCGCACCTGGGGCGAGCGGTCGCGGACGTAGACCTCGTAATCTGCAGCCTTCAGCAGGTTCTCGCCCACAGTCGAGGGCAGGCCTTGGCGAAGCACGAAGGCGTAGCGCTCGGAATGCTTCAGCCCGTCGACGCAGAGCTGCTGACCCTCCGCCGTCACCGCCGCGTTGCTCGCCCCCGAGACCGCGACGAAGGGGGCGTAGTCGGCCTTCGGGACGAGCGCTTCCGAGAAGGTGAAGCAGACCCGCGGGGCGGCCGCGTCCGAATCGACCTTGTAGTCGAGGATGCGGAAGCCGTGCGCCTCGCGCAGCTTTTCGTAAGTCCCCCGCGTCGGCGCATCGTCCCGGAGGGCGAGGCTCGCCCGGTAGGCCTCCATGGCCGGGCGCCACTCGTTCTGCGCCGCCTGGACCTCGCCGAGGCGGGCGAGCGCGCGGGCCTCGTCGGCGGGCGTCCTGGCCTTGAGGTAGCCCTGGTAGGCGGCGGCTGCCGCGCGGCCCCGCAGCTTGAGCCGGGCCGAATAGTCGCCGCGCTCCTCGTCGGCGCCCGCCTCGCCCGCGGTGCGGGCATAGTCGAGCCAGTTCCGGACATCGTTCGGGTCGGCCGCGATGGCCGCGGCGTAGGCGTTCATCTCGGCGTCGGGCTCGGCCTCCTCGCTCTTGGCGGCGGCCTCCGCCTCGCGGCGCCACTGGGCGGACGTCTTGGCGCCGGGAGGCGCCTCGGCCCTCAAGGTCGCCTCCAGCCGCACGCCCGCGCTGGCCAGCGCCTCGCGCACGAAACTTTTCTGGATGGGGGCCGTCGCGGATTTCGGCGGCGGCGCGGGCCGGGGCGCCTGGGCGACCGCCGGAAGGGTCGTGGCGGCCAAAGCCGCCGTCAGGACGGCGAGGCGCCGGATCGGGTTGCCCTGGAACATGCGCGTCTCTCCGACCGCCTATGAGCGCATTCCGACGAAGCGGACACCGGTTCGTCGAAAGAATGCGCGGCACGACAAGGGCCTAGAGGCGTGATCCGACCCAGCGGGGTCGGGCACGGCTCTAGGAGCGGCGGGCGGCACGCTATCACTTGGCGCGGACGCCGCAACGCTTGTCGTGACGCGCCGGACGCGGGCATCATCGGCGCCGTGACGCGCCCGGCGCGTCGGAGCGGATGGCGGCGATGCGTGAGCGGACGGCAGCTTTGCGAACGGGGCTCGCGGCTCTGGCCAGCCTCGGCCTCGCCCTCGGTGCGGCGGCGCAGGGCGCGCCGCCGCCCACGGCTCCCAGACCCGCCGCCCCCGCGCCCGACCCCGCCCTGGAGGCGGCGCGGGCGGCCTTCGAGGCGTTGCCCGAGCCCGAGCGGCGGGCCGTGCAGGACGCGCTGGTCTGGACCGGCGACTACAACGGCGTGACCACCGGCGGCTTCGGGCGGCGCACTTTCGACGGCATCGCCGCCTACCAGCGGCGCACCGGCGGCACCCCCACGGGCCAGCTCTCCGCGCCCGAGCGTGCGGCGCTCGCGAATGCTGCCGAGGCGGCCCGCAAGGCGGCGCGGTTCCGCGTTCAGACCGATGGGGCGAGCGGCGCCGTCATCGGCGTGCCCGAACGGATGCTGTCGAAGCGCAGCCTGCTGCCCGGCGGTACCCGCTGGCAGAGCGCCGACGGGCGCGTGACCCTCGACACCCGCTCCTTCCCGCCCGGCACGACCGACCTCGACACCCTGTTCGAGCGCGCCACCGCCGCGAGCCCGGAGCGCAAGGTCACCTACAAGCTGAAAAAACCCGACTTCGTCGTCGTCACCGCCGAGACCGCGACCGGGCGCTCCTATGTCCGCTACGCCGCGGGCGAGGCCGGCATCCGCGGCTTCGCGCTGGGCTACGACCGGGCGATGGCCGCCGAGGTCGAGCCGCTGATGATCGCGGTCGCCAACAGTTTTTCCGCGTTTCCCGTCGAGGGCTTGTCACCGTCGGTCGCGGCCGCGCCGACGGCCGCGGCGACGCCCCCGACCGCAGCGACCGCGGCGCCCAGGCCGGCCCCGAATCCCGGCCTTGCCGCGACACCGTCCCCGACACCGTCCTTGGCAGCGCCTCCGGCGGAAGCGCGCCTGTCCGCGACCGGGCTGAACCTGGGCGGCGGGCGGGTGCTGACGGCGGCCTCCGCCGTCGAGACCTGTCCGGCGCCCCGCATCGGTGCGCAGCCTGCCCGGAGCGAGGGCCACGATGCCTCCGGCTCCGTCGTCATCCTCAAGGTCGACGGCCTCGGCGGCGGCGCTGTGCCGCTCCCGCGGGCGGACGCGCCCGGCGCGGACGAGGCCTTGCTCGTGCTGGCCGTGGAGGCCGGCGGCGGGCGCAGCGTCGCCCCCGGCATTGCCGGGCCCGGCGGCGTGTTCGCGCCGCTCCAGCCGGGTGCCGCCGGCGCGCCGGTGCTCGACCGGACGGGCCGCCTCGTCGGACTCGTGGCGCGGGCGCCCGCGGCCCCGCGCCTGATCGCCGGCGTGATGCCGCCGACGCGCTACGCCATGGTGCCGGCGGGCGCGGTCGCGGCGCTGCTGAAGCAGAGCGGGATCGCGCCCGCGCCCGTCGCCGCCGCGACGCCGAGCGGGGCCGCCGCGCCGGTTCTCGGCGCGGTGGTCGGGATCGCGTGCGGACGATGAGGGGGGGAGGCCCGAGGCCCCCGGTCAGTCGAGGACGACGGCGACGAGGGAGAACAGGCCGGCCAGCAGCAGGTTGCAGGCGATGAGGACGACGACCGTCATGGGAACGCTTCGAACTTTCGAGGGAGGAGCCGAGAAGGCGGGACAGGCACGGGCTCCCAGGCGGTAGCCCGAGAAACTTGACGATGTGTTCCCTCGTGGCCGATTGCGGCGGCGGCGGGGCCTGCTGCGCTGGAAACCGGTGCAGGGAGATCACACCGGCTCCCGATCGGCCACGACGCTTGAACCGCTCCTGAACCGGCTGTCGCCGTCCGGCCACAGCGTCGCCGCGACGGCACCGAAAACCGGCCGCGCCGCAAAAGCGTCAAGGTTGCATCAACCTTTGCGCTTCCACGGGCATCCTGTTTCGAGACGGTGGCGGCATGATCTCTCTGAGCGAATCCCTCCTGACCGCCGCGAGCCGGCTCGGCCTCGGCGCGGTCGCGGCCCGTGCCGAGGCACCGCCGGAGCCCGAGCCGGAGAGAAGGAATCCTTCGTCCGAGCCGGTGACGCCGGACGATCCCCTCTTTCTTGCGGTCGCCGAGGCGCTACAGGAGGCCGGCTATCTGGATTCCTGAAAACCCCGCGCTTAAGCCTCGGCCCACGACCGGCGCCCATTCCGGGGCCGGGGCCGGAGGCCTTTCCGCATGACCGCATCCCACGACGTCCGCCCGCGGGTCTCGCCGGACGTCCTGGCCGCGGTCGGCGGCACGCCGCTGATCCGGCTGCGCCGCGCCTCCGAGGAGACCGGCTGCACCATCCTCGGCAAGGCCGAGTTCCTCAATCCCGGCCTGTCGGTGAAGGACCGGGCCGCCCTCTCGATCGTGCGCGATGCGGAGAGCCGCGGGCTGATCCGGCCCGGCGGCACCATCGTCGAGGGCACCGCGGGCAACACCGGCATCGGGCTCGCGCTGGTCGCGTCGGTGCGCGGCTACCGCACCGTCATCGTCATCCCCGAGACCCAGTCGGCGGAGAAGAAGGAGACGCTGCGGCTCGCGGGCGCCCGCCTCGTCGAGGTGCCGGCCGTGCCTTTCGCCAACCCGAACAACTACGTCCACGCCGCCCGCCGCCTCGCCGAGCGGCTGGCGCAGACGGAAGAGGCCGGCGCGTTCTTCGCCGACCAGTTCGACAACGTCGCCAACCGCAACGCCCATATCGAGGGCACGGGCCCCGAGATCTTTTCCCAGACCGAGGGTGCGGTCGACGGCTTCGTCTGCGCCGCCGGCACCGGCGGCACGCTGGCCGGCGTCGCCGAGGCCTTGCGGGCGAGGAAGCCGGGCGTGACGATCGCCCTGTCGGACCCGGAGGGCTCGGCGCTCCACAGCCTTTACAGCACCGGCACGCTCAAGGCGGAGGGCTCCTCGATCACAGAGGGGATCGGCCAGGGCCGGGTGACGAAGAATCTCGAAGGATTCACGCCGGACCACTCCTTCCGGATTCCGGACACGGAGGCGCTCGCCATCGTCTTCCGCCTGATGCGGGAGGAGGGGCTGTCGCTCGGCGGCTCCTCGGGGATCAACGTGGCCGGCGCGATCCGGCTCGCCCGCGCGCTCGGGCCGGGCCACACCATCGTGACGATCCTGTGCGACGGGGCGGCGCGCTACGCCTCGAAGCTGTTCAACCCGGCCTTCCTCACGGAGCGCGGCCTGCCGACGCCCGACTGGCTCGGGGCGCCCGCGGGCGCCCTGCCGGATTGGCGAGCCTAACCCCGCCCCTTGCCTAACCCCGCGATTTGCCGAGCCGGGCGATCAACGCCTCGATGCGCTCGCCGACCGGCTCGGTGAGGCAGCCCGAATAGAGGCTACGCAGGTTCCTGCCGAGATGGCGCCGCACGCCCTGGCTCAGCGGCGGGACGGCGTCGTCGCCCGTGGACTTCGTCTCGGTGACCGTCTTCGTCACGGATCGTCTCCTGTCCGGGGGCCTTTGGAAAGGGCAACGTGACAGGAGACGGTTAAGGCCGGGTTTTACCGGCGGCGTTGACCGACGGTTCACCCTGGGGCGCCCGAACCCGGCGCCCGCTCCGATCCGGGGCTCTCAGAACGAGGCCCGGATGCCGCCGAACACGCTGCGGCCGATGCCGGGATAGAAGGCGACCGGGTTGGACGAGGGCGCCAGCGCGAGCACGGAGATGTCCGAGATGTACCGTTCGTCGGTGAGGTTGCGGGCATCCACGAACAGCGAGACGCCGTTGGCGAAGTCGATGCCGGTCTGGACGTTGAACAGGGCGTAGCCCGGAACCTTCAGCGTGTTCCTGTGGTCCACGAAGGCGCCGCCGGGCACCCAGTCGATCGAGGGCGTGAGATAGAAGCCGCTCGGATGGGTGTAGCCGAGGACGGTGCGCAGCACGTCCTGCGGGATGCCGGCGATGCGGTTGTTGCGGTATTCCGGGTCGTTCACGAAGCGGAAGTCGTTGTGCGTCCAGATCTGCGTGAGGCGTAAGCCGTCGCCGATGCCGGTGAGGTCGCGCGAGAGGTCATAACCGAGTGCCGCCTCGATGCCCTGATGGCGCGTCCGCGGCGCGTTGAAGGTCGCCGCCGGCACGTTCGCCGCGCTGCCCGCTGCCGTGTTGAAGTTGATCAGCGTGTCGCGCACCTCGGCCCGGTAGAGCGTCACGTCCCAGAACCAGTCGTCGAGGCGGCCGCGGGTGCCGGCCTCGTAGGTCCAGGCGCGCTGCGCCCGCAGCGGCACGAAGACGACACCCGCGGCGACGAGGTTCGGATCCACGATCGTCTGCGCGAGGTCCGAGAAATCCGGTACGTCGGCCGAGCGGGTCGCGTCGGCGAAGACCTGCACGGTCGGCAGCGGCTGCCACAGCAGGCCGACCTTCGGATTCACGCCCTCGTAGGTCACGTTGTCGTAGCGCACGGCGGGATTCTGCGTGAAACCGCCCTTGTTGCTGAAGGTGCGGTTCGAGGAGAACGCCTTGGCCCCGGTCATCAGCGCCATGTCGGGCAGGAACCAGAACCGGTTCTCGCCATAGGCCTCGTAGTTCGAGGCGCTTTGGACCGCCCGCAGCGTCTGGGGCCCGCGCAGGCCGGACTTGTTCTCGAATTGCCGGGCGTCGTTGATCCCGGCAAACGCCCGCAGGCCCAGCAGCAGGTCGTTGCGGAATCCCCCTACGTCGAAGGTGCCGGACCAGTGGGGCGAGACGCCGTAGGTCCAGCCGTCCTGATCGATCACCTGGAAGATCGGGTGGTAGAGGTTCTTGTGGATCGCCCAGGAATCGATGTCGAGGCGGCCGACATCGAGTTCGAACGAGGTGCGGTTGGCGATCCGCTCCGCCTGCACCTTTCGCGATTGGTTGCCGCTGACCGCGTTCGGATTCGCCACGCTTGGATTCGTTAGCGCGGCGTCGAGGTTCAGCGTGCCGGGCAGCTTCTGGTCGGTAGCGTAGCTGCCGACGTAGAACCGCGTCTCGATCCCCGGCGCGATGCGATAGCCGACATTCGCGTTGAAGTTCTGCGTGCGCTGGGTCTCGTGATCGCGGAAGCCGTCCGAGTTCGTGAGGGTGCCCGAGATCAGGAAGTCCGCCGGCCCCGCGATGCGCGAGAACTGGAAGCTCTCGCGGAACGTGTTGAAGCTGCCGGCCTCGAAGCGGAGGATGTTGGGCGCCAGCGCCGTGTAGGCGGTCGGCGTCACGAAGTTGACCGCCCCGCCCAGCGTGGTCGCGCCAAAGCTCAGCGCGTTGCCGCCCTTGTAGACCTCGATGGAGCGCAAGCCCAGCGGGTCGATCTGGTAGAAGTCGCCGCTGCCGTCGGCGAGGTTGAGCGGGATGCCGTCCTGCAGCAGCTCGATGCCGCGCACGTGGAAGCCGCGGGCGATGCCGGAGCCGCGGATCGAGAGCCGCATCTCCTGGCCGTAGCGGGTCTGCACGAAGACGCCGGGCACGTCCTTGAGCACATCGCGCACGGTGTTGGCGTAGGTGTTCTGATAGGCGGCGGCGTCGACGAAGGCGACCGAACCGACGGTGGACTTCACCGCCGCCTCCTGGGCCGCGACGCTCGGCACGGTGAGCGAGCCGGCGGCCTCGCGCCGGCCGGCGCGGGCCGCGCCGGCCACGCTGATCTCGTCGAGCGTGGTCGCGCTGCCGGATGGGGCGTTCATGCTGCCCGGCGGGGCCTGGGCCAGGGCGGGTGAAACGGTCGTCAGGCAGGCGAGCAGGGGCAGGGCGGCCCGCGGCGCGCCCCGTAGGGAGGAGGTCATGGTGGGACTGTCCGTGGTCTGAAGGATCGGGAGAGGGCGATCGATCAGGCGACGGGGGGCGCTCGGACGCGGGGGCGGGTGCCCGGCGGGGCGCGGGGCGATGCCGTGACCTCGGGGCGCCACGCGACCCGGCGGACCTGCGCCGCCGGCCAGACGACGGCGGTGGCCACGGTCGGGGGAAGGACGGGCGCGGCGGCCGCGTGGGCGGCCGGGCAGCAGGGCAGGTGGGCGTGCGGCGGGTGCTTCGGCGATCCCTCGGCATCCCCGGCGTCGGGGGCGCAGAGGATGTGCGCGGGCCCGAAGCTGCCGACGAAGGCGGCCTGTCCCAGAAGCGCCTGCAGGGCGAGCGCGTAGAGCGCGGCCACGGCGATGACCGCGCGGCACGCGGTCCATCCGGGCAGGCGCCTTCGCATCGGGCCAGCTATGGTCAAGCTTGGCCGGGCGTCAATGCGAATGCGCGCAACAGCGGCGCGATTTCGGTCTCCGGTGACGGCCCGTCAGCTGTCGCGTCCGCCCGCGACCAGCCGATGCAGCTGCTTGAGGGCGAGGCCGTGGCCGGCTTCCAGATCGAGCGGTCCGGCAAAGCCTCCGTTGCGGTCCATCATGTAGACCATCAGGCTGTGCTCGATCGTCGTGCCGCCCTCCGTCAGCGGCACCCGCTTCACCTCGGCGCGGAAGGCCCGCGTCACCCGCTCGATCGCCTCGGGGCTGCCGGTCAGGCCGGTGATCCGGTCGCTGAACGAGGCCATGTATTCGCGCATGACCTCCGGCGTGTCCCGCTCGGGATCGACGGTGACGTAGTAGGCCCGCAGGTCGCCGCCTTCCTTTGCGAAGGCGTCGAGCAGGTTGCCGAGGTCGGCCAGCGTCGTCGGGCAGACGTTGGGGCACTGGGTGAAGCCGAAGAACACGAGGTAGGGCTGGCCGGCGAGCGTGCGCGAATCGAGCACGCCGCCCTTCGAGGATTCGAGCCGGAACGACCCGCCCACCACCGAGATAGGCGGCGGCTTCGGGCCGCGCGGCAGGAACGCCACCGTCGTCCCGACGATGGCGGCGAGCCCGAGCGCGAAGACGGTCAGGATCTGGCCGCCGCCCCGCGGATTCCGGGGTCGCCCGGGCTCAGTGGGCATGGTCGTGGCCCTTGTCGGGTCCCTTTGCGGCCAGCCCCTCCACGACGAACTCCACCGGCACCGTGCCGGCCTTCTCGAACGTGAGGGTGCCGGCGACCCGCTCGCCCTTCTTGAACGGCTGCTTCAGGTCGAGGAACATCAGGTGGTTGCCGCTGGGCGCGAGCTTCACCGTGGCGCCCGGCGCGATCTCCAGGCCGTCGGGGAGCGGCGCCATCCGCATCACCCCGCCCTCGCTCGACATGCTGTGCAGCTCGGTCCGGCCCGCCGCGGTGACGCTCGCGCCGGTGAGACGGTCGGGGCTGGTGCCGGTGTTGGTGACGCTGAGGTAGCCCGCCGCGACCTTGGCCCCGCCCGGCGTGGCGCGGGACCAGGGATGGTCGATCTTCAGCGGGCCCGCCTTGTAGTCGTGGGCCGAGAGCGGGCCTGCCGACAGGGCGGCGAGGGCGATGGACAGCGAGAGGGCGGGAAGGCGCATGTCTGTCTCCGGTCGTGGGCGCTCCGGGCGTCGGCCGCGGGGCGTGGAGGCTTCAGGGGAAGATAGGAACGCTTTCGGAGGGGCCGGGGCGGGCGCGGCGTCGCACGCCGCGCTCAGGCTCAGTGGTGGTGGGCGTGGCCGCCGGCCTCGGGCGCCGCTGCGCCGGGGCCCTGTGCGCCGATGGGAGCCACGGTGAAGGTCACCGGAATGGTGCCGGCCCGCTCGAAGGTGAGGGTGCCGGAGATCGTCTCGCCCGCCCGTAGGCCGTCGGTCAGGTCGAGGAACATCAGGTGCAGACCGCCGGGCTTGAGCGCCACGCTCTCGCCGGGCGCGATGGTCAGCCCGCCCGCGACGGGGGCCATCTTCATCACGCCGTTCTCCGTCGACATCGTGTGGATCTCGCCCCGCCCGGCGCGGGCGATGGCGGCGCCGGTCAGCCGGTCGGGCTCCGCGCCGGTGTTGCGGACCGTCACGTAGCCGCCCGCGACCTTGGCTCCGCCCGGCGTGGCGCGCAGCCACGGCGTCTCGATCGCGAGCGCGCCGGCCTTGGTCTCGGAATCGGCCTTGACGGGCACCGGGGCCGCTGCCGTGGCCTTGGCGGCGACGATCCGCACGGCGGGGGCCGGCGTCTTGAGCGTCCGCGCCTCCTGGCCCGGCGCGGGCACCTCGCTCCAGCGATAGCCGCCCTCGGTGCAGTCCTGCTCGACCGGGAAATGGATCGTCGCGCCGGGCTCGAAGGCGTCGGAGACGCGGGCGAAGAAGGTGAACTCGTCGACCTGATCGTCCGGCAGGCTGCCGCCGCTCCACGTGATCGTGGTGACGCCCTCGGTGACGGTGCCGTGGAACGACGGGTAGGGCTTCGAATAGGCCGAGCGGGTGGTGGCGAGGGTCCAGCCGGGCTTCGGCATCGGCTTGGCGCCGGTCACGCCCTCGGGGATCGAGACGCTGACCCGCGTGGTCGGCTTGCCGTCGCAGCCGTGCATGATCTGGACGACGCCGCGATAGGCGGCGTTGGGCGTAGCCTCCTTGCGCTCCAGCAGGGCGTGGGCCGAGGCGGCGGAGGCGAGGAACGGAACGAAGACGAGGGCGGCGACCGGCAGGGCGCCGCGGCGACGGATGGGGGGCATGGCGAATCCGAAAAAACTGACGTCGAAGGTCGCTCGCGGCCCTGTCGCTTGCGGCACTCTTGGCCGGTTCGGCAGGGGGGGGCGCGGCGGGGCGAGACCCTTCAGAACCGCCCGCGACGGGGCGGCCTGTCGGAAAGATCGAGGTCAGGCGAGCGGCGGCGCGCGAGCGCTGGCGATCAGGAAGGGCGGCGCGCGGGCCGCGTGACGCGGGCGTCCCCGCCAGCCGGGTGCCGTCGCGTCCGGCTCGCTCCAGGCCGGCGAACGCGCGAGGTCGGGCGGCGGGGCGGCGAACGGGGTGTGGCTCGCAGCGGTGCAGCAGGCGGCGTGAGGCGGGGTCGGTGAGGACGGGCCATCGGGCGCCGCCTCGGCCGCGGCGGCGCAGAGGAGGCCGGGGGCGCCCGCCACCGGCAGGGCCGCGATGCCGCCGAGCAGCGCCTGGAGCACCAGCGCGTAAAGCGCGACGACGGCCGTGAGCGCGCGCAGGCGGCGCGGCGCCCGCCCGGTCCGGTCGCGGTGGTTCGTCGGCATGATCCGAGCCGTAGAACAGCCGTGTGCAAGCCGCCAGTGAATTCGCGTCGCAGCTCGTTCCGGCGCGCGTGACTCCCAGGCCCCACCGGCGCGGTCACGTGCGCCACGGCACCAGGGGCGCCACAATATGGCCCGGAACGCCATGGCTTCTTAACGCCAAGACCGCAACAACGGCGGCACGAGGACTTGGCGGGACTGTCGTCTCCGCTCCGTCCACCCGACCGCACCTTCATCCAGAGCCCCGGATCGATGTTGAAGACCGCGCGCCCCACCCGCTCCCTCGCCTTCGCCCTGGCGGCGACCACGCAGATGGTCACGCTCATGGCCGGGCCGGCGCTCGCCCGCGAGCCGGGCTTCGCCCAGGCCGAGTGGGCGCAGGACTATTCCTCGCCCTCGACCATGCAGGTCACGCGCTCCTCGACGCCGATCCTGTCGCCGCAGACGATCGCGGCGACCGAGGCCATGGTCGAGAAGTACCGCGCCATCGTCGCCCGCGGCGGCTGGCAGCCGGTCTCCGGCGCGGCGTCCCTGCGCGTCGGCTCCCGCGGCCCGGCGGTCGCCGCCGTGCGCCAGCGCCTGATCGTGACGGGCGACCTCGACGCCAATGCGGGCGGCGCGGGCGTCTACGATTCCTACGTCTCGGCGGGCGTGAAGCGCTTCCAGGCCCGCCACGGCCTGTCGCAGACCGGCCAGATGAGCCCGGCGACGCAGGCCGCGATGAACGTGCCCGCCGACATTCGGCTGCGCCAGCTCGAGACCAACGTGATCCGCCTGCGCTCCTATGCGGGCGATCTCGGCCGGCGCTTCGTCATCACCAACATCCCGGCCGCGCTGGTGCAGACGGTCGAGAACGGGCAGGTCGTGACCCTGCACGCCGCGGGCGTGGGCAAGATCGACCGCCAGTCGCCGATCATGAACACCAAGGCGGTGGAGATCAACTTCAACCCGACCTGGACGGTCCCGGCTTCCATCGTGAAGAAGGACCTCATCCCGAAGATGCAGAAGGATCCGAACTACCTCACGGACAACAAGATCCGCATCCTCTCGGGCGGCCAGGAGATCTCGCCGCGCTCCGTGAACTGGAATTCGGACGAGGGCACGCGCTACACCTACCGCCAGGATTCGGGCGCCGACTTCAACTCGATGGGCGTGGTGCGCATCAACATCCCGAATCCCTACGGCGTGTTCATGCACGACACCAATTCCCGCGGCGTGTTCGGCGACGACTTCCGCTTCATCTCCTCGGGCTGCGTGCGCGTGCAGAACGTGCGCGAGTACATCACGTGGCTGCTGAAGGACACGCCCGGCTGGGATCGCGCCGCGGTCGAGCGCGCGGTGGAGGGCGGCCAGCGCATCGACGCGCGCCTGACGCAGCCCGTGCCGGTCTACTGGACCTACATCACCGCCTGGGCGACCCCGGAGGGCACCGTCCAGTTCCGCGACGACATCTACAAGCGCGACGGCGTGAACGTGCCCTCGACCATCGAGGCGCCGACCCCGGTCGCCAGCGCCGCCGCGACCCAGCCCGAGACCTTCGAGCCGGGCGACGAGGGGAACTGATCCTCGAATCGCGTCCCGGAGCCGGGCGGCCCGAGCGCGGTCCCGACGGCTCCGTCCTCGACCGTCACGCCGAAGCGGCCCCCGCTTCGGCGTCTTGCGTTCCGCCCAAGACCCGATCGGTCGATCGGCAAGGTGGGGGTGAAGAGGCGGCCCCGCCTCGCCGGAACACCGGCGCTCTTCTGTGGCGACTTGCCGCAGATCCGCGTCCCGTTTTGGGACTTCGGTGCGTCCCGGCGAACCTATTCGCATCCGTCGCTTCGGGATAACGCTCAGGCGGGCATGACCGCATGCTTCGGCCGCGACGCGCTTCGCGGGATCGAGCCGCGATCATTCGCCTTCTCCAGTAATGCCACCGCAGTTCCGCGAGACATCGTTGCCTCGGCTCAAGCTCGGCCTGAGGTTGTGTTCGAAACGCCTTGGAAACCATGGGCCTCGATTGTCGGCGTCCGCCCGCACCGTGCCATAAATATTGATTAATGCTCGGGTGGGATGGTGCGCCGCCGGCCGGTCTTGTGCGATCGGGTCGAGGCCTCGTTCTGCGAGAGCTCTGGGGGAAAACGAGCGCAATGGGCGATTACAGGGTAACCACCGGCACGGATCGCCTGATCGGTGACGACGAGGACGATGTCTTCAACGTCGTCGGATCGTACATGAGAACCCTCAGTGCCGCCGACGTCCTCTCGGGAGGCGGCGGCAGCGACGTCCTGACCTTCTCCGGCATCACGTCGGGCCTGCAACTCGGCTCCGACCGCCTCGCCGGCCTCTCCTCGGTCGAGGAGATCGACATCAAGGGCGTGAGCGGGACCCTCAACATCGTGCTCGACGCGACCACGATCCGGCAGGCCGACGGCGGCCGGCTGACGGTGACGTTCGGCGCCAATCCCCTCGCCTTCGGCGTGATCTCGAAGGATCCGGGCGACGCCGTGATCCTGTCCGGCTCCGGGCAGGTCACCCTGCAGAATTTCAACAGCAATCAGACCGTCCAGCTCGCCGACGGCGTCAACGGACGCGTCATGGGCTCCAACTTCGACGACACGATCCTCGGCGGAGACGGCAACGACACGCTGGTGGGCGGCAAGGGCAACGACGTTCTGAACGGCGGCGCGGGCAGCGACACGATCGACGGCGGCATCGGCAACGACCTGATCATCACGGGCAGCGGCCGCGACGTCGTGACCGGCGGCACCGAGGCGGACCTGTTCCAGGTCGGCTCGGGCTCGACCACGATCACGGACTTCGCCGTCGACTTCCACCTCGAGCGCATCGATCTGCGCGGCGTCGTCGCCGCCACCGACTTCTCGAAGCTCGCCGTCGCGGACACCGCCGCGGGCGCCCAGATCACCGTGGCGGACACCACGATCCTGCTCCGCGGGGTCGAGGCCTCGGACTTGAGCGCGGGCAACTTCATCTTCAGCGGGACGGCCGATCCGAACGTCATCCTCGTCGATGCCGGGACCTCCGAGGCCATCATCCAGCGCATCGTCAACGAGGCGCCCCCCGGTTCGACCATCAAGCTCGCCGCCGGGACCTACACCTTCGACAAGACCCTGACGATCAACCGCAGCGACATCACCTTCGAGGGAGCGGGCAGCGACAAGACCGTCATCCGCTCGGTCATCACCGACGCGAACCCCGTTCCGGTCCTCATGGTGAGCGGGGAATTGACGGTCGACAAGGCGGCCGATCTGGCGACGACCGCCGTCAAGGGATCGAACACCCTTCAGCTCTCGTCGACGGCGGGCCTGAAGGTCGGCGACGTCGTCCGCATCGCGCAGAACAACGACGACGCCTTCTTCGCCGCCACGGGCAACACGGGCGTCCAGGTGGCCGGGTCCATCGTCTACTCCGACCGCTGGGCCCTGCGCGAATCGCTCTCGAAGATCGTCGCGATTGACGGCAACACCGTCACGGTCGCCGAACCGCTGCCCTACACCTTCGAGGCGGGCAAGGGCTGGGTCGGTCAGTTCGAGGCCCTGCGCAACGTCACGGTCGGCGGCTTCCGCGTCGATTCCGGCTTCACGGGGGCCGATCCGAACGCGTTCGTCAACAAGAATCCCGCCTGGGACGGAGCCGGACACATCTACTTCAAGTCGATGGTGGGCGGCAAAGTGTACGACATCGAGGCGTACAACAACGCCTCCAAGGCCTTCATCTTCAGCCGCATCTACGGCCTCACCGCCGACCACCTGGTCGCCGTCAGCGCGCAGAACAAGGGCGCCGACGGCAACGGCTACGGCTTCACCCTGGAAGAGGCGTTCGCCAACACGTTCACGCACCTGAGCGACCGGGACATGCGCCACAGCGTGCTGTTCTCGTCCTGGAACGCGGAGCACTACAACCACATCCAGGTCGACTCGACCAACCGGGACATCAACTTCCACGGCAGCCCCGACAGCAGCAACACCATCATCGTCGACCGCGCCGTCGCCAGCTACGGCGGCGGCATGGCGTCTTGGCCCATCGTCGGCCCGGGTGCCTTCCCGATCCATCCGCGCAGCACGATCGAGGACAACGACATCCGCTTCCACTACCTGCGGGCGACGGAGCATTACGAGACCATCCGGGCCACCGACGACGGTGCCGATATCGATGCGGCGGGCGGCGGCGACTTCATCACCGGCGGCAAGGGGGCGGACCGTCTGTCCGGCGGCGCGGGCGACGACACGATCCGCGATACCGACAGCGGCAACGACACGATCGACGGCGGCACCGGCAACGACACGATCGCGTCCGGCCGCGGCAACGACGTCATCACCGGCGGCGAGGGCAACGACACGATCCGGGACAGCGGCGGCAACGACCGGATCAGCGGCGGTGCCGAGCGCGACCTGATCCTGGGCGGCGCGGGCGACGACACCCTGTCGGGCGACGACGGGGCCGACATCCTCGACGGCGAGGCCGGGACCGACACGCTCACGGGCGGGACCGGCAGCGACATCCTGAAGCTCGGCGCGGGCGATACCGGGACCGGCGGCACCGATCCCGACACCTTCGTCGTCACCGGCAACGTCACGATCACCGATTTCACGGTCGCCGACCCGCTGGAGAAGATCGATCTGCGCGGGATCGCGGGCGCGACCTCGTTCGCGGCCCTCAAGCGGACCCAGGTCGGGACCGATGCCAAGGTCGTCGTCGGCGGGGTGACGATCCTTCTCAAGAACGTCGACGCGCGGACGCTGACCGCCGACGACTTCGTCTTCGTCGGTGCCACGAAGGCGACCTACGCCGAGATGCAGACGCGGACGTCGCACGCGACGCTGACGGACACGATCAAGAGCGTGGTCGGTACCGCGGGCGACGACCTGTTCGGCGGTTCGGGCATTCGCTTCATGCAGGAGGGCACGGTCGCCGGCGGGGCCGGCACGGACACGCTGCGCCTCGTCTCCGACAAGATCAACCTCGACGATGCGGCGCTGTCGCGGCTGTCGTCGGTGGAGATCATCGACCTGTCGCAGTCGACCGGCGGGGTGGTCGTGCTGGTCGGCGCGCGGGGCGTGGGTCAGGCCGACGGCGACGTGCTGACGCTCTACGGCGGCCTGAGCGACATCGATCTCAACACCTCGGCGGTGGGTCCGGCCGGCAAGGTGGTGGTCGAGACCTTCGGCACGGTGAATCTGGCCCACAGCGCGAACAACGCCGTGACGGTGTCGGATTTCGTCGAAGGCAAGGTGATCGGCAGCAACGGCCGCGACGCGATCACCGGCGGGGCGCGCAGCGACGCGCTCGCCGGCGGGGCCGGCGACGACGTGCTCAGCGGCGGCGGCGGCAACGACACCCTCGACGGGGGGCTCGGCGACGACGTGCTCCGGGGCGATGCCGGCAGCGACCGGATGCTCGGCGGCGAGGGCGACGACACCTTCCTGATCGAGGCCGGCGACACGGTCACGGGCGGGATCGGCTCGGACACGTTCGTGATCTACGGCAGCACCACGATCACCGACTTCGCGGTCGCCGACCGGATGGAGAAGATCGACCTGCGGCCGATCAAGTCGGCGACGAGCTTTGCCGCCTTGAAGCTGCTGCAGTCGGGCGCCGACACCCGCGTGCAGGTGGCCGGTCGGGAGATCGTGCTGAAGAACGTCGCCCCGTCGCAACTGACGGCGGACAACTTCATCTTCTACGGCTCGACCGAGCAGACGCTGGCGAGCCTGCACAGCCGGGCCCCGATCGGCCTGCTAAGCAGCGGGGCCGACAAGCTGACCGGCACCGCGGGCAGCGACCTGTTCGAGGGGCAGACCTCGCAGTTCACCACCGCCGACACCATCGTCGGCGGGGCGGGCATCGACACGCTGAACCTCGCCTCGAACGGCTTCGGCCTGACCGACGCGCTGCTGTCGCGCCTGTCGTCGGTGGAGATCATCGACGTGTCGCAGACGCTCGGCGGCGCGGTCTTCCGGGTCGGCGCGGGCGCGGTCGGTCAGGCGGACGGCGACGTGCTGACGCTGCGCGGCGGCAACCGCGAGCTGTTCCTCGACACCTCGGGGGTGGGTACGGCCGGCAAGGTGGTGGTCGAGACCTTCGGCACGGTGAGCCTGACCCCCGGCGTGAACAACGCCGTCACGATGTCGGACAAGGTCAACGGCACGGTGATCGGCAACACCGGCCGCGACGCGATCACCGGCGGGGCGCGCAGCGACGCGCTCACCGGCGGGGTCGGCGACGACGTGCTCAGCGGCGGCGGCGGCAACGACACCCTCGACGGGGGGCTCGGCGACGACCTGCTCAAGGGCGATGCCGGCAGCGACCGGATGCTCGGCGGCGAGGGCGACGACACCTTCCTGATCGAGGCCGGCGACACGGTCACGGGCGGGATCGGCTCGGACACGTTCGTGATCTACGGCGGCGCCACGATCACCGACTTCGCGGTCGCCGACCGGATGGAGAAGATCGACCTGCGGCCGATCAAGTCGGCGACGAGCTTTGCCGCCTTGAAGCTGCTGCAGTCGGGCGCCGACACCCGCGTGCAGGTGGCCGGCCGGGAGATCGTGCTGAAGAACGTCGCCCCGTCGCAACTGACGGCGGACAACTTCATCTTCTACGGCTCGACCGAGCAGACGCTGGCGAGCCTGCACAGCCGGGCCCCGATCGGCCTGCTGAGCAGCGGGGCCGACAGGCTGACCGGCACCGCGGGCAGCGACCTGTTCGAGGGGCAGACCTCGCAGTTCACCACTGCCGACACCATCGTCGGCGGCGCGGGCATCGACACGCTGAACCTCGCCTCCAACGGCTTCGGCCTGACCGATGCGCTGCTGTCGCGCCTGTCGTCGGTGGAGATCATCGACGTGTCGCAGACGCTCGGCGGCGCGGTCTTCCGGGTCGGCGCGGGCGCGGTCGGTCAGGCGGACGGCGACGTGCTGACGCTGCGCGGCGGCAACCGCGAGCTGTTCCTCGACACCTCGGGGGTGGGTACGGCCGGCAAGGTGGTGGTCGAGACCTTCGGCACGGTGAGCCTGACCCCCGGCGTGAACAACGCCGTCACGATGTCGGACAAGGTCAACGGCACGGTGATCGGCAACACCGGCCGCGACGCGATCACCGGCGGGGCGCGCGGCGACGCGCTCACCGGCGGGGCCGGCGACGACGTGCTCGACGGCGCCGGCGGCAACGACACCCTCGATGCCGGGCTCGGCGACGACCTGCTCAAGGGCGGCACCGGTCGCGACACGCTCCTGGCCGGTGCGGGCAACGACACTCTCTGGCTCGAAGGCGGCGATACGGCCTCGGGCGGGACGGGCTCGGACACGTTCGTGATCTACGGCGGCGCCACGATCACCGACTTCGCGGTCGCCGACCGGATGGAGAAGATCGACCTGCGGCCGATCAAGTCGGCGACGAGCTTCTCCGCCTTGAAGCTGCTGCAGTCGGGCGCCGACACCCGCGTGCAGGTGGCCGGCCGGGAGATCGTGCTGAAGAACGTCGCGCCTTCGCAGCTGACGGCGGACGACTTCATCTTCTACGGCTCGACCGAGCAGGCGCTGTCGGTCCAGCACAGCCTTGCCCCGGTCGCACTGCTGAGCAGCGGGGCCGACAAGCTGACCGGCACCGCGCGCAACGACCTGTTCGAGGGACAGACCTCGCAGTTCACCACCGCCGACACCATCCTCGGCGGCGCCGGCACCGACACGCTGAGCTTCGTCGCCGGCTCGGTCTCCCTGACCGAGTCCACCCTCGCGCGGCTGTCCTCGGTGGAGATCATCGACGTGTCGCAGTCGGGCGCGTCGATGGCCTCGTTCCAGATCGGCGCGAAGGCGGTCGGTCAGGCGGACGGCGACGTGCTGACGCTCCTCGGCGGGACGAAGAACTTCGTCCTCGACACCTCGGCGGTGGGTTCGGCCGGCAAGGTGGTGGTCGAGACCTTCGGCACGGTGGCCCTGCGCCGCGACGCGGGCAACGCCGTCACGGTGTCGGACAAGGTCGACGGCAAGGTGGTGGGCGGCGACCTCCGGGACACGATCTTCGGCGGAGCCCGGGCCGACACGCTGTCGGGGGGCAAGGGCGCCGACCTCCTGTCCGGCGGCCTGGGCCACGACGTGCTCGCTGGCGGGGCGGGCGCCGACACCTTCGTGTTCGCGACACGGCCCGGCAGCACCAATATCGACCACATCACCGACTTCGTCGCGGAGGACACGATCCAGCTCGCCAAGAGCGTGTTCGCCACGTTGGCGACGGGCCAGCTGGCAGGAGGCGCGTTCAAGGACCTCGGCGTCACCGGAGCCAAGCTCGATGCCGACGACCGGATCGTCTACAACCACGACACCGGCGTGCTGGCCTACGACGCGGACGGCTCGGGCAAGGTTGCGGCGGTGACGATCGCCGTGCTCGACAACAAGCCGCTCCTCACCCACGCCGACATCCTCGTCGCGTGACGTCACGCACCCCGCGCGGGTTCGCCCGCGCGGGGGCGGATTAAGCGCGAGGGCACCCGCGTTAACTCGACATGGTGCCAGATCGCATGCGCTCGAAACGCCCCGAAATCGTCGATCTCCTCGTGCCGCTGCGGCGCTACGCCCGCTCGCTCACCCGGGACGCGATCAAGGCGGACGACCTCGTCCACGACACGCTCGTGCGGGCCCTCGAATCGCGCGCGAACCTTCGGCCCGACACCAACCTGCGCACCTGGATGATGACGGTGCTGCACAACGTCTTCATCGATGAGCAGCGCCGCAGGCGGGTCGAGGCCCGGCACGCCGACGTGCTGGTCCAGCTCTCCGACGACGTCGCGCCGCCGGCCCAGGAGGGGCAAGTGCGGCTCATGCAGATCCGCAAGGCGTTCGAGGATCTGCCGGAGGAGCAGCGCGCCGCCCTGCATCTCGTCACCCTGGAGGGCATGGCCTATGCCGACGCGGCGGCCGTGCTCGGCATCCCGATCGGCACGCTGATGTCCAGGCTCGGCCGCGGACGTGCGGCGCTCCGCGCCTTCGAGGAGGGCAGCCGGAAGTCGCGCGGCTCGGCCGCCTCGGACGAGCCGTCCGAGCGAGGGCCTCCGCGCCTGCGCCTCGTCGGTCGGGAAAACGTCGCCTGAACCGGCGTTTCCCGAGAGAAAGCGAAGCGGCCCACACCCGGTGCGACGGGCGGCCTGGAAGGAAGCATCGGGCTTGCAGGCCGAAGGGCCGGGCAGGCAGAAAGGACAGTCGGAGTGGACTGATGGTCGACCCGATCACACAATCCGAACTCATCGCCTATGTCGACGGCGAACTGGACCCGATGCGTCGCGTCGAGGTCGAGGCGCATCTCGCGCGCCACCCGGAGGACGCCGTCCTGGTGATGGCGGATCTGCGGGATCGCGACGCCCTGCGCGAGGCCTTCGCGCTGCCGCCCAGCAGCGGTCCCGAGCGCCTGCGCTCCGGCGCACGCCGCATCGACCGGGCGATGGCTTGGCAGCGGATCGGCAACCGCCTGCGCCGCGCCGCCGCCATCGCCGTGCTGGTCGGGGCGGGCTGGCTCGCCCACACCGAGATCGGCACCTTCGGCGTGCCGAACTCCATCGCCTCGCCGATCGATCCGGCGCTGGCCGAGGAGGCGCAGCAGGCGCGCCAGGCCGTGCAGATCCGCGCCCGCGCGGCGTCGCAGCGGGCGACCTCGGCCTACGACACGGCCGATCTCGAAGCCGCCACCGGCATCGACCTGCCGGAGATGCCGAGCGACTGGGTCGTGCGCGACGTGCAGATCTTCCCCGGCCGCCACGGCACCGGGGTCGAGATCGAGATCGAGACGAAGGACCTCGGCGCGTTGTCGCTCTTCGTGAAGCGCAGCAGCGGGGCCCTCGTGCCCGAGGGGGCCGAGCCCGTGACCCGCTCCGGCGACGGCACCACCGCCTATTGGCGCAACGGCCAGACGGCCTATGCCCTGAGCGGTCCGCGCGACGAGCCTCGCCTGCACGCCGCCGCGACCCGTCTCGCCGCCCTGCAGCATTGATCCGCGGCATCGTCCGCGCCGCCGCCGGCCCGCGGACGATCACGGTTGCGGGATCGGCCCTACCCATCGCCGAGTGAACGCATTATTCAAGATGCGTTCGTCGCAACCTTGGGTCCATGCGCCTCCTCGGCCTCATCGCCCTCGCCCTCGCCGGTCTCTACGGCATCGCCGTCCTCTCCCTCGCCCTGGGACAGAGGCGGCTGATCTATCCTGGGGCCTGGATGTCGGCGCCCCCGGCCGAGTCGGTCGCCGGGGTCGAGGCGATCACGCTTCACACCTCCGACGGACAGAGCCTTCACGCGCTCTGGCGCCCGCCGCAACCCGGCTGCGGCGTCGTGGTGAGCTTCCACGGCAACGCCTCCGCGCCCGAGCCCCATGCCGAGCGCTTCGCCGACGGCGTGTGGCGCCAGGGCGGCTGGGGTGTCCTGGCGCCGGCCTATCGCGGCTATCGGGGCTCGACCGGCCATCCGAGCGAGGACGGCCTGATCCGCGACGGCGTCGCGGCCTATGTCGCCGCCGCCGAGCGGGCGCCCGGCGCGCCGATCCTGCTGCACGGCCATTCGCTGGGCGCCGCCGTCGCCGTCGCGGTGGCGGAGCGGGCACCCAACCTCGGACTCTACCTCGAAGCCCCCTTCGATTCCATGAGCCACCTCGTGGCCCTGCGGTTTCCCTTCGTGCCGAGCCGCTGGCTGCTCGCCGACACCTACCGCTCCGACCGGCGCATCGCCGACCGCTCCGAGCCGGTGCTGATCGTCCAGGGATCGGAGGACCCGGTGGTGCCGGCGAAGCTCGCCCTTCGCCTCGCCGCCGCCGCCGGCCCGCAGGCGCAGATCGTCCTGATGCCCGGGGATCACGTCTCGATCCTGGGCGAGGTCGACGCCCGCGCCGAGGCGCTGTTTCGCGCGCGGCTCAAGGGCCGCTGCAGCGCGGCGCCCGCGCAGGCGGCCGTGCCCTGACCGGGAGGATCGTGCCGCAGCGGGACCGCCGGAAGACGCCCTGCCCGGCCGCGGGCTCGAACGGAACGAGTGGAGATCGGCGGGCACGGCGGCGCGGCAGGCGCGCGCCGTCGTGTCCGCGGGAAACGGGAGCCTCGTGCGCGCCTACGCGATCAGGAAATCGGCGTGGGTGATCGCCGCCTTGTTGTCGAGCACGGCGAACTTCACCGCCGCCGCCTTGCCCGAGCCGTCGGCGTCGTAGAACAGGCTTCCGTTTCGGCTGTCGTAGAGGATGTGGTCGTCGGCATCGACCCTGGCCTTGGCGATGTCCTTGAACGCCCGCGCCGTCAGCTGTCCCGGCGCCAGAGCCGAGAAGACGCTCTCGCTCAGCCGGATCGTATCCACGGTGGCGAAGTCGGTGATGTGGTCGAGGTTGCCCGCTCCGAGCGCGCCCGCGAACACGAAGGTGTCGGCGCCGCCCCGGCCGACCAGCACGTCGAGGCCGAGCCCGCCGTCGAGGACGTTGGCGCCGGTATTGCCGACGAGCGTCTGGCCGAACTCGTTGCCGACGAGGTTGAGGCGGGCCGAGCCGGTCGCGGTGAGCAGTTGCAGGGCCTCGATCTGCTGACCGGCGGACAGCGCGTAGCTGACGAAGGACAGCACCTTGTCGCTGCCGCCGCCCACCTTCTCGAAGGCGCGGTCGCCGCGATCGTCGACGAGGAAAGTGTCGTTGCCGGCCCCGCCCGTCATCCGGTCCGCGCCGGCCCCGCCGTCGAGGGTGTTGCTGCCGACATTGCCGACGAGGATGTCGGCGGCCGAGCCGCCCCTGGCGTTCTCGATCATGTTGACGATGACCCCGTCGACCGTGTGGGCGAGGGCGAGGCCGATGTTGTTGGCGACCTGCCCGATGGTCGAGAAGGCGCCGGGATTGAGGTCGATCCTGACCGAGCCGGTCTGGTTCGAGGCGTCGATCGTGTCGATGCCGCCCGCGTCCCACACGGTGAGGATCGCGGTCCGGCCGTTGGCGAGCAGGCCGCCGTCCTTGAGGGCGTAGGCGCCGTTCGTGCCGAAATAGGTCGTGGCGCCGGCGCGGGTGGTCAGGTTGGCGCCGTAGAGCTTCTGGATCGCCGCGATGTCGTACATCATCGGCGTGATCGGCCAGTCCTGATCGGCATCCGGAACGCCTTCCATGCCCGGATGGGGGACGTAGGACATCACCGTGTACTGGTTGTTGTGGAAGGTGACCGGCGTGTTGGGCTCGCCGTCGTCGTTCGGGTGATGCAGGCCCAAGGCGTGGCCGAGTTCGTGCAGGTAGGTCTGCCAGCCGGTGTTGCCGTAGACGGCGCCGACCTGCTGCGGATTGCCGGTGTTGATCCAGAAATCGCCGTGGACCGAGGGCCTGCCGAGCGTGGCAGGCCCAATGTCGGTGACGCTTCCGTCGGGGAAGTCCGCCACGAAGCCGAAGGTGTCGGTGTTGTTGAACTTGAAGGAGCCGAGCGTGATGTCGGCGCCCGTGGCCGAACCTGGCTTGACCTCGACGAGGTTGAGGTTCGCCACCTCGGCCCATTCCTTGAGAGCCTGCCGCGTGAGAGCGGCCTCCGCCCGGCCCATGGCGACGCTGGCGCCGAACGGAACGGTGAAGTCCGCCTCGCCCGTGTCGCCTTCGCTGATCAGGTAGGAATCGGCCCGGCCGTCGCCGTTCGTGTCGACTCTGGCGTAGTAACCCGGCACCTGCGTGATGAAGGCGTAGGTCAGCGTCCTGTCGCCGTCGTGCCAGCCGAGGGCGTTGCCGACGAGGAGCGAATCGGGGGTGATGCCAGAAGCCATGGTCGTGTCGCCGGCGTAAGAGTGATCGCATCCCTCGACGGGGGCGCTCACTCTATAGACTTGGCAATATAGCTTACAAGATCGACCTCTAAGTCTAAGCCGAGCCCGTGGACAATCATCGCGTGCGCATTCGATTGGGAAACCCACGTAGGATGGTGCCGTCGGGCCGGCCCGATCCAACCGCCTCCTGCCGCGTTATCCCGTCTCCTGCAGGGCCGCGCCGCGGCACGGGACGATGAGAACTGGGATCGGACGGAGCCGGATGAGCGTACCGCGGGAGATCGAGCTGAAATTGGAATGCGAGCCGTCCGACCTCGCCGTGCTGCAGGACCATCCGCTGCTGCGGGAGGCGTCCGAGCGCGGCGAGGCGGAACTCGCCTCGGTCTATTACGACACGCCGGATCGCGATCTGCGGGCGGCCGGGCTCGGCCTGCGGGTTCGCCGGATCGGGGAACGCCACATCCAGACCCTCAAGGCGGAGGGCGACGGCCTGTTCGCGCGGCCCGAATGGGAGGAGGAGATCGGAGGACCCGAGCCCGATCTCGCCGTGCTCGCCGACACGCCGCTGCCCGACATCCTCGAGCGCGACGCGAGGCTCGAGCCGCTCTTCACCACCGCGGTGACGCGCAAGACCTACCTCGTGCGGCAAGGCGCCTCCGCGGTCGAGGTCGCCCTCGACACCGGCCGCATCGAGGCGCCCGCCGCCGGCGACCGGATCGCGACGATCTGCGAGATCGAGCTGGAGCTGAAAGCGGGCGAGGCCAGCGACGTGTTCGCCCTGGCCCATGCGGTGGCCGCCCTGGTGCCGGTGCGGCTCGGGGTGCGGACCAAGGCCGAGCGGGGCTACGCGCTCGCCGCCGGCACGCCGGAGCGCGTCCACAAGGCCGAGCCCGTGCCGCTGTGGGAGGAGGCCACCGCGGCGGAGGCCTTCCGGGCCATCGCCCATGCCTGCCTGCGCCACATGCGGCTCAACGAGGCGATCCTGCTGGAGCGGCGGGACGCGGGGGCGCTGCACCAGATGCGGGTGGCGATCCGGCGCCTGCGCTCGGCCTTCTCGCTGTTCGGCGACCTCGTCGAGGACGCGATGGGCGAGCGGCTGCAGGCGGAGCTGAAGCGGATGACGGAGCCGCTCGGCCGCGCGCGCAACCTCGACGTCTTCCTCGCCACCACCCTGCCGGCGGAGCGCGAGCGCCACCCGGACGAAGTCGGCCTGCTCGGCTTGGAGCGGCAGCTGGAGGCAGCGCGGACCTCGGCCTATGCCGAGGTCGAGGCGCTGATCGGCTCCGAGGCGTGGCGCGCCCTGGCGCTCGACCTGATCGGCTGGATCAATGCCGGTCCCTGGCTGCGGGACGCGAGCGGCGATCGGCCGGTGCGCCGCGACGAGCCGGCCCGCGACTTCGCCGACCGGGAGCTCGACCGCCGCCGCCGGCAGGTGAAGAAGCGCGGGCGCCGCCTCGACCGGCTCAGCCCCGAGGAGCGCCACCGGGTGCGCATCGCCGCCAAGAAGCTGCGCTACGGCGCGGAGTTCTTCGCCGGCCTCTATCCCGGCCGCAAGGCGGGCCGGCGCCATGCCGCCTTCGTCAAGGCCCTGTCGGGCCTGCAGGACCAGCTCGGCGCGCTCAACGACATCGCCACCGCCCACGACGTGGTGCGCGGCGAGGTGGTGGAGGAGAGCGGGAGCGAGGCCGGCCCCTCGACCCTGTTCGCCGCCGGCATGGCCGCCGCCGACATCGAGGCGCACAGCGGGAAGCTGCTCGACGAAGCGGCGGAGGCGCACGCGGAACTGGTCGACGCCAAGCCGTTCTGGCACTGAGGTATCGTCCGGAGGCGGCGAGCCCCGCGCCCGCCGCATCCGCTGCGCGCTCCGCATCGGATGGCGCGCAACCCGGATTTGGCCTAGTCGGGTCGCGCCGAAGGAGGCGGGCCGGCCCCGCCCTCTCCCTCGGGCCTTGGAGGAGCGTTTCCGGATGCGGCATCCGGAACGATCCCGTAAATCGTTGTGCGGCACCGGCTCTTCCGAAGATCCGGTGCGCACCCTTTGGGCCGATGCTCCGGTTATGCGTGTCGAGATCGAGCGGAAGTTCCTGGTCGTCCATGACGGCTGGCAGGCGGCCGTGATCGGCCGGCGGCGGCTGACGGACGGCCTCGTCGGGCAGTTCGAGAACGGGAAGGTGCGGGTGCGGCTCGACGAGGAGCGCGCCTTCCTCACCGTCAAGGGCGAGCGCCGGGGGCTCGGGCGGCCGGAATTCGAGTACGAGATCCCCCGCGCGGACGGCGAGGCCATGCTGCGTCTCGTCTGCGGCACCTGCCTGATCGAGAAGACCCGCCACCGGGTGCTGCACGGCGGGCTGGTCTGGGAGGTCGACGTCTATACCGGCGCGCTCGAAGGGATGATCCTGGCCGAGGTCGAACTCGACGACGAGGCGCAGGCCTTCTCCCTCCCCGACTGGCTCGGGCGGGAGGTCACCGCCGATCCGCGCTTCCGCCAATCCACCCTGCTGCGGCTCTCCCGCGAGGCCGGGCGCACCGTGACCCTCGACGAGGTGCTCTCCGCCGTTCTGTGAGACCCGCCTGCGAGACGTGGCGCCCCGCGACGTCGCCGCTCGGAACGGCGCCCTTCCGTGCCCCGTGCGATCGGCGGAAGGTCCACTACATCCCACCCGAAGATCGCCCTACTCTCTCCGGCGGGCCGCTTCTCCGAGCGGCGCGCCGCCTGTATCGAGCCTGCCCATGACCGTCATCGCCCCCTCGATCCTCGCCGCCGACTTCGCGCGCCTCGGCGAGGAGACGCGGGCCATCGCCGAGGCCGGGGCCGACTGGATCCATCTCGACGTGATGGACGGGCATTTCGTGCCCAACATCAGCTTCGGCCCCGCGGTCGTGAAGGCTTTGCGGCCCTGGACCGACAAGCTGTTCGACGTCCACCTGATGATCGCGCCCGCCGATCCCTACCTCGCCGCCTTCGCCGAGGCCGGGGCCGACGCGATCACGGTCCACGCCGAGGCCGGCCCGCACATCCACCGCTCGCTCCAGACCATCCGGGGCCTCGGCAAGCGCGCGGGCGTGGCCCTCAACCCCGGCACGCCAGCCACCCTGATCGAGCCGGTGCTCGACATGGTCGATCTCGTGCTGGTGATGACGGTCAATCCCGGCTTCGGCGGCCAGAGCTTCATCGCGTCCGCGTTCGAGACCGTGTCGCGGGTGAAGGCCCTCGTCGCGGACCGTCCCATCGGCATCTCGGTCGACGGCGGCGTCACCCCGGAGACCGCCGGGCCGGCGGCGGCGGCGGGCGCCGATATCCTGGTCGCGGGCTCCGCTGCCTTCAAGGGCGGCCCCGACCGCTACCGGGCGAACATCGCGACGATCCGCGAGGCCGCGGCGATGGCCACCGGGCGGGAAGGCGCGCGATGCTGAAGGCGCTGATCTTCGACGTCGACGGGACTCTGGCCGAGACCGAGGACCTTCACCGCCAGGGCTTCAACCGGGCCTTCCGGACGCTCGGCCTGCCCTGGGAGTGGTCGCCGGAACTCTACGCCGAACTCCTCAGGGTGATGGGCGGCAAGGAGCGGCTCGTCCACTACATCGAGCGCTTCCATCCGGGCGAGGCGGACGCGCTCAAGGCCCGCATGCCCGAGATCCACGACCTCAAGACCCGCTATTACGGCGAACTCGCCGAGGGCGGGGGGCTCGGCCTGCGGCCGGGAATCGGGCGGCTGGTGGGGCAGGCGCGGGCGCGCGGCGTGCGGCTGGCGGTGGCCACCACCACGAGCCGGCCCAACATCGACCTGCTGCTGCGCCTCAACTTCCCCGGCGACAACCCCTTCGACGTGATCGCGGCGGGCGACGAGGCGGCGCAGAAGAAGCCCGCCCCCGACATCTTCGCCCTCGCCGTCCACCGCCTCGGCATCGACCCGTCCGCGGCGATCGCCTTCGAGGATTCGGCCGCGGGCATCCGCTCGGCGCTGGCCGCCGGCCTGCCGGTGCTCGCCACCCGCAGCCGCTACACGAAGAGCCACGCCCTCGACGGCGCCTTCTCGGCGGTGTCCGATCTCGGCGAGCCGGGCGCCCCCCACACCCACCTCCAGGGCGTCGCGTGGCCCGGCGGGATCGTCACCCTCGACGCCCTGGCCGCGTGGCACGCGGGTCAACTGCACGGCGCCGCCTGACGCGTCGCCTCCTGACGCGATGCGAAGCCCCGCCCATCACCGTTCCGTGGCTTCCCAAGCCGCCCCGGCGCGGTCTATCAGGGCCGGCCTTCCGCTTCCGGGTCGCGGGTCCCGGGACGGCACCGCACGGTGGCCGACCCCCCTGCCCGGGAGGCCGGGACCTGACGCTTCGACGTCGCTTCGACGTCACACCGCCGGACCGTGGAGCCTGATGCGCGAGCCGAACGCGATCGATTTCTGGCGTGGCGTCGCGCTCGTGACGATCTTCATCAACCACATCCCAGGCAACGTCTTCGAGCGCTACACCTTCTCGCAATACGGCATCTCGGACGCCGCCGAGCTGTTCGTGTTCCTGGCCGGCTGGTCGATCGGGCTCGCGACCCGCGGGCGCGACGGTCGCCCGGAGCCGCGGCTGATGACGGTGCTGCGGCTCCTGTCGCGCACGGTCGAGGTGTACCGGGCCCAGATCGTCATCATGGCGCTGGCGCTCGCCATGATCGCCGCCTGCGCGCTCTATCTCGACAATCCGCTCATCCTCGAATGGCACAATGCCGGCGGCTTCTTCGGCGATCCGATCCAGACCATGGTCGGCATCGTGCTGCTGACGCACCAGCTCGGCTTCTTCAACATCCTGCCGCTCTACGTCGTGCTGATCGCCATCGCGCCGGTCGTGGTGCTTCTGGGTCGCGTCAGCCGAGCGCTCCTCATCGCCCTGTCGGTCTCGCTCTACGCGGCCAGCCTCGTCTTCGCGTGGAACTTCCCGTCCTGGCCCGGCGAGGGCGACTGGTTCTTCAATCCGCTCTGCTGGCAACTCCTGCTGGTGCTCGGCTTCGTCTCGAACGAGGCAGCCCGCGAGAACCCGCGCCTGCGGTCTCTCGCCCGGCGGCTGACGCCGCTCGGCATCGCCATCGTGATCCTCGGCGTCATACTCGCCGTGTGGGAGCTGCGCCCCGATCCGATGCTGGCGCCCGAGCCGCGCCTCGTCTTCACCTTCGACAAAACCTATCTCTCGCCCGGCCGGCTGATCCATTTCTGCGGGATGGTGCTGGCCTTCCAGGCGGTCTACGGGCTGATCGCGCCGCGGGTGATGCCGCTCGCCCGCTTCCTCTCCGGGCTCGGGCGCAACTCGCTCGCGGTGTTCTCGATGGGATCGCTGTTGAGCCTGGCCGCGCAGTTCGTGCGCTTCCAGACCGGAGGCGGTATCATCGTCGACGTTTCGGTCGTAGGGTCCGGCCTGTTCGCACTGGGTTTCACCGCATGGTTCGTCGAATGGCGTTCCCGCAAGCCGCGCACCCCGCGGACGCCGCCCGACGGCGCCGCCTCGCGCTCGGCCTCTCCGCCGGCCTGAGCTTCGTCCTCGGGGCCGGCCTCTCCGCCCGCGCCGAGACGCCGCCCGCCGTCGCGGCGCCGGTCCAAGCTGCGCCCGTTCAGGTGGCCCCGCCCCAGGCGGCGGAGCCCCTCGACCAGAGCCTGTCGCCGGAATGCCGCGTGCCGGGCTCCAAGCTCTACACCCTGGCCAAGCTCAAGGCGGTCAAGGCCGCGCTCAAGGAGAAGCGGCCGATCCGCGTGCTCTCGATCGGCTCGTCCTCGGCGGGGCTCGGCTCGGCGTCGAGCTATCCGGTCAAGCTCGAGAACGCGCTGGAGCGTGCGCTGCCCGACGTGAAGGTCGAGGTCGAGGCCCGCGCGCTGCCCGGCGAGGTCGCGAGCGGGGCGGGCGAGCGCCTGCGCACCCTCGTGGCGGAGGTCGAGCCCGACCTCGTGGTCTGGCAGGTCGGCACCAACGACGCCCTGGCGCGGGTCGACATCGACACCTTCGCCGAGGCCCTCGACGATTCGGTGAAGTGGGTGATGTCGCACGACATCGACATCGTGCTGATCGATCCGGTCTTCACCGCGAGCCTCGCCGAGGACGACTATTACAACCGCATGGTCCGCACCGTGCAGGAAATCGCGAGCCGCGAGGCGGTGCCGCTGGTCCACCGCTACGCGGCGATGCGCTATCTCTCGACCCGCGGCACCGACGAGGCGCACATGCTCGGGCGCCATTTCCGGCTGAACGACCTCGGCCTGCGCTGCATGGCCGAGCACGCGACCCGCGCGATCACCCTATCGCTGCTGCAACCCGATCCCACCAAGGCGGATGCGGACCGAACCGGCACCGCGACCGGCCCGGCCCAGGGCCGCACGTCCTCCGGCGCGGCGCCGGCCGCACGCGGGAACTGACAGGATCGGCCGGAGAGACGGAAAATTCTTGCGCTGCCGGCCGCGGGCGGCAAGATCGTGCTTGGCGCCCGACTGCAAGCCGGCTAAGGCTTCGCTGCCTCGACAAAAAAGGCCGCCCCGGTGAGGGAGCGGCCCGAAGTCTAGGGAGGAAACGCCCAAGAAGGGCAACGGGACCGCGACGCCATCGCGATCTCGTCTGATGCAAAATTATATGCTGCGTCGCACAAAGCAAGATGCGGCGCCCCCGCATCCAGCGCATGAAGCGCACGGTCCGCACCACGAGGTGCGCTATCACACCCTGTCGAGGGAAGAGGATCCGGCGGCCTCGCGCTTGTCGGCCTCCAGCTGCTGCACCAGCGCCGTCAGCCGCGGGTCGAGGGGCTCGTCGAACACGGGATCGTAGAGCGCCTTGAGCTGCCGCCCGAGGCGTTCCCGCGTCTGCGCATCCAGCACCGGTCCCTGCTCGGCCGGCATCGATGCAGTCTGTGCCCGCGCTTGAACCATGAGACCTACATTGCCCGGCCGCGCCATAAGGCAAGCGTCGTCCGCGCCCTGCGGCCGCGGGCGAGCCCCCGACCGGGGCCGGCACGCGGTTTAACCGGACCGAAACGCGTGCCCCGCTAGCCTGAACCTCATGTGGGCCGGCCCCAGTCCGGTGCCCGGCCGCTCTGGGGAGGGCACCGCCTTGGCTGCGGACGAATGGGCGGCGGGTCCTTTTCCGGGCGCGGTCTCTCCGCTGGGCCGGGTGCGCGCCCGGCTGGTCGCGGCGCGCGCCGGGGCGGGCGGAGCCGCGCTCGGCGTGTTCTCCGTGCGCATCGCCGCCGCCGGCTGCGCCTACCTCGCCCAGGTGCTGATGGCCCGGATGATGGGCGGCGCGGAATACGGCGTCTTCGCCACCGTCTGGGTCTGGATCGCGATCCTCGGCCACACCGCGACCCTCGGGCTCGCCCAGGGCGCCTGCCGCTTCCTGCCCGTCGAGCGGGCGCGCGGCCATCTCGACGCGGTGCGCGGCTTCCTGCTCGGCGGAGCGCTCGCCAGCATCGCGGGCGGGCTGGCGCTGGCGCTCGCGGGATTCGCCATCGCCGAGATCCAGCACGACATCCTCGACGGCCCCTATGGCGGTCCGATCCTCGTCGCCGTCCTCGTCGTTCCGCTCTTCGCCTTCCAGGACTATCTCGAGGGCGTGGCCCGCAGCCAGGGCTGGGCGATGCTCGCCATCGCCCCGCCCTACCTGCTGCGCCAGGGGCTGATCATGGCCGGCATGATCGGCGCCGTGCTGTTCGGCGCGCCGGCCCACGCCTGGGTCGCCATCGCCTGCACGCTGGCCGCCACCGGTGTCAGTGCGACGATCCAGGGCTTGGCTCTGCTGGCGCGGCTGCGCCGCCACCTGCCCGCCGGGCCCCGGACCTACCGCTGGAGGATCTGGCTGACCGCCTGCCTGCCGATCGCGGCGGGCGAACTCGCCACCAGCGCCTTCGGCTTCGTCGACGTGGTGCTGCTCGGCTTCCTCGCGCCCCCGGCGGCGGTGGGCCTGTACTTCGCCGCCACCCGCATCCAGCAATTCGTCGTCTTCGTCTCCTACGCCGCCTCCGCCGCGACCGCGCAGCGCTTCGCCGCCGCCCGCGCCGAGGGCGACGAGGCGGGGCTCGCCGGCCTCGTGCGCAGCCAGGCCCGCTGGACCTTCCTCGGCACGGCGCTCGTCGGCCTCGGCGTCATTGCCGCCGCGCCGCTCCTCCTCGGCCTGTTCGGCTCCGACTTCCACGACAGCCTGCCGGTGCTGGCGATCCTGGTCGCGGGCGGCGTGACCGCGAGCCTGTTCGGGCCGGGCGAGGACATCCTGATCATGCTCGGCGGCGAGCGGCTCTGCGTCGCCATCACGCTCGCCATGCTGGGGCTGGCCGTCCTGCTCTGCCTCGTCCTGATCCCGTGGCTCGGCGTCACCGGGGCGGCGCTCGCCATGGCCGGCGCCACGGCCCTGCGCGGTCTCGCCATGGCGGCGGGCGCGCGCGCCGTGCACGGCATCATGACGCCCGCCTTCGCGCTTCCGGCCTTCTCCCGGAGCGGCGGCGCCTGATCATGGGTCTCCCGCTCCGCCGCTCCCCGCACGTCGCCCTCGACGCGGCCCCCGAGGCCGCCGTCGTGCCGGTTTCCGCCCTCGAGTCGGGGGCCTGGGACGCGCTCGCGCTCGCGGCCGTCGAGCCGCACCCGTTCTACGCCCGCCGCCCGGTCGAGGCGCACCGCGCGAGCGGGCTCGCGCCTGCCGACCTCGCCGCTGTGGTCGTGCCCGGCCCCATGGGCGTGTCCGGCGGCTTGGCGGCGCTGCTGCCCTTCGTCCTGCGGGCCGACATCGCCGGGCTCGGCGCGGCGATCGCGCAGCCCTTCCTCTCCCCGTACGTGACGGCGAGCGCCCCGCTCGTCGCCGACGGGCCCGATCTCGACCTTCGACTCGACGCCCTGGTGGCCGGCCTCGCGCGCGCCTCGGGCAGGCGTTGCTGGCGCTGGCCGCTGCTGGCGGTCGAGAGCCGCCCCGGCGCCGGGCTCCTCGCCGCGATGGCGCGGGCCGGCTGGCAGATCGCCACCGTGGCGAGCTTCGAGCGCCCGGTCCTCGACCGGCGGGCGAGCCACCTCGCCTTCCTCGCCGATCATCCCCACAAGAGCCGCCTGAAGGACCTGCGCCGCCGCCGCCGCCGCCTCGCCGAGTCCGGTGCGCTGGCCTTCGAGACCGCGACCGAGGGGCCGGCGCTGGAGCAGGCGCTCGACGCGTTCCTGGCGCTGGAGGCCGCGGGCTGGAAGGGCGAGGCCGGCACGGCGCTCGCGAGCCGACCGGACAGCGCGCGCTTCGCCCGCGCGCTGTTCCGGCAGGACGGCGCCGCGTCCGGCCCGCCGGCCGTGCGGGCCGATACCTTGCGCCTCGACGACCGGGTGATCGCCGCGAGCCTCGCCCTGGTCGCGGGGCCGACGGCCTACCTGCTCAAGACCGCCTACGACGAGAGCCTGCGCGCCCATGCCCCGGGGCTGGTCCTGGAGGACGAGATCGTGCGCGCGCTCCACGACACCGCCTTCGCCGAGCGCCTCGATTCCGCGACGCTGCCGGGCTCGCCGCTGGAGGGCCTGTTTCCCGAGCGGGTGCGGATCGCCGAGATCCTGGCGCTTCCCCCCGGCGGTGGCAGCCTGCTGCCGCTCGAACGCCGCGCCGACCTCGCCCGCTTCGAGCACCGGGCGCGGGCGGAGGTGAAGCGGTTGATCGGGCGGCGATAGGTTTTCCCAGGCTCGTTCCGCGCCCCTTCGCCACCGCGAGGCGGAGCCGAACCGCTCCGGGGCGCGACGCGTCGGGACAAGGCGTGACGCGGCCGGACGTCGATCGGGATGCCCGAACGGGCCGATCCGCGCTGTAGGTTTCTCCCGCCCCTGCGGAGGGCTTCGACCGAAGCCTCGCGAGACGGTCGCGGCGTGGTCCGTCGCGCTCGATCAGGGACCTCACAACAGCAGCAGCGCTCCCGCCAGGACCAAGAAGGCCGCGAGGCCGGACAGGAGGACGATCCGGTCCACCGGCTCCGCCGCGGCGCCCCTCTCCGATCCGGCCGGCGCCGCGGCCCCCGCGCCCGCGGCACCGCCCGCGGATTGCGGCGCCCCCACCGGCACGGGGGCGGACGTCGTCGCCCGTCGCTCCGGAGCGGGCAGATCCGGCACCGCCGTCACCGGGCGCTCGCCCCGCGGCCCGAACGCGTCCGGCTCGACGCCGACGCCCGCGGCGTCGAGTTCCAGCATCACGAGGACGAGGGCGTCCACGTCCATGGTGTCGATCGGCAGGGCGCGCTGAAGGTCGTCGGCGGTGAGTTGGCCGCGCTCCCGCCCGAGGGCGATCAGCCGGTCGAGGGTGGCGCGGTCGATCGGCGTGGTCATGCGGCGTCCCGTTGCTCCTCCCTACCTGTGCCGCGCCTGCGCCTTCTCCAGATGGCGCAACAGCGCGGCGGCCTGGGACGCGCGGTCGGCGGGCTCGTCGCCGCCCCGGCGCCACACCACGCGGTCGTCGCGCAGGGTGATCTCCTCCGAGACCGGCATGGTCGGCGCCGCCCGATCGGGGTGGAAATCCGCCGCGATCCCCTGCGGCCCGCCGCTGAGGCGCAGGATGCCGAGGCCGAGGCAGCCGATCCGCAGGGAGGCCAGGGTGAACAGGGCCTCGACCGGCTCCGGCGGCGCCCCGAACCGGTCCTCGACCTCGTCGCGCAGCGCATCGAGCTCGTCGCGGGCGCGCAGCCGCAGCAGCCGCGTGGCGAGGCTCAGGCGGATCTCGGGCTCGGGCACGTAGTCGGCGGGCACGCGGCCCGAGAGGCCGATGCGCACCTCCGGGCTCCAGTCCTCCGCCGGCTCGCCCTTGGCGGCGCGCAGCGCGAGCTGCAGCAGGTGCTGGTAGAGCCCGAGGCCGACGCGGGCGACGTGGCCGGCCTGGGCCTCGCCGACGAGGTCGCCCGCCCCGCGCAGGTCGAGGTCGCGCGCCGCGATGGCGAAGCCGGCACCCAACCGGTCGAGGGCCTCCAGGGTCCGCAGCCGCTTCTCGGCGGTCGCACCCAGCGGCTTGCCGGGCCCCCCGAACAGGAAGACGCTGCCCCGCCGCTGCCCGCGCCCGACCCGGCCGCGCAGCTGGTGAAGCTGGGCCAGCCCGAAGCGCTCGGCGTCGAAGACCAGCATCGTGTTGGCCCGCGGCACGTCGAGCCCGCTCTCGATGATGCTGGTGGCGAGCAGCACGTCGCCCGCGCCGTCGGCGAAGCCGACCATGGCGGCGTCCATCTCGGCGGGCTTCATCGCGCCGTGGGCGGTCATGACGGCGAGGTCCGGCACCAGCGCGGCGAGGCGCTCGGCCATCGGCGCGATGTCCTCAATGCGCGGACAGACGACGAAGCTCTGGCCGCCGCGCCGGTGCTCTCGGACCAGCGCAGCCCGAAGCGTCTCGTCCTCGAACGGCGCGATCACCGTGCGGATCGGCCGGCGCACGGCCGGCGGCGTCGCGATCACGCTGAGGTTCTGGAGACCCACCATCGCGGCCTGGAGCGTGCGCGGGATCGGCGTGGCGCTGAGCGTCAGGAGATGCGCATTGCCCGCCGCCTTGCGGAGAGCGGCCTTGGTCTTGGTGCCGAAGCGCTGCTCCTCGTCGACGATGACGAGCCCGAGATCGTGGAACCGGACGCCACGCCCGGCGAGCGCCTGCGTGCCGACGACGAGGCGCACCGAGCCGTCTTCGAGGCCCTGCTTCACCCACCGCGCCTCGGCCGGCGCCACCAGCCGCGAGAGCTGCGCCACCGCGATGCCGAAGCGGGCGAAGCGCTTCCGAAACGTCTCGGCGTGCTGGCGCGCCAGCACCGTGGTCGGCGCCATCACGGCGACCTGCCGCCCGGCGAAGACGGCGGCGGCCGCCGCGCGGAGCGCCACCTCGGTCTTGCCGAAGCCGACATCGCCGCAGACGAGGCGATCCATCGGCGCCTCGCCTGCGAGATCGGCCAGCGTGTCCTCGATGGCGCGGGCCTGATCCCCCGTCAGGGCGAAGCCGAAGCCCGCCGCGAAGCGCTCCATCTCCCAGGCGGGCGGCGCGATGCGCGGCGCGCGGGCCGTGCGGCGCTCCTGCGCGGCCTTCAGCATGGCGCGGGCCGCCTTGGCGAGCGCGGCCTCCGTCTCCAAGCGGCGCCGGGCCCAGGTGCCGCCGTCGAGACGGTCGAGGGAGACGGCTTGCGCCTCCGAGCCGTAGCGCCAGATGCGGTCGGCCTGGGCCGCCGGCACCATCAGGACGGAATCGTCGGCGAAGCGCAGCCGCAGGGCGTCCTCTTCCGCGCCGTCCACGCCGGGAATCGTCTCCAGCCCCTCGAACACGCACAGGCCGTGGTCGCGGTCGACCGCCACGTCGCCGACGCGTAGTTCGACCTCGCCGATGGGGAGCATCGCGACTTGGCGCGGCGCGCCCGCCTCCGCGCCGCCGAACAGGTCGGCGGCGGCGATCACGGTGGCGCCGGCCTCCGGCACGCGAAACCCCGCCCGGATCGGCGCTTCGAGCGCCAGCATCGCGCCGGGGGCGGCCTCCGCCACCTCGCTCCAGCCGTCGATCAGGCGAAGCGCGCGCCCGTCCTGCTCGGCCGCCGCCCGCACGAGCCGGCGCAGGGGCGCCTTGGGGCCGGTGAGCACGATCCGGTCGCCGGCCTTCAGGCGCTCCTTCAGGGTCCTGGCGAAGGCGGCCTCGGGCCGGCGCTCGCGCAGGAAGGGCGCGAGCGCGATCTTCTGGGCCTCCTCGATATCGGCGGTGGCGAGGCCGTGCTTCTTCACCAGCGCCATCCAGTCGGCGGGGCCGAGATAGAGCGCGCCCTCGGTCGAACGGGACGCCTCTCCTCCCCCTTGTGGGGGGGAGGCAGGAGGTGGTGCAGGAGGAGTCGTCACGGTGCCATCGGCACCACCCCCACCCCTCCCCCGCCCCAGAAGGGGGAGGGGAAGGCGCGGCTCCGACGCGCCCCCCGAAAAATCCTCCCGTGCCTCGTCGAGCTGCTCGAAGAAGGCCGCCACGCGCTCCTCCGTGCCGGCCTCGACCACGAGGCGGGCCTCGGGCACGTAATCCAGCACCGTCGAGAGGGCGCGGTAGTGGCGCGCCAGCCGGTGCTCCGCGCCGGTGAACGGCGTCACCGTGACCTCCGAGCCCGCCTCCGGCACGATCTCGGTGGCCGGGTCGATCACCAGCCGCTCGGTCTCGGTGCGGGAGCGCTGCGAGACCGGATCGTAGGCGCGGATCGCGGTGACGCGCCCGTCCGCATGCTCGATGCGGCAGGGCAGGGGAGCGGCGGCGGGAAACACGTCGATGGTCCGGCCGCGGACCGCGACTTCGCCCGGCTCGTCCACACGGTCGTCGAGCTGGTAGCCGAGCCGAGCGAGCTGCGCCGTCAGCGCCTCGGGATCGAGCCGGTCGCCGACGCGGATCTCGACATGGGCCGTGGCCCAGGTCTCTCGCGGCGGCACCCGCTGCAGCAGGGCCGGCGCCGTGGTGAGGAGGAGATCGGGGAGCGCCGCCCGGTCGGTCAGCCAGCGCAGCACCCCGGCCCGCGCGCCCATGACGCCGCGCGAGGGCGAGGCGCGGTCGAAGGGCAGGCAGTCCCATTCGGGATAGACCGCGACCGTCCGCTCCGGCGCGAGCGCCCGCAGGATCGCGGCGATCTCGTCGAGCCGGCGCCCGTCGCGCGCCACGTGAACGAGCGGCTTCGGGCCGTCGAGGAGGCCGAGCAGGGAGACGGCGAGCGCGCCGGCCGGGACCAGCGGGACGGCGTTCGGCTCCGGGGCGCTCTCAGGCTTGGCAGTCACGGACTTGGCCATCGGGGATCCATGATGAGCCGGTTCAGGACCGGTTTCCCCCGAAACCCGGCGCGACCCGGCCGGGTCCCCGGTGCGGTGCCGCGATCCCCAGGTGAAAGGGAGCGACTCTCCGCCTCAGGCCGCCCGCCGCGACCGCTCAGGCCTTCCGCAGGACCACGCTGAGATTGTTGGCCGGCATCGCGATCCGCTCCGCAAGGTGCAGGCCGTGCCCGGCCGCGGCCGCCAGCACCGCTTCGAGATCGCGCACCCCCCATTCGGGATCGCGCATCCGCAGGTCCGCATCGAAGCGGGCGTTGCTCTCGGCCGTATGCGCCCCGCCGATGCGGAACGGGCCGTAGAGGACGAGCGGACCGCCTTCCGGCAGCAGGCGGCCCGCTCCGGCGAGCAGTCCCTCGGTCGCCGCCCACGGCGCGATGTGGATCATGTTGATGCACAGGACCGCGTCCGCCCGCTCGACCGGCCAGACCTTCGCGCAGGCATCGAGCGCGACCGGGGGCAGCAGGTTCGGCAGGCCCGCCATGCGGGCATGGGCCCGGATGCTGCCGCGTCCCCGCCGGTCCGGGTCGCTCGGCTGCCAGGTCAGCGCCGGCAGGGCGGCGGCGAAGCGAACCGCGTGCTCGCCCGTGCCGCTGGCCACCTCCAGCACCGTGCCGCCCGGCGGCAGGACCGCCCGCAGCACCCCCACGATCGCCGCCCCGTTGCGGGCGGCGGCCGGCGCGAACAGGGCCTCGTCCGCGATGCTCTCGCCGCTCAACGGCCTCTCTCCCGACAACCCTGCCCAGCGCCCCGGCGGCGGCATGCCCGGCCCCTGCGCCTCCCTCTCGCCCCAATCAAGCCCTGTCTGGGCCGATCCCGAGCCGTTCCGCCGGGGCGCTTCCCATCCGAGGCACACCGTCTTGAACGCTCCCCACCGCGCCGAAGCCGCCGACGCCTCCGCGCGCCTCGACCCGGACCAGATCCGCTCGATCATCATCGGCCTCGTCGCCGCGATGCTGCTCGCCGCCCTCGACCAGACCATCGTGGCGACCGCGCTGCCGACGATCGGCCTCGAACTCGGGGATGCGGCCAACCTCCCCTGGATCGTCACCGCCTATCTGCTCGCCTCGACCGCGGTGACGCCGCTCTACGGCAAGCTGTCCGACATCCACGGGCGGCGGATCATGCTGCTCATCGCCATCGTGACGTTCAGCCTCGGCTCGCTGCTGTGCGCGCTGGCGCCGAGCATGATCGCGCTGGCGCTCGCCCGCGGGCTCCAGGGCATCGGCGGCGGCGGGTTGATCGCGCTGGCGCAGACGATCCTGGCCGACATCCTCACGGCCAAGGAGCGGGCGCGCTATCAGGTCTACATCGCGGGCGTGTTCGCCCTGTCCTCGGTGGCCGGGCCCCTGCTCGGCGGCTTCTTCGCCCAGCACCTGCACTGGTCGGCGATCTTCTGGATCAACCTGCCGATCGGGCTCGCCGCCTTCCTCCTCACCAACGGCAAGCTGAAGCTCCTGCCGCGGCGCGAGCGGCGCCACAGCGTCGACTATCCGGGCGCGGCGCTCCTCGTCGTCAGCTCGACCAGCCTGATGCTGGCGCTCAGCTGGGGCGGCGTGCATTATCCTTGGGCGTCCGCCCCGGTGCTCGGGCTCGCGGCCTTCGGCCTCGCCGGGGCCGCCGCCTTCGCCGCGCGCCTCGCCACCGCGTCCGAGCCGCTGATCCCCTTGAGCGTCCTCTCCGACCGCGTGGTCACCAGCGCGACGCTCGCCGCCTGCTTCGCCATGGGCACCCTGATCGGCCTCTCGATCTACGTGCCGATCTTCCTCGAAGGGGTGATCGGGCTCGATCCGAGTCGCTCGGGCCTCGCGATGGTGCCCCTGATGATCGGCACGGTCGTCGGCGCCACGATCTCGGGCCGCTCGATGGTCCATTTCCGGCACTACAAGCGCCTGCCGCTCGCGCTCCTGAGCCTGAGCGTCGCCGCCTGCGCCGCGCTGGCCTTCCTCGGCCACCGGCTGCCGCTCTGGGGCATCGAGATCCTGTTCGTGGTGCTGTCGATGGGGATCGGCACGGTGCTGCCGCTCTCGACCATCGCGGTCCAGAACGCGGTGGCGCCGCAGCAGCTCGGCATCGCCACCGCCTCGATGAACTTTTTCCGCGCCCTCGGCGGGGCGCTGATCGTGGCGATCTTCGGCACCCTCGTGCTCGGCGGCGCGGGCGGGGAGAGCACGGCTCACGACATGGCCGCGCTGATCCGCGGCGCCGACGCGGCGCAGCTCGGGCAGACCTTCCGCCTCGTCTTCCTCGCCGCCTGCCTCGGCCTCGTGCTGGCGCTCGCCTGCCTCGGCCTCGTGGAGGAGCGCCCGCTGCAGGATTCCGCCGGGAAGAAGCCCGCGGCGTGAGATGTCGGCCGATCAGGCGCCGGATGCGCCGTCAGGCGCCAGCGTCCTCCTTCTTCTCCTCCCCCGCCGGCTGGCCGTCGTCGCGGGCGCGGTGGAGGATGAAGATCGCGATCACCATGGTCAGGATCAGGCCGGCGAGCACGGCGAGTTCGATCATCGAGGCCTGGAACAGGGCCTGCTTCTCCGGCGACCAGTCCTTGGAATGGGTGATCTCGGAGGATTGCAGGGTGATCACCAGCACCCGCCGGATCGAGGCGATGAGGCCGACGATCAGGAACGGCTCGCAGGTCAGGCGGCCGGAGCGCATCGACACCCGCACCGTGTGCAGGATCTCGATCAGCATCAGCAGGAACAGGAGCCGGTCCACCACCTCCAGGATCTGGGCGGCACCCCCGAGCGCGACGAGCGCGTTCCACGTCAGGCCGGCGGCATCGATCAGCGCCACCAGGGCGGTCAGCGCCAGCAGAACACCGAGGGCGGCATAGATCGCGTGTTCCGTATGCAGAAAAACGAAGCTCGCCGCGCGCGTGAGCCGACCCTGGTCTTCCCCATTCTCGGACATGTCTCGCCTCCCGTCTGTTTTCGGCGATCAGACAGGATCGATGGACGGGCGTCCAGCGCGGCGATGTGTCCGCGCACAGGCCCGGCGCCGGCGGGCGACGCGTCGGCGGTTCTCCAGGTTCTCGTGCCGCATCGGCTTTCGCCGAAAGCCGGCAGCCACCGTTCGGGCCGACGCTCTACCCGACCACGAGGTGGAGCGCCCGCGGCGCGGGGGCGAACGCGACGCGCCGGCCCCAGTCGAAGGGGATGAAGTCCTGCTCGATGCCGTCGGCGAAGACCACGCCGCCCTCGTTCATCCGCGAGACCACGCGGAGCGTCGTCTCGGCGAGCTTGCCGGCACGCAGCCGCGTCGCCGTCGCCACGCTGGGGAAGGGCTCGCGCACCCAGTAGCCGAGCGCGGGCTCCTCGGGCCCGAGGGGCACGCCGAGGCCGGTCGCCTCGCTGATCGAGCGCGCCCAGCCCGTCGCCCCGGTGCCCGAGGCCACGATGAGCCCGCTCGACGAATGGTCCTCGGCCGCCTCGCCGGCCTCGATCCGGTAGCGGGCCGATTGATGGCTGCGGTGGCCCACGAAGATCTCGTTGAGCGCCAGCAGCCGCTCGCCGCCGTCGAGCACGGCCTCCACCATGGTCCGGCGCTCGATGGCCGCGGCCCCCGCGACGCTCGCCGGCAGCAGGGACCCGAGCTGCGCGACGGCGATGCGGGCCAGCACGCCGTCGTAGAGGTCGGGCGCCGGGTTGAGGCCGATCACCGGCTGGCCGGCGAGATACTTCGCGACGTTGGCGACCAGACCGTCCTGGCCGACGGCGACGACGACGTCCTCGGGCGCGAACAGGAAGCGGTCGAGATCGGCGCGCCGCGCCAGCGCCTGGCGCCAGTCTCCCGGCACCGCGGCGCGGGCCTGCGCCAGCGCCGCCTGGAACCGCGCATGGCGGTCCTCGGCCTCGTTCAGGGACTGCCCGCGGCTCTCGAGGAAGAACTTGGCCTGGCCCCGCGTCGCGTGGCGGGCGAGCAGCAACTCGTAATCGGTGTCGCGGGTGACGAACACGGCCCGCGGGGTGATCGCCGCCATGGCCCGCGCCCTCAGCGGGGCGCGGCGAGCGGCGCCGCCCGGCGGAACTCGCCCATCACGCTCGCCAGCAGGTCGGGCGTCACGGTGACGTGATCGATCGTCTCCAGCTTGGCCGCGAGTTCCCGCGCCGCCAGCCCGAGCAGGGTGGCCGGGGGAAGGTCGCGGTAGACCGCCACGCGCCGCGCCTCGGCCTCGGCCCGCGCCCCCTCGACGAGGCGGATGCGCTCGGCCTCCGACGCCGCCTCCAGGCCGCGCGCTTCCGCCAACCCCGCCGCGCGGTCGCGGGCGTTCTCGGCCTCGCGGGCGATGAGGCCCGATTCGCGCTGCGCCAGCTCGGTGCGGGTGGCGAGTTCGTTCTCGGCGATGGCGCGCTCCTTCTCCACCGCGAGCGCACGGCGGGCGAAGGTCGCCTCGTCGGCCTTCTGCTGGAGCGCCTCGAAGGTCGGCGTCTGCAGCGCGCGCTCCAGCTCGCTCGTCGGCGCGAGGTTGGTGAGCCGCACCGCGACCGGGGCGACGCCGATCTCGGCGAGCGCGGGGGCCTCCGTCAGCACCGCTTCGAGCAGGAGGCGCAGGGGCTCGGGGCCCGCGTCGAGCAGGGCGCGGACCGGGCTCGCCGCGAGATGCTGCAGCACCGCCTGGCCGGCGATGCCGGAGAGGCGCGCCTCGATCCGCTCGATCGGCTCGCCCTGGAACGTACCGCTCCGCAGCCCGATCGAGAAGTCGACGCGGCTCGCCAGCCGCTCGGGATCGACCACGTGCCAGCCGATCGTCCCCTGCACCGCGACGGTCTGGAAGTCGCGGCTGCGTCCCCGCACGAACAGGGTCATCTCGCGGTCGTCCATCGGGACCTCGCTGATGCTCGCGGTCTCCGGGCGAAACCAGAACACGAGGCCCCGCCCGCTCTGGCGCACCCGTCCGTTGCGGTAGCGGATGACGTGGCGGCTCGCCTCGCTGCGCAGCTGGGCGACCGGGCCGAGGTTTCGGATCGTGGCCATGGCAGTCTCCTCGAAGACGGATCAGCGGGTGTTGCGGAAGCGGTAGAGTTCGGGCGGCCGGAACGAGGTGCCGGCCTCGCGCTCGCCGGTCGGTTCGAGCCAGCCGCGGTCGAGCATCCGGCGGCGGAAGGCGGGCTTGTTGAGGGGCGTGCCGAGGATCGCCTCGTGCACATCCTGGAGCTGGCGCAGGGTGAAGCGCTCCGGCAGCAGCGCGAAGCCGACGGCCGAGTAGTCGAGCTTGCCCCGCAGCCGCAGCATCGCCAGCGCCAGGATGTCGGCGTGGTCGAAGGCGAGCGGCAGCGGGCCGGGCTCGGGGCTTCCCTCGGGCGGGTGCAGCACGACGGGGCCACCCGCCTCACCGGCCCACGGCACGTCGATGATCGCCGACAGCAGGCCCGCGCCATTGCGCGCCGCGTCCGCGAAGGCCCGCTCCGGCAGCAGCGCGAGATAGGCCACGGAGACGATGCGCATGCGCGGATCGCGGTCGAGCGCGCCGAAGGTGTAGAGCTGCTCCAGATGCAGGCCGGTCAGCCCGGCCTTCTCGCGCAGCACCCGCCCGGCCGCCGCATCGATCGTCTCGTCGATGCGGACGAAGCCGCCGGGCAGCGACCAGAGCCCGACCTGCGGAGGCTCGCTCCGCCGCAGCAGGAGCGCGGCCGGGCGGGTGCCCCGCAGCCCGATCAGGACGACGTCGACGGTGAGCGCGAGGCGCCCGTAGGCCTCGGGGTCGTCACCGGCAGGATTTGCGGCCTCGCTCACGGGCGCCTCATATTCGCAACTTGCATCTAACTAAGATGCAGTTTGCGAATATGTCAAGGGCGCCCGTCCCTCCGTGAGAGCGAGGGCCCGGTCAGGCGAGGACGAGGAAGTCCGCCGCCGTCAGCACCGCCTTGGTCTCGACGACCGCGAAGGCCACCGCCGCCCCCACGCCGCTCCCGTCCGCGTCGTAGGTCAGGAGGCCGGTGGTGCGGTCGTAGAGGATCCGGTCGTCCGCATCCCGCACCGCACCGGCGACCCCGAGATCCTTGAAGGCGCCGGCCGCGAGCGCTCCCACGGGGAGCGATGCGAACACCGAACGGTCGAGGGCGATCGTGTCGTCGGCCGCGGAGAAGTCGGTGAGGCGGTCGAGGTTGCCCCCGCCGAGCGGCGCATCGAACACGAAGGTGTCGGCGCCGGCGCCGCCCGCGAGGCGGTTGGCGCCGGCATTGCCGGTCAGCGTGTTGGCGAACTCGTTGCCGGTCAGCGCGAAGGCGCCGGTGCCGCCCGCGTCGAGCGTCAGAACCTCGATCTCCTGGCCCCGCGCCAGGGCGTAGCTCACGGTGGCGTAGACCGTGTCCCGGCCGCCGCCGACGGCCTCCAGCACCGCGTCGCGGGCCGTGTCCACCCAGTAGGTGTCGTTCCCGGCCATGCCCTGCAGCGTGTCGGCGCCCGCGCCGCCGGACAGGACGTTGGCGAGGCCGTCGCCCTTCAGCACGTCGGCGCCGCCGCCGCCGACCACGTTCTCGACGTTGAGGATCGTGTCCTCCGCCACCCCGCCGACGAACACCGTCGCCGCCTTGGCCCCGGCGAGCGTCACCGAGACCGCCGCGGTCTTGTCGCCGTAATCGGCCGTGTCGAGTCCCGCCCCGCCGTCGATCCGGTCCCGGCCGAGCCCTCCCAGGAACGCGTTGGCGAGGCCGTCGCCGGTGAGGCTGTCGGCGCCCGCGCCGCCGACCACGTTCTCGACGTTGAGGAGCGTATCCTCGGCCACGCCGCCGACGAGGACCGAGGCGGCGCTGGCACCCTTCAGCACGACCGAGATCGCGGCATTGCGCTCGCTGTAATAGACGGTGTCGAAGCCCGCCCCGCCGTTGATTCGGTCCGCGCCGAGATTGCCGAGGAACAGGTTGTCGAAGGCGTCGCCCGTGAGGATGTCGGCGCCGGAGCCGCCGATCACGCCCTCGACGTTGAGGAGCGTGTCCTCCGCGATGCCGCCGACGAGGACCGAGGCGGCAATCCCGCCCTTGAGGGTCACGGCGATGCCCGCCGACTTGTCGTCGTAATAGGCGAGGTCGAGGCCCGCGCCGCCGTCGAGGCGGTCGCGGCCGAGCCCGCCCTGGAGGATGTCGCTGCCCCCGGCCCCGATCAGGACGTTGCCGAGGCCGTCGCCGAGCAGGGTGTCGTTCCCGGCGCCGCCGGTCACGTTCTCGACGTTGCGGAGCGTGTCCTCGGCCACACCGCCGACGACGACCGAGACGGCGGTCGTGCCGTTGAGGGTCACGGAGACGCTCGCCGTCTTGTCGCTGTAATCGGCGGTGTCGGCGCCGCCGCCGCCGTCGAGGCGGTCGCGGCCGAGGCCGCCGCGGAAGACGTTGGCGAGCGCATCGCCGGTGAGCGCGTCGTTGCCGGCGCCGCCGAACACGTTCTCGATGTCGAGGAGCGTGTCCTCGGCCACGCCGCCGACGAACACCGAGATCGACCGGGTCCCGTTGAGGGCGAGCGAGACCCCGGCGGTCCTGTCGCCGTAATCGGCGGTGTCGGCGCCGGCGCCGCCGTCGAGCCGGTCGCGGCCGAGGCCGCCGCACAGCAGGTCGTTGCCCGCATTGCCGCGCAGCACGTTGGCGAGGCCGTCGCCCCGCAGCACGTCGTTGCCGGCGCCGCCCGTGACGTTCTCGACGTTGAGCAACAGGTCTTCCGCCACGCCGCCGACGAGAACGGAGACCGCGCTCGCCCCGTTGAGGGTCACGGAGACGCCCGCCGTCTTGTCGCTGTAGTCGGCGACGTCGATCCCGCCCCGGCCGTCGATCCGGTCGCGGCCGAGGCCGCCGCGGAAGCCGTTGGCGAGCGCATCGCCCGTGAGCACGTCGTTGCCGGCGCCGCCGATCAGGTTCTCGACGTTGAGCAGCGTGTCCTCCGCCCGGCCGCCGACCGAGACCGTCACGGCGGTCGCGCCGTTGAGGGTCACCGCGATGCCCGCGGTCTTCTCGCCGTAATCGGCGACGTCGATCCCGGCACCGCCGTCGAGGCGGTCGCGGCCGACGCGACCGCACAGCACGTCGTTGCCGGCAAGGCCGCGCAGCACGTTGCCGTAGCCGTCGCCCGTGAGCAGGTCGTTGCCGGCGCCGCCGGTGACGTTCTCGACGTTGAGGAGCGTGTCCTCCACCACCCCGCCGACGAGGACCGAGACGGCGATCGACCCGTTCAGCGCCACCGAAACGGCCGCCGTCTTGTCGCTGTAGTCGGCGGTGTCGATCCCGCCCCGGCCGTCGATCCGGTCGCGGCCGAGGCCGCCGCGAAACGCGTTGGCGCCCGCATTGCCCGTGATGGTGTTGGCGAACTCGTTGCCGATCAGGGTGAGGGCGGTGGTCGCGGTGAGGGAGAGCGCCGAGAGGACCTCGATCTCCTGGCCGAGTTGCAGCGTGTAGCTGACGCTGGTGAAGACGCCGTCGGTTCCCTCGCCCCGGGCCTCGTAGATGCGGGTCGAGGAATGCGAGATCTCGTAGCGGTCGTTGCCGAGCCCGCCGTAGAGCCAGTCGAACCCGCCGCCGCAGACGATCCGGTCGTTGCCCTGAAGGCCGTAGATCACGTTGTTGACGGCGCTGCCGATCAGGGTGTCGTTGCCGAGCGTCCCGCCGATCACGGCGGAGGCCGAGACGTTGAACGTGGCGGTGAGGACGAAGACGCTCGTCTGCAGGCCGAAGGCGGCGAGCTGCGCGCCCGTGTAGCTGCGGACAAGGCCGAGCGTGTCGGTCAGGTCGAGCCGGGCGATCTGGTAGATCGGCGAGCCGGTCCCGGCGACGACCGTCGCGCCGAACCTGCCGTCGGCACCGAAGGACAGGCTCGTCGTCGTGCCGGTCGAGAGCTGGAGGCCGTGGTCGAAGGTCACGACGCCGCCGCGCAGGCCGGTCTGGTCGCTCGCCGACGCGTCGAGGACGAAGCCGCCGCGGCCCTTGGTGAGGTCGATCACGCCGGTGAAGTCGAGCGAGCCGACCTGCGGCCCGACCGTGTCCTTGGCCGGGAGCGGCGGCGCGCCGGTGACGGTCAGGCCGGTGACGAGGCCGAGCGCCTTCAACTGCGCCGTCGTGTAGCTGCGGACGTTGCCGACCTTGTCGATCACGTCGACGCCGGTGACGGTGTAGGTGCCGTTGCGCGCCGTCGTCGGGATGACCTGGACGAGCCGGCTCGATCCGTCGGCCCAGGAATCGGGCCCGAGCCCCGCGATCTCGATCAGCCCCGTCCCGGTGCCGCCGGACAGGTCCTTGTCGAAGCGGATGCGCACGCTGCCGATGCCGGTGCCGACATCGCTCGCCGCGGCGAGGAAGCTCACCGACTTCGCGCCGCCCGAGAGGTCGACGGTCGTGGGGAAGCCGATCAGGTCGAGTTCCGGCGCGGTCCGGTCCGAGGACGCGCCGGTGATGGTCAGGTCCGTGCCGAAGCCCAGCGCCTTCAGCTCGGCCGGGGTGTAGGCGTGCCGGTTGCCCGCCCCGTCGGTCACCTCGAAGCCGGTGATCAGGTAGGTGCCGTTGCGGGCGTTCTGCGGGATGGTGAGGTTGATCCGGCTCGCGTTGTCCGCCCAGCTGTCGCCGGTGCCGTCGAGGACGATCCGGTAGGGGCCGGCCCCGCCGGTGACGAGGTTCTTGTCGAAGGTGATCGTGACCGAGCGGATGCCGCTGGCGTCGTCGGTGGCGGCGACCCCGAACAAAGCGGCCTTCGGCCCGGCCGACACGTCGACGGTGGCCGGGAAGGCGAGGTTCTTCAGGTCCGGCGGCGTGGTGTCGGGGGTCGCGGCCCCGCCGGTGATGGTCAGGCTGGTGCCGATGCCGAGCGCCTTGAGATCGGTGGTCGCGTAGGTGCGGACGTTGCCGGCCCCGTCGGTCACGCTCACGCGGGCGACGGTGTAGAGGCCGGACTTCGCCTCCTTGGGGATCGTGACGCCGAGCGAACTGGCGCCGTCGGCCCAGCTGTCGCCCGCGCCGTTCAGGAGGACGGTGCTGGGGCCGGTGCCGCCGTAGAGGTTCTTGTCGAAGGTGACCGCGACGCTGGCGATGCCGGTGGCGTTGTCGCGGGCCTGCGCGGCGAAGGGCTGGATCCGCGCGCCCGTCGAGACGTCGACGGTGCCGGGGAAGGTCAGCGCGGTGAGTTCGGGCGCCGTCCGGTCGCCGTTCACGGTGAGTTTCGTTTGGGTGATGCCGAGCCCCGGCAAGTCGGCCGCCGCATAGGTGCGGACATTGCCCGCCCCGTCCGTCACCACCACGTCGGTGAGGGTGTAGACGCCCGAGCGCGTCGAGGTCGGGAACAGGGTGGTCAGCGCCGAGGAGCCGTCGGCCCAGGAATCGTTGCTCGATCCGGGAATCGCGATCGTGCCGCGGCCGGTCCCCCCGAAGAAATCCTTGTCGAAATGCAGGACGACGCTGGCGATGCCGGTGGCGTTGTCGGTGGCCGAGGCGCCGAAGGTGACGTTCTTGGCGCTTCCCGAGACGTCGACATTGGCCGGGAAGGCGAGCCCGGTCAGTTGCGGGGCGGTCGTGTCCGTGGCCCCGACGACCACGGTGGTGGAGTAGCCGAGCGCCTTCAGCTCGGCGGTGGTGTAGCTGCGGGTGTTGCCCGCCTTGTCGGTCAGTTCCAGGCTGAGCACGGTGTAGGTGCCGGGCTGGGTCGTGACCGGCACGGTCTCGGTGTCGCTGCTGGCGCCGTCGCTCCACGGGTCGGCGGTCGAGCCGAAGATGTAGACGTTGCGCCCGCCCCCGCCGAGCAGGTCCTTGTCGAAGCGCACCACGGCGGACGCGATGCCGCTCCGGTCGGTCGCGCTGACCCCGAAGGTGATGTCCTTCGCGCCGCCCGCGAGGCTGACGCCGTCCGGATGGGTAAAGCCCGTCAGCGTCGGCCCCTCGAGGTCGGAGGCGCCGACCGTGAAGGTGTTGGGCAGGCCCAGCGCCTGCAGGTCGCCCTGCAGGTAGGTGCGGGTGTTGCCGGCCTTGTCCGTGACGTCCACCTGGGCGACGACGTAGGTGCCGGGCGGCGTGGCGGCCCGGATCGTGTCGGTGCCCGCGCTGCGCCCGTCGTCCCAGGAATCGCTGCCGCCGAACAGGTAGTAGTTGCCGAGATACTGGCCCGTCTGGCTCTGGACCCGCAGGACCACGCTGGCGACGCCGCTGCGGTCGCTGGCGGCGGCCGAGAAGTGGAAGGTGGCGTCGCCCCCCGAGAGATCGACGTTGCGGTCGAAGTCGAGCCCCGTCAGGGTCGGCCCGGACGTGTCCGCGCCCGAGATCGTGAAGGTCTTCTGGATTCCGGCCATCCCGGCGAGTTCGGCCTCGGTGTAGGTCGTCTGGTTGCCCGCGGTGTCGGTGACCCGCACGCTCGCGACGTGGTAGGTGCCCGGCGGCGTGCTGACCCGGATCGTGTCCGAGCCGCTGCTCGTCCCGTCGGCCCAGGAATCGGTGCCGCCGAACAGGTAGTAGTTGCCCTGATAGCGGCCCTCCGCGTCGCGGATCTCGAAGGAGAGGCTGGCGATGCCGCTGCGGTCGCTGGCGCTCGCGGCGTAGCGGAAGGTGGCGTCGCCTCCCGAGAGGTCGACGGTGGGATCGAAGCTGAGCGCGGTCAGCGTCGGGCCGGTGTTGTCGGCGCCCGAGACGGTGATCGTCGTGCCGATGCCGCGCGCATTCAGGTCGGCGGTGGTGTAGTAGCGCTGGTTGCCGGCCGCGTCGCGCAGGTCGACGGAGGTGACCGTGTAGGTGCCGTTCGGGGCGCCGACCGGGATCGTGGCCTGGATCGCGCTCGACCCGTCCGCCCAGCTGTCGTTCGAGCCGAACAGGTAGAAGCTCGATCCCGCCGAGCCGAAGCCTTTATCGAAGGTGATGACGGCGTAGCTGACGCCGCTCAGGTCGTCGTCCGCCGAGGCCGCGAAGGTGATCGTCTTCGCGCCCGACGACAGATCGATGGTTCGAGGAAAGCTGAGGCCGTAAAGCGTGGGCTGGACCGTGTCGGCCATGACGAACCTCGAATCGACGTCGCGCCATGTCTGCGCGATCACGCGCGTGTAAAATATCGTTCCCTCGCATCGCGAGCAAACGTAAATCACGGCCGCGGAAGCGAATACCCTTTCGGTGTTGCGGCGCGTGTCAAATCAATGAATTTCGCCGCCTGCAAAGCTCTCGCGCCGTCGCTGCCGCGCCGGAGATCGCCGTCACGGCATCGCACGAAGGTTTTCGAGACTATACCCTCGATTGCACGACGTGGCTTTGCCTCGGTGCCGGTGCCGGTGCGGTCGGACGCGCATCATCCACCGTCGGGGGAGCCCGCGCCCGCGTTCAGCACCGCCGCGATCTTCCGGCAGGCGGGATGGGGGGCGGCCGGGCCCTGGGCCGCCGCGCCGTGCTGCCAGACCAGGAAGTCGGTGCCCGCGCGCGTGCCGCCCAGCGCGTAGACGGCGGCGCGGCCGGCGCGGGCACCGTTGCGCTCGACCACGACCGACATCCGGAAATACTGGCGCGGCGAGGGGACCGGCCGCCCGCCCGCCGGCAGCGAGCGGACGGACGAGGGCCGGACCCGCGCGATCAGGGCGGCGAGGTCGAAGCGGCCGCCCTCGTTGTAGACGGTGAGCACCGGCGTCAGGATCGCGGCGACGTCCGGCGTCATCGAGGGGAGACGGCCGATCTCGTCCACCCGCACGAACGGGCCGTTGCGCGGGCCGGAGGCGAGACCGCGCGCCCGGTACTGGGCGCGCTCGGCCCCGCCGTTCGGCTCGGGCACGTCGTCGGGGTCGCGGGCATCGACGATCTCGGCGGCGAGCGCCAGCACCGTCGGATCGGGCAGGCCGAGCAGGCGGAAGGCCTCCTCCAGGGCCGGGCGCGGCGTGGTGTTCAGGTCGATCAGCCGCCCCTGGTCCTGCAGCGCGACGAAGGCCGTGCGCCCGCGCCCGAGGGGGCAGGCGACGGCGGCGCCGTCCTCCGGCAGGCCGAGGCCGGCGACCCGGTGGGTCCGCGCCACGCGCAGGTCGTAGGCGACGAACTGGCCGATCCCGTCGGCGAGCCCCTGGAGGCGCACGCCGTCGCCCCGTGCCTGGATCGTCGCCGTCTCGCTCCGGACCTGCAGCAGGGCCGCGGCCAGGATGGCGCTGACGACGACGAGCACGGCCAGCACCGAGAGCAGCACGAAGCCGGACTGGCCCGAGTCGGTGCCCTCTCCCTCGCGAGGAGGACGGCAGAGGCCCAAAAACATCATCGGCCGTCCCGCGGCCGGTCGCCGAGGGCGACGAGGAGGGGCGGCCAGCGCCGACGGTCGGCGGGCGCGAACAGCACCTGGATCTCGACGAGGACCGGCAGGCGGTCGGCCCGCAGCCAGACGGTCTGCCACGCGGGCGGCGCGCCGTCGGTCGTCTGGCCGAAGTAGCGCAGCCCGACACCCGCGACGCCGTCGAGCAGGACCTCCGATTGCCGCCAGGGCGCGCCGCCCGGCTCCGGTTCGAGCGGGCTGCGGGTCTCGACGAGATCGAAGATGCCCTCGGCGCGCGGGACGCTCGCGAGGCTTACGGCGAATTCGAGGCCGCGCTCCAGGGTCCGGTCGGCGCCGAGGGCGGCGTGCAGGCCGTCCGGCCGGCCGAGCAGGCTCGGGCCGGACCCGTCGATGCGCCGCCGCGCGAGGCTGCCGAGGGTGCGGCGCAGATGGTCGCGCACGGTCTGCACGTCCTCCGCCCCGGCCGCGAGGGCGGCGGTGGCCGAGGCGGTGCCGGCGGCCCGCATCGTGCCGAGCATGAGCAGGCCGATCAGCGAGGCGAGCGCGAGGCAGACGATCATCTCGACGAGGGTGAAGCCCGCCTCGCGCCCCTCAGCCATCGCGGCCTCCGGCGACCAGCGTCGTGTAGAGCGGCTCGCCGCCGCCCCGCTCGCCGGCGCCCTGCTCGACCTGGATCTGCCACAGGGGCGGGAGCCGGGGGTTGCCGAGCGCCGCACGGGCATCGGTCACCCGCAGGGTCCAGGCCGTGCCGTCGGAGAAGCGGCCCTGCGTCAGGCCGGGCCCGAGCGGCCCGGCGGCGATGCGGCGCAGCGCGACGCCCTCCGCCTCGTCGAGGGAGGCCCGCGCGGCTTCGAGCCGCCGCACCCCGCTCGTCGTCGATCCGGCGATCTCCAGGGCGAGCAGCGCGCCGAGGCTCGCCACCGCGAAGGCGACGAGCACCTCGGCGATCGTGAAGCCGGACTCGGCGTCGCGCGCCCTCACCGGATCTCCTCCCGCACGACCCGGCCGGTCAGCGGGGCGAGCGTGAGGACCACGCCCGAATTCCGGCCCGCCAGGACGATGCGGCCCCCCGTGCTGCCGCCGTCGGGCAGGAGCCGGATCTCGCCCGGGACCGGACGATCCGAGGGCGGCGTCTCCAGCGAGACTCGCAGGCCCGCGGTGGCGATCGCCGCCGCGCCGGGGCGCGAACTCAGGAAGCGGGCGGCCTCGGGGTCGTAGACGAGGCGCCCGCGCGTGCCGGAGCGCAGAGCCTCCGCCCGCAGCCGGCCGATCTCGGCGGCCAGCGCGTCGGCGGCCTGCGCGGCCCGCCGGTCCTGGGTCGCCCCGAGCAGCGTGTGCGAGCCGGCGGTGACGGCGAGGCTCAGGATCGCCAGCACCACGAGCAGCTCGATCAGGCTGAAGCCGTCGGCTCGGCCGGCGATCGCAGGGGGGCCGCGATGCCTGTCGGGCGCAGCACTCTCGGTCATGGCCGGCCCCGCCCCTCCCGGCGCGCCCCGCGGCCGATGCGCCGCGCCCGCCATGATGCCCCGGAATCCTTTCGGAAGATTTTTTTGATCGACCCTGCGCCAACGCCCCGACCGCGAGGTCGGGGCGTTGGCGCAGCCGGCCGGAGATCGACCTCACCTTCCGAGGATCGCGCGCGGCGTCCTCGGGAGGTGGGGCGTCCGATCACTGGGTCAGCTGGGTCGTGGCGAAGGTCTGGTTGCCGCCGCCGTGGCAGGCCCACATGATCGCGGCGGCCCCGGTCTGGGTCGAGGCTCCGGCGATGTCGAGGCAGAGATTGGCCGCGGCGGCGGTGACGAAGGCGTTGCCGCCGTTCTGCGCCCGGGTCGTCCAGGCCTGGTTCGTACCGCCGTGGCAACCCCACTGCCAGATCCGCGAGTTGTTGGCGACCGCCCGCTCCAGGCTGATGTCGAGGCACTTGCCGCTCGCCGCGTTGACCAGTGCCGAGCCGCCCGCCACCGCCCGGACCCGCCACATCTGCTCCGAGCGGCCGGTGCAGGGCTGCTGGGTGACGAGGGCGCCGTCGTTGTTGTTGCCGGTGGGCACCGAGAGGCACAGGCCGGAATGGGCCGCCCTCAACGGCATGCCGCCGGTGTTGCCCGCCGTGCCTCCGCTCGAAGTGCCGCTCGAGGTCGCGGTGATCGAGAAGGTCTGGTTGCCGCCGCCCCAGCAGCCCCAGACCACCGTCGCCGCACCGGCCTGGGTCGAGACGCCGTAGACGTCGAGACACAGATTGGCCGCGGCGGCGGTGACCAGCGCGTTGCCGCCGTTCTGGGCCCGGCTCGTCCAGGCCTGATTCGTGCCGCCGTGGCAGGCCCACTGCCAGATCCGCGAACCGTTGGCGACCGCTCGCTCCAGGCTGATGTCCATGCACTTGCCGCTCGCCGCGTTGACATAGGCGTTGCCGCCCGCGGTGGCGCGGACCCGCCAGGTCTGCTCGGCGCCGCCGGTGCAGGGCTGCTGGGTGACGAGGGCGCCGTCGGCGTTGTTGCCGGCGGGCACCGCGAGGCACAGGCCCGAATGCGCCGCCTTCAGGGTGACGCCGTCCGTTCCGCCCGTTCCGCCCGCGGTGTCGGTTCCGCCGGTCCCCGTCCCGCCTGTCCCTGTCCCGCCCGTGCCGGTTCCGCCGCCCGCGGTGCCGCCGCCGGTTCCGGTGCCGCCGGTGCCCGTGCCGGCCGGGGTGCCGACGATCGGCGTGGCCGTCTGCGGGGGAGCGGCGACGTTGCCCATGGCCACGATCACGCCCGGCGAGGGCACGCCGTTCCGGTCGAGTGCGACGAGCTGGTAGTAGCCGGGAGGCGCGACGGCGCCGGAGGCCGGCGGCTGGAGCGTGACCGTCTGGTCGGTCTGGGTGAAGCCGAGGGGAATGCGGCGCTGGGTGAAGTTGAAGCTGTGCGTGGTCTGGCTCAGCCCGATCAGCACCACCTGCGCGACGCCGTTCTGCGAGGCGAACTCGAACTGCATCGCCTGGCCGTATTGCAGCCGGGTGGTGTTCAGGCTGACGATCTGCGGCCGGGGGGCGAGCGCGGCCCTCCCGTTCACCGTGGCGAACAGGTAGGGCGGGTAGAAGATCTCCGCGTTCTGGTTGTTGACCGGGCCGGGCGCGCCGCCGCCCGCCAGCAGCAGGGCGCCGTTCTGAAGCAGGATCGCGGAGGAGTGGTAGCCGCGATAGACCGCGCCCGACGCGCCGAGCGACCAGCGGCCGTTGCCCGGGTTCCAGATCTCGCTGGCCAGCACCACGTCGCCGCCGCCGCGGTCGTTCCACTTGCTGCCGCCCGTGACGGCGACCTGGCCGTTGGGCAGGACGGTCGCGTTGGCCCAGGCGCGCCCGAAATTCATCGCGGCGGTGTCGTTCACCGCGGGCGTGCCCCCGTTGATGTCGACCACCGTCGCCCGGCTGCTCGACAGGAAGCCCTCGCCGTTGGAATAGGAATTGCCGCCGACCTGGAGGATCTTGCCGGGCTCGTACATCACGGCCGTCGAGGCGGGGCCGACATTCGGCGCGTCCGCCGCATTTCCGGCGTTCCGCTGCGGCTCCTTGAACGGCAGCGTCGTGACCGAGCCGTTGCCCGCCGGATCGAGGGTCCACATCTTCTCCGACGAGATGCCGAAGACCCGGCCGTTGGGGGCGATCCAGGCGCGCGGGTACCAGAAGCGGTTGAAGTCGGGGCCGAAGGCGTCGCGGCTGTTGGCGCCGAACAGGCTGCGCCAGCTCCCGCCGTCGTAGACCTCCGGCGTCGTGCCGGTCATCCAGCCGTTGTTGATGCTGCCCTGCGGATCGGCCCACCCGCCGAGATACGGATAGGAGCCGCCGACGATCACCTGCTGGCCGTTCGGCAGGGTCAGCATGGTCGAGTAGTAGCGGTCGTTGGCGAGCTGCGCCCCGATGGCGGAGACGCCGTTGGCCGCCGTGTTGAGGACGACGCTGCCCTTGTCGTTGCCGTTGTCGAAGATGCCGCCCGAGACGAGCAGCGAGCCGTCGGCCTGGAAGGCCTGCGCCGCGCAGAAGCTGTTGATGCGGGTGATGCCCGGCAGGTTGACGTGGCTGCCCGCCGCCAGTCCGGCATAGGGGTTCCAGATGTCGAAGGTGCGGCCGTCCTGCACGCCCGGATTGCCGGCGGCGGTGCCGAACGAGACGACCTTGCCGGAGGGCAGCAGGCCCATGTGGATCGCGTTCATCGGCCAGTCGCGCACGCCCGACCACATGCCCATGGTCGGCGCCGAGTCCGGGATCGCGAGGTTGGCCAGCAGCGGGTCCTGGACGGCATCGACGACGATGCCGAACTTGGCCGCCTGGGCGGGATTCAGGAAGCCGGTGGCCAGCATCGTGGCCGAGAGCAGGGCGGTTCGGCGGGCGCGGGCCCGGCTGTCCGCCACGTTGCGTCGCGTCATGTCGTCAACTCCGTCGTCGGTCGGTGAAATCGGTCGGGATCAGTGGGTCGGGGCGGGCTCGGACGTGCCGCGCGGGGGGCGCCCGACCCCGTCCTCGAAGGTGTCGAGGATCGCGAGGTCGCGCCGCAGCCGGGGGGCATCGAGCGGGTCGCTGCCGTAGGTCATCGCGATCTGCCCGCGCCGGTCGAACACGAGGATGGTCTGGGGCGGCTCGGGCAGGGCGCGCGCCGGGTATCGCAGCCGGTCGGCGATCGCCGCCGTCGCGGCGGCGTCGGCATCGAGGAAGCGCAGGGGCGTCGTCGGACCGACGAGCCCCTCGGCGAAGCGGCGCAGGCGCCCGGCTTCGTCGCGGGCGTCGTCGCCGGTCGGGTCGGTGTCGAGGGCGAGGAAGCTCACCCGCCCGCGCAGGGGCTCGGGCAGGGCGCGGGCGAGCTTGTCGAGGTCGAGGGTCCGCACGGCGCAGACGATCGTGCAGCCGACACTTACGAAGGAGACGACCACGAGCCGGTCGCGCAGGCTCTCGGGCGTCGGCCGCTCGCCGTGCTGGTCCCGGCGCGGCCGGGACGCCGCCGTGGGCTGCAGCAGGACGGCGAGGTCGCTCGAACCGCTCGACGCTTCGGCGCCGCCCGTCTCGGCGGCGCCGAGTCCCGTCGTCGCCAGGGCAAGAAGACCGAAGCTTGCCGCAACGGTTTGTCTGAAAATCGAAGGCATCGCGCAGGGTGCAACCGAGTTGTCGGGCTGATCTGCTGCGACCATCGGCGGGAGACATTGACAAATGGTGTGGCGGGTTTGCACAAGATGGTTTTGGACGCGATAACCTCAACGAAGTCTTGTCTTCCTACCCCCGATCGGGTGGGACGACGGGATGCGGGGGGGCGGCCCGTTCCCGTGCCCGTGCTTGGCATCGATCCGGTGGGCCGGGCGGCGAGGGTCCCGCCGCCGAGCTTCGACCCGGCGGCCATGGCTCGGGACATGACCCGCGAGACCGGCGCGGCGGCCACGTGATCTTGCGCTCGATCGGTCTATGCTCGCGGCCCGTGCGCCACTTGGCCGGAGCAGGGCAGGCGTTCTGAGTCGAAGAACGGGCGGGAAAGATCAGTCACCCTCGAATACGTTCAGGTCGCGAAATCGGTGCACGGCTCGACTATCTCGCCTGATCCAGTCGTTCTTTCGTTTGCGACCGTCTTCAACATCTCATTAACCATAAATCCCTAACGTCCCCGGACGAACGGATCGGGGCGCAAAGGCTCGTCGGCTGCATGAGGTGGGGGGCATTTGTCGTTGGAGCGGCGCTCGGCGGCGCCGTGGCCGGCGCGGCGCTCGCCGCCGAACCGGTCTCGGGGCTCAACCCGGCCGTCGCGGGCGCCGCGCCGGCCGGCCGGCCCTCCGGCGGCATCGTCGTGCGCGGCACGGACCGACACGTCGGCGGCGAGGCCCCGGCGGGGGCGTCGCTGCCCGGCGGCATGGTCAACCTCAACCTCGTCGAGGTGCCGCTCTCCGAGGCCGCCAAGGCGGTGCTCGCCGACACGCTGGGCTGGGGCTACAGCCTCGACGAGCGCGCCGCGGGCACGATCACCCTCCAGACCGGCGGCCCGGTCACCCGCGACACGCTGCTGTCGATGTTCGAGACCGCGCTCGGCAGCCGCGGCCTCGTCCTGCGGCGGCGCGGGCGCACCGCGCAGATCGTGCCGTCCGGCGGTCCCGGCGTGCAGCCGGTGCGGGGGCCGTCGGCCGAATCGGGCGCCGTCACCGTACCGCTGCGCTGGATCTCGGCCGCCGAGATGCAGGCGGTGCTCGGCGCGATCGCCCCCCGCGAGGTGGTGCTGCGCGCCGACCGGACCCGCAACCTCCTGATCCTGTCGGGCGATGCCGGCCAGATCCGGGCGCTGCGCCAGACCATCGAGGTGTTCGACGTCGACTGGATGCGCGGCATGTCGACGGCGATGCTGCCGGTGCGCAGTGCCAACCCCCGCTCGATCGCCCGCGACCTCGCCCAGATCTTCGGCGGCGAGGCGGCGGGCACCGGCGACATGATCCGCTTCGTGCCGAACGAAGCGCTCGGCGCCATCCTCGTGGTCAGCTCGCGCGCCGCCTATCTCGACCGGGCGCGGGGCTGGCTGGAGCAACTGGAGACCTTCGCGGCCGAGCGCGAGCGCCAGCTCTTCGTCTACCGGATCCAGAACCGCTCCGCCAAGGAACTCGCGATGGTGCTCCAGGGCGTCGTCGCCGCCGAGACCGGGATGTCCGTCGGCGGCGGCATGGGCGGCGGTATGGGAGGCGGCTTGAGCGGTGGCCTGGGCGGTGGTTTGAGTGGCGGATACGGCGGCACGATGGGCTCCGACCCGTCCGGGCTCGGTAGCGGGGGCGGTTTCGGCAGCGATCCCTCGCATGGCGGCTCGGGCAGCCTGCCGAGCCAGAACTCGGGCGGCTTCGGTTCGTCCTTCGGCGGCGCGTCGGGGGCGCAGGGCGCCGGGTCGGGCGGCGGCTTAGGCGGGGGCACCTCGGGCGGGTCCGGCGGCACTCTCGGCGGCACTCTCGGCGGCGGCTTCGGTGCCGGTGCGGGCGGCCTCTCGGGCGCGCCCGGCACCCTCTACGGCGGCGCCTCGGCCTCCGGCTACGGCATGGACAGCGGCTATGGCGGCTATGGCGGCGGCATGGGCGCGCGCCGCGACGCCATCGGCATCGTCGCGGACGAGGCCAATAACAGCCTCGTGATCTCGGCCACCCGCAACCAGTACGACAAGATCCTGCGCATCCTCGGCCGCCTCGACGCGATGCCGACCCAGGTTCTCCTGGAAACCGTGATCGCCGAGGTGACCCTCAACGACTCGCTGCGCTTCGGCGTGCAGTGGTTCCTCAAGAACGGCGGCGGGCAGTTCAACAACGTCCAGGGCGACGTGGTCGGATCGTCCGGGCGCGGCGGGGGCACCGCCTCGCTGGTCAAGGCGGCGGTCGGCGGCGTGCCGGGCTTCAACTACCTGCTCAACGCCTCTGACTTCAACGTCGTGCTCAACGCGCTCCAGGGCGTGACGCGGGTCAACGTCATCTCGTCGCCCAACATCACCGTGCTCGACAACCGCACCGCCAAATTGCAGGTCGGCGATCAGGTGCCGATCGTGCAGCAGACCGGGCAGAGCGCGCTCTCGACCAACGCGCCGATCCTCAACCAGATCGAGATGAAGGACACCGGCGTCATCCTCTCGGTGACGCCGCGGGTCAACAAGAACGGCCTCGTGGTGCTCGACATCAACCAGGAGGTCAGCGACGTGGTGAAGACCACGACCTCGAACATCAACTCGCCGACGATCCGCCAGCGCCGCGTCGCCACCAGCGTCGCGGTCAACGACGGCCACAGCCTCGCCATCGGCGGCATGGTGCAGGAGAAGGCGCAGATCTCGAACGAGGCGGTGCCGGTGCTGGGCGAGCTGCCCGTGATCGGCCAGGCGTTCCGCAACCGGATCGACGAGCGGGTGCGCACCGAACTGATCGTCTTCATCCGCCCGAGGGTGATCCGCGGCACGGCGGAAGCCGACCGCATCGCCGAGGATTTCCGTCAGCAGTTCAAGGCGATGATGCCGGTCCGCCCCGTCCCCGCCCCTCCGCCGATGGCGGTGTCGCTGCCGGGGCAGGAGGGGGTGCTGCGGCGGATGATGGAGTGACGCGGGGAGGGAACGCGCTTGGATGCGCGCGGGGCGTGGCTCCTCTGCCTCAGGCGCTGCCGCCGGTTTCGTAGTGCCGTAAGGTCCGGGCGGCGGCATCGAAGGCGGCCCAGGTTTTCTTGGCGAGGCTCCCGCCGACGCTGCACCGACGGACACCGAGCCCGGCGAGCGCCCGGATCCCGTCATCGTAGTCGTGCACGACGACGTTGACGGTCTTCGGGGCGACCGCCGCGACGAGTTCCGCGACGGCGCCGTGATCGCTGAGGAAGGGCACGAAAAGGCAGTCGGCGCCGGCCTCGGCATAGGCGACGGCACGCGCGATGCTGGCACTCGCCGGCATGCCGGGAACACGGAAATTCTCGTTCCGGCCGATCAGCATAACGCTCGGATCGATGGCGTCGATGGCGGCCCGCGCGGCAGCGATCCGATCGACCGCCAGGGCCGTCTCGTACATGACGGTGCCCGACCAATCCTCGATCGACAGGGCGGCGACACCCGTATCGATCGCCAGGGCGACGTTCCGCGCAACGTCCTCGGGAGGGTCGGCGAAGCCGTTCTCGAAATCCGCATTGATCGGCAGGTGCGTGCTGGCAACCAGCATCTTCAGGTGGGCCAGCACCGCCTCCAGGCCGAGCTCTCCATCCTGTTTACCCGCCGCCCACGCCGCGCCGGCGCTTGTCGAGGCGATCGCCTTGAATCCAAGCCCGGCCAGTCGCACCGTGCTGCCGGCATCCCAGGCATTGGGCAGCAGGAAGAACCCATCTTCGTGCAGCTTGCGAAAAGCAGCCCTCTTTTCCGCCACGCCGTGCATCGGCCCATCCCCCGTTTTCAGGCCAACCGTCTTCCGGCTTGCGCCGGTGCCGACTCGCTTCATTGAAGCTCGTGGTGTCGAGCCATGCACGGAGCGTGGCCCCTTGGTCGTCGCGAACCGAGCACGCACGACTCTCGCTACGAGAGACGTCTCACCGCCGCAGGCCCGCGTCGAGCGGCTTCGGGCGCAGCGTCGCCGGGGGCCCCATGAAGGCGGCGGTGAAGGCGCGGCCGCGCTGATCCACGGTGACGTGATCGGCCGCGATGGCGACGACGCGCCAGTCGGCGCGGCCCTCGCCGGTCCTGAGCCAGATGCGGTCGCCGCTGCCGTCGTCGATCAGCGCGCTCGCCGCCGCGCCGTCGAGGCGGATGCCGCGCACGATCAGGACGGGGCGGGGCGGATCGCCCTCGGCCACCGTCTCGCGGCTGCCCCGCGCCGTCCACTCGCGCCGGCCGGGATCGAACAGCGGGCGCCGCAGGGCGGCCTCGCCGGGCGGTTCGGCGCGGATCGCGGGGGGCTCCGGCGCCGGATCGATCCGCACCGGCCAAGCGAAGGCCGCGAGCGCCGCCGCCGCCGCGAGGCCGAACAGGACGCGCGGCAGCAGGCCGGTCGGGGGCAGAGCGGGCAGGGCCGGTCTCACGGGGCGCGGCCTCCGGCGTCCGGCGGGGGAGCGGGCGGCACCACCACGCCGCGCAGGGTCAGGCTCGCGCGCATCACCAGCGGCCGGCCGCCTTCCTCGTCCGCCGCCCGGGCGATGCCGAGTTCCGCCTCCTCGACGGCCAGGAGCGGCGCCTCGGTTTCGAGGGCGTGCAGCAGGCCGTGCAGGCCGTCGGCCGTCCCGCGCAGGCTCGTCCGCAGGCGCGGCAGGGCCGGCCGGGCCGGATCGGGATCGAGGCCGGCCCAGTCGATCACCACCGCGCGGCCCAGGGCGAGGCCCTCCAGCCGGCCGCGGAAGGCGGCGAGCAGGGCGTCGCCGTCCGGCGCGACGAGCGGGGCGGGAAGCGGCGGGCGGGCGGCGGCGGCCTGCGCCCGGGCGAGGTGGTCGCGCGCCGCCGCGATCTGCCCCTGCGCCTCGATGGCGCCCGAGACCGGCCCGGCGGCGAGCCCGAGGATCAGCCCGATCCCGCCGAGGCCGAGGAGCAGGGGACGGATCGGCAGGACGCTCAGGGATGGGAGAGGGGGACGCGTCACGGCCGATCCCCGCGGTCGGTTCGCGGCAGCAGGAGGACGAGCCGGCGCGCCCCGTCGGGGCCGGCGGCCGTTTCCTGCAGGAACGGCGCGCCGAAGCCCGGCACGCTCCCCAAAGCCGCGAGCGCGGCCGGCTCGTCCGCGGTCAGCACGGTGAGCCGCGCGCCGTCCGCGTCGAGGCGAAGGCCCGCGGCGGACGCCGAATCCGGGAGGGCCGCAGCGAGGGCGTCCCAGGTCTTGGCCAAGGGCGGCCCCCGTCCCGAAACGATCGCCGCCGCTCCGGCCTGGACCGGGGCCGGCAGGGCGGGACCGGCGGCGCGGCGGGCCTGCGCGAAGGCGTCGTCGAGGGCGGCCAGCGTCGCGTCCTGATGGGCGCGAAGGCCCCAGAAGGCGGCGAGCAGCATCAGGGCCGCACCGGCCATGAGCGCGAGGTCGCCCTTGCGGGCGCCGCCGGCGAGCCCCTGCAGCGTGCGGTGCCCGCCGGTGAGGAGATCGACCGGCATGGTCCGCGCCTCGTCCGGCCCGACCGTGACCGGTCCGGCGGCGATGCCGGCATCCGCGAGCGCGGCGAGTAGCGGATCGAGGACGGCGCGCTTCACCACGACGTGGCGCACCCGCAGGCTCCGAGCGGCGGCATCCTCGCCCTCGACGTACCAGTCGCTGTGCACGCCCGCCGCGCGGAAGGGCGTCGCCGCCTCCAGTTCCTGCGCCAGCACCGCGCGCATCCGCGGCAGGGCCGCGCTCGGCAGGGTGAGGGTGCGCATGAAGCAGCGGGCCGGATCGACCAGGATCTTGGCCCGCACCCCGGCTTGCCCGGCGCGGATCGCCGCGAGGCGCGCCGTCAGGTCGTCCGCCGCGTCGAGACGCTGGACCAGGGGCGTCTGCCCGCGCCGGTCGATCAGGGTCAGGCCCGGCTCGGCCGGAGGGCCGAGGCGAATCGTCAGGAGGCCCGGCGCGCGGTCGGCCCGCACCTCGCTCAGGCCGAGCAGGTAGGCGGTCGTGTCGAGGCTCTCGCGCAGCACGGCCTTGCGCGCAGGCCGCGCGCCGACCGGATGGGCGTCCATGGCATTCACGCGGGCAGGTGCTCCGGCAACGTCGATGGGAGGAGTTGTTAAGCCTCCCGGTGTTTACGTCGGCTTAAGGGGCGCGACGCCCGCGCGGGGCTTGTCCGAACGCCGACCCGCGGAGTGCGCGCGGGGGCGATCCGGGAATGCTGAGCGTCTGGGGATCGAAGAGCCGGCCGCAGCGGGTGCGGCCCGACCGGCGCGGCGGAGCCCGCGATCGGCTCGACGCGCCCCGCGCCTTCGTCGAGTCCCTCATGGCCGCCGGCCTGCTCGACGCGGCGGGATTCGAGCGGGCGCTGGCCGCCCTCGACCTGCCGGGCCGCCGGCCGCTGCCGGTGCTCCTGACCGAACTCGGCCTCGTCCACGAGGCGGCGCTGGTCGATGCGCTCGCCGAGGCGACCGGGCTCGCGGTCCTCCAGGACGAGGACCTCCCGGCCGCCCCCGTTCTCCCCGAGACCATCTGTGCCGATTACTGCGCCCGCGCCCGCGTGCTGCCGCTCGCCGAGGACGGCGACGGCCTCGTCGTGGCTGTGGTCGATGCGTTCGATCCCGAGATTCCGGCCGCACTCGAACACCTGACCGACCGCCCCGTCACCTGCCGCCTCGTCGGCCCCGGCAGCTTCGAGCGGGCGCACCGCGCCCTCTACGGCGATGCCGCGGGCGAGGACGAGGGTGGGGCCGACGACGACCTGAGCCGGCTCGCCGACGTGGCGAGCCAAGCGCCGATCGTCAGACTGGCCGCCCGCCTCGTGCGAAAGGCCTTCGAGCTGACGGCCTCCGACATCCATCTGGAGGCGGAGGAGACCGACATGCGGGTGCGCTACCGCGTGGACGGCGTGCTGGTGGAGGCCGAGCGGCTGCCGAAATCCGTGCAGCTCGCGCTCACCACCCGCATCAAGATCCAGGCCGGCCTCAACATCGCCGAGCGGCGCCTGCCGCAGGACGGGCGCATGAAGGCGCCCGACCGCGGCCAGGACGTCGACATCCGCGTCTCGACCCTGCCCACCGCCCACGGCGAGAGCGTGGTGCTGCGCGTGCTCGACGGCTCGCGCCGGGTCGAGGATTTTTCGTCCCTCGGCTTCGACGCGCCGGCGATTGCCCGCATCGCGGCGATGACGGGCAAGCCCAACGGCCTCGTCCTCGTCACCGGCCCGACCGGGTCAGGGAAAACCACGACGCTCTACGCGGCGCTCCGGCGGATCAACGGCCCGCATCTCAAGGTCGTCACCGTCGAGGACCCGATCGAGTACCGGATGGCGGGCGTCAACCAAGTCCAGGCCCATGCCGGGATCGGGCTCGACTTCTCGGCCGCGCTCCGCTCGATCCTGCGCCAGGACCCGGACGTGGTGATGGTCGGCGAGATCCGCGACGGCGAGACCGCGCGCATCGCCGTGCAGGCCTCGCTCACGGGCCATCTCGTCATCTCGACGCTGCACACCAACTCGGCGCCGGCCACCGTGACCCGGCTGATGGACATGGGCGTCGAGCCCTACCTCATCGCCGCGACGCTGAACGGCGTGGTGGCCCAGCGCCTCGTGCGGCGGCTGTGCGGGGCCTGCGCCACGCCGGAGCCCGCGACCGATCAGGAGCGGCTGCGCCTCGCCGTGCCGGCGTCCCAGCCCCTCACCCTCAAGCGCGCCCGCGGCTGCCCCGCCTGCAACGGCACCGGATACCGCGGCCGCATGGTCGTGTCCGAGATCATGCCGCTCGACCCCGCCCTGCGCGCGCTCATCGCGGACGGGGCGGGGGAGGGGGCGATCACGAAAAGCGCCCGCGAGGCCGGGATGGCGAGCCTCGTCGAGAGCGGCCGGGCGCGGGTGATTTCGGGCGACACCACCCTCGACGAGGTCGGCCGCGTGCTGGAGGGTCAACTCTGATGCCCCGCTTCGCCTATCAGGCCTATGCCGCGGACGGGCGCGCCCGCTCGGGGAAGATCGAGGCCGACAGCCGCCAGCGCGCGGTGGCGCAGTTGCGCGCCGATGGGCTGCAGGTCTTCGCCATCGAGGCCGCCGCGATGGGGCCGGCACCGTTCTGGAGCCGCGACCTGTTCGGGCGCGACCGGGTCAACGACGCCGCCCGGATCGCCTTCCTCAGGGAGTTCGGCACGCTGGTGGGCGCCGGGCTCACCGTCGACCGGGCGCTGCGGCTCGTGGAGCGGCAATCCTCGGCGGCGCTCAAGCCGATCCTCGCCGACATCCTGGAGCGCGTCGTGGCCGGCGCCTCGCTGTCGCGGGCGATGGCGGCGCATCCCCAGGCGTTTCCCGCCGACATGGTCGACATCGTGCGCGCGGGCGAGGCGACGGGGACGCTCGTCGACGTGATCGGCTCGCTGACGGGCTCGATCGAGCGGCGCGACGCGGTGCGCCGCCACCTCGCCTCGGCGATGATCTACCCGGCGCTGCTGGTGCTGATGGCGATCGGCACGCTGGTGATGATCGTCGTGGTGCTGGTGCCGGCCCTGGCGCCTCTGTTCGACGGCACGGGCCGGGAGCCGCCCTTCGCGATCCGCGCGGCGGGGGCGCTCGGCCACGCCGTGAGCGCGGGCTGGCCCTGGCTCGTCGGCGGGGGCGGGCTCTTGGCGCTCGCCCTCGTCAGGTTGTGGCCGAACCCGGCCTTCGCGGCGGCCCGTGGCCGCTTCGCGCTGCGGGTGCCGCTGGTGCGGGAGATCGTGGTCGGGATCGAGCTCGGGCGCATCTGCCGGGTGCTCGGCACGCTGCTGACCGCGCAGGTGCCGATCCCCGACGCGGTGGCGGCCACCCGCCCGCTCGCGGGCAACCGCGTGTTCCGCACGGCCCTCGACGAGGCGGGCCGGCGGCTGACCGAGGGGGCGAGCCTCGCCACCGGCCTGTCGAGCCTGAAGGCGCACGCGCCCTCGACGCTCAACCTCATCGCCAGCGGCGAGCAGGTGAACCGCCTCGGGCCGGTGCTGATCCACGCCGCCGAGATGCACGAGACCCAGACGCGCCAGCGCATCGACCGCCTGCTCGCGCTGATGACTCCGCTGGTGACGGTGACGGTCGGCGGGCTGATCGGCGGGCTGATCATCTCGGTGATGGGCGCGATCACGAGCGTGGGGCAGTTGGCGCAGTGACCGCATACGCTTCCGGCTGATCGCTTCGGAGCCCGTTGGGTCCCCCCTCTCCCCGCACGCGGGGAGAGGCCTGCATGGACCTTGTCGTCCATGCAGGAAGCGAAGCGGCGGTGAGGGGGCGGTTCCGGTGGAGCCTCTTCCGTCGAAGCCCCCTCACCTTCGCCTGCCGGCTCGCCGCGCCGACGACGAGGTCGTCGCGGCCCTCTCCCCGCACAGCGGGGCGAGGGGATGCGCGCCCGACCGACGCGGTCAAACGGAACCAATCTAACGAGATTCCAAAGGGATACATCCCTTTGGCGGGTCCGGGCGGAGCCCGGGGTTTTCAGGGGATGTGCCCGGCGAGCAGCGCCGCGTGCAGCCCGACCGCCAGGAACGGCCCGAACGGCAGCCGAAATTCCCGCGTGATCTGCCGGCCCGCGAGCGCGGCCAGGGCGAGGGCGGCCAGCGCCGTCGTGCTGGCGATCAGGATCAGGAACGGCAGTCCGGTCAGCCCGATCCAGGCGGTGGCGGCGCCGACGAACTTCACGTCGCCCAGCCCGAGCCCGGTGCGGCCGCGCAGCCGGGTGTAGAGGGCGCGCAGGGCCCAGAGCAGTCCGAACGCCATCGCGGCTTGTGCGAGGCATGCGGCAAGGGTCGCCGGATCCGGCTCGCGCAGCGTCGCGACGGCGAGGCCTGAAGCGAGGAGGAGCAGGTTGAGCGGATCGGGGATGATCCGGCGGCGCCCGTCGATCACGCTCACGGCGAGCGTGATCGGCAGCGGCAGGGCGGCCAGCGTCAGCGAACCGGGATCGAGGATCATCGCCGGCCGAGCGGGACGATGCGGTGGGCCGGCACCTGGGTGAAGGTCATCGGCACGGCCCTCATCGGATGCGGCGGCGGAGGGGGCGCGTCGCCGAAATCGAGCGGGCGCGAATCCGGGGACGGGCCGACCATCCCGCCGCGGGCGCTGCGGGCGAGCAGGGATTGCCAGAAGGCGAAGGCGCCGACGGAGGCGATCACGACCGCCGCCAGCCAGAGGGCGAGCAGGAGGCCGGCGGGGACGCGCCCGTTCAGCTCGCGCATCAGCCCCAGCGCGAAGGCGGCGTACCACGACACGCCGGAGACCGCCCCGGAGACGAGGAAGATCGCGGTGCTGAGGTGCGACACGCCCTCGAACATCGGCCGGCTCACGTCGCGCAGCACGCTCGGCAGCACGAGGGCGTGGATCAGCAGGCCGTTGACGGTCAGCACCAGCACGATGACGACCTTGGCTAGGAGCTTGGGATTGCCGAGCTTCTCGGGCGACTCGACGGCGTAGACGGCGAGGAAGCCGAGGCCGGAGAGCCAGAGCAGCGCGATGCCGACCGAGACGACCTTGCTGACGAACAGGAAGGTGCGGGCGATCTCCGGCGGCAGGCCGCCCCAGCGCATCCAGCGCAGGATCCAGAAATCGAGCATGGTCGCGCCGCCCAGCCCGAAGCACAGCCCGATCAGGTGGAGCCCGACCAGGAGGGTGAGCAGCCGGATCGGCGGGAGCGGCGCCGGCAGGGGCAGGCTCAGGACTTTCGGGAGCGTGTCGCCGGCGGCCGGCGCGATGCCGAGCAGCACCGTCAGGATCAGGACGAGCGAGGCCGCCTTGAGGGGCTGAGAGCTGGCCGCGGCCATGAGTGCTTCCCGCAGGAGCGGGACGAGGCCCGCCGGATCGTCCGGGAGCGTGGCAGGATTCCGATAACAAACATCAAAAGAAGTGCGGGACGGCGGGCGGTCCCCACCGTCCCGGTCAGGTCTTGTTCGGGACTCGCGGCGATCCTGGCCGCCGGACAGACCACAGGTGGCGACGATGACGGACGACGCGGTTCAGGACGAGACACGGATCGAGGCGCGGCAGGCCGGCTTCTCGCTGGTCGAGCTTCTGGTGGTGCTGGCGATCATCGGCATGATCGCCACGATGGTGACGCCGCAGGTGCTCGGCTATCTCGGCAAGGCGCGGGGCGACACCGCCCGCATCCAGGTCAAGAACATCGCCCAGGCGGTCGAGCTGTACTACCTCGACCTGGGCACTTATCCGACGGCGCAGCAGGGGCTCCAGGCGCTGGTCCAGTCCACGGGCGCGACGTGGCGCGGCCCGTACCTGCGCGACGCCCGCGGCCTGATCGACCCGTGGAACCAGCCCTACCTCTACCGCTCGCCCGGCTCGGGCGGCAAACCCTACGAGATCTACTCGCTCGGCAGCGACATGAAGATCGGCGGCTCGGACGACGCCACCGACCTGGCGAGCAACTGATCTACTCCGACGGGCGGACGGCGTCCGGCCGCCGCCAGTCGGGGGGCTGGTCGTCGGCACCGGAGCCCAGCGGGCACTGGACCATGACGCTGTCGCTCCAGCGCCCGTACTTGTAGCCGATGGCCGGCAGGTAGCCGACGCGGGCGAACCCGCAGGCCTCGTGCAGGCGCAAGGACGCCTCGTTCTTCGCGTCGATGTAGCCGATCATCTGCCGGTAGCCGCCCGCCGCGCAGGCCTCGATCAGCGCCGGGAGCAGGCGCCGGCCGATCCCGGCGTGCAGGTGGTCGGGGTGGACGTAGATCGAGTGCTTGAGGGTGAAGCGGTAGGCCGGGCGCTTGCGGAACGGCACGGCGTAGGCGTAGCCCGCCACTTGGCCCTCGCGCTCGGCGACGAGATGGGGCAGGCGCTTGCTGCGCATGTTCTTGCGCCGCCGCTTCAGATCGTCGGGGAGCAGGCGCTCCTCCTCGAAGCCGCCGGTATCGCCGACGCCGCGGCGGATGTGGCGCTCGTAGATCGCGATCATCGCCGGCACGTCGGCATCCGACGAGGGCCGGATCACGATGTCCGGCCAGTGGGCCGGGCAGGCCCGCTCCGCGAGCGCTCCTTCCGCCATCAGGCCCCCTCGCGCAGCACGTAGGTGTGGAAGCGGATGCGCCCGTCCGGATCGGCCTCGCGGTAGACGCCCTGGATCTCGGCCTCGAAGCCGGGGAACAGGTTCGAGGCCGCCTCGAACATCTTGAAGTAGTCGAGCATGGGCTTGGCCCGCTCGTCCAGCCGCTCCCCCGGCAGCACGGTGCCGATGCCGGGCGGATAGACCAGCATCAGGGTGGTGGCGATGCGCCCTTCCGCTTCCGCGATCGGCACGTAATCGACCTTGTTCCGCGTCAGCATCTGCGCGGCGGCCTTCGGGGGCATCACCATCTCGGGCAGGTGCTCGGGCATGAACTGCTTGCGCTGGAGCGCCGAGGTGCCGGATTCCCGGTGGAAGGTGTGGTAGTCGGCGCACAGGTCGCGCAGGCGCACGCCCCGGTAGCGCTTGGGCCGGGCGCGGACGAATTCCGGCATCGCCTCCTCCAGCAGCACGTTGTCGTCGTGCAGCCGCTTGAAGGCGACGAGCCCCGAGATCAGGGTGCCGGCCTTCGAGGATTCGACGCCCGGCGTCAGCAGGAAGAGCAGCGAGTTCAGATCGTTCTTCTCCGGCACGATCCGGTTCTCACGCAGGTATTGCGCCACGATCGGCGCGGGCACGCCGTGCTCGGCATAGGCGCCGGTCTTCCGGTCGAAGCCGGGGGTCAGGATGGTGAGCTTGTTCGGATCGGTGATGGCGAAGCCCGGCTGACCGCCGTCGCGATGGGACGGCCCGACTTCGGGCCCCACGTGGGTGAAACCGTGCCAGGACGCGCCCGGCGTCAGCTCCCAGTAGCGGGCATCCGAGGCGAGGACGTCGGTCGGGATCGATTCCCACGGCGTCTCTCCGCCGTCGGGGCCGGCCACCATGTCGGGCACGAAGGGGTCGAAGAACCAGCGCCGCTTCGGATCGGCCTCGCGCTCCTCGAACTCCTTGCGGATGGCCCGCGCCTTCTTGCGCCACTCGATGCCGAGCCGGATCGTGTCGTCCCACAGGACGACGCCGGAGCGGCCCTTCATCATCTGCGCGCCGACATCGAGCGAGGCGAAGATCGGGTAGAACGGCGATGTCGAGGCATGCACCAGGAAGCTCTCGTTGAGCCGCTTGTGCTCGACGCGCCGGGTCTGGCCGCGGATATGGCCGTCGCGGGTGTGGATCTGCGAGGCCTGGGAGAAGCTCGCCAACTGCTTGTGGGTCGATTGGGTGGCGATGATGCCCGGCGAGGTCTCGTCGAGCCCGGTCAGGCCCATGGCGAAGCGGCGGACGTAGAGCGGGTGGAACTTCATGAAGCCCGCCCAGGCCTCGTCGAACAGGATGTAGTCGCACAGGTGCCCGATCCGCTCCACGATGCTTTGCGCGTCGTAGATCGTGCCGTCGTAGGTGCATTGCTCGATCACGGCGCAGCGGAACGGACGTTCTTTCCGCCACGCCTCCTTGTCCTTCACCAGCGGGTTGTTCCGGATCTTTTCGCGGATGCGCTCCTCGTCGAGCGCCTCGTGGTAGATCGGGCCGATCAGACCGTAGGCATTGCGGTCGGTCTCCAGAAAGATCGGGATGCCGCCGGCGAGCAGCAGGGCGCCGTGATGGGCGGCCTTGTGGTTGTTGCGGTCGAACAGGACGAGGTCGTCCTCGGCCACCAGCGAGCCCAGCACGACCTTGTTCGAGGCCGAGGTGCCGTTGAGGACGAAGTAGGTCTTCTCCGCGCCGAAGATCGCCGCGGCCTCCTTCTGCGCCTTCAGCGCCGGGCCCTCGTGGGTCAGCAGGTCGCCGAGATCGAGCACCGAGTTGTCGAGGTCGTCGCGAAAGATCGCCTCGCCCAGATGCTCGACGAAGATGCGGCCGATGGGGGAGCGATTGTAGAAGATGCCGCCGTTGTGGCCGGGGCAGGTCCAGAGCTGGTTGCCCTCCTCGGCGTAGTCGACCAGCGCACCGAAGAACGGGGTCTTCAGCGTGTCGGCGTACTGCGTCACGCGGGAGACGAGGCCGCGGGCGATGAATTCCGGGGTCTCCTCGGCGAGGAAGATATAGCCGTCGATGAAGTCGAGGAGTTCGACCGGAATGTCCTCCAGCCGCTTGCGGCGGACCATGATGACGATCGGCATCTCCAGGCCGCGCTTTCGCATCATGTCGATGAGGGCGGCGGCCTTGCCCTCCAGGCCGCGCTTGCCCCAATCGACCACGAGGCAGCCGACCGCCGAGTCGGTCTGGACCGCGATGGAGGCGTCCTCGACGCGCCGCGCCCGCACCACCTCGAAGCCCCGCTGCTCGACCGCCGCCACGATCTGCTCGACCCGCGCCCCTTCGAGGTCGCCGGGTTCGAAGTGGGGCGTGCACATCAGCACGGTGAAACGGCGGTGGAAGTCCATGGACCGGGCTCTCCTCGCGAGGGTCGAGCCCAGCCTTTCCGGTCCATCCGCGACGATTCGATGACAGCCGGTGCCTATCCGTAGCCGGCTGCGTCACATCGCTCGCTCGGGAGCGCGTCAGTCGAGCTGGAGCCAGGAGGTGGTGGAGCGCAGGAACAGCGTCACCCCTGCGGCGAGCAGCGCCGCGCCGAGGCTCGTCTCGAACGGGTGCTCGTAGCCGACCCGTTCGAGGATGGTGCCGGCGGAGGCGATCGCCAGACCGATGCCGAGGGGGAAGAGGTGTGCGGGCAGCGTGCTCATGGGGACGATCCTACGCCGCCTCGCTTGCGCGGGCATGGCGCGGATCGTCGCTCGCGGCGCGACGACCGGAATGGTTCCGTGGGCCGGTCGACTTTTTTGCAGTACCTATCCGTCCTGCGAGGGAACGGCGATGCGCGGGGTCTGCTGGTGCTGCACCACCCGCCATTCCTCGTGCGACAGGCGGCGATAGGTCGAGGTGCAGTGCGCCTCGTAGGTCTCGGCCCCGCGCGAGGCCTTCACGCCGTAGGCGATGACGATCAGGCCCTCCTGCGGCCGGGCGATGCGACCGTCCTCGATGGCGACCTGCTCCCAGCGCGGGGTGTCGGCCACCGCCGCGATCGCCTCGGCGCCGCCGAGCACGTAGGGCGGATGCGGCAGGGCCATCAGGCACTCGTCGTCGACGAGGTCCCGGTAGCGGTCGGCGCCGCCCTCCCACAGACTCTTCTCGAACGACCAGACGCGATCATCGTCCACGGTTCTCTCCCGTACCAGAGGCGTCACGGGAGAAGATCGATCCGAGCCGATCGTTCCGGGTGCGGCGATAAACGCAAAGAAGCCGCCCCGAGGCTCGGGACGGCTTCTCAAAAGGCGTAGTGATCGAGTAAGCGAAAAAACTTACTTGATCTTGGCTTCCTTGAACTCGACGTGCTTGCGCGCGACCGGGTCATACTTCTTCATGACCATCTTCTCGGTCTGCGTGCGGGAGTTCTTCTTGGTGACGTAGAAGTAGCCCGTGTCGGCGGTCGAGACGAGGCGGATCTTGACGGTGACGGCCTTAGCCATGGCTGGCGCTCCCAATCGGGTTGTCGGACACGATTCGCGATCGTGGCGGCGCCCACGCGAAACGCAAAAGGCCGGGACACCCCGGCCGAATTCCGCGGGGTGAATGCCCGACAGGCGTCGGTTCGTCAAGCCAACGCGTTGCTTCGGAACCGGCACGCGGCCTATAAGCGGCGCCTTCGACACACCTGCCGCGCGCGGCGTCGAGGATCCCGGCCGACGGGAGCCCTCCGCCCCGGCGAACGAGAAAAGGTCCCGCCATGGCCGGGCATTCCCAGTTCAAGAACATCATGCACCGCAAGGGCCGCGTCGATGCGGTCCGCTCGAAGCTGTTCAGCAAGCTCGCCCGAGAGATCACGGTGGCGGCCAAGCTCGGCACCCCCGATCCGGCGATGAACCCGCGCCTGCGCGCCGCCGTGCTCGCCGCGCGGGCCGAGAACATGCCCAAGGACAACATCGAGCGCGCCATCAAGAAGGCGACCGGGGGCGAGGGCGAGAACTACGAGGAGATCCGCTACGAGGGCTACGGCCCCGGCGGCGCCGCGCTGATCGTCGAGGCGCAGACCGACAACCGCAACCGTACGGCCTCCGACGTGCGCTCGGCCTTCACCAAGTCCGGCGGCAGCCTCGCCGAGACCGGCGCGGTGGCCTTCCTGTTCGACCGCGTCGGCGTGATCGCCTTCGCGCCCGAGGTCGCCGACGCCGACGCGATGGTGGAGGCCGCGATCGAGGCCGGCGCCGACGACGTGCGCTCGGACGCGGACGGCCACGAGGTCACCTGCGCCCAGGACGCCTACGGCGAGGTCTCGAAGGCGTTGGAGGCCCGCTTCGGCGAGCCGCGCCGCACCGGCCTGATCTGGAAGGCCCAGAACGCGATCGATGTCGACGACGAGACCGGCGAGAAGCTGATCCGCCTCGTCGAGGTGATCGAGGACCAGGACGACGTCCAGAACGTCTACGTCAACTTCACGCTGTCCGAGGCGCTGATGGAGAAGATGGGCGCCTGAGCGCGTTCTTTGTCAAAATCCATCGCCGTCATTCCGGGGCGCTGATTGAGCGAACCCAGAATCCACGACTGGGCTCGACGGCGCAATTTCAACCGGGCATCCCGCATCACGGGTGGATTCCGGGTTCCGCTGCGCGGCCCCGGAATGACGGGGGTGGGCTGAGAGCCCGGAGCGTCCTCCGCCAAGGCACCGCCCCACACCATAAGATGGTGCGCAATTTGTCGCGCGGCGCCTTTCCGGCCCGCGCGCTATCTCCTGCGACCGTCGACTCGACTCGGCGCGCTCGAAGGTCTCGCCTCTCCCCACGATGCACGACGCTCCCGTCATCCTCGGCATCCACGGCCTCGCCAACAAGCCGCCCCGGGAGGAGAAGCAGACGTGGTGGCGTCAGGCGATCGAGGAGGGCCTGCGGCGCAATCTCGGGCGCGCGCCGCCGGACGTGCCGTTCGAGTTCGTCTACTGGGCCGACCTGCGCTACGACGCGCCGCTGCGTTCCGAGCGCAACCGCGAGCCCTATGTTCCGGACCGCGGCCGGGGCCCGTTCCCGAGCCCGAACGGCACGCCGCCGGGACCGACGGTGACCGACCGGTTCTACCGCATCCTCGAATGGATGCAGGAGAAGACCGGCAGCCTCGCCCTCGATGACGCCTTCATCGAGTACCGCCTCGACGACCTGTGGGGCTACCACAAGGACGCGGCCTTCCGCGCCGACGCCCGCGACCGCCTGCGCGCGGTGCTGGAACGCCACGCGGGCCGCCGCCTCCTGCTCGCCGCGCATTCGATGGGCGGGCTCATCGCCTACGACGTGCTGCGTCTCGCCGAGCGCCAGGGGCCGCTGCCGCGCGTGGCGCATTTCTTCACCCTGGGCTCGCCGCTGGGCTTGGCCGAGATCAAGCACCGGCTCGCGGCCGAGCACGGCGACCTGCGGGTTCCGGCGGCGGTGGCACGCTGGACCAATCTCGGCGACCGCGACGACGTGGCGACCGTCGGTGCCGATCTCGCCGAGTCCTACGCGCCGAACGCGGACGGGGTCGGCGTCGTCGATTGCCCGGTGATCAACGGCTATCGCCGTCCGCGCGGCGGCCGCAACCGGCACAAGTCCTACGGCTACCTGCGCACGCCGGAATTCTCGCGGGGCGTGGCCGAGTTCCTCGACCGGGCGCCGGCCCCGCAGGACGCCGAGGCCGACGCGCCTGCCTGAAGATCGCTGCCGGGCGGCCGATCTCGGCCAAAAAACTCGGGGCGGATTCGGAAACATCCTGCCGGTCGGCCGGTTTCGGGGGCAGAACCGTCGGGCCTCGCCGCCGCGACGGTCGACGACCCGACGGTTCATACCGATCGGCGACGACCATGACGCATCGCCGATGGCCCGCGCGGCGGCAGTCGGCCGCCGGACGCATGGGAGCAGGACCATCGGTCCTGATCCATGCAGCCTGGTATTGGCCCGATCTCTGCCCGGCCCGGTCGCATCGGGACGTCGGGCGGATGCATGCTGTTTTGACGCAGTCTATCCGAGTGAAACCGATCGTCGCTGCGCTGAAAGTCGCTCCAGGGCAGCGATCTGAATCGAGAAAATCAATTTTGTCTCGGGATAATTCGGAACTTAATTTTCCTTAATCGCTTTTCTCGGTCAGACCGGTTGCCAGACCGGCCAGACAATCCCGGAGGAAAGCATCGTGACGCTCACGAAGACCCTTGCCGCTGCCACTGCCCTCGCCTTCATGGCCGGCTCCGCCTTCGCCGCACCCTGCAACACCGGCAGCACCGCCAAGGCACCGGACCAGAATTCCCCGTCCAACAGCAGCACCGCCGCCGGCGCCGATGCGGGCTCGAAGAACCTCGCGGGCGGCCAGCAGCCGGCCTCGCCAGGTACCGTCGGCGCGATGAACAATGTCGGCGCCGGTCAGGGCGTGGGCGACAAGCCCGGCTCGGACCAGACCGCCTCGGCCAAGAACAAGGCGGGCGGCGACCAGCCGGCCTCGCCGGGCACCGTCGGCGCCATGAACGCCGCCGGCGCCGATCAGAAGCTCGGCGAAAAGGGCGGCAACGACTGCTGATCCCTGATCGCCGCGCCCCGCTTCGGGGCGGGACCGGTCGGATGAGCCCTCGCACCCTGCGGTGCGGGGGCTTTCTCATGTCGGCAGGGAAGGGGTTTGTGCGCCCTCACCGTCGTTGCCGTGGAGCTTCGCATAGTCGTCGATCGCGGCCGTCGGCCTGGGAGGGCGAAGCGATGCGCGACAACCGTTTCGACCGGACGATCGCGCGCGCAACGACGTTCGGACCTCGCGCTTCCTGATGACGGCGTGCGAACAGGTCAAGGCCGGCCGATCGGAGCCGTTCGCCTCGGCCGGTGGCGGTGCCCGGCCGCGCCACCGGTCTGGTTCGGAAAGTCCGCCGCGCCTTTAGCCGTCATTAACCAAGTTCCCGTTCAATGACCGTGGCTTAAACGAAAGTCCTCTCCTGACGGCGGAGCCCTCCCGGGCCTCACCCGCGGCATCCGCGGGCGGGGGCGGGCGGCCGTGCGGGACCCCCGCGTTGCCGAGTATCCCCGCATGGACATCGCCGCGCTCGTCCAGGGCCAGCACGCCCGGCCCATCCGCCGCCGCCGCGGGCCGCCCGTGGCGATCCTCGCGCTGACCGCGTTGAGCGGGCTCGCCCTGGCCGGCCTGCTGCGGCAGGGGGAAGCGCCCGCGACCGGCCCCTCCGACGCCGTTCCGGCGATACAGGCCGCCGAGGCAGGTGACTTCGCCGCCGGGCCGGCGGAGCCCCCCGCTGAGGGCGATCTCGCCTGGATGCTCGATCCGAACCCGACCTTCGAGACCGGCGCCTCCGGCTTCGCGGCGCCGTCGACCGCGCGGGTCGCCGCCTTCCGGGCGCCCGCGTCTCTTGCGCCGGCGTCTCTTGCACCCGAGTCTCTTGCGCCCGCGACGCAACTGGCCGCGCTCGCGCCCGACACCGTCGCTTCTCCGGAAGCCGTCTCGCCCGCACCCGCCCCGGCCGCTCGGGTCGGCGCCGCGCGCCTCGCCCTCACCGTGCCGCTGCCGGTACGCCGCCCGGCCGAATTCCGCTACGAACCGCGCGAGCAGACCGCGCGGCTTTCGACGCCGCTCCCGCGCGGGACGAGCCGGCAGGCCCGAGAATCGACCCGTCAGGTGTTCAGCGCCGCGGTCACCGACAACCGCTCGTTCTTCGAGAAGCTGTTCGGGGGCGATTCCGCCCCGTCATCCTCGTCCGCGTCCGGCCCCGCGATGGCCTATGCCGGGCTGGAGAGCGGGGCGGCGGAATCGGCCGCCCGTCGCCGGCTGGTGCCGGGACCGGTGGCCGAGCCTGGCGTGGCCGTCTACGACATCAGCGCGGCCACCGTGACGCTGCCGGGCGGCGAGGTGCTGGAGGCCCATTCCGGACTCGGCGTCGCGCAGGACAATCCCGATTACGTCCATCTGCGCATGCGCGGCGCGACCCCGCCGGGCGTCTACGATCTGCGCGAGCGCGAGGCGCCGTTCCACGGCGTGCGGGCGATCCGCCTCAATCCGGTCGGCGGTTCCGCGGCGATCCACGGGCGCGACGGCATCTTGGCCCACACCTACATGCTGGGCCCGAGCGGCGCCTCGAACGGCTGCGTCGTGTTCAAGCACTACGACCGCTTCCTGCGGGCCTATCTGCGCGGCGAGGTCCGGCGCATCGTCGTCGTGCCGGGCACCGCGCCGGGCATCTTCGCCAGCCGCCGCGGCACCCGCCGCTCGGCCTCGGCCGCCGACGGGAACTAGAGCATCGGCCCGAAAGGTGGATGCCGGCTTTCGGGCCGATGCGGCACAAAAGCTTAGAGAATCGTCCTGGATCCGAGATCCAAGACGATTCTCGAGTTTCGGTTCGACGGCTCAGACGATGCCGCTGGCCTCGTAGGGCCAGGGCTTGCCGAGATGGGCGGCCACCTGCGCCGGGTCGGGGCCGACCGCCTCGACCGCCGCTTGGACCTGCTCGACCGGAACCTCGAGGCGGCGCGCCCAGTAGGCGCGGTCGCGCGGCTGCTTCAGCACCACCGTCGCGGGGTCGCCGCTCGGATCGCCATCGACGCCGCTCTGCTCGCCCGCCATTTCCATCCCGCCGCTCGCTGATCGCCCGGAGGATCCGGGCGCATTCGGGAGGGAAACCGTCAGGGGGCGGGGGCCGGTTCCGGACGGGCGAGGCCGGGGACAGCCCGGCGCGGGGCGGCCGGCGCGGGGGCGATGTGGAAGGCGGCCGGGCGCCGGAACAGCACGTCCAACCGGGTGCCGCGCACCAGCCGCTCGAAGGCCAGCGGCACGGTGACGGCGACGACCGTCACGATCAGGCTGGCGAGCCCGATATCGATCGCGACGCCCGACTTGGCGATCAGCGTGCGGGTGAACGCCATCGGCAGGAAGAAGCCGAGATAGATCACGATGGAGCGCTGGCCGCAGGCGCGGAGCGCCGCCGTCACCGGCCCGCCCGCGCGGGTCATCAGGCTGGCGAAGGCCACGATGGCGAGCGCCCCGACGGTGCCGAGCGCAAGGCTCACGCCGGGCAGGCCGGCGAGGGAGGGGTGCTCCGGGAACCCGGTCGGCGTGAAGACCAGCACGGCCTCCACCACGGCCCAGACGGCGAGGCCGACGAGGGCGAGGCCGATGCGCGCCCGCACCCGGTCGGCGAACCGAAAGATCCACTCGGCGAAGAGGTAGCCGCCGAAGAAGTAGACGTAGCGGCCGCAGAATTCCTCGATCAGGAGCGGCCAGCCGGCGGTCGGCAGCATCTGCAGCAGGGCGGCCACGGCGAGCACGACGAGCGGCGGCACCCGGCGGTGCAGGAGTTTCGTCACCACCGAGAACACGGCGAGCAGGTAGACGAACCACAGCGTCGAGTACGGCACCACCAGGGCCTCGGCCAGATGCAGACCGAAGGCGGCGAGCTTGCCCCCGGTCCCGACCGCGTCGGCGGTGATGAGGCCGGCCTTGAACACCGACTGGATCAGCACCCACAGGCCGTAGAAATAGGCGAAGTGGACCACGCGCCGGTCGGCGAACAGGCGCCAGTCGCGGTCGATGACGCGGCCGAGGAACAGGCCCGAGAGCAGAAAGAAATCGGGGATGCGGAACGGCTTGGCGAAGGCCACGACCGTGTGCAGGAAGCCCTCGCCGCCCATCGCCTCGCCGGTGCCGAGGGTGGAGTGCATCATCACCACGAGGAGGATGCACAGGCCCTTGGCGACATCGACCCAGGCGAGCCGGGCTGCCTCTTCGGGATGCGGGTGGAGGGGGTGCGTGGTGCCGGCCATGGGAATCAGGGCCTCCTGATCGGGCGATGAACCCCGACCCTGGCCGCCCCGCGGTTAACCCGGCCTCGACGACCGGGGGAAACCTTTTGAACCGGTTAACGACCGGGTAATCGCCTCATCGACGCGCCCGGCCCTCGCCGCGGCGCGTGCGGGTCTGCCGCGTCGGCGCATGGAAGTCGTCAGGCTTGGTCGCCACCCATTCGAGGAAGCGGGCGATCTCGGGATCGACCCGGAGAGCCTCCACTTCCGCCAGCCGCCGGGCGATCTCGGCCTCGCTGTAGCGGGCATGGATCGCCGAGTGGCAGATTTGGTGCAGCCGTACGGTCGCACCGCGGGCGCCGCCCTTCAGCTTCGGCGTGAGATGGTGAAGGCTCTGGCGGGCGTGACGCGGGATCGGGCGCTCGCAGAGCGGGCAGACCGGCAGAGCCTCGGGCTTCGGCCCGTGCGTGTCGGGATCGTCGTCGCGCCAGCGCCGGACCCGTCGTCCCACCAAGTGTCCGCTTCCTTCCGCTGCGTGGAGGATAGCGAGGGGACGGTCCGTTGTCGCCCGAGGCGGAGCCGGGACGTTCGCGTCACGGGGCCGCGGCAATCTCTTCGACGGGGCCGAGGCTCGCGCGATGTTCCGGGGATCAAGGGCCCCGCAGGGAGCGGAGGAAGCGGGGGATGAAGCGGCTGCGCCCGCGCATCGCCTCGGCCTCGTCGAGCCCGCCGTCGGGCGCGCCGCCCGCGGGAGGCGTCGGCGCGTCGGGAAGCGGGGGCCGGGCGTGGAGCCGGCTCAGCACGTCGGTCACGAGGTCGGGGATCGGGTGCCGGCAATCCTCCAGCAGATCGACGGCCTCGCCGAGCGCCGTGACCTTCGTGGCCGAGGGCGCGCCGATCATGCTCTCCAGCAGGATCTGGTCGGCCAGTTCGCCGGCCAGCCGGGACACTTCGGCGAGCCGGTCCGGGGAGGGGCTCGGTTCGGCCATCGGGTTCGCGCCTCGACGCGGCTCTTCGGGTGCAGGGGCCTGCGAAGAGCCGTCAACATAGGTTACGGGCGGGCGGACCGGAGTCCGTCGACGGCCGAAATCTATATTGAGGCCGCTCTCTCGACAACTGATCGCCGCGGAACGCGTCGCATCGACCCACAGGAGTCTCGCGAACACGCTAAAGATCCGGCGAAGTCCCGCGATATCCCGCGCGCCGCGCGAGGACTGGTGGGAGGGCATCACCCTATGCCTGTCCCGCCAGATCGCCGATTCGAAGGCGCCCTCGTCGGGGAGCCGGATCGTCCCTCCGCACAGGATGCCGCCGCGCGGGTCGGTGCCCTATTCCTCCCGGGCCTTCTCCGGCATCTCCTCCTGCGTCCGCGGTCCATCCTGCGCGGTCTCCAGATGAGCCTGCAGGCTCCGCTCGTAGGCGACGAGGTCGCGGCCGCGCTTGACCGCCCGGTGATACTGTCGGGCGGAGAGCTCGTCCTGGATCGCCAGGATGTAGGGGGCCATGCTCGGCGCCGCCTCCATGAGCTGGTTGGCCTGCCGCACGAACAGGTCGTCGGCCTCCGCCGGGTTGTCGGCGAGGTAGATCAGCTGGAGCGTCACGCACAGGCGCTTGGCCGCGGTGTCGGCGTCGCCCTCGAAGATGATCTCGCTCTCGCGCAGGAACTTGCACTGGTTCTCGATCATGAACACCGACCGCCGGTCGCCGTTGCGGATCAGCGCGCCGTTGATGATCAACCGTTCGTTGGGCTTCAGCTCGATGCGCAGCGGCATGGTTACGGATTCCTTGTCGGGCCGATCGACGAGATCAGCTTGAGGGTTTCGTTAACTATGGTGCCGAGAGTTTCGGTTCGACTTGGCCGGAACGGGCGAATACGGGCGAAATCATCGATCGGATTAAGACCTCGGCAAGGCGCGGGGTGAATGGTTCGGGAGCCGCCAAAACGACGGCTCACAGACCCAATAGGATCGCCCCCATGTCCTCCGGCATCACCCTTTCGGCCTCCACCCGCCAGAACCTGCTCTCGCTGCAGGACACCGCCTCCCTCACCTCGACGACGCAGAATCGCCTCGCCACCGGCCTGAAGGTTTCGTCGGCGCTGGACAGCCCGGTCAACTTCTTCACCGCCCAGTCCCTGTCCAACCGCTCGGCCGACCTCGGCGGCCTGCTCGATTCTATCTCGAACGGCGTCCAGGCGATCCAGGCGGCCAACCAGGGCATCACCTCGATCTCGAAGCTGATCGACTCGGCCAAGTCCACCGCCAATCAGGCCCTGTCGACCCAGATCACCACCACCGGCACCGCCTCGACCGCCTTCGACGGCACTGCGGGTGGCGACGTCAACTTCTACATCAACGGCACCTCCAAGACCGCGACGATCGCCGCCAACGCGACCATCGACGATGCCATCTCCGCCCTCAACACGTCGGCCGGCAGCAAGATCTTCTCGAAGGACAAGACCGGCGAGAAGATCGTCCTGAACGCCAGCTCGGACGTCGAGTTCGAGGACACCGCGAGCCAGACGCTGCTCGGCTTCACCGCCGGCTCCGGCACGGCCCCCGACTACGGCACCAGCAACACGACGGTCGCCCAGGCCACCGAACTGACCGTGTCCGGCGTCGACAGCCGCAAGAAGCTCGCCGAGCAGTACAACAGCCTGCTGACGCAGATCACGCAGCTGGCCAAGGACGCGAGCTTCAACGGCGTCAACCTGATCTCGAACGGCGACGACACCAACAAGCTGCACATCGCCTTCAACGAGAAGGACACCGCCAACCTCGACATCCAGGGCCAGGACCTGACCTCGGACGGCCTCAAGCTCGAGTCGATCACCGCCGGCACCGCGGGCACCGGCAACTTCCTGCTCGACACGGACATCTCCTCGACGCTGACCAAACTCGGCAGCGCCACGGACACCCTGCGGGCGGCGAGCTCGACCTTCGGCTCGAACCTCTCGGTGGTGCAGAACCGCCAGACCTTCTCGAAGAACCTGATCAACGTGCTCGACACGGGTGCGGCCAACCTGACGAACGCCGACCTCAACGTCGAGGCGGCCAACTCCCAGGCGCTGTCGACCCGCCAGTCGCTCGGCATCTCGGCGCTGTCGCTGGCCAACCAGGCCCAGCAGAGCGTTCTCCAGCTGCTCCGCTGATCCCGCAAAGCTCTCCCGCGCCTCAGGCGCGGGAGACGACACGATCTCGACGGACCGCGAAACGGCCGGAGCCCCGCTCCGGCCGTTTTCGTGCGTTCCGGCGAAGAACTTCGTTAGGGAAAACGCGACGTTAACCTGCCGGAAACCCGTTCGTGGTGAATTAACCTTAATGCCGGTTAGGCATGCGCCTCCAACGGGTAGCCCCTCATGTCCTCCAGCGTCACGCTTTCCGCCGCGACCCGCCAGAACCTGCTCTCGCTGCAGGACACCGCCGCCCTCACCTCGACGACGCAGAACCGCCTCGCCACCGGCCTGAAGGTTTCGTCGGCGCTGGACAGCCCGGTCAACTTCTTCACCGCCCAGGCGCTGCAGGGCCGCTCGGGCGACCTCAACGCCCTGCTCGATTCGATCTCGAACGGCGTCCAGACGATCCAGGCGGCCAACCAGGGCATCACCTCGATCCAGAAGCTGATCGACACGGCCAAGTCCGCGGCGAACCAGGGGCTCTCGACGCAGCTGACCACCACCGGCACCGCCTCGACCGCGTTCGACGGCACCGCGGGCGGCACGGTCGCCTTCTTCGTCAACGGCACGTCCAAATCCGCGACGATCACCGCCGGCGCGACCATCGACGAGGCCATCACCGCCCTCAACACGTCGGCCGGCGCGACGATGTTCTCGAAGGACACGAGCGGCAAGAAGATCGTCCTGAACGCCAGCGCCGACGTCGAGTTCAGCACGGCCAACGACCAGACCCTGCTGGGATTCGCCGCCGGTTCCACCACGAACACCGACACCTACGGCACGGGCAACGACACGATCAGCCCGAGCCCCGACCTCACGGTGGCCGGCGTCGAGGGCCGCAAGAAGCTCGCCGAGCAGTTCAACAGCCTGCTGATCCAGATCACGCAACTCGCCAAGGACGCGAGCTTCAACGGCATCAACCTGATCTCGAACGGCGACCCGTCGAACAAGCTCCACATCGCCTTCAACGAGAAGGACACCGCCAATCTCGACATCCAGGGTCAGGACCTGACCTCCGACGGCCTCGACCTCGCGGCGATCGGCCCGAATTCCGGCGCGACGCCCAACGGCCAGGGCAACTTCCTGCTCGACGTCGACATCAAGGCGACGATCTCCAGCCTCGGCACCGCCTCCGACACGCTGCGGGCGGCGAGCTCGACCTTCGGCTCGAACCTCTCGGTGGTGCAGAACCGGCAGGACTTCACCAAGCGCCTCGTCAACATCCTCGACACGGGCGCGGCCAACCTGACCAACGCCGACCTCAACGAGGAGGCGGCCAACTCCCAGGCGCTGTCGACCCGCCAGTCACTCGGCATCTCGGCGCTGTCGCTGGCCAACCAAGCGCAGCAGGGCATCCTCCAGCTCCTGCGCTGACGCGATCGCGCCCGCCCTCCCCAGCGGCGGCGCGATGGTCTATGGCCCCGGCGGCGGCGCGCCCGCTCCCGATGCCTCCTTCGTCGACGTCACCTTGAGAAATTTCGGCAAGCGCATCCTGCGCTGGCTCCTCCTCGGCCATCGCTGGCTCGGGATCGTCTTCGCCCTCGCCTTCGCCGTCTGGTTCCTGTCCGGCGCGGTGATGATGTATGTCGGCTTCCCGCGGCTGACCGAATCCGAGCGCCGCGCCGCTCTGGCGCCGCTGGCGCTGCCGGGCGGCATGATCGGCCCCGATGCGGCGCTCGCCGCCGCGAAGGTTCTGGGACCGTCCGGCCGCATCGATCTCGGCATGCTGGGTGACATACCGGTCTACCGGGTCGGCGCCCTCGACGGCGCCCGCACCACGGTCTCGGCCCTCGACGGTCGGGTGATCGAGTCGGTCGATCCCGCTCTCCTCCTCGCGATCGCGAAAAACCATCCCGCCGCCCGCGCCGTCGAGGATCTCGGCCCCGTCGTCCGCGACCAGTGGAGCGTGCCGCAGCGCTTCGACCCGCTGCGCCCGCTCCGCCTCGTGGCGCTCGGCGATGCGGCCGGCACCCGCCTCTATCTGTCCGAGCGCACCGGCGAGGTCGTCCTCGACACCACGGCCTCCGAGCGGTTCTGGAACTGGCTCGGCGCGGTGCCGCACTGGATCTACCTGACGCCGCTGCGGGCCGAGCCGGCTCTGTGGCGGGACGTGGTGCTGTGGGTCTCGGGCATCGCCATCGCGGTGGCGGTGAGCGGCTACGTTCTGGGCCTGTCACGGCTGCGCCTGCGGCCCCGCTACGCCACGGGGCGCGCGACGCCCTATCGCGGGTTCGCGGCGTGGCACCATCTCGGCGGCCTGATCGGCGGCACGGCTTTGCTCACCTTCATCGTCAGCGGCTGGCTCTCGATGAACCCGAACCGCTTCTTTTCCCCGACCATGCCCGACGCCGCCGCCCTGGCGCGCTACGCCGGAGCCGAGACGGCGCCGTTCCGCTTCGATCCGACGGACGCCGCGCGCATCTGCCCGGACCTGAAGGAGGTTCGCTTCACGCAAGTTGGCGGCGTGCCGGTGGCCCGCGCATTGTGCGGGCAGGCTCCGCCGCGCCGCTGCTGCGGCGGCACCGCCCCGGACCCGGACGCCCTGGCCCGTGCGCTGGCCGGCCTGATGCCGGGGGAGGGGGCCCCGCGCATGGAGCGGATCGAGGCCGAGGATTCCTACTGGTACGGCGACCGGGAGGCACGCCCGCTCCCGGTCCTGCGCGCCGTCTTCGCCGACCCGGCCGCGACCTGGGTCCATGTCGATCCGGCGACCGGCGAAATCCTCGGGCGGATGGACCGCTCGAACCGGGTCTCCCGCTGGCTGTTCGACGGACTCCACACCCTCGACTTCGTGCGGCTGCCCCGCCCGGTTTGGGATGCGGTGATGTGGCTCTGGCTCTCCGCCGGCTTCCTCGTGGCGGCCACCGGAACCGTCATCGGCTGGCGCCGCCTGCGGCGGCGCTTCGGCTGATTCTTTTCGCCGACGCCTGTCATCCGGCGCCCGCTGAAACCGCTTCCGCCCGTCCGGCTCACCGCCCCGGTGGTCAAAGCATGGCAGCCATGCTGACATATCGCTGTCGGGCCGTCCTCGCTCGGGCTAGCGGACGGACGCCAAATATTTTTTGAGTCGAGCGCAAAATAAAATGAAAAATAGTGGGAGCGCCGACCGCAAACTCAGGAATGGGGGACCCACCATGCACGATCGTTCCAAGCCGCAGGCGATGCCGCGTTCCTTGCCGATGAACCGTCGTCAGCTCATCGGCGGCGCGCTCGCGGGGGCGGCCGCGACCGCGCTTCCCGGCGGCCCGCTCTTCGCGGCGGGCGAGGCCCGCAAGGTCGACGTGCTGCTGATCGGCGGCGGCATCATGAGCGCGACGCTCGGCGTGTGGCTGCGCGAACTCGAGCCCGACTGGTCGATGGAGATGCTGGAGCGGCTCGACGGCGTCGCGCTGGAAAGCTCCAACGGCTGGAACAACGCCGGCACCGGACACTCGGCGCTCGCCGAACTGAACTACACCCCCGAGGATTCGAAGGGGAACGTCAAGATCGACAAGGCGGTCGAGATCAACGAGGCGTTCCAGATCACACGCCAGTTCCTGGCGTGGCAGGTGCAGCAGGGCGTGCTGAAGAACCCGCGCTCGTTCATCAATTCCACGCCGCACATGAGCTTCGTCTGGGGCGACGAGAACATCGCCTACCTCAAGAAGCGCCACGAGGCGCTGAAGGCGAGCCCGCTGTTCGCCGGGATGGACTACTCGACCGACCCCGAGCAGCTCAAGAAGTGGGTCCCCCTGATGATGGAGGGGCGCGACCCGAAGCAGAAGATCGCCGCGACTTGGACGCCGGTCGGCACCGACGTCGAGTGGGGCGAGATCACCCGCCAGTACGTCGCCTCCCTCCAGGCCCGCCCGAACTTCTCGCTCCGCACCTCGACCGAGGTCGAGAGCATCGAGCGGAATAAGGACAACACCTGGCGCATCACCGCCAAGAACCTGAAGGACGGTTCGCGCCAGACGGTCGACGCCAAGTTCGTGTTCATCGGTGCGGGCGGCGGCGCGCTGCACCTGCTCCAGGCCTCAGGGATTCCCGAGGCGGCCGATTACGGCGGCTTCCCCGTCGGCGGCTCGTTCCTCGTCAACGAGAACCCGGACGTGGCGATGCGCCACCTCGCCAAGGCCTACGGCAAGGCCTCGGTCGGCTCGCCGCCGATGTCGGTGCCCCACCTCGACACCCGCGTCCTCGGCGGCAAGCGCGTGATCCTGTTCGGGCCGTTCGCGACCTTCTCGACCAAATTCCTGAAGGAGGGGTCCTACTTCGACCTGCTGACCTCCACCACCACCAGCAACGTCTGGCCGATGGTGCGCGTCGGCGTCGATCAGTATCCGCTGATCGAGTACCTCGCCGGCCAGGTGATGCTCTCCGACGAGGACCGCTATCAGGCCCTGCGCGAATACTTCCCCAACGCCAAGAAGGACGAGTGGCGCCTCGTCCAGGCCGGTCAGCGGGTGCAGATCATCAAGCGCGACCCGGAGAAGGGCGGCGTGCTCAAGCTCGGCACCGAGGTGGTCGCGGCCAAGGACGGCAGCATCGCCGCACTTCTCGGCGCCTCGCCCGGCGCCTCGACCGCCGCGCCAATCATGCTGACCGTGCTGGAGAAGGTCTTCGCCGACCGCGTGAAGAGCGCCGCGTGGCAGGACAAGATCCGCAAGATCGTCCCCAGCTACGGCACCAAGCTCAACGCCGACCCGCAGAAGGCGTACGAGGAGCTGGTCTACACCAGCGAGCACCTGCAACTCACCCCGCCGCCGAAGCCCGGCGCCGTCACGATCCCGGCGAGCGCGCCGGCCGCCGAGACCACCGGCGGGGTGGTGAAGGCGGTGCCGGACATGGCGCCGTAAGCACGACGCGCTCTCCTCCCCACGGATCTCGGGCTTGCCCGAGATCCGTCCTTGCTTGCCCAGATCGGGCAGGCCCGATCTGGGTGGGGAGGAGTTGGAGGTGGGGGTCGGGCAGAAGGCACCGTTGCGGTTCCTCCTGAACCACCCCTATCCCTACCCTTCCCCGCAAGGGGGAGGGGACAGGTCGTGTTTCATCATAAATCAGCCGCGTTGTGCGCCGCATGATCGAGGCTTCGGGCATTGAGGCCCGATCGCTCCGGGTTCCCGCGCAGGCTCGATGAACGCCATCCTGATCAAGCTGTTCGCGACCGCGCTGACGCTGAGCCAGGTCACGACGCGGCCCGATGCCGTGCGCACGCAGTTCGACCCGGTGAAGGACGGGCCGGAGGTGGTGCGCATCCTGCGCGACGGCTGCGCGCATATGCGGAAAAGCTTCGACATCGAGGACATCAACCTCGATGAGCTGATCTCCACCGCGATGGAAGACCCGAGCGCGGTCGCGGGCGACAACGCGCCCAAGATCCTGCACGGGCTCGATCTGTCCGAGCTCAACACGAGCTACAAGCAGTTCTGCAAGGGCGAGAACCCGGCCAACTCCCCGTTCGAGGCCGGGGCGGTGATCGCGTTCTACAACAACGCCGTGAAGGACCTGCCTTCGGCGGAGGCGCTGCGCGACATCAAGCTCGCCAGCGCCAGCGTGATTCTGGATGCCGCCGGCAAACCCTATTCCGAGACCTTCGAGCCGAACGGGCGCCGGCTCGTCGTGCCGATCGAGGGCGTGCCGGACCTCGTCCAGAAGGCCTTCGTCGCGGCCGAGGACAAGCGGTTCTACAGCCACCACGGCATCGACGAGCGCGGCGTGATCCGCGCCTTCGTCGGCAACCTCGCCTCGCCGGGGCGGCCGGCCGGCGGCTCGACCATCACGCAGCAGGTGGTGAAGAACCTCTCGGTCGGCGACGACGTCACCTACGAGCGCAAGATCCGCGAGATGATCGTGGCCTCGCGCCTGGAGCGCCTCCAGACCAAGCCCAAGATCCTCGGGCTCTACCTCAACGGCATCTATCTCGGACGCGGCGCCTACGGCATCGAGATGGCGGCGCGCTCGTGGTTCGGGAAGTCGGTCGGCGCGCTCACCGTGCCGGAGGCCGCCCTGCTCGCCGGCCTGCCCAAGGGCCCGAACTACTACAGCCCCGACAGGTACCCCGACCGCGCCCGCGAGCGCCGCGCCTACGTGCTGACCCGCATGAAGGAGGACGGCGCGATCACCGAGGAGCAGAGGGATGCGGCGCTGAAGAGCGACCTCGGCATCAAGCCCCCGGACACGGCCCGGCGCGATTCCGGCTTCTACCTCGTCGATCATCTGGCGCGGGAATCGCGCACCTTCGCCGGGCTGGAATCGCTGACGAACGCCTCCTACACCGTCCACGCCACGGTCAATGCCGGTCTCCAGAGCGCGCTCGAAGGCGCGATCCAGGAAGGGCTCTCGACCTACGAGCGCGGCACCGGCCGCGCCCGCTACGAGGGGCCGGAGCTGAATCTGGCGGACGCCGTCAAGCGCTTCGAGACCGCCGCGCCGGTGCCGGAGCCGGAAGCGCCGCCTGCCGTGCCGGTCCCGAAGGGCGTGAAGGGCGCCAAGGCCTTGCCGGTGCCCAAAGCCCCGGCGGTCAAGCCGGCGTGGCAGCGCGCCCTGGAGACGGCCCGCGCCCCGCTCTACGATCTGCGCTGGCCGCTCGCGGTCGTGCTCCAGACGGGCAAGAACGGCATCCGGGTCGGCCTGCCCGACGGCCGCATCGCCAGCCTCGATCCCGGCCCGGCCCGCGGAAAACTTCAGCTCTACGATGCCGTGCGGGTGCGCCTGCGCGAGGGCAAGGGCAGCCTGCGTGCCGACCTCCGCGTGCGCCCGAGCGTCCAGGGCGCCGCCATCGTGCTGGAGAACCGCACGGGAAAAATCCTGGCGATGACCGGGGGTTTTTCCTACCCGCTGAGCCAGCTCAACCGGGTGACGCAGACCGTGCGCCAGCCGGGCTCCACGCTGAAGCCGCTGACGTATCTGGCCGCGCTGAACGCGGGCCTGCAGCCCAACACCCTGGTGATGGACGCCCCCGTCACCCTGCCGCCGATCGGCGGGATCGGCGCCTCGTGGTCGCCCAAGAACTACGACGGCGGCGGCGCGGGCGCGACGACGATCCGTCGCGGCCTCGAATTCTCCAAGAACCTCGTCACCGCCCGCTTGCTTGAAGGCGGGATTGCGAAAAGCGCGCCGCAGAGCCTGCAGCAGGTCTGCGACATCGCGCTGGAGGCCCAGCTCTACGCCGAGTGCGAGCGCTACTATCCGTTCGTGCTCGGCGCCCAGCCGGTGCGGATGATCGATCTGGCGAGTTTTTACGCCGCCATCGCCAACGAGGGCGCGCGGCCGTCCGCCTACGCGCTCGAATCGATCGAGCGCGACGGCAAGCCGGTCTATACGCGCCCCGCCAAGGCGCCGGTGCGGATCGGCTCGGCGGATCGCGTCGCGTTCTACCAGCTCAAGACCATGCTCCAGGGCGTGACCCAGCACGGCACGGCGGCCGCCTTGTCCGGCGTCTCGGCCTATGTCGCGGGCAAGACCGGCACCTCGGAGAACGAGAACGACGCGTGGTTCGCGGGCTTCTCGAACGAGATCACGGTGGTGGTCTGGGCCGGCTACGACAACGCCGACGGCGTGCGCAAGACGCTCGGCCGCGGCCAGACCGGCGGCCACGTCGCGGTGCCGATCGCGCGGGCCATCTTCCAGGCCGCCTGGGCCAACGGCGTGCCGCGCACGCCCCTGGCGCCGCCCTCGCCCGAGGCCAAGCCGTACATCGCCGACCTGCCGATCGAGCCCCGCAGCGGCCAGCGGGTGGCGGGCGGCGGCTTCATCGAGCATTTCCGCCTCAAGGACGGGCGCGTGGCCGACACCCAATACGCGCTGGTGCCCCGCGAGACCCTCTACGCCATGCGGCCCGATTCCGAGGACGGCGATTTTGGCGGCTCCGACGAAGGGGCGGACGTGGCCGGCGACATCCTCGGCAACATGATGGGCGGCGGCCGGCGCGACGGCACCGATCCCTTCGGCCGCGACCGGCCGGACGCCGACCCGCGCTACGCCGACCGGTCTTCCGACCGCTATTCCGATCCTTGGGGCCTGCGCCGCGACCGGCGAGAGGACCAAAACCCCTGGCCCGGTCGCGATCGCTACGGGCAGGCCAACCCCTCGCCGTTCGGCTCGCCCTTCGAGGACGAGCAGCCGCGGGCGCGCCAGCGCCGCCGCGATCCCGACTATCTGTTCGGCGACGACCCGCGCTACTGACGCGGGCTTTTCCCCGATCCCTGTTGTCTTCCCGAGGTCCGCTGTGCCCAGGCATTACCCGGCCACCCTGTTCGTCGCCCTCGCGCTCGCCGGCCCGGCCCTCGCGCAGGACGCGCCCAAAGAGCCTGCGAAGCCGGCCGCCGTCTCCGATCGGGTGAAGGACGTGGCGGCACTCAGCCCCACGGACGCCGCGACGCTCAAGCCCGGCACGGTGCTGTTTCGCGATTCCCGCGAGAGCGCCTCGACCAATCCCGAGAACGGCCTGATCGCCTTCGACGCCTGGAAGAAGGCCCGGCCGGCGGAGGCCGCCGCGCTCTCGCCCTGGCCCGGCTACACCGAGCCGGACTACGCCCAGAGCCGCGACGGCGTGACCAAGCAGCGCCACGAGACCCTGAAGGTCTACGTCGCGGAAGGGCGCTTCGTGGTGGCGAAACCGCCGTCGGCCATCGATCTCGCGGCCTACGCGAACCTCGACTTCCTGGCGAAGATGGACCCGGTGATCCGTCACAAGCGTTTGGAGCCCGCGGACGCCACGCCGACCAAGGACCCGGCCGCCGCCTTCGCCCGGCGCCCGGACCGGCCCTGGTGCGGGGCGGGCGGCTCCTGCATCGAGTCGCGCTACGATCTGGAGGGCAAGCTGCCGCTCGGCGTCAAACTCGCCAACAAGCTCGAACTGGGGTCATCCAAGAAGGTCGCCGAATTCGTCTCATTCCAGAGCGAACTGCGGGTGCTGCCGCCCGTGGAAGCCGCGAGCCTTTCCGCGCTCACCCGGATCGAGACCCCGGTGGCGGGCGGGCTCGAACAGACGATCTTCTGGGTCAACCAGATCCTGCGCTTCGGCAAGTTTTTGGCGGTGATGCAGCCGGCCCCGAACGATCCGAACCGGACGGTGGTGACGACCTACATGGCGCTCGCCATCAAGGCCGACGTGCTCGACCGCAAGCAGGAATACGCCCGCGTGCCGGTGCTCAAGAACCTGCTGCCGGTGCAGGTGCTGATGGGCAATTCCTCGTTCAACACCGGCTCCTCGATCAGCGCGGGCGTGCCGACCTACGCCCGCAACCGCATCGTCGCTTTCGCCGACGCGCTGGCCAAGAACTGAGCTGTCCGTGGCGCGCCTGAGCATCCGCGTCGATCTCGGGCCCGACCACCGGCTCGGCCCCGGCAAGGTCCGCCTCCTGGAGGCCATCGCCGAGCACGGCTCGATCGCGGCAGGCGCACGGGCGCTCGGCATGTCCTACCGGCGCGCCTGGATGCTGGTGGAGGCGATGAACCGCGGCTTCGGCGCGGCCCTCGTCGAGTCCCAGGCCGGCGGTCGGGCCGGGGGCGGGGCGCGACTGTCCGACCTCGGCGCCGAGGTCGTCGCCGCCTACCGCGCGGTCGAGCGGGCGGCGGAAGAGGCGGCGGCGCCGGCCCTGCACCGCCTCGCGGTGCGGTGCCCGGAGGGGCGTTCGAACACGGAAACGTGAAAAATCGTGCCGGATGTCACCCGGAGTGATGGACGCGGAATGGTATATTGCATACCTTTCTCGGACTCGTTCCTGAGACCGCGAGCACCTCGATCGGCGCGCCCTGCCTGGGCGCGCCGTTTTTCTTGGCGGCTCACGGGCTCCCGGGCCCCCTGGCGAGGCCCGCCAGCGTGAACAGGTCCACCGACAGCTTGGCGCCGATCACGAAGGCGTCGGGGATGTTCTTGGTGCGGTAGGGGAACCGGGTCTGGTCCGGGTTGACGATGTATTGCAGGTTCGGCGTCAGCCGGATCGCGGGCGCGACCTGGATGCCGTAGTTCAACTCCATCATGATCTGGTGCTCGGGGATCTTTCGCGACACGCCGAGCGAGGCCTGCGCCGCATAGATGTTCGACAGCGCGAGGTCCGAAAACTTCTGCGTGTTGATGACGAAGCCGACCGTGTCGTAGGGCCGGCCCGCGAAGGTGCCGGTCTGCAACGCGCCGATCTCCAGAAAATAATCCTCGATCAGCCGGCCGCCGGTGCCGGTCATGGCGACGCCGAACAGGGTCAGGCCCTGCACGCCGGTCGGATCGGGGCGCCAGATCATCTGGTCGAAGCGGGCATAGACGCCCGAGCGCCCGAAGCGGGTGCGCGGGTCGAGCCCGGTCAGCACCGCGCGGCCCCCGGCCACGTCGCGCACGGGATCGGGATAGTCGGAGCGATCGACCCAGCCGCCGATGCCGTAATTGCGCGGCAGGGCGTCGTTGGCGAAGGTGGTGGAATAGCCGAGCTCGAACGGCACGATCGCGCCGGTCGCGCCCTTGGTCGAGAAGTCGAGGCCGTTGTCGCCGGGCTGCTGGTGCAGCGGGTTCACCTCGTAGGCGCCGACATGGACGAACACCTTGTCGGTCAGCCACGCCTTGGCGTGCCCGCCCCAACTCGACACCGGCCAGAAGGTGAAGTTCGAGGTCTTGAACACGAAGGTCGGGTTGCCGCAGGCCGAGTTCGTCTGGAAATTGCAGTAGATCGGCGAATTCAGGAAGGCGATGTTGGCGACAAGCCGCCCGACCTCGATGTCGAGGCGGTTGTCGAACAGCTTCTGCTGGTAGGACAGCAGCGTGAGGCGGGTGGTCTGGCCGCCGCCGAAGATTTCCTGAACGCTGGTGTTGTTGCCGATCACGTCGTTGGCGAGGCTGCGGCCGTGGCGGTTGGTGACCGCGACATGGACCGAGCCGCCGTCGATCCCGGCGAGCCGGTTGAGGTCGGCGTCGATGCCGAAGAACAACTGGCCGGCCCAGGCCGTGCCCCGGCGGATGCCGCCCACCGGATTGGTCGCGCCCTGGCCGGTGTAGTTCAGGAGGATCGACAGGCCGTTGCCGAGGTCGAACGTGCCGGGCGGCAGGGTGGGGGGCGTGGCGCTCTGGCCGAGCACGTCGGCGGCGGCGGCCGCGCTGCCGTCGTTGCCGAAGATGCGGCGGGGCGCGGCGCGGCGGGCGACCCGGCGGACCACCGGGCGGCGCGCGGCCGGCGCGACGATGGTGGGCGGCGCGAGGCCGGGTTCGGGCGGCGCACCCTGTGCGTGCGCTTGGCCGCCGAGCACCGTGCACAGGCCGAGCATCGCCCCTGCTGCTGTGACCGCCTTCATGTCGTCCCCCGTTGTAAACGATTTCTTGAATTGAGCTCGACCGAGCCTCCGATCTGCGCCGGAGCCGGAAGATTACAGGGCGATTCACTTCGGGAAAGAAGTATTCGCCGTTTTTCCCAACCTATGTTGATTTTCGGGCCCAGCGTGACCCGGATGCCGCATCAGGGTTGTGCGGGTATTCCCCTCCCCCTTGCGGGGAGGGGGTAGGGGTGGGGGTGGTTCAGAAGGAACCAGATCGGTGCCTTCCGCCCGACCCCCACCTCCGGCTCCTCCCCACCCGGATCGGGCCTGCCCGATCCGGGCCAGCAAGGATCGGATCTCGGGCAAACCCGAGATCCGGGGGGAGGAGAGGGCGCTTCACGCCGCCCGCTTCTTCAGGAGCCCCACCAGCAGCCCCGTCACGACGGTCCCGGCCACCAGCGCGATCAGGGCGCCGGGCAGGTTCGTCACCGCGTTCGGGATCGGCAGGACGAACAGGCCGCCATGGGGCACCTTGAGGGTCACGCCGGAGGTGAGCGCGAGGGCGCCGGCCACCGCGGAGCCCGCCACCATGGAGGGGATCACCCGTAAGGGATCGGCCGCCGCGAAGGGGATCGCGCCCTCGGTGATGAAGGCGGCACCCAGCACGGCCGCCGCGCCGCCGGCCTCGCGCTCGGGCTTGGAAAAGCGGTTGGGAAACAGCCGGGTGGCCAGCGCGATGCCGAGCGGGGGCGTCATGCCGCCGAGCATCACCGCGGCCATCGGGGCATCGACGCCCGAGGAGAGCAGGGCGGCGGAGGAAGCGTAGGCCGCCTTGTTGATCGGCCCGCCCATATCGACCGCCATCATGCCGCCGAGCACGAGGCCGAGCACCAGCGCGCTCGCCCCCTGCATGCCCTTGAGCCAGTCGGTGAGCGCCGCGAGCACCGCGGCCACCGGCACGCCGACGACGTAGACCATCAGCAGGCCGGTGATCGCGGTGGCGATGAGCGGCAGGATCAGGACGGGCTTCAGCCCTTCGAGATTGCGGTGCAGGCGGATATGCTTGTTGAGGAACGCGGTCGTGTAGCCGGCGATGAAGCCCGCGGCGATACCCCCCAAGAAACCCGCCTGGAGGTTGGCGGCGAGCATGCCGCCGATCATGCCCGGCGCGATGCCGGGGCGATCGGCGATGGAATAGGCGATGTAGCCGGCGAGCGCCGGAACGATGAGGGCGAAGGCCGCCTTGGCCCCGATCTCGCTCAGCGCGAAGCCGAGCGTACCGGCATTCTCCGGCTTCATCGCGTCGATGCCGCCGAACGCGAAGGCGAGCGCGATCAAGAGGCCGCCCGCGACCACGAAGGGCAGCATGAACGACACACCGGTCATCAGGTGCTTGTAGGCGCCGGCCTTCTTTTCCGCCGCGGCCGGGCGGGCGGGGCCGTCCGCCTTCGTCTCGGCGGCGCCGGCCGCCTGGAGCTGCGCCTCGGCGAGCGCGGTGGCGATCAGGCCCTTGCCGTCGCGGATCGCCGCCTTGGTGTTGGTGGCGTAGAGCCGTTTGCCGGCAAAGCGCGAGCGATCCACCCCGGTGTCGGCGGCGATGATGACCACGTCGGCCGCCGCGATCTCCACTGCGGTCAGGGCGTCGCGGGCGCCGACCGAGCCTTGGGTCTCGACGCGGATGTCGTGGCCGAGCGCCTGCGCCGACGCCTGCAGTCCCTCCGCCGCCATGAAGGTATGGGCGATGCCGGTGGGGCAGGACGTGATCGCCACGATTTTTTTGGCAGTTGGCGTCGCGCTCGTGGAAGCCGATGCGGGTGAGGCGCTGGCGGTGCCGGCGAGCAGCCGGTCGAGCACCGCGTTCACGTCGGTGAGCACGTCGTCGATGGCCGCGCGCGCGCGGGTCAGCGCGCCGAACCGGCCCTCGCCGAGATCGCCCTCGCCGACGAGGAGCACGGCCTTGGCCTCCCGGATGGCGGCCTCGGGGATCGGGTTGCCGCCGCCCTTGCCGCGGATTTCCAGCGCCAGCGCCGCGTTGCGCCGCCCGGCCGCCTTGCGCAGAGCCTCGGCCGCGAGGACGGCGTGGGTGGAGAGGTCACCGCCTCCCACCACCGCCAGGAGCTGTGCCATGGGTTCCTCCTGTGAAATGGGTTGTTCGTTCAAACGGTTCGGTGGCCGCCGCATCCCCTCTCCCCTCCGCGGGAGAGGGTGGCCCCCGAAGGGGGTCGGGTGAGGGGCTGGCTCAGGTTCTTCCGGAAGCGTCGCTCCCCTCTCCCGCCCGCTCCGCGGGCACCCTCCCCCGCAGAGGGGGGAGGGTTTTTTAGGTCAGCGCTTCCACCCGGATATCGCGGGCGATGGCCTCGACCGCCTCCCGCCCCGGCAGGTTCGCTCCCGTGCGGCTGAGCTTGCCCGCGGCAAAGGCCAGCGCCCGCCGGGCGAGGTCGGGGAGCGCCAGCCCGTCATGCAGGCCGGCAACGAGACCGGCGACCAGGGCGTCGCCCGCGCCGACCGTGCTCGCCACCTTCGTCGCGGGCGGCAGGGCCCGCAGCGCCCCTTCCCCCGAAACGAACAGCGCTCCGTCCTCGCCGAGCGAGACGCAGACCAACGGGATGCCCGACGCCTGCAAGCGGCGGGCGGCGTCGAGCAGGGCGGCGGGGTCGGCGAGCGGGCGGCCGGCCCATTCCTCCAGTTCGTGGCGGTTGGGCTTGATCGCGGAGGGCAGGGCGGCGGGGCCGGCGGCGAGCGCCGCGCTCAAGGACGGGCCGGAGGCATCGAGCACCACGCGGGCGCCGCGGCCGCGCAGCTCCGCCGTCAGCCGGGCGTAGGTGTCGGGGGCAAGCGAACGCGGCAGACTGCCGGCCAGCACCACGAGGCTGCCGTCCCGCGCCAGCTCGGAGAGGACGGCACGCACCGCCTCCAGCGTCGAGGGGCCGAATTCGAGGCCGGGCAGGTTGATGTCGGTGGTCTCGCCCGTGCCGGCGTCGAGGAGCTTGAGGTTGGTCCGGGTTTCGCCCGGAATCCAGACGAAGCGGTCGTCGATGCCCTTGGCCGCCAGCACCTGCTCGAACGGCGCGGCGTTGTCCTGGCCGAGCACGCCGGTGGCGGACACGGACAGGCCCCAATCGGCGAGGCAGCAGGCGACGTTGACGCCCTTGCCGCCGGCATCCGACCAGACCGAGCGGGCGCGGTGGACCGAGCCGGGGGTCAAGGCGTCGAGGGTGACGGTCTGGTCGATCGCCGGGTTGAGGGTGAGGGTGGCGATCATCGCTCAGGCTCCGGTCGCATGGGTGTCGAGGGCGCGGACGGACGCCGCGTCCTCCTGCTCGCAGGCGCGCAGCGCCAGGGCCTTCAACTCGGCCATGTCGGAGGCGCGCAGCCGCGCCTTCACGCCGGGCAAGTCGCGGGGCGTCATCGACAGTTCGTCGACCCCGAGGCCCGCGAGCAGGCAGGCCCCGAACGGATCGCCCGCGATGCCGCCGCAGACGCCGACGAAGCGGTTGTGGCGCGCCGCGCCCTCGCAGGTCATGTGGATGAGCCGCAGGACCGCCGGATGGAGCGAATCGGTTTCCGGCGCGAGGTCGGTGTTCTGGCGGTCGATGGCGAGCGCGTATTGCGTCAGGTCGTTGGTGCCGATCGAGAAGAAGTCGCAGTGGCGGGCCATCGCATCGGCCTGGATCGCGGCGGCCGGCACCTCGATCATGATGCCGAGCGGCACCTCCGGCGCGCCGATCTCTTTTCGAATCTGCTCGCAGATTTCGCGCAGGCGGATCACCTCCGGCACCGAGGTGATCATCGGCATCATGATCGAGAGCGGAGCTTCCTTGCCCTTGGGGGCATCGGCCGGAATATGGTCCTTGGCCGCGCGGTAGAGGGCGCGCAGCTGCGGCTCCATCAGGTCGGGGCGGCGCAGCAGCAGGCGGGCGCCGCGCACGCCGAGGAAGGGGTTTTCCTCTTTCGGCAGGTGCAGGTGGGCGACCTGCTTGTCGCCGCCGATGTCGAGCGTCCGCACGATCAGCGGGCGCCCGGCGAGCGCCTTCAGCATCGCCGAGTAGGTCGCGTACTGGTCGTCCTCGCTCGGCGTGTCGCCGCGCTCCAGAAACAGGAACTCGGTGCGCATCAGGCCGACGCCCTCGGCGCCCTGGTCGAGGGCGAGCGGCACCTGCTCCGGATTGTTGACGTTGCCGCCGATGGCGATGCGGTGGCCGTCGCGGGTCTCGGCGGGTTTCGCCCGCTCCCGCGCCTCGATCTCGGCCTGTTCCCGCTGCCGAGCGCGCCAGCTCTCGGCCGAGGCGATGTCGGCCTCGCTGGGATCGAGGTAGAGGCGGCCCGTGGTGCCGTCGAGGATCGCGCGGGTGTGGTTCTCTAGTGCCAGCAGGCCGGGGCCGCCCGCGACCATGGCCGGGATGCCGAGCGTGCGCGCCAGGATCGCGGTGTGTGAGGTCGGGCCGCCCTGCGCGGTGGCGAGCCCGATGACGCGGGCCGGGTCGAGCCCGGCGGTGTCCGAGGGGGCGAGGTCGGGGGCGATCAGGATGCAGGGCACATCCGGCAGGTCGTGGCCGCTCTTGAGCGCCGGGTCGATCTGCGCCAGCACCCGGCGGCCGACATCGCGGAGATCCGCGGCGCGGGCGGCGAGCACCGGATTGCCGAGCGCCGAGAGCTGGCCCGCCATCCGCTCGACGGCGGCGTTCCAGGCGTAGGCCACGCCGTGGCCCTCGACCATGAGCTGGCAGGCGAGCGTGATCAGATCTGTGTCGGCGATGAGTTCCCCTTGCGCCTTGAAGATGCCGGCATCGGCCTTGCCGAGGCGGCGGGCGGTGTCGTCGGCCAGCGCCCGGAGCTGGTCGCCGGTGGCCGCGAGCGCCCGGTGCAGGCGGTCGGCGCCCGAGGTCAGGGGCTCGGGCTCGTCCGGCACCACCACCTCGGCGGCGGCCAGCACGTGGACCGGGCCGATGGTGAGGCCGGGGCTCGCGCCGATGCCGGCCATGGTCCGCGGCTTGTCGGCGGGGTTCCAGCCCGCCACCGGTCCGGCGGCCTTGGCCGCGGCCTCTGCGGCGCGTTGCGCGGCGGCCTTCTCGCCGGCGCTCAGCCCCGTCACCGCGGCGCAGATTTTTGCGAGTGAAGCGGCCTCGTCGTCGCCCTCGGCCGAGATCGTCACCTCGTCGCCGCAGCGCAGGCCGAGCTGCAACAGCGCGATCAAATTCTTGGCATCCGCCACCTCGCCGCCGTGGCGGACCTGGATGCGGGCCGGGCAGGAGCGCGCCGTCTCGACCCAGTGCGAGGCGGGCCGCGCATGCAGGCCGGTCGGATAATCGACGGTCCAGTCGAAGCGCTGGCGCAGGTCGTTGGCCGTGCCGGTGCTGGCGGGGGCCGCCGAATCCTCGGTGAGGGCCCGCGCGATCTCCGCGTCGCTCGCGGTGGAGCGCAGGCGCTCCAGCCGGCCCTCGTCCTGGATCAGGCGGGTGAGGCGGCGCAACACGGTGATGTGGGTGTCGGATTGCGCCGCGATGGCGACGACGAGATGGGCGATCTGCCCGTCGTGCCACGCGATGCCGCCGGGCACCTGCAGCACAGCCAGCCCGCTCTCGCGCACCAGATGGCGGTCGTCGACCATGCCGTGCGGGATGACGACGCCGTGGCCGAGATAGGTGTTCGACACGCCCTCGCGCTTCAGCATGCTCGCCCCGTAGTCGGCGTCGATGCAGCCGGCGGCCGTCAGCAGCGAGGCGGCCTCGCGGATCGCGGCCTCCTTGTCGGCGGGCGCCGCATTCAGGCGCACAAGCAGCCGCGGGCCGGTGTGGGGCGCGGAGAAGTTCGGCGTTGGTGCGAGCATGGCGTGCTCTCCTCCCTGGCGCGCCGACCGACCGATCAGATCGATTCTTGGGTCGTCGGCGTTGTTGTGCTCAATGAAAACGTTTTCACAAGTCGCGTCAAGCGTACCCGGCAAAAAAGTGCAGGTAGCCGGCTTGCTGAGGGTGCCGGCCCCTGGCACAAGAGGCTGCATGCAGCTGAAAACGTTTCCCGCCCGATGAGTGTCGGCATCCGCGACGTGGCCCGTGCGGCGGGCGTCTCGACGGCGACGGTGTCGCGCGCGCTGGGCCGTGGCCCGGTGAGCGACGCGGTGCGCGAGCAGGTCGAGGCGGCGGTGCGCGCCACCGGCTACCGGCCGAACCTCTCGGCCCGGCGCCTGCGCTCCAAGGCGGCGCAGACGATCGGCCTGATCGTGGCCGACATCCGCAACCCGTTCTTCACCGCCGTCAGCCGCGCGGTGGAGGATGCGGCCTACGCCGCGGGCCTGCGGGTGATCCTGTGCAACACCGACGAGGACCCGGCCCGCGAGGCTTTGTATCTCCGCCTGATGGAGGAGGAGCGCGTCACCGGGGTGATCTTCGCGCCCACCAAGACGACCGCCGACGCGCTGACCGCCGACAGCCTCGCCTTCCCCACCGTGTTCATCGACCGCTCCGGCCTGCCCGGCGCGCACGACAGCGTCGTGCTCGACAACGTCGCCGCGGCCGCTGCGCTGGTGGATCACTTGGCGGCACAGGGGTTCTCCCGCATCGGCGGCCTGTTCGGCTCGACCAGTTCCACCGCCCGCGAGCGGCAGGCCGGCTACGAGGCGGCGATGGCCCGCCACGGCCTCGCGCCGCTCATCCGTTCGGTCGCCCCGAACGCCGCTGCCGCTGAAGCCGAATCCGCCCGCTGGCTCGGGCAGCCGGATCGGCCGGAGGCGCTGATCCTGTCGAACGGCCTGATCCTGATGGGCGCGGTGCGCGCCGCCCGCACGCTCGGCCTCGGCGTGCCCCGCGACCTCGCGCTCGCCGGCTTCGACAACGAGCCCTGGACCGATCTGGTCGAGCCCGGCCTCACCGTGATCGAGCAACCGGTCGCCGAGATCGGCGCCCAGGCGATGCGCCTGCTGTTCGAACGCATCGAGAGCCCGGACCAGCCGGTGAGGAAGGTGGTGCTGAGCGGGCGGACGGTGCTGCGGGGTTCGACGCGGCGGGTTGCTTGAGAGGCGCGGCCGATCCGGTGGATTGCGCACCGACATCAAGCGTGTAGATTTAAATACACACGGAATTGCCATGCCGAAGGTCGAGACCAGCTTCAGGGCGATCATCGACCGCCTGATGGCGGAGGGCTGGGTGAGCGAGGGCGGCACCAAGCACGAGAAATTCGCGCATGCCGCCAAGCCCGGCATCAAGATCATGGTGCCGCGCCACCGCGTCCTGTCGCCGGGTGTCGCCCGCAACATCGCCAAGGCTGCCGGTTGGCTCTGAGGAGGGAGCGATGGCCCGCTATATTGCGCTGATCGACGGGGAGGCGGGCGCCTACGGCGTCGCCTTTCCCGATTGCCCCGGCTGCACCGCCATGGGCGACACCGTGGACGAGGCTTTGAGCAACGGAGCGGATGCCTTACGCGAATGGATGGCCGACCGCATTGCGGCCGGCGTTTCACCGCCCGATGCCCGTTCCGCCGACGCGATCCTGGCCGATCCGGAGGAGGCCGAGGCGGTCGAGGGCGCCGTGATGGCGAGCGTGCCGCTGTTCCTCGACGCCGGGCGCGCCGTACGGGTCAACCTCTCGCTCGACGCCGCGGCGCTTGCCATGATCGACGAGGCGGCGGGCAAGCGCGGGCTCACCCGCAGCGCGTTCCTCGTCTCGGCCGCGCGCGACAAGGTGCTGGCGGAGGGCTGAGACGCCGTCCGCCGTTCCTCCTCTGGCCTCACTACGCCGAAGCCGGCGCGGGCGCTGGCGTCGGCGCGCCCTCCGCCGCAACCGGCCGCCCCGGCTGGCGGCGCGAAAAGGTCAGGATCAGCACCGGCAGCACCAGCAGGATCAGCAGAGGGGCGAGGCACATGCCGCCGACCACCACCAGGGCCAGCGGCTTCTGCACCTGCGAGCCCACACCCTGCGAGAAGGCCGCGGGCAGGAGGCCGACGCCGGCGACCACGCAGGTCATCACCACGGGGCGCATCTGCGTGTAGCAGGTGCGCAGCATCGCGGGTGTTCGCTCGACGCCCGCCGCGACGAGGCCGTTGTAGTGGGTGAGCACGATGATGCCGTCCATCACCGCGATGCCCAAGAGCGCGATGAAGCCGATCGCCGCCGAGACGGAGAACGAGGTGCCGGTAACCGAGAGCGCGACGATGCCGCCGGCCATCGCCATCGGGATCACGCTGAGCGCGAGCAGCGAATCGATCACGGAGGAGAAGTTCATGAACAGCAGGATCGCGATCAGCCCGATCGCCACCGGCACGGTGACCGAGAGGCGGGCGATGGCGCCCTTCATGTTGTTGAACTCGCCGACCAACTCCAGCCGGTAGCCCTGCGGCAGCGGCACCTCGGCCGCGACGCGGCGTTGCGCCTCCTCGATGGTGCTGCCGAGATCGCGCCCGCGCACCGAGAACTTCACCGGCAGGTAGCGCTCCTGGCCCTCGCGGTAGATGTAGGCCGGGCCGGAGACGAGCTGCACGCTCGCCACCGCGCTCAGGGGAAACTGGATCGGCGCGCCGCCGTTCGGGTTCTGCCCGGCGATGCGCAGGTTGGCGATCGCCTCGATGCTCGTGCGGTATTGCGGCGCGAGGCGCACGACGATCGGGTAGTGCCGCTCGGAGCCCGGATCGTACAGGTCGCCCGCGGCGTCGCCGCCGATGGCGGTGCGGACCGTGGTGTTGATGTCGCCCGGCGTCAGGCCGTAGCGGGCGGCGCGCACCCGGTCCACGTCGATCTCGATGGTCGGCTGGCCCAGCGACTTGAACACCGCCAGATCCTCGACGCCGTGGATCGTCGCGAGCACCTTCTCGATCTGCTTGGCCGTCTCGGTGAGCTTCTTCAGGTCGGTGCCGAACACCTTGAACGAGTTCTCGCCCTTGATCCCTGAGACCGCCTCGGCGACGTTGTCCTGAAGGTATTGCGACAGGTTGAAGTCGACGCCGGGGAAGGACGTCTGGAGCTTTTGCAGCATCTCCTCGGTGAGCTTGTCCTTGTCGACGCCGGGGCGCCACTGCTCCATCGGCTTCATCGGCGCGAAGAACTCGGCGTTGAAGAAGCCCGCGGCATCCGTGCCGTCGTCGGGGCGCCCGTGCTGGGAGACGACGCGCTCGACCTCCGGGATGCCGGCGATGATCTTGCGCATCTCGTTGACGTAGCCGTTGCTCTCGCGCAGCGAGATCGTCGCCGGCATGGTTGCGCGGACCCAGAGGTTGCCCTCCTCGAGCTTGGGCAGGAACTCGGTGCCGAGATTGCGGGCGGCGACGCCGACGCCCACCGTGATCAGCGCCACGACCGCCACCGTGACGAGCCGGGCGCCGAGCGCGGCGCGCACCGCCGGGCGGTAGAGCCGGTCGAGCACGCGCACGAGCAGCGTCTCGGTCTCCTTCACGTGGGCCGGCAGCAGGTAGGAGGCGAGCGCGGGCGTGACCGTGAAGGTGGCGATGAGGCCGCCGAGCAGCGCGTAGGCGTAGGTCGTCGCCATCGGCCCGAAGATGTGGCCCTCGACGCCGGTCAGCGTGAACAGCGGCAGGAAGCCCGTCACGATGATCGCGGCGGCAAAGAAGATCGAGCGCGACACGTCGCCGGCGGCCAGCGCGATGCGCCCGTCCTTCGCGTCGAGCCCCGCCGGGGGATAGCCGGGAATGCCGTGGCCCGACAGCCGCCGGAAGATCGCCTCGACCATGATGACGGTGCCGTCGACGATGAGGCCGAAATCGAGCGCGCCGACCGAGAGGAGGTTGGCCGATTCGTCGCGCGCCACGAGGATGATGACGGCGAAGAACAGGGCGAAGGGGATGGTGGCGACGACGATCAGCGCCGAGCGCAGGTTGCCGAGGAACAGCCACTGGATCGCCAGGATCAGCAGGATGCCGACCACCATGTTGTGCAGCACGGTGTGGGTGGTCACCGCGATCAGGTCGGCGCGGTCGTAGATGCGCTCGATCTTGACGCCCGGCGGCAGCAGGCCCGCCGCCTCGATCTCGGCGACCTCCGCCTTCACGGCCTCGATCGACGGGGTGCTCTTCTCGCCGCGGCGCATCAGGACGATGCCCTGGACGATGTCGTCCTCGTCGTTCATGCCGGCGATGCCGAGCCGCGGCTGGTGGCCGATGGTGACGGTGGCGACGTCCTTGACCAGCACCGGCGCGCCACCGACCTGGGCCAGCACCGTGCCGTTGATGTCCTCGATGTCGCGGATGAGGCCGACCGCGCGCACCACCGCCGACTGGCCGCCGATGGCCACCCGATTGCCGCCGACGTTGAGGTTGCTGTCGTTGAGGGTCTTCACCACGCCCGAGAGCGTCAGCCCGTAGGCCATCAGCCGGTCCAGATCGACCGACATCTCGATGGTCTTGGTCTTGCCGCCCCAGCCGATGGCGTCGATGACGCCCGGCACCGTGCGGAAGCGCTTCTTGAGCGTCCATTCCTGCAGCGTGCGCAGGTCGAGCACGCTGTATCCCGGCGGTGCCGTGAGCTTGTAGCGGAAGATTTCGCCGATCGGGCTCATCGGCGAGATGGTCGGCTTGGCGCCCGCGGGCAGCGGATCGAGCTGCTGCAGGCGGTTCAGCACCTGCTGCTCGGCCTGGAGATAGTCGAACTCGAAGCCGAACTGGAGCTTCACGTCGGACAGGCCGTAGAGCGAGATCGTGCGCACCTGCTTGAGGTTGGGCATGCCCGAGGTGATCAGCTCGATCGGGATCGTGACGTAGCGCTCCATCTCCTCGGCCGAGAGGCCGTCGGTCTGGGTCACGACATCGACCAGCGGCGGCGTCGGATCGGGATAGGCCTCGATGTTGAGCTTCTGGAAGGCGGCGACGCCCCCCACCACGAACAGCAGGAAGAACAGGACCACGAGGGGGCGCTGCCGGAGCGCCAGGGTGACGATGCCGTTCATGCCGTTGGTTTCCAAACCTTATGCCCGAGCCTCGCGTCGCGAGGTCGGGCGGTCTTTTCGTTTCGGCCTCAGTCGCCGACGGCCGCCTCCGCGGACGCCGATTCCCCTTGGGCTTTCGCTCCGCTAGACGGCTTCGCGCCGTGGGGCCGCTCGCGCGGCCGCGGATCGTCCCTTCGTGTCCGGGCCGTCAGCCCGGATCGACCATCCCGTCGATGAACAGCGCGCCGCGTGCGATCACCCGCTCGCCGACCGTGAGCCCGTCGGTCACCTCGATGTCGCTGCCGTCGACGAGGCCGGTCTTGATCGCGCGGCTCTCGACCGCGTTGTCGGGCTTCAGCACCCAGACGCGGGCCTTGTCGCCCTCGAAGATCACCGAATGGCGCGGGATCGCGCGGGAGACGGTCTCGCGCTCGTTGATGATGTGGACGCTGGCATACATCTCGGGCTTCAGCAGGCCCTTCGAGTTGTCCACCTCGGCGCGCATGTAGATGCGCCGGCTGGTCGGATCGACCGAGGACGAGATGAAGTTGATCCGGCTCTCGAACGTCTGGTTCGGGTAGGCCAGAACCTTGAAGCGGATGCGCTCGCCGAGATCGACCTTGGCCGCGTCGGTCTCGCGCAGCTGCGCGATGATCCAGACCTTCGACAGGTCGCCGATGATGTAGGACGGCTCCGAGCCGCCGGTGTTGACGTACTGGCCGGGGCCGATCTTGCGAGAGATGATGGTGCCGGACAAAGGCGCGTTGATCGTCGTCTCGGGGTTGATCGCGCCCTTGGTCTGGAGCGCCATCATGTCGTCGTCGCGGAGCCCCAGGATGCGCAGGCGGTTGCGCACCGCCTCCAGACCGACTTCCGCGGTCTTGGCGTCGTTCTGCGCCGTGGCGAGGTCGTTCTGCACGGTCTGCAACTCGCGCAGGGTCGTGACGCGCGACTCGTAGAGGTCGCGCAGGCGCTTCTCGTTGTTGGTGGCGTAGGAGAGCTGCGAGCGGGCCTTGTTGAGCACGTTGAGCGCGGCGAGATAGTCGTTCTGCGCCTGGACCATCTCGTTGGCCTGGAGCGAGAACAGCTTGTCGCCCTGGCGCACGCGCTCGCCGGAGCGGGCGAAGATGGTGATGACCCGGCCCGGATAGGGCGAGAAAACGGGGGTCGCCCGGTACTCGTCGACGCCGATCTTGCCCTCGGTGGCGATGTCCTCGAAGAACAGGCGCTGCTCGACCGGGGCGGTGGTGACGGTGGCGAGCTGGCTCGGGTTCAGCACGAAGCGCCCGTCGGGCTTGGCCGAGGCCGTGACGGCGGCGGGCGTCGGCACCGCGGCATCGACCTCCTTCGGCCGGCCGTACCAGACCGCCGCTCCCGCGCCGGCGCACAGAACGAGCGCGATGGCGATCTGCGCGGGCCAGCCCATCCGCCTGGGGGTCAGGCTCTCCGGCGGCAGGTTCTCGTCCCCATGCGATCCGCTCATCGACCCATGTTTCCCGGCTGACCCCGCCTCGCGCCGAACCGTCGGCGCGGCCGATTCGCTCGGCCCTTCGGTTGTGCGCGACCGAAGCTCTTAAATTGCGCCGTTACCGTGGCGACTTGACAGAGGCGTGACGCGATCCTGGCCGATGAAGCACCGTGATGAATAAAGCGCCGCATCGGGGGCCCGCGCACCGGTCGATGTCGAGCCCTCCGCGGCGTCCGTCGATCAGTATTGAACCGTGGCGCGCAAGCCGAACACTCCGGCGTTGCGCAGGCGGCCCGCTTGCGGGTCGCGCGGGTTGGCGATGCCGCCGCCCGGATGGAGGATCAGCTGCACGTCCGGCTGCAGGGTGAAGCCCGGCACCACCACCGCCTGATAGGTCGCCTCGATCACGGTCTCGGCCCGCCGCCGCGGCATCGGCATGCCCGAGTAGACGACCATATCCGTGTCGGCCCGGCGGGCGTCGTCCGAGAGGCGGGCGTGGCCGAGGCTGATCCCGACCGTGTCGTCGTCGCGGCCCGGAAACAGACCCTTGTAGGCCAAGCCGGTATCGACATAGGCCGCGATCAGGCTGGAGCGGGTCGGCGAGTAGGCCGCGCGGACGAAGAAGCCCAAACCCTCGTCGTCCTTGCCGGTCTCGCGATAGAGCGTCTGGTCCCAGATCGCGTAGAGCCCGGCATTGCCCCGCAGGCGGCGGCCGATGCCGGTCGAGCGCGGGTCGGCGAGCGGCAGGCCGGTGTCGTCGAAGCGCAACGAATCGAAGCGGCCGAAATGCTGCCAGCCGCCGAGCGTGATATCGCCGGGCAGGCCCTTGGCGTTGTCGTCCGTGTTGTAGGCGTAGGTCGCCTCGGCCACGATCAGCGCCGGGTCGCGCAGGCGGAAATTGGTGCCGGTGCGGTTCAAGCGCTGCGCCTCCGGGTCCTGTCCGGGCCGGTTTGCCCCGGCCGGATCGCCGTCGTAGAGCCCTGCCTGGAGCGAGAACCCGTTGCCCGGCACGTATTTGGCCCGGATCGCGGGCGCGGCCAGCGGATAGGCCGGCCCGCCGCTCGGCAGGTCGAGCCCGGTGATGACCGGCCAGCCGAAGGTCGAATTCACGAACAGGGTCGCGGTCTGGCTGACGAAGAACTCGGTGTCGGCGGCCTGCTGGCCGATGCGAATGCCGAGCTTGCCGTCGAACAGCTGCTGGTCGAGCCACAGCACGTAGAGCCGCGAGGACGGCAGCGCCTCGATCACGCTCGTGGTCAAGAGGTTGCCGACATAGTAGCGCGACAGGCCGGTGCCGTGGATGAAGTAGGCGTTGGCATGCACCGTCGCCCCGTCCCAGCCGACGAGCTTTTGCAGATCGAGGTTGAGCCGCAGGTTCAGCCGGTCCTGCACGATCGCGCCTTGCCGGATGCCGCCGAAGGCGTTGCCGAGCGTCTCGCCGACATAGGTGAGGCTGTACTCGATGCCCTTCTCTTTCAGGACGGGGCGCAGGCCCAGCGGATCGCCGAAGGGCCCGAGCGAGGGCTCGATCGAGCGCACGTAGCCGCCCGAGGCCTGGCTGGTCGATTCCGGCTGGGAGACGGAGATGCGCGGGTCGCCGCCCGCGCCTTCGAAGACGGGCTTGCCGGTGGGCTGCGCGGCCGCCGGACCGACGGTGAGCACGGCGATGAGGAGGGCAGGGGCCGGGCTTCGGAACACGGGCGAGGCCTCGCGAGGAGGGCGACGCTTTGTTGTACGGGGTGCGGGCCGGGGCTGCCAGTCGCTATAGGCAGGAGGCGGACACCCAAGGTCGGTTATGCGAAGCGTCTTCCGACTGCGATGCCGTTCCGAGTTCCTCAACGCCCGTCATTCCGGGGCCGCGCAGCGGAACCCGGAAACCACCCGTGATGCGACGCTGAACAATACGTCGCGGCCAGTCGTGGATTCCGGGTTCGCCTTCGGCGCCCCGGAATGACGGTGGCTCAATCGTCCATCTTCAGCGCCGCAATGAACGCCTCCTGCGGGATCTCCACCCGCCCGAACTGGCGCATGCGCTTCTTGCCTTCCTTCTGCTTGTCCAGAAGCTTGCGCTTGCGCGAGATGTCGCCGCCGTAGCACTTGGCGGTCACGTCCTTGGACAGCGCCCGGATGGTCTCGCGGGCGATGATCTTGCCGCCGATGGCTGCCTGGACCGGGATCTGGAACAGGTGGCGCGGGATCAGGTCCTTGAGTTTTTCGCACATGGCCCGGCCGCGGCTCTCGGCGCGGGTGCGGTGGACCAGCATCGAGAGGGCGTCGACCGGCTCGGCGTTGACCAGGATCGACATCTTCACGAGGTCGCCCTCGCGGTAGTCGGAGACGTGGTAGTCGAAGCTCGCATAGCCCTTCGAGATCGACTTCAGGCGGTCGTAGAAATCGAACACGACCTCGTTGAGCGGCAGGTCGTAGACGACCATGGCGCGCTTGCCGACGTAGTTGAGGTCGATCTGGACGCCGCGGCGGTCCTGGCACAGCTTCAACACGCCGCCGAGATACTCGTCGGGCGTGAGGATGGTAGCGCGGATCCAGGGCTCCTCGACCGTCTCGATCTTCATCGGATCGGGCATGTCGGCGGGGTTGTGCAGCTCCTTCAGCTCGCCGTCGCGCATCGCTAAGCGGTAGACCACGGACGGGGCCGTCGAGATCAGGTCGAGGTTGAACTCGCGCTCGAGCCGCTCCTGAATGATCTCGAGGTGGAGAAGTCCCAAAAAACCGCAGCGGAAGCCGAAGCCCAGCGCGGCGGACGTCTCCATCTCGTAGGAGAACGACGCGTCGTTGAGCCGGAGCTTGCCCATGGCGCCGCGCAGGGACTCGAAGTCGGCGGCATCCACGGGAAAGAGGCCGCAGAAGACGACCGCCTGGACCTCCTTGAAGCCCGGCAACATCTGCGTGGTCTGGCGCTTGTCCTCGGTGATGGTGTCGCCGACGCGGGTATCGGCCACCTCCTTGATCGAGCCCGTGAGGAAGCCGACCTCGCCGGGGCCGAGTTCGCCGATGTCGGACATTTTTGGGCGGAACACGCCGATGCGGTCGACGCCGTAGGCGGCGTCGGCCCCCATCATGCGGATCGTCATGCCCTTCTTGAGCACGCCGTCGATGATGCGCACGAGCACGACGACGCCGAGATAGACGTCGTACCAGCTGTCGACCAGGAGCGCCTTCAGCGGGGCGGCGCGGTCGCCCTTGGGCGGGGGCAGGCGGGTGACGATCGCCTCCAGCACCGCCTCGATGTTCAGCCCGGTCTTGGCCGAGATCGGCACGGCCTGCGAGGCGTCGAGGCCGATCACCTCCTCGATCTGCTCCTTGACCCGGTCGGGCTCGGCGGCCGGCAGATCGACCTTGTTGAGGACCGGCACGATCTCGTGGTTGGCATCCAACGCCTGATAGACGTTGGCGAGCGTCTGGGCCTCGACGCCCTGCGAGGCATCGACCACGAGGAGCGAGCCCTCGCAGGCCGCGAGACTCCGGGACACCTCGTAGGCGAAGTCGACGTGGCCGGGCGTGTCCATCAGGTTGAGGATGTAGTCCTTGCCGTCCTCGGCCCGGTATTCGAGGCGCACGGTCTGCGCCTTGATGGTGATGCCGCGCTCCTTCTCGATGTCCATCGAGTCGAGCATCTGCTCGCTCATGTCGCGCAGCGCCACGGTGCCGGTCGTCTGGATCAGCCGGTCGGCGAGCGTCGACTTGCCGTGGTCGATATGCGCGACGATGGAGAAGTTGCGGATGTTGTCGATGGGCGAGGCGGTCATCGGGGTCTCCGGCACGGCGCGGCTCAGCGGGGCTCGCGCGGCGCACGGCAGGGCTGTCGGGAAATGGCAGCGGGGGAGATAGCAGCGGCGAGCCGGCCCGCCAAGGCGCGCCGGAGTCGCTCCCGTATCGCCCGCCTACAGATGCGCGATCAACGCCGAGACCTCGACGGGCGCCACACCCACCACTTCGTCCATCGCGCGGCCGACGAGGTCGCGGGCCACGTGGCAGCGGCGGAGCGCCGCCGCGTCCTCCGTCTCGGCCAGCCGGTCGAGGGCGGCGGCGAGGTCGGTCAGGCCGAAGCGCCGCGCGCCGGCCGCGATGGTGGCGGCCTCCGCCCGCAGGGTGGCGTCGTCGGCGAAGGTCACGTCGAGCAGCGCGACGAAGCCCCGCAGCGCGCCGCGGGCGCTCTCGGTTCCGAGCGAGGCGACGAGCCGGTCGTAGGCGGTCCGGTCGATCACCGGCATCGGCGCCGGGGCGCTGGCGGGCGCCTCCGCCAGCATCACCGCGGGCAGGTGCTCGGCGATCGCGCCGCAGAGGTGGCCGCGGTCGATCGGCTTGGCGACGTGGCCGTTCATGCCGGCCTCGCGGATCGCGTAGACCTGCTCGGGCAGGACGTTGGCGGTCAGCGCCAGGATCGGCACGTGGCGGCAGGGATGGGGCAGGGCGCGGATGCGCCGCGTCGCGGTCAGCCCGTCCATGCCGGGCATCTGCACGTCCATCAGGACGAGGTCGTAGATGCGGGCCTGCACCGCCGCCAGCGCCGCCGCGCCGTCGTCGGCCACGTCGACCCGGCAGCCCTGCCGCTCCAGGATGCGGCGGGTCAGCTCCTGGTTGATCGTATGATCCTCCACCAGCAGGATCTTTGCGCCCGCGAGCGGGCCGCCGACCGCCGGCGGCCCGGAGGCCTCCGCCGCGGGCTCGGGCGTTGCCGGCGCCGCCTCCGGCGCGGCCTGCGCGAACGCCGTCTCGGTGGCGGGCAGGTGCAGGCTGAAGCGGAAGCTCGATGCCTCGCCCGCGAACGACACCGTCTCCAGCCGCCCGCCCATCCGGGCGACGAGGCGCCCGGCGATGGCGAGGCCGAGCCCGTCCGGCTCGGCCGGCCGGGCATGGCCGCCGCTGCCGGTGAGCGCGAAGCTGATCCGGTTCTCGGCGCCGCGCAGCGCGTAGAGCGAGAGGGTGACGAGGCCGCCGCGGCGCTCGCGCAGGTTGACGTTGAGCAGGTTGAGCAGGATCTGCCGCAGGCGCCGCGGATCGCCGCGCACCGCCCGCGGCAGGCCCGGCTCGATGCTGAGGCCGAGCGTCACGCCCTTGCCCGCGGCGGCGGGCCGGACGAAGGCGGTGACGCTCTCGATCGCCTCGGCGAGCGAAAAGTCCTCTTCCCGCAGGTGGAAGTCGCCGGCCTCGATGCGGGCGACGTCGAGGATGTCGTCCACCGCGGTCAGCATCGTGCCGGTGGCCTCGCTCACCAGCGCGAGGCAGCGCGCCTGCTCGGCGCTCAGGGGGGCTCCAGCGCCGAGCAGCTCGGTGTAGCCGCGGATGGTGGCGAGCGGCGTGCGGATCTCGTGGCTCATCATCGCCAGGAATTCCGACTTGGCCCGGCTGGCGTTCTCGGCCTTGGCCTTGGCCAGTTCCGCCATGTCGCAGGCGATGCGCAGTTCGTCGGCCTGCTGCTTGCGCGCGGTCACGTCGCGCATCACCGTGATGGTGGTCCGCGGCTGGCCCGGCGCGGCCCTGGCGATGCGGCTGCTCACGCATTCGAGCCACAGCCAGGAGCCGTCCCGGTGGCGGGCGCGGAACAGTCCGACGGCCGCCGGCTGCCCGGCATCCAGCGCCGCGTGCATGTCGCCGACGATCCGCTGGTCCTCCGGATGCACGAAGGTCGCGGGCGTCAGGGCCGCGCGGGCCTCTTCATCGTAGCCGAGCATCCGCTCGAACGCGGGCGAGACGTCGGCGCGGGCCCAGGTGCCGTCGCACAGGACGATGATGTCGCCGACATTGTCGGCCAGCATCCGGTAGCGGCTCTGGCTCGCCTCCGCCCGCGCCGCGAGCGCGGCCTGGGCCGCGTCGAGGGCGCTGCGCTGCTCGCCCAGCGTGCGCGAGGCCAGGGCCAGGGCATGCTCGACGATCCGGACCTCGCGGATCACGCTGTCCTGGGCGGCCACGGTCTCGCCCCGGCCGATCGCCTCGGCCTTGGCGGCGAGCCGGGCGGCGGCGCGGGCGATGCGGCGGGCCAGCCGCAGGGCGAGCCAGCCGCCGAGGCCGATCAGCACCAGGGCCAGCGTCAGCAGCAGCACCAGCGAGCGCCGCAGCGGCGCCTCCAGCGCGTCCCGTCCGACGCCGACCGTGAAGCGCCAGTCGGACCGGCGCGAGGCTTCGGTGATCCGCATCACCGCGACGGCCCCGGCCTCCGCCGGGGCGGACAGCGCACCGTCAAATCCATCGGACAGCGCATCGCCCGCCGGATCGGCCTGCCCGATCCGGGCGACGACGTTGCCGGCGCCGTCGACCACCGCCGCCCAGTAGGGCGCCCTGACGTGCGGGTTGCGGATCAGCGCCTCGACCTGCTCCGCCAGCGTCACCAGGGCGACGACCTTGACGACGACGTCCTCGCGCAGGACCGGAACGACGACGCTGACGATCGGGCGCCCGGTCAGCTGGCTGGTCATTAGCCCCGAGACCACCGGCCGGCGCGTCGCCAGCAGCCGCTCGATCGTCTCGGGCCGGGGCATGACCGGCAGCGCCGTGTCGTCGGGCGCGCGCGTGTTGACGAGCTGACGCCCGTCGAGTTCGGCGAGGGTCACGGTCGTGCCCTCGGAATCGATGCTGGCCAGCGCCTGGGCCCGGAAGGCGCGCAGGTCGCCCGCATCGATCGAGGGCGAGGCCGCCAGCGTCCGGGCGACGGCCTCCATCCGGGCGAGATCGTGGTCGATCCGCTCGCGGACCTCCTCGCCGATCAGGGCGAGGGTGTGGGTCAGGCGGTCCCGCTCGCTCTCGACGTACCAGTGCGTCGCGAGGATCGCGACGGTCGCGGGCGGCAGCATCAGCGCCAGCGCGAACAGGGCGAAGGAGACGACGAGCGGTCGAGAGCGCACACCTCCGGTCATCACGCCGTCACGCCACCATTCCCCGCGATCCGGCACCGGTTCTACCCGCGCAGCCGTTAATGCTTCGCCCGCCGCGATGCTTGGGCGAGATGCAACCAAAAGAATGCGAATCGGATCGTGCTCCGTCTATGGTTGATCGACGGCGGCGCGCGCGCGTGCCGTGGCGAGGGGAGGAGCAGGCATGGCGAAGCCGAGGACGGCGGGCGGGGCCGCGGACGGCACGATCGTGAAGGCGGCGATCTATCCCTCGATCGGGATCGCCCGCGTCGGCAACAGCCCGACCGGGTGGTATCTCGGGCCGGAGGTGCCCGACCCGCTGCCGCAGCCTCCGGGCTTCTACCGGGACAAGTCCGGCGCGCTGAAGCGCGAGGCGGCCCGGTTCCGGGTCTACGGGCTCGACGCCTCCGACACCATCGTGCGCGAGCTGACCGCCGCGGACGCCGAGATCGCCTGGACGGTGCAACTCGCCAACACCAAGGCCGCCTGGTACGGCTTCCAACTCGCCCTCGACATCCCGGAGGCCTCCGCCGAGGGATCGACGCCGACAACCCTGCGCAATCCCCAGGTGAGCGACCGGGCGGCGCTGGCGATCACGCCGCGGGCCCGCACCGTCTCGGGCAGGAAGCAGGGGGACCAGCGCTTCGACGACGGCACCTTCATGGGCAAGCCTGTCACGCTCGGCGCGATCCGGACGGACGAGGCCGGGCGCCTCGTGGTGCTCGGCGGGCACGGCGTCTCCGCCTCGTCCATCGGCGCCAAGGCCTCGACCTTCGCCAACAACGACACGTGGCACGACGACGTCGCCGACGGTCCGGTCACTGCCCGCGTCACCCTCGCCGGCCGGGAACTGCCGGTGGAGCCGGCCTGGATCGTCGTGGCGCCGCCGAATTACGGCCCCAACCGAAAGTCGGTCCGCACGCTGTGGGACCTGATGCGCGACGGCGCCGTCGCCAACGGCTGGCTGCCGAAGATGACCCGCCCGTCCTTCACCGAGGACATCCTGCCGATCTTCCAGCGGATGGCGGGGCTGCAATGGGTCAACAAGGGGTTTGCCGACGGCTTCGGCTGGAAGGGTCTGTTCGAGCTGACGCCCGAGACGATCGCCCGCCTCGCCTCGCCCGACGCGTCGAACGAGGAGTGGCGCCGGGTCGTCGCCAACCAGTTCCGCATCGGCAGCCTGACCCGGGACGACACGCGCGACAGCTGGTCGCCGGTGCCCTGGCCCTGGATCTACGGCGACGCCATGAACCAGCCGCCCGCGCTCTCGCCGCGCCAGAACAGCAGCCTGAGCAACCTGCAGATCAAGGCGCTTCAGCTCTGGGTGAAGGGCGCGTTCGAGGCCGATCACGATCCGGCCCGGCCGATCCCGCGCCGGATCGAGGAGGTGCCGCTCGCGCGCCAGGGCGACGTGCTGACCAAGGCGGCGCTCGATTTCTGCCTCGCCGACGCCTTTCATCCGGGCTGCGAGATGACGTGGCCGGTGCGCCAGCCCGCGCTCTACCGCGCTCCGTTCCGCTTCGCCCACGCGCCCGAGGGCTGGACCGAGCCGGATTTCGGCATGGAGCTGACCTACGCCCGGGCGGACGCGCCCGACGGCTGCCTCGGGCCGCAGCGTCCCGGCGGGATCACCCGCTGGATGGCGGTGCCGTGGCAGACCGACACGGCGAGCTGCCGCGCCGGCTACGACAAGGCCTACGATCCGCACACCCCGACCTTCTGGCCGGCGCGGGTGCCCAACCACGTGCTGACCCGCGACGACTACGACGTCGTCATGGACCGCAAGCGCCCGCTGCCGGAGCGCAAGGCGGCCTTCGCCCGCCGGGAGAACTGGGACGACTCGCTCGACCGCACCGCCCCCTACGTGACGCAGATCAACACGATGATCGACCATTTCGACCGGATGGGCGTGGTCGAGAGCCTGCCCGGCCCCGCCGACGACGACTTCCCCGCCGTGATCGAGGCGCAGGACCGGCCGCCGAACGAGACGCCGACCCCGGAGCGGGCGGGCGCGCCGGCCCTGTTCGCGACCGCGGCGGCGCCCGATCCGGCCGAGGTCACCGACCTGTCGGGGATCGACAAGGTGCGCCGCCTGCCGCCGCGCCTGCACCGCTGAGCCGGGGCCGGCCGGACGTGGAGCCGACCGCCGACGTCGCGGTGGTGGGCGCCGGCCCGGCCGGGGCCGCCGCCGCCCTGATGCTGGCGCCCGACCACCGCGTCCTGCTGGTGGACCGGCTCGACGCCGCCGCGCCGCCGGCCGCCCGGATCGGCGAGAGCCTGCCCGGAGCGGCCCGGCGGCTCCTGCGGGACATGGGGCTGTGGGAGGCGTTCCTCGCCGAGGGGCATGTGCCGCGCCACGGCGCCGACAGCCTGTGGGGCGGGCCGGACCTCGTCTCGGCGGAGAGCCTCCGCGATCTCGACGGGCCGGGCTGGCATCTCGACCGGGCGCGGTTCGATGCGTGGCTGCGGGACCGCGCCGTCCGGCGCGGGGCCGCCCTGGTGGCGCCCGCCCGGCTCGCCGGCCTCGCGCGCGACGGTGCGGGCTGGCGGCTGGTCCTGATCCGGCACGGACGCGAACTGCCGGTGCGCGCCCGCTTCGTGATCGAGGCCGGGGGGCGCGCGGCCCCGGTCGCGCGGGCGCTCGGCCTGGCGCGGGCGCGCCACGACCGGCTGATCTGCCGCTGGCTGCACGGGCGGGCCGCGGGCGAGGCCGGCCGCAGCTTCGTCGCGGCCGAGCCCGACGGCTGGTGGTACTCTGCCGCCCTGCCCGGAGGGCGGCGCGTGCTGGCCTTCCACACCGATGCCGACTTGGCCGCGGCACGGGAGACGGCGGGCGCCGCCGCCCTCCTGGCCCGCGCCCGAATGCAGCCGGGCCTGTCCGCGATCCTGGCGGCGACCGGCTTCGCGCCCGACGGGCCGCCCTCCGTCTGCGCCGCCCATGGCGGACGCCCGGCGACCGTCGCCGGTCCCGGCTGGCTCGCGGTGGGCGATGCGGCGCTCGCCTGCGACCCGCTCTCGTCCCAGGGGCTCCTCAACGCGCTCTACTCGGCGTTGATGGCCGCCGACGCGGTCCGCGCCGCGCTGGCGGGCGAGGCCGACGCTTCCGAGGAGTATCGCCGGACGATCGGGCGCGTCGCGCACGCCTACCGCGATCATCTCGCCGCCTGGTACGATCTGGAGGACCGCTGGCCCGCGCACCCGTTCTGGGCCCGGCGCCGGACGGCGGGTCAGGGTGTCGGCGCGGCAGGCCGGAGGCCGGAGCGGGCCCTTCGCCCCTGAGCGGTCAGAGCGTCGCCAGCGCCGCCGCGAGGCCGAGATTGGTGAGCTGGTGCAGGAACTGGTCGACGCCGATCAGCCACCAGAATTGCACGTCGTCCGAATCCCAGCCGCCGCGATGGCCGAGCACCGACTTGGCACGGTCGACGGCGAAATGGACCGCGAAATCGACGAGCGCCAGCCACCAGAGCCGCGGCGCCACGAGGAGCGCGATGGCGAGCGTCAGCCCGGCATGGCCCAGCGCGTGCAGGCCGAGCGGGACGAGCCAGCCGTGCCGCCGCTCCTTGCCGCGGGCCATGGCGCCGGTCTGGAACAGGAAATCGGCCACGACGTGCTTGAGCGCGAAGACCCCGGCGAGCAGCAGGAAGGGCAGGAGCGGGACCGCGGGGGAGGAAGGCAAGAGGATCGGCCTGGACGGCGAAGGGGGCGGTGATTGGACCGGCTCGCGCCCGGTTCGGCAAGCGGTTCGATGCGCCTCCTCCCGCGGGAGCGGGCCGAGCCCATCCCCGATCCGATCACATGCATGCGAATGTCAGCCGAGCGATCTCAGCGGGGTCCGCCCCCGCCGAAGCCGCCCGGACCGCCGCCGCCGCCGAAACTGCCCGGCCCACCGCCGAAGCCGCCGGGGCCGCCCCCGCCGAAGCCGCCTCCGCCCGGACGACCGCCGCCGAAGCCCGGCGGGCCCCCGCCGAAGCCGCCCGGCGCGGGGCCGCCGAATCCGCCGCCGAATCCGCCGCCTTGGCCGGGTGCGGGTCGCGTGTCGATCGGGAAATTGCCGGAGCCGGGCCCCGGACCACCGCGGCCCGGCACGAAGCCGCCGCCGGCCGGGTCGTGCCCGCCGGGCCGCATCGATGGCGCATCGACGCCGCCCGGACGAGCGCCAGAGGGACCGCTCCCCGGCGGGCCGCCGGGGCGTCCGCTGCCTGCCGGCCCGCTGCCGCCGCGGGGCGAAGGGCCGTCGCCGCGCACGGACTCGACATTCATGCGCCCGTCACGACCGACGCCCGCCTCGATCACCGCCGGCCCCGCGCCGGGCAGCGCGCCCGGACCCGCCCGGCCCGTCACCGCGAGGCCGGAGCCGAGGCGTAAGCCGCCGCCGCCCGGCACGACGTAGCCCTCGACCGAGGCACGGGCGAGGCCCGCCGGGAACGGGCGGCTGACGTCGCGGGCGGCGGTCACCGAAAAGCCCGACCCGTCGGGCCGCCCCTCGACGAGGACGCGCCGCCCGGAAAGCCCGCTTTTCAGCCCGTCGAGCGCGAGGCCGCCGATGCGCGCGACGCCGTCGGGGCCGCGCCGCACCGGGCCGGCGACGCGGTCCGGCCCGTCGGCACGGGGCTCGATCAGGCTCGCCACCACCGTGCCGTCGCCCCGACGCAGGCCGCTCACCGCCACCCGCTCGCCGACCGCGAAGGGTTTTTGGGACGTGAGGCTTTCGGTGGAGACCGTCTGCCCGAGCACCGTCAGGCGGCCGGGAGCGGAGGCCTCGACCGGGCCGACGACCTCGCTCGTCACCGCGATGGCGCGCGTACTGAGCCCACCCTCCGGCCCGCGGGCGACCACGCGCACGACGTGGCCGATCCTGAGGTCCGCGGCGCGGGCCGGGCGCCCGTCGATGGTGACGCGCACGTCCGCCGGGTAGGCGATGCGCAACCCGTTGACCACGATGGAGCCGAACCGGCGGATCGTGCCGATCACCCCCGTGCCGCCGATGCCGCGGTCGCCGCCAAGGCCCTCGTCCGGCTCGGGCCGCGCCCCGGTGCCGCCGATGCCGCGATCCTGCGGCGGCTCGGCGCCGGTCTGGGGCCGGGCGGCGTGCGGCCAGGCCAGCGCGGTGCCCGCGAGCAGCGCCAGCAGCCCGCGGCGGGTCGGGTGCGCGGGGCGGCTCAAGGCGCGCGGCCCCGGCCGGCTTCAGGCGCCTCCACCTCCTCGCGAAAGATGTAGATTCCGAAGTTCCAGCGGTGGCGTCCGCCCGGATCGTCGGCGCAGGCCGCGTGCGCCTCGGCGTTGGCCTGCTTCAGCGCGCCCATGGCGATCTCCCGCGCGCGGCTCTCCAGCTGCGCGGCGAGCGCGTCGGAGAGCCCGTCGTAATGCACCGCGCGCTCGAAGAAACGGGGGGCGGGGCCGGCGACGTTCTCCACGGCCGCCGCGAGATGGTCGTGCAGGTTGCGGCCGAAATAGTAGAGCTGCGGCTCGGCCCCGCCGCGGGGCAGGTAGGCCGCCTCCAGGAGCTGCACCCGGCCCTCCGGATCGAGCACGGCCACGCCCCGGTCGAGCCATTCGTCGAGCACCGCGCGGGGGCGCACGTCCTTGGTCACGCCCGCGACCAGGCTCTCGAAGGAGGGCGCGCCGGCCTCGGCCGTGCGCGGCAGCGGCAGGGGGCGTCCGTTCCCGTCGGTGAAATCGGGCGCGGCGAGCCAGCGGGCGATGATCCGGCTCGTGCGCGAGACCGTGGCCGGCACCTGACTCACTGGCGCGCCGGCGCCGCGCAGGCGCCGCACCTCCTTGCGGTGGATGCCGGTGAGCAGGCTGACGCGGCTGTCGGTCTGCTCCTTGCCGGGCAGGGCGAAATCGTACTCGGCCACGTTCACGTAGAGCTCGCGCAGCAGGTCCGTCAGCGCCGGGAAGGTGATCCCGCGCTGGACCAACAGGCGCACGAGCGGGCGCAGCAGACGAGCCACCGGCCCGTGCAGGGCGGCACCGTCCCGGCTCGGATCGGGGTCGATCGACTCTGGCATGGGTCGAACTTAGCGACCTCGATGTGGGACACAATCCCACGACGTGCGCTCCGGCACCCTTGCCAACCGATTTTCGATTGACGTGGGATTTTTGCACACGCATATTTTCGTGGTCATTTTTCCCACGAAACAACGAAGGATCGACGCGATGGGTGAGTTGAGGCCCCTGCTCGCGATCGGCGCGGCGCCGATGGTGCTGAGAGCCGGTCCGCGCCCGCTCTTCGGCGGATCCGTGCGTCCCCTCTGCCGCGGCCTGATGCTGGCCGCAGCCCTCAGCCTGCCCGCCCTCGGGCCGCTCGCCGCCGACCGATGGGCGGCGCGCGACATCCGTCCGGAGGCGGTGCGGGCCGCCGTCGCTCCGTCCCTTCACGTCCCCTCGGCCCCCACGGGCGGCGCGGCGGCGCGTCTCGTCCTCGCGTCCGGAGACGCCCGATGAAGCCCGCCCTCTTCGCGGGTGCGCCCGCCGCGTCCCGCCCGATGCCCCGCTTCGACGAGCGCGAGCCCTGCGGCGGCGAGACGGTGCTCGACCTCGCCCTGTGCCTGATCCTCGCCGTGGCGGTGGTCGGCCTGCTGCTGCTGGCGGCCGCCTGAGCCCTCAGCCCGATCCCCGAAGGACACCGAACGCATGATCCGACGCTCGACCCTGCCGGCGCTCGCCGGCCTCTTCCTCGCGAGCGGGGCCTCGGCCGCCGACCTGCCGCGGCGCGAGGCACCGCCGCCGCCGCCGATCCCGCCGGCCTTCACCTGGACCGGCTTCTACATCGGCGCCAATGCCGGCACCGGCTTCCGCGCCGGATCCTCGACCTTCACGGATGCAACCTACGGCACCGTCACCGAGTCCAAGTCCGGCAACGGCTTCGTCGGCGGCGGGCAGATCGGCTACAATTACCAGTTCACGCCGGGCTCCGGCTGGGTGCTCGGCGCGGAGGCCGACTTCCAGGGCACGACCTTCGGCCGGCGCGGCGATGGCGTGATCGGCTCCACGCCGTATTACGACGTCTCGCCGAGCCTCGACTGGTTCGGCACGGTGCGCGGGCGCGTCGGCTACGCCTTCGAGCGCTGGCTCGTCTACGGCACCGGCGGCTTCGCCTATGGCGGCGGCGGCACGTCGCCCTACGCCGCCTCCTATCCCTACGCCCTGCCGGACACGACGCGGCTCGGCTACGCCGTCGGCGGCGGCGTCGAGTACGCGCTGACCGAAAAAATCTCGGTCAAGGTCGAGGGGCTCTACGTCGATCTCGGCAAGCGCGGCTCCGGCACCACGGTCTACGACGCCTCGGTGCCGGCCTATTACGGCACGGGCCGCTCGGAATCCGGCTTCGGCCTCGTGCGCGGCGGCCTGAACTGGCGCTTCTGAGCCCTGTCCGCGACGCATCGCTCCAGGGGCGAAGCCGTATCGGAGTGAACCAGAGCCGTGGACGGCCGTTGGAACGGCTCAGTCTGCCCGGCGGCGACGGCAACGGTCGCGCCGGCCGGGTGGCTGCGAGGGGAGCATTTCGAACGGAGAGAACGACTTTGGCCATTCCCTCATTGCACCGCTCGGCGCATGGCTCGGTTCTGCGCCTGTGCCTCGTCGTCGGATTGTCCGGCGCCCTTTTCGGTGGCCCGCTCGCGGCCTCCGCTCAAGATTGGGATACCCCGGAGATCGAGCTGCCGGCGATCCCGAAGCTCGGGGCGGGTCTGCCCAAGGGTGCGCTGGTGTTCCACGGCAATTACTGCGGCCCCGGCAGCCGCGGCGCCGGCCTGCCGCCGATCGACGCCCTCGACCGGGCCTGCATGCACCACGACGCCTGCTCGCCGCCGGCCGGCCAGGGCATGCCCTCCTGCGCCTGCAACGATCAACTGGAACGCGAGGCCTCGCTCGTCGCGCACACGCCGCGGGTCCGCAGCGATCTCCGCTCGACGGCCGAACTCGTCGCCGTCGGCGCCAAGGTCATGGCCTGCGAGCCCTGACGCGAAACGGCCGGGCGCTCGGTTCGCCCGGCCCGGAACCCGTTACGCCTCGGGTGTCTCCATGGCGATGCCGAGGCCGTCGAGGCCTTCCTCCAGCAGCGCGGCGGCGTCCGGCGTGCCGAGCAATTCGCGCACGACGCTGTCGCCCGCCGCCTCGCGCTCCTTGGCATAGCGCACCGCTTCGCCCCATTCCGCCGCTTCCAGATCGCCGCGGCCGATATAGAGCAGGGCCATCAGGTTGCTGCGCTCGTCCTCGTTGAGGCCGACCACGGCCGAGCGGATCTCCTGCTCGGTGGCGTCGTCGGTCCCGCCGACGAGCACGTCCGCCGCGCCGTCATCGATCGGATTCGAACCTGAATCCGGATCGGTCGCTCCCTCCTTCGCCTCGACCGCCCGCAACCGCAGGATGATCTCCGAAACCTTGTCGAGGGCGATATCCATATCTGACTCCTACTGCGTTTCTTTCGCCGCGCTTGGCGTGGCGGGGCGTGGCCATGCACCGAGTGAACCCCCAAGGTCCACTTCCGGTTCGAGCGGGGACGGGGGCGTGCGGATGTGCCACGAGGTTCTGTCAGGCGCTCGTGCCGCGAGGCCGGAGCGGGTCCGTGGGCGCGACGCCGGGGTCGTGCGCCTCGGATCGCCTGGGGCTCACGCGACGATCACTCGGGCTTCGAGGTCTCCTCGGCGCGCCGGTGCCACATCAGCAGCAGGCCGGACACGATGAGCCAGGGACCGGCGATCCCGATGAAGAACGACATGAGCGTCTCCCAGGCGGCGGGGCGCTGTTCTGAGGTATCGCCGGCCCGGCGCGGGGCCGGAGGCGGCGACGGGATGTCCCGCCCTGTTCCGCTTCGGGGATGATAGACGGCGCCGCTCTTCCGGCAAGGCTCGCGGAGGCACAAAGTCGCGGCAGTGACAATGGGCTCGCGGAGCGCCTCCCGCCGCCATCCTCCCCGGGTTCACCTGCGGAAGTCCGCGATCCGCCGCGCCGCCTCCGGGACAATCAGTCGAACAGGTCCGGCCGGCGCAGGCGCAGGGCCAGCACGAGGGTGTAGGTCTTCAGGTCGGCGAGTTCGCCCGCCTCCGCCTGGGCGGCGAGGTCGGCGAGCCTCACCTCCGCGACGGTGATGCCCTCGTGCTCCTCGGCCAGCCCGCCGCCCGCGCCCGTGCGGTCGGCCTGGCCGTAGGGGCCGAGGAACAGGTGCATCCGCTCGGTCGAGACGCCGGGCATGGTCCACACCGTCGCGACCGGCTCCAGGGCCCCGAGTTGCACCCCGGTCTCCTCGAACGCCTCGCGGCGGGCGCCCGCGTGCGGGTCGGCCTCGTCGAGGAGGCCGGCGGGGGCCTCCAGCAACTCGGGCAGGGCGGCGGCGAAGAAGGGGGCCGCCCGGAACTGCCGGATCACCAGGGCGACCCGGCGCTCCGCGTCGTAGGGCAGCACGCAGACCGCCTCGCCGTGATCCTCGATCTCGCGGGTGACCTCGTGCCCGTCGGGCAGGGTGACGTCGGCGATGAGAAAACTCGCCCAACCGTCGTGGACGGTGCGGGTGCCGCGGATTTTTGGGATCAGGCTGTCGGCGGGCATGGCGTGTCCTTGCGTATCGGCCCGAAAGGTGGATGCCGGCTTTCGGGAAAAGCCGATGCGGCACAAAAGCCTAGAGAATCGTCCTGGATCCGAGATCCAAGACGATTCTCTAGATCGGGCTGCGGCGGATCAGAAAGCGGAAGGCGGCGCCGTCGCGCTCCTGCGCCTCCAGCGCGGCGCCTTCCTCGCGCACGGCGTGGGGGATGTCGATGCCCGCCAGCGGATCGGTGCAGGTGACCCGAAGCCGCCCGCCCGGCGTCAGCCCGCGCAGGGCCTTGCGGGTGCGCAACGCCGGCAGGGGGCATTTGAGCCCGCTCAGGTCGAGGTCGATCGGGGCGTCGGGGGGCGGGGCGTCGGACATCGCGCCCGGCCCATAGCACGAAGGCCCCGTCGGCGTGTGCCGGCGGGGCCTTCGATCAAGGGTCACGAGCGTCGAGGCTTTTACCAGCCGTAGTAACCGCCGTATCCGCCATAGGCCGGGTAGCCGTAGCCGCCATAGCCGCCGTAATAGACCGGGCGGGCATAGCCGTAGCCGCCGTATCCGCCGTAATAGGCCGGGCGGCCATAACCGTAGCCGCCATAGCCGCCGTAATAGCGGTAGCGCGGGGCCGCGCTCGCCGCGATGGCGCCGCCGATCAGGCCGAGCGCCGCGCCGGCGAACAGCGCACCGGCGGCACCGCCGCCGCGGCGATAGCCGTAGCCGCCGCCGTAATAGCCGCGGCGCCAGCCGACGTGATCGACGGTGGTCTTGGTGCCGCCGACGAGGTCGCCCGTCAGCGCCGGAAGCGGCGCGGCCTGGGCGGCGGGGGCGGTTCCGACGACGGCGAGACCGGTGGTGGCGAGGCCGGCCAGCATCAGGGTCGTGATGCGCGACGACATGGTTGCGTTCTCCTGAGGTGTCACGAGCACGCTGAGGAACATTCTTTCAGGATTTGCGTTCCATGGGGCCGAGCTTGGCCTTGAACGAAATGTGTCCGGTCGCACATTCCGGTGTGGACGGTCGTGTCCCGGGGGATCGGCGGGGCCTTCAGAACGTGCAGGCGGTGAAGGCCGGATCGACGCATTTCGCCCATTCGCCCTCGTACAGGCCGAGCAGGTCCTCGGCCCGGCTGCGCCCGGCGGCGACGATGGCCTCCAGCGGCTGGAGATGGATCGCCTCGTCCCGGCCCGCCGCATCGCGGCGCGCCCGCGCCTGCAGGCCGGCGCGGGCGATGGCCAGCGCCTCCGCCGCCACCGCGCCGAGGCTGCGCCCGCCGATGCAGGCCGCCAACCCCAGCCGCGGCACCGCGGCGCGCAGGGCCTCGCGCTCGGAGGCCGTCCAGCCACGCACGAGGTCCCAGGCGGCGGCGAGCGCGCCCTCGTCGTAGAGCAGCCCGGCCCAGAGCGCCGTCTGCGCCGCGATCATCGCCGGCCCGCCGACATCGGCCCCGCGCATCTCGAGGAAGCGCTTCAGCCGCACCTCGGGGAAGACGGTCGAGGCGTGGTTGGCCCAATCCGACACGGTGGCCCGTTCGCCGGGAAGCTGCGCGAGGCGCCCCTCCATCAGGTCGCGGAACGAGGCGCCGGAGACGTCGTGGTAGGTCTCGCCGCGCTTGACGAAGTACATCGGCACGTCGAGCAGCCAATCGACGTATCGTTCGTAGCCGAACCCGTCCTCGAAGGCCTGCGGGAACATGCCGGTGCGGTCCGCGTCCGTGTCGCGCCAGATCTCGGAGCGGCGCGAGAGGAAACCGTTCGGCCGCCCGTCGGTGAAGGGCGAGTTGGCGAACAGAGCGGTCGCCACCGGCTGGAGCGCGAGGCCGACGCGGAGTTTGCGCACCATGTCGGCCTCGGAGGAGAAGTCGACGTTCACCTGCACGGTCGCGGTGCGCAGCATCATGTCGAGGCCGAGGCTGCCAACCTTCGGCATGTAGCCGCGCATGATGCGGTAGCGGCTCTTGGGCATGAACGGCGTGCCCTCGCGCGTCCATTTCGGGCTCATGCCGAGATCGAGGAAGCCGATGCCGAGCGGCTCCGCCGCCCGGCGCGTGGCCGCCAGATGCTCGTCGAGTTCCGTCACCGTGGCGTGGACGTCGGCCAGCGGCGCGCCCGACAGCTCGAACTGCCCGCCGGGCTCGATCGAGATCGCGCCGCCGCCCTCGTTGTTGGACAGCCCGATGATGTTGGCCCCATCCAGGATCGGCTCCCAGCCGGTCTCGCGGCCGAGGTTTTCCAAGAGCGCCCGGATGCCGCGCTCGCCCTCGTAGGGCACGGGCGTGCGGTCGGCCGTGTAGAACGGAATCTTTTCGTGTTCGGTGCCGAGCGCGAAGCGCGCCGCCGGCTTCTCGCCGTCGGAAAACCACGCGATCAGTTCGTCGCGCGAGGTCAGCGGGGTCGTGTCGGACGTGTCGCGCGCCATGCGCTGCCTCGTCGTGCCGGTGGTGGGGCAGAGGCGCGAAAAAAGGCCCGATCCTGAAGACCGGGCCCGCGATCGGCCACGCCGGAGATGTCGTGTCCTTAGAGCAGGCCGCAAGAGCCGACAACGCGGAGGGGCGTCACGGTGCGGGTATGACGGGCGGGCACGGTGCCGCCGGCCGCGCTTCGCCCGTTGAAGCTGTGCCGGTTCGGTATACAACCCGAAGCCCTGGGGGATTCCGTTGCGCCCGCCTCTCTCGCGATTCTCCCCATCCGCTTGGCTCCTGGCGACGATGCTGTCGCTTATGGCCGGATCGGCCTGGGCCTTTCCGCCAGCCTCGCTCAAACGAGTGGAGCCGATCCTGCTGCCGGATGGGCAGCAGGGCACGATGCGGATCGTCGTCGGCGACGGTCTCCTATTCGATCGCGTGCGCATCGCGATCCTCGACGCGCAGAGCCGCCTGATCGCCCGCGGTCCGCGGACCTATCAGCTCTCGCTCGTCTGCGACGGGCCGCTGCGCTGCTACGGCTACGATCATGGCTCGGGCGAAGTCATCGCGCCCGATCCGGCCACGTTCGGGAAGGACGGGCCGGTCGTACGTCCCGTGGACGATCGGGATGATCTCACGGAGATTGATGACGACGCCACAGCCTGGGGCGTGACGGTTCGCCCGGCGACGTGGCGCGAATGGTTGTTCGCCGAATGGGCGGCGTTCCGGGCCGTATCGCTGTTGGAGCCGGCCTTCTACGCGACTCTCGGGACCATCGCGGGCCTCTGCTTCGTCGGCTTCCGCGCGCCGGGCCGGACTGGCCTCGAGTTCCTGTTCTGGCTCGTCGGGTTGGCGCTGCGGGTCACGCTCTGCGCGGGCGTCGCCCTCGTCGTGTTCGTCATACTGATCACGACTGACCCCATCACGAGCGTCGTGCTCTATCCCTTCTTCGCGGGCGTTCTCCTCGCATGGCTTCTCGGGCCCCGGATCAACCGGCGCCTCCGATCCGCGCTCGTCAACGCGCGTCGCCGAGCACCGCCTGCACCAGCGCCATGACGGCCACCGCCGCCGTATCCGCCCGCAGGATGCGCGGCCCGAGCGAGAGCGCCACCGTGTTGGGGCGGGCCGCGATCAGGGCCCGTTCCTCCGCGTGAAAGCCCCCCTCGGGGCCGACCAGCACGGCGAGCGGAGGCGCTTTGTCCCCCGCCGCGCCGCGGAGCGCCGCGACCGGGTCGGTGACCGGGGCGTCCTCGTCGCAGAACACCAGCAGGCGCTCCGGCTCCAGGGCGGCGAGCGCCGCGGGCAGGCGCTCCGGCTCGGCGACCGAAGGAATCGCCAGGATGCCGCATTGCTCGGCGGCCTCGACGGCGTTGGCGCGCAGGCGGTCGAGCTTGATCCGCTCGCCTTGGGTGAAGCGGGTGAAGACCGGGCGCAGCGTGCCGGCCCCCATCTCCACCGCCTTCTGGGCCATGTAGTCGAGCCGGCCCGTCTTCAGGGGGGCGAACAGGTAATGCAGGTCGGGCGGGGCCGGTTGGGACCGCGTCTGCGCGACGAGCCTCAGGTCGGCGCTCTTGCGGCCATTCGGAACAATGTCGGCGCGCCACTCGCCGTCGCGGCCGTTGAACAGCAGCACCGGCTCGCCCTCGGCCTTGCGCAGCACGGTGAGCAGGTAGTTGGCCTGCGCCCGCTCCAGGGGCAGGACGCGCCCCTCCGCCAGATCCGCCTCGACGTAGAGGCGCGGCGCGGTGAAGTCGTAGAGGGCCATGCCGGCCTCCTCGCGTGACGCCCCGATCGTGTCAATCGGACGACCTGTGGCGGATCGGCCACAGCGCTGGTTTTTCCGCGCCTTGCCCACGGCCCGAGCCTTCTCGCGGGCCGCGGCACCATTGGCGCCACATTCCCGTGCAGGAACAGTCCCACGACACATCGCAAGGCCCGTTTACGGATTCGGGGCGCGTACGGCGCCGGAATCCGATGCGGGCGGGCGCTGCGGAAGCGGGGGCGACACCCGCCGCGGCAAGCGGGAGAAGGACCGAGCCCCAATGACTGCGCTGCCTGCCAATTCCTCCAAGTCCACCTCGTCCCAGTTCGCCGTCGCGTTCGCGGCCCTCGTGCTCCTGTCCGGCCCGGCCTTGGCGCAGGGCGCCTTCGGCCAGATGCCGGCCCCCTCGATGGAGGCGAACGCCGAGCCGGCGCCCGCCGCCCCGCCGATGAGCATGCCGATGCCGACCACCACGGCGCCCGCCCCGGCGGTGCCCCAGGGCGGCACCGATTGCGGCGCGATCCAGAAGACGCTGATCGAGCGCAAGAACCTCGTCGGCAAGGCCAACGCCGCCTCGAACTCCAAGCAGAAGATGACGCCGCAGGCGGCCTGCGCCCTGTTCGGCCAGCTTCAGGCCAACGGCACCGCCGGCATCAAGTGGATCACCGCCAACAAGGAATGGTGCTCGATCCCGGATTCCTTCGCCGAAGGCTTCCAGGCCGACCACAAGCGGGTCGGCGACATCCGCACCAAGGTCTGCACCATGGCGGCCCAGGCCACGAAGATGGAGGCCCAGGCCCGCGCCCAGGCGCAGAACGGCGGCGGTGGCGGCCTGCTCGGCGGCCCCGGCCTGAGCGGAAGCTTCAAGATGCCCCAAGGGGCGCTGTAAGCGCCCTCCGAACCCGCCGCGTTGCGTTCCCACCCCGAGCCCGCCGGCCGCGTCGCCGACGCGGTCGCCGGCCACTGGGTCGATCGGCTCGCGCCGCCGCGCGCCCGGCCCTATCTCCGCCTCGCCCGGATCGAGCGGCCGGTCGGCTGGTGGCTCCTGCTGCTGCCGTGCTGGTGGTCGGCCGCGCTCGCCGGCATCGCAGCGGGCGACCCGCCCGACCCGCTCCACCTCGTCCTGTTCCTGATCGGGGCGGTGGCGATGCGCGGCGCCGGCTCGACCTACAACGACATCGCCGACCGCGATCTCGACGCCCAGGTCGAGCGCACCCGCTCGCGCCCGCTGCCCTCGGGGCAGGTGAGCACGAAGGCCGCGGCCGCCTTCCTCGTGGCGCAGGCGCTGGTGGGTTTTTGCGTGCTGCTGCAGTTCAACGGCACGGCGATCCTCGTCGGGATGCTCTCGCTTGCCCCCGTGGCGATCTACCCCTTCATGAAGCGGGTGATGCCGCTGCCCCAGGGCGTGCTCGGCCTCGCCTTCGCCTGGGGCGCGCTGATGGGCTGGGTCGCGGTGTTCGGCCGGATCGATCCCCCGGCCCTGTGGCTCTACGCCGCCACCGTCGCCTGGATCGTCGGCTACGACACGATCTACGCGGTGCAGGACATCGAGGACGACGAGATCGCCGGCATCAAGTCCTCGGCCCGCCTGTTCGGGGCCCGGCTGAAGCCCCTGGTCGGCCTCTGCTACGGGCTGGCCGCCGCCCTGATGGTGCCGGCGCTGCTCGCCGCCGGAGCCGGCCCCCTCGGCTGGCTCGGCCTCGCGCTGTTTTCCGCCCATCTCGGCCAGCAGGTGCTGCGCCTCTCCCCCCGCGACGGGCGGCTGGCTCTCACCCTGTTCCGCTCGAACCGCGACGCCGGGCTGATTCTGTTCGCGGGGCTCGCCGCGGATGCGCTGTGGCGGGCACTCGGTTGACGTGAGGCGGGACCGGTGCGGTGTCAGTCGCCGCCCAGAATCTCGGGTGCGTCCGCTGGGAAGGGCGGGGCGTGGCGCAGGTCGTCGGTGAAGCCGGGCGGCAGTGCGGCGAGTTGCGCGCGTGCTTGAGCAAGAAGCTCCGCCGCACCGGCCGCTCCGATGCCTATTCCGGCCATTCGTATGCCGCGTGCGCGGACCCGTTTGGCGCGACGCGCGGCGATCGACTTGACCAGCCGCAATGCCTGCTTGCGGATTATGGAGGAACGCGCCGATCCCGAGGCATCGAGACTTTCCGCCTCGGACGACACACGCGCGGCCTCGAAACCCCTTCTACAGTGTGCGTGTATGACCCCAGCGGCCGTCCGGCGCCCGCGCAGATCTGGTGGGCCACCCGGCTGACCTCGGGCAGGATCGAGGAGAGACGATTTCATCGGCGTCACGGCTTTCGACGGCAAAGATAGACGGCATCGGCGACCGCGACCAGATCCGTCCAGCCGCGGTGCCGATATCCCTCGCGCAACGGCTCGATCGGATTCTTGAGACGGGTCTCCGGGATGTCGAAAGCGATGGCCTGGGTGCGCAGCACAGCCAGCGCGAGATCGATGACTTGGCCCTTGAGCGGGTGGATGTGGGGGCTACCCTCCAGCCAGCCGATCTCGAGCCAGTCGGGTTTGGCTTGGCCGTAAGCGATGCCGCACAGCGTATCCTCGTGCCAGATCGCGAGATCGAGGTCGGCCCCGGACTTGCCTTTGACGATGCGCTGCCAATCCCAATCCACGAGACGTGGCGGGCGCTTCCAGCCGCGAGCGGTGCGCAACGCTTCGTGACTGATCCCGTCGAGGCGCAGGCCGGGCGTGCGCCAGTCGAGGGCGACGCGTTCGCGCACGGCCCGGCGCACCGCCTCGTATTCCGCGTAAGTCCGTCGCACGCCGTCCGTGTCCGCCCTCGTTGCAAATCTGTCTCACGACAACCCGACCCCGCTCAAGCCGCAATGGTCTCAAGCCCGCTGCGCGCCATATCCGGCACATGAGCGACACCGATCCGCACGCCACCGCCGACGAGGCGATTTCTGAAGGCGCCCGCGCCCGGGCGCAGGGCCGTCCCCGCGACGCCTGCCCCTACGGGCAGGACACGCCCGAGCGCATGGCCTGGCTCGAAGGCTACGACGGCGCACCGATGGACCGGGCGCCCGATCTGCCGATCGGCAACGGATAGGACAAGTGACGAGCGGTTGCGGTCCGGCTCGGCCTGCGACCATGATGCCGCGATGGACGACACCTTCGCCGAGACCTTCGCCCCTCTGATCGGCTTGCCCTGCTGGGGTGTGGAGCATGGACAAGGCAGCATGCTCTCCTTCGAGTTCGGAGAGCCCCGCCTCATGATCCGTGAGCCCTTCGTCTCGGCGTCGCCCTCGGCCGAGATGCGGGCGTCCGCGGCACGGCGCCGTGTCAGGCCGGTCGGGGAATGGCATCTTTTCGTGTTCTGTTGCCGCTGGCGCGCCAGCGCTTCCGGCACGCTCTCAGCCGAGGACGAAAGCGCCCAAGACCGGATCGGGGTCGCCGTGCGGGATTTCGACGGACAGCGGTTGACGCGGTTCGCACTCGATGCGGCCGAGCGCCGGGCGACCTTCGGGTTCGACCTCGGCGCCGTTCTCGAAACATGGCCGTACGCGGACGACGACGGCGAGCAATGGTCGCTGTATCGGCCCGACGGGCGCGTTCTGACCTATCGTGCGGATGGCGCGGTCAGCCACGATCCCGGCGACACGCATCCCGATCGGATCGTGTGGCGTGCGGCGGAGGGAAGTGTCCGGGTTCCGTAAAGCCCTCCTCACCCCCGCGAAAACATCTCGCTCTCGCCGCGGTGGATGCAGGGGCGGGCCGGCAGGCGGGTGGCCTTGCGGCGGGTGAGGAAGCGGGGGCGGCGGCCGCTGAGCGAGCCGTTGCGGCGGCGCTGGCGGCTGCGGCCGAGCGCGAGGCGGCCGATCTGCCGCGAGACGGGCACGAGGCTGCCGTCCTCGCGCAGGAGCATCCGGGTCAGGCCGCCCTTGGCGGCGAGGTCGCGCCACTGCGCCACCACGTCCTCCTCGGTGAAGCCGGCGAGCCGCATCAGCACCTCGCCCTCGGCATCGACGAGGAGCAGCGCGAAGCGGTCCTCGCCGGTGGCTTCGGCGGCCTCGTCGTCGAAGGCGAGCGCCGCGCCGACCGGGACGACGCCCGTGCGGGCGCCGAGGATCGGCAGCGGCGTCGGCGCGACCGAGAGGATCGCATCGTCTTCGTCGGTGGCCGGGCAGTCCAGAGCGGTGATCTTGAAAGTCATCATCGGTTCGACGCCTTGTCCCTGGTCGCGGTCTCTGGCGGACGCGCTGTCATGACAAGCATATGGCCCGACATCACCCCCAAGGCGCCTTAAGAGCGAGCGTTAAGCGATGGTGGACGGCCCCGAAGTCTCCGGAATGCTCAACGGACCGTTTTCGCGATGGGTGAAAGACGGGTGTATCGGGGCGAGGCGCCCCGCCGGGGCACGGCAGGGCTGCGACGGCGCGTCCTTGTGAGGGGGACCGCTTCGCCCTTAGAACGGAAGCGTGCTCCGCCGGCCTTCCGCGGAGCACATCATTGCAAGCGAGCCCATGACCGACACGACATCCCCGTCCGGATCGTCCGGGGCGCCGTCCGTCGCGGCGCTGGCCCCGCTCCTGCGGGAGGCGGTGCGCGAGGCCGCGACCCTGGCGCTGCCGTTCTTCGAGCCCGGCGGGCAGACGCGCGCGCGGGTCTGGTCGAAATCGGGCGGATCGCCGGTGACGGAAGCGGACGTGGCCGTCGACACCTTCCTCAAGGTCCGCCTGTCGGAGGTCGAACCGGCGGCGGCGTGGCTGTCGGAGGAGACGATCGACGACCCCGTGCGGCTCGGCGCGGATCGCGTCTGGATCGTCGATCCGATCGACGGCACCCGCGCCTTCCTGTCGGGCCATCCCGACTGGTCGATCGCGGTCGCCCTGCTGGAGGCGGGCGAGCCGGTGCTCGGCGTGGTGTTCGCCCCCGCCACGGGGCGCTTCTACGAGGCGATCGCCGGAGAGGGCGCAACGCTCGACGGGGCGCCGATCCGCGTCTCGGACCGGGCGGCCCTGGAGGGCGCGCGCATCACCGGCCCCAAGCCGATGCAGGACCGCCTGCTCGGTGGCGCCGCACGGCTCGGGGACGCCCCCACGGTGACGCGGGTCGAGCGGGTGCCCTCGCTGGCGCTCAGGCTCGCGCGGGTGGCCGAGGGCATGATCGACCTCGGCCTCGTCTCGAAGGATTCGCGGGATTGGGACTTGGCCGCCGCCGACCTGATCCTGCGCGAGGCGGGCGGCGTGGTGTGCGACCTCGACGGCCGCCCGACGGTCTACAACCGGCCGGAGCCGCGCCACGGCGAACTCGTCGCCGTACCGCGGGCCTTGTGTGAGCTCACGCTCGCGGCGCTCGCTCGGGGCAATGGATAGTCTGGCCGGTCAGGGCGCCCCCGAACGTAGGCAGGGGCGGGCGTCCGCCGGATGCGCGAGGACCGACCGTCGGTCAGGTCCCGCGCAGGGCGAAGCTCACGCCGCCTCGCTCAGCCGCACGGCGCGCGGCGAGAGGCCGAGGCGCTCGGCGAGGTGCCAGCGCAGCTCGCGCGGCGAATGGTACTCGTAGGAGGAATCGATCAGGTGGCTGAGATCGGCCGAGGCGTGGGCGGCGGTCTCGATCAGATGGTCCACCCGGAAGGTCGCCGCGTCGGTGACGGGCGAGCGGGTGCCCGAATGGCGTCGGAATTCGAACTGCATTTTCTTGTCTGTTCTTTCTCTCACCGGATGTCCGCGACTCTCCTGAGCCGGCCGGTGTCGTTTCTGGTTGTCGTTGATGTGCGTGTCGTCAGGCGGCACCCGCACAGCAAAGTTGGCGGGGGCCGCGTCGTCGGTCGGGGACGATTCATCGTCCCCGGTGCGGTTCTCAGACCGCCTGAAGGTTGCCGGCGGCGTCCTTGCCGCTGCGCTTGTCCGTCAGGACCTCGTAGGAAACCTTCTGGCCCTCGACGAGATTGCGCAGGCCGGCCCGCTCGACGGCGGAAATGTGGACGAACACGTCCTTGCCGCCGTTATCCGGCTGTATGAAGCCGTAACCCTTGGTCTCGTTGAACCACTTGACAGTACCAGTATCCACGAAAACTTCCTTCGTTCTGTCTCGCCCACGCGCAAGGTCATGCGCGCCGCGAGCGCGTCGTTTCATCCGTCGATGTACGGATTGACGGGATGCGAGCCGTGGAAAGCGTGCGGCATGGCTGCCGCCGCTCCCGTCATGTCCCTATTTAGGCGCTCGATGCGGCCTTAACAAGGCGGATCGACCCCGCACCGGCCGCCGGGACGCCGCAGGCGGGACCCCGCCCTGCCCTGAACGGGCGCCTCCAGGCACTCTCCCACCCTGTGACAAAGCCCGGTGCGGGTGCATATAAGGGAGAGGGTCCAGGCGTTTATGCCAGGGCATCCCCAGCGGCATTCCCCATCGCAGTCGGGCGGTTCATGGCGGGCATCTCGGTTTCCCTCGAAGGCGCGAACATCCAGCTCTCGTTCCAGAAGGACGAGCAGTCGACGGCGGTGGTGATGGACGCCCGCGCCGCCCGCGCTCTCGTGCGCGCCGTGGGCCAGCTTCTCACCGCGATCGACGACGGCGACGAGGTCGATCTGCCCGAGGACGGCGACGAGGACATCGCCATGCTCGACGTGACCTCCTCGGCGATCGAGGTCGGCACCGACGAGCAGGGTCAGGCGGTGGTCGCGCTCCAGGCCGGCGCCCTGCCGCCGTTCCAGCTCCGCCTGACCGACGAGGAGGCCCGCCACGTGGCCACCAGCCTCAGCGAGATCCTGGCGGCGCCGCGGGACGTGCGCACGTCCCACGGCGGTCACTGATCGTTTCGATCAGACGCCCGGACGGCCGCGGCGCGGGCCGCGGATCCGCTCGGCGCTCGGCAGCGCGTCGGGCACCATCGTGACGTTGACCGGGTTCGGGAAGTGATCGAAGGCGGCGCCGTTATAGGCGTCCACGCCCATGCCGATGACGCCGCCGGCCAGCACGTTGCCGGCAAAGCCCGCCGCGCCGGTGCCGACGAGCTTGGTCCGCACCGGCACCGTCTTCGGCCGGTAGCCCGGCAGGGTGAAGGTGGCGTCGAACTCTTCCGAGCGCGGGATGTCGAGGGAGCAGGGCGTCGAGGGGCAGAACCGGTTCTTCGAGGTCTGCACCGCCGCGCCGGGCGGCTCGGAATTGAACGCGATCAACTCGGACGTGCCCCGCGTGATGCTGCCGCACGCAGACACCGCCGTCGCGAGGAGCGCGACGGCCACACACTGACGAAACATGAAAAGAGCCCCCCAGGTGCCGTTCGAGGCACGACCCAAGACGCCGCCTCTGCGGGCGGACGGACGCGGTTGTCCGATGGGTCTGGGAGCAACGCAAGCGTGCCGGTTCAAGAAGTCCGGAAAACGCAACTGCAAGGGTGGATGTGTCGCCCGAAAGTAACAAAGGACCGTCCCCGCCTGCGAGGCGGGAACGGCCATGGCACTCCTACATGCGGATGCCGGGATCGGTCGGTCCGCCGGGCAGATAATCGGGCTCGGAGCCCGGTCCCCTGGGTTCATCGACGCCCGGCTCGTCCACCGGGTAGGGCGTGCGCGGGCCGGTCGGGCCGATATCGGGCTGATCGTCCGGTTGGGGCGGCGCAGGCAGATCGCCGGGGATCGGTCCGCCGGGTGTCGGATCGGGGGTCGGAATGCCGGGATTGGCCATGGAGCCTCTTCCTGCTCGGGGTTTCGGGATGTGAGGGTCCAACACCCCCTACCGACACAGGTTCCGACCCCGATCATGGGGGAATGGCCGCAGGAACCGGGCCGGTGCCGAATGGTTGGCCCGCCATACCCGACCCCGACAGGAGACCAACCATGCCCGATATCGGCGAGGCAAAGATCCTCATCGTCGCCACCGACGGCTTCGAGGAGAGCGAACTGACCGTACCGCAGGCCAAGCTGCGACAGGCCGGGGCCACGGTCCATGTCGCGAGCCCGCAATCGCGCCGGTCCAAGGAGACCATCCGCGGCTGGGACAAGACCGATTGGGGGAAGGACGTGCCGGTCGATCTCGATCTGGAGAGCGTGGACCCGGCCGAGTACCACGCGCTGGTCCTGCCCGGCGGGCAGATCAACCCGGACAAGCTGCGCCTGGAACCGAAGGCCCTGGAGGTGATCCGCAGCTTCCTCACCGACGGCAAGGTCGTGGCCGCGATCTGCCACGGGCCCTGGCTCCTGGTGGAGACCGGCGCCGCGAAGGGCCGCACCCTGACCTCGTTCCCGTCGATCAGGACCGACGTGATCAACGCGGGCGGGACCTGGGTCGACAAGGACGTCGTCACCGACGGCGGCATCGTCACGAGCCGCAACCCCGACGATCTCGACGCGTTCGTGGCCAAGATCATCGAGGAGGTGCTCGAAGGCCGCCACGAACCGCGTCAACTCGCCGCCTGATCGTCTGATCGCGACCGAAACGGGAAGCCGCCGACGCCGAAGCGTCGGTGGCTTTTCCATTCTCCAATCCGCGCCCTCTTCGAAGCTTCGCTTCGCGAAGCACCTCAGGTGAGGGAATTGGGTTGGACAGGCCGATCGTAGCGATCAGCGCTTCGCGGAGGCCTTCTGCGCCTTGGCGGCGGAGGCGCCGGCCATCAGCTTGGCCAAGTGCTCCTGATCGAAGCCGTCGGCGCTCGCCGTCTGGACGGAGGCGGCGCCGAAGGTCTCGATCCTGCGCGGGGTGATCGAGCCGGTGCTCACCGGGTCGGGCAGGGCCGCCACGGGGAGGACGGGGGCCGCGGGCTCCCGCTGGAGGCGCAGGGCCCAATGGGCCGCAGTGGAGAGCACGGCGATGGCCAGGATCGCCTTGATGCCGCTCGTCAGGAAACGCCGCATGGTCGTGGGCCGTCGAACGCGAGGGGAACGCGGCCGGTTCCCCGGCCTCTCGGCATCATCGCCCAGGATCGTGAACGAACCGCTTCGGGGAGGTTCGTTCGACCGTGCCGGATCGGGTCAGCCGCCCTGCGCGGCCCTCCCGTGCGGGGCCTCGGCCCCCGTTTCCCCGCGCGTCTCCCCGCGGGTGCGCCACAGGCTGTAGGCGATGCCGCCGACGAGCAGGACCACGGTGACGGCGAGCGACACCCACGGCGGCAGATGCACGAGGTCGAGCGTGTCGGCCACGACGATCTTGGCGCCGATGAACAGCAGGATGAGGGCGAGCGCGGTCTTGAGGTAGGCGAAGCGGTCGACCATCGCGGCGAGCGCGAAGTAGAGCGCGCGAAGCCCGAGGATCGCGAAGATGTTCGAGGTGTAGACGATGAACGGGTCGGTGGTGATGGCGAAGATCGCCGGCACGCTGTCGACGGCGAAGATCACGTCCGCCACGTTGACGAGCACCAGCGCCACCGCGAGCGGGGTCAGCCAGCGCACGGTCTTGCCGGTCTCGGGATCGGGTTTGCGCACGACGAAGTCCTGGCCGTGCGGCTCGTCCGTGACGCGCACGAAGCGCTTGAGCAGGCGGAAGGAGGCGCTGTCGCGCACGTCCTTCTCCTCGTCCTCCTTCGTGACGAGCATCTTGATGCCGATGTAGAGGAGGAACACGGCGAAGATCGAGAGCACCCAGTGGGCTTGGCTCACCAGGGCGGAGCCGAGGCCGATCATCAGCCCGCGCAGCAGCACGGCGGCGAGGATGCCCCAGACCAGCACCCGGTGCTGGGAGGCCCGCGGCACGCCGAGCGATGTCAGGATCACCGCGATGACGAAGACGTTGTCCATCGACAGCGACTTCTCGATCACGAGGCCGGTGACGTATTCCTGGCCGGCTTGCGACCCGAGCATCCACCACACCCAGCCGCCGAAGACGAGACCCAGGGTGAAGTAGAACGCGGTGAGGAGAAGGCTCTCCTTCACGCCGATCTCGTGGTTCTTGTCGCGGTGGAGCAGGCCGAGATCGAAGGCGAGCAGGCCCGCCACGAGGCCGTGGAAGCCCAGCCACATCCAGACAGGTTTGCCGAGCCACTCGTAAGTGAGGAATTCCATAGCGTTGGGACCCTGATGCTTCGCCGAAGGGAGAGCATCGGCTCCGACATCACGTGACGCTTCGGTGCGTCCTCGGGCGTGGGGTCCACGGGGCCGTCGGCCGGTGGAGGGCTCCGATGAAGGGAGCCGCGCGAGGCACGCCCGCGCATCCCGCCAGAGGGGCCCGCAGCCGATACGGCGCAGGTGGAGTGGGAAGCGCGGCGATTCAAGGGGCGGCCGCGACGATCTCGGCTCGCGTCCCTTCGCGATCCGCTTGACAGGAGCGGCGCCGCGGGGCCTCCCGCAGATCATGGGCACGGATCGCAGCGGCGACTTACACGGAATTGCCGTCGTCGGCGGCGGGCCGACGGGGCTGATGGCCGCCGAGACCCTGGCCGGGGCGGGCTGCGCCGTCACGGTCTACGAGCGGATGCCCTCGGTCGGGCGCAAGCTTCTCATCGCCGGGCGCGGCGGGCTCAACCTGACCCATACCGAGCCGCTGCCGGCCTTCCTCGCCCGCTACCATCCGGCGCAGGCCGCGCTCACGGCGGCGATCGAGGCCTACCCGCCGGACGCGCTGCGGGCGTGGTGCGAGGGGCTCGGCCAGCCGACCTTCGTCGGATCGAGCGGGCGGGTGTTTCCGCGGGTCTTCAAGGCCTCGCCGCTGCTGCGGGCGTGGCTCGCGCGGCTCTCCGAGCGCGGCGTCGCGATCCGCACCCGCCATCGCCTGACAGGTCTCGGGGGGGACGGCACGCTCGCCTTCGACACGCCGGAAGGTGCCCAAGAAATCCGCCCGCGGGCGACGCTGCTGGCGCTCGGGGGTGCGAGCTGGCCCCGGCTCGGCTCGGACGGGGCGTGGGTGCCGCTCCTCGAAGGCGCCGGCCTCGCCGTGGCGCCGCTCAAACCCGCCAATGTCGGGTTCGGCGTGGCGTGGTCGGCGCACGTCGCGGAACGCTTCGCGGGTGCCCCGCTCAAGCGCATCGCGGCCCGGATCGGCGCGGCGAGCGCCCGCGGCGAGGCGGTGGTGACGGCGGGCGGGATCGAGGGCGGCGTGATCTACGCGCTGGGACGCCCGATCCGCGAGGCGGTGGAGCGAGAAGGAAGCGCCACCCTCGTCTTAGACCTGAGGCCCGATCTCGACGCGGGCGTACTCACGAAGAAACTCGGCCGCACGCGTCCCGGCGAAAGCCTGTCGACGCGCCTGCGCAAGGCGGCAGGGCTCGATGGAGTCGCCGCGGCGCTCCTGCGCGAAGCCCACGCCAACGCCCTGCCGGGCGATGCGGAGAAACTCGCCGCGGTGATCAAGGCCGCTCCCCTTCGCCTGACGGCCCCGGCCCCGATCGCCCGGGCGATCTCGACCGCGGGCGGGCTCCGTTTCGACGAACTCGACCCCCGCTTCATGCTGCGCGCCCGCCCCGGCCTGTTCGCCGCGGGCGAAATGCTCGACTGGGAGGCCCCCACCGGCGGCTACCTGCTCCAGGCCGCCTTCGCCAGCGGACGGGCGGCGGCGCTGGGGATGATCGACTGGCTCGGGTCGGGGACCGACCGCCGTCCCGGTTGATCGCCGCGTCGCCCGCCCGTGCCCTCGCCGGGCACGCGGTTGCAGGCGGCACGCATTTCGTTCGACGCCCCGCGCCGACACATCGTCCCTCGACGGGTTCAGGACGCGGGACGTGTTCCCGATCCGCGAGCGCGAAGGTCTGCGGCCGGCGGCGACGGCGCGGATCCCGAACGAGGAAGGCCCGGAGCGTCCCCGCTCCGGGCCTTCCTCGAGACCGTCTGCGCCTTACTCGGCGGCGTTCGGCGTATCGCTCGGCTCGGGAGCCGGCTCGCCCTCGGTGCCCTTGTAGCGGGTGCGGGTGCGGCGGCGCTTTGGCGCGGGAGCCTCGTCGGCGGCCGAGGCGGGCGCCGCCTCGGCGGCGGGGGGCGTCTCGCGCGGCGGGGCGGGGCGGGGCGCCGCCTCGGCCTCGTCGGAGGGCGCGGCCGGCGGCGGGTTGCGGGTGGCCGTCATCAGGAAGGCCGGGAAGGCGCTCTGGTCGGCGACCTCGGCCCGGGGCTCGGCGGCGCGGCGGCTGCGCCGCGGCGGCGCATCGGGGCGCACCGGACCGTCCGTCCGCGGCTCCTGTCGGACCGCTTCTCGGACCGCTTCCTGGCGCGGGGCCTCGGGACGAGGCGCGTCCTGGCGGACCGGATCCTGGCGCGCCGCCTCGTGGCGGGGTCCGTCCTGGCGGGGCGCATCCTGGTCGCCGCGGCCGTTCTCGAACCGATCCTGGCGGTCGGAGCGCTCCGGACGGTCCTGGCGGAACTCGCGGCGGCCCTGCTCGGGACGGCCCCCGTCCTGCTGCCCGTAATCGGGGCGATAATCCTGCCGGGCTTCCTGACGCCCAGCTTCTTGGCGCCCGACTTCTTGGCGTCCAGATTCCTGGCGCCCACGGTCGTTGCGGTCGCCGCGCTCCTGCCGGAACTCGCCGCGGTCCTGATTGCGATCTTGCCGGTCGCCGCGGAAATCCTGGCGCGGCTCGCCGCCCCGGTTGTTGAAGTCCGGACGATCCTGCCGGTTGTAATCCGGGCGGTTGCCGTCGAAGCGCTGGCCCCGGTCGTTGCCGCGGTCATTGCGGTCGTTGCGACCCTGGAAGCGCTGCTGGCCCCGATCGTTGCGGTCGTTGCCCCGATCCTGCCGGCGGGCGTCGAAGTCGTGGCGCTCGAACGGCTGCGGCGCCTGGGTCGGGTCGCCGTACTCGTCGGTGCCGTAGCCGAAGCCGGAGCGACCGCCCTCGGCGGCCTGCACGCCGTCGTCGTCGCCCTCCTCGTCCTCGTCGAAGCCGTTGCGGGCATAGCCCTGGGCGGCCTGCGGACGGCCCTGCTCCTGGGCGGCGCCGGTGATGATGCGGAAATAGTGCTCGCCGTGCTGGAAGTAGTTCTCGGCGGCGATCGGATCGCCGCTCGCCAGCGCGTCCCGGGCGAGCTGGGCGTATTTGTCGGCGATGTGCTGGGCGTTGCCGCGGATTTTGACGTCGGGACCGTTCGACTCGTAGGAACGCGTCAGCGGGTTCGGACCCTTGGGCCGGTTGTTGTTGCGGCCCCGCATCCGTCGGTTCTGGTTTGGTCTCATCGGCCTCGATTGACCCTCGTTACCTGTCGCTCGGTGTGACTGACAGCACCGCGGCGTCCGTGGACGGCGCGTCCGGCGCCATCGGCGCGACCGCGCTCCGCCCGCGTTGTCTGCCGCCCGTCCGGTGGCCGCGCTCTCAAAGGCGCGCCGCGAGACATCCCTCGACTGTCAGGTTCGATCCCACCGAGCCTGACCGCGCTTGCCGGGCCGCTCGTCCGCTCGATGGTGGGAAGACCGTCCGAACCCGGAGGATGCAGTCAAAACCGATCCTACCGCAGCCCATCTTAACGGGCCGTTCGCTGTCTGTGTCCCTAAGCTAGTGACTGCCGCCCGCGACAACAAGCATTTTTTCGTGATTCCGGCGGGTTATGCCGGTTTCGCGAGGGCGTGTCGTCGCCGTGCGACAGGCGTTGCGGCTCCTCACCTGACCGACAAGGATGGCCGAAGCGTGACGACCCGCGCCTGTCCGGCGAGATCGCGGGCCACCGTCACGTCCGAGAAACCTGCTTTCCGCGCCAGCTCAGTGACCGCCGTCGCTTGATCGTAGCCGATCTCCAGGGCGACCACCCCGTGCGCCGCCAGCAGGCCGGGCCGTTGCGCGATGTTGCCGAGGATCGCCCGGTAGGCGTCGAGCCCGTCCGGCCCGCCGTCGAGGGCGGCCGGCGGGTCGTGTTCGCGCACCTCGGCGTCGAGGGTCGGGATCACGCCCGTCCCGATGTAGGGCGGGTTCGAGACGATCAGGTCGAACGGGCCGGCGAGCGCATCGAGCCAGGAGCCGCGCAGGAAGGCGGCGCGCGAGGCGACGCCGTTCGCCTCGGCGTTTGCCTTGGCGGTCGCCAGCGCGTCCTGCGAGCGGTCGAGGCCGATCCCGAAGGCTTCGGGGCGCTCGTGCAGCAGGGCGACGAGGATGCAGCCCGAGCCGGTGCCGAGATCGATCAGGCGCAGCGGGCGGTGGCGTTCGGGGAAGAGCGGAAGGGCGGCCGCCACCAGGGTCTCGGTGTCGGGTCGCGGCACCAGCGTCTCGGGGGAGAGCCGGAAGGGCAGCCCCCAGAATTCCCAGGCGCCGAGGATGCGCGCCACCGGCTCGCCCGCCAGGCGCCGCGCGGCGGCCTCGCCGAGCGCCTGCGCGCCGGATTCACCGAGGGGGGCTTGACCGTGCAGGATCAGCTCGGACGAGGACAGCCCGAGGGCGTGCTCGGCGAGAAAGCGGGCATCGCCGCGCGGGTTGGCGAGGCCGGCGGCCGCGAAGGCTCGGGTGAGCTGGCGCAGGGCTTCCGCGCGGGGGAGGGTGGGGGCGAGGTCGGGGATCATGAAGAGGGGCGGGACGTTCCCGCTGCATCGCCCTCTCCCCCGCAGAGGGGGAGGGAAGGGGCATCGCTCGTCACGCCATCCCCTCGGCGGCCAGCAGCTCCGCCTGATGCTCGGTCACCAGCGCGTCGATCACCTCGTCGAGCGCCGGGCCGGCCATGACCTCCTCCAGCTTGTAGAGGGTCAGGTTGATGCGGTGGTCGGTGACGCGGCCTTGCGGGAAATTGTAGGTGCGGATGCGCTCCGAGCGGTCGCCCGAGCCGACCTGCGCCTTGCGGTCGGCGGCCCGCGCCGAGTCCTTCGCCGTACGCTCGGCGTCGAACAGTTTTGCCCGCAGCAGCGCCATCGCTCGCGCCCGGTTCTTGTGCTGCGAGCGCTCCTCCTGGACGAACACCACCACGCCCGACGGGATGTGGGTGATGCGGATCGCCGATTCCGTCTTGTTGACGTGCTGGCCGCCCGCGCCCTGTGCCCGCATGGTGTCGATCTTCAGGTCGGCGTCGTTGATCGCGATGTCGACCTCTTCGGCCTCCGGCAGCACCGCGACGGTGGCGGCCGAGGTGTGGATGCGTCCCTGCGTCTCGGTGTCGGGCACGCGCTGGACGCGGTGGGCGCCGCTCTCGAACTTGAGGCGGGAGAACACCGAGCGGCCCTTCACCTCGGCCACGACCTCGCGGAAGCCGCCGACGGTGCCCTCGCTCTCCGAGATCACCTCGACGCGCCAGCCCTTCGACTCGGCGTACTTGGCGTACATGCGAAACAGGTCGCCGGCGAAGAGCGCCGCCTCGTCGCCGCCGGTGCCGGCGCGGATCTCCAAGATGGCGCTCTTCTCGTCCGCCGCGTCCTTGGGCAGCAGGATGAGCTGGAGGGCACGGTGGGCCCGCTCCAGCGCCTCTTCGGCCTCCGGCTTCTCGTCGGCCGCCAGCGCCCGCATCTCGGCATCACCCCCGGGCTCGTCGATCATCGCCCGGATGCCGTCGAGATTGGCCTGCGCCGCCCGGTACTCGCGGATCGCCGCCACCACGCCGTCGAGCTCGGACAGTTCGCGGGAGAGCTGCACGATATGCTCGGGCGAGCCCGCGCCGTCGGCGAGCTGCGCCGTGACGAACTCGTGCCGGGCCAGGATGGCGTCGAGGCGCTCAGAGGGAATGGGTGTCACGGGGTCTTCGATGTCACGTCGCGGGAAGGGGGCTTCCCTACTTCACTGCCGCGCGGAGGGCGAGTGCTCCGAGAGGCGGGCTGCCGCTCTTGCAACGCGCGGCGCGGTTCGGCAACCAGCGGTTCCTCACGAGCCGTTTTCGCCCGACGCCATGCCCAGGCCGCGCCTGATCCGACCCTCGCCCTCATCCTGAGGTGCGCAGCCGAAGGCGGAGCCTCGAAGGAGGGCTCCAGGGATCGCACGCGCGCTGGAGCCCTCCTTCGAGGCCGCTTCGCGGCACCTCAGGATGAGGGGGGTTGGGTTGGATGAGCCCGTCGAACAGGCTCTCACACCGGCACGCCGTGCGTCTTGGCGAACGCCGCGAGCGCCGGGCGCAGCGAGGCCCCATCCGTCACCTTGGTCAGCTCCGCGTCGATCAGAGCGGCGACGGCGCCCGCGTCCGCCGAGAGCACCATCGCCTTGATCGGGCCGATGGCGGCGGGCGACATCGAGAAGTCGCGGAAGCCGAGGCCGATCAGCGCCAGCGCTTCGAGGGGGCGCCCGCCGATCTCGCCGCAGACCGTCACCGGGCAGCCCTGCGCGGCCGCGCGCTGGGCGATCAGGCGGAAGGCCCGCATGGCGGCGCCGCAGAGCGGGTCGAAGCGGTTGGCCACGCGCCGGTTCTCGCGATCGACCGCGAACAGGAACTGCATCAGGTCGTTGGAGCCGACCGACAGGAAATCGGCCTCGCGGGCGATCTCGTCGATCTGGAACAGGAGCGAGGGCACCTCGACCATGGCGCCGAGGCGGCACTCGCTCGGCAGGGTGTAGCCGTGGCGGCGCAGATGCGCCTTCTCGCGCTCGACGATGGCGCGGGCGCGGGTGAACTCCTCCACCGTCGCCACCATCGGGAACATGATCTTGATCGGGCGGCCGGCGGCTGCCTTCAGCAGCGCGCGCAGCTGCACCCGCAGCAGCGCCGGACGGTCGAGGCCGATGCGGATCGCCCGCCAACCGAGTGCCGGGTTCTCTTCTTCGAGCGCCGGCATGTAGGGGAGGATCTTGTCGCCGCCGATGTCGAGGGTGCGGATCGTCACCGGCAGATCGCCGGTGGCGGAAAACACCGCCTCGTAGAGCGCCTGCTGCTCGGCCGCCGAGGGCATCCGCTCGGCCACCATGAACTGAAGCTCGGTGCGGAACAGGCCGACGCCCTCCGCCCCGGTCTCGTGCAGGTGGGTGAGGTCGACCAAGAGCCCGGCATTGAGGTGGAGGCCGATGCGCACGCCGTCGCGGGTGGCGGCGGGCACGTCGCGCAGCGCCCGGTACTGCTCCTGCCGCCGGGCGCGCAGGCGCACCATCTCGGCGTAGGAGGCCTCGATCTCCGGGGTCGGCCGGATCTGCACGTCGCCGGAGAGGCCGTCGACGATGATCGCGTCGCCGGAATCGCACAGGCCGGTGGCGTTGGCGATCTCGCCGACCGCCGGAATGCCGAGCGCGCGGGCCACGATGGCGATGTGACTCGTCGGCCCGCCCTCCTCCAGCACGACGCCGCGCAGCCGCGCCCGGTCGTAGTCGAGGAGTGCGGCCGGCCCCATCGAGCGGGCCACCAGGATCGCGTTCTCGGGCAGGCCGTCGGCGCCGCGCCCCTCCTGGCCGACGAGGCGGCGCAGCAGGCGGTTGGCGAGGTCGTCGAGGTCGTGCAGGCGGTCGCGCAGATAGGGGTCGCTCTGGCGCAGCATCCGGGCGCGGTTGTCCGACTGCACCCGCTCGACCGCGGCCTCGGCCGTCAGGCCCGACTGGACCGCCTCGCGCATCCGGCGCAGCCAACCCTTGTCGTGGGCGAACATCCGCACGGTCTCGAGCACCTCGCGGGATTCGCCCGAACTGAGCCCGTCGCCGCGCTCGACCAACTCGTCGATGGCCGAGCGCACCTCCTCGATCGCCGCGTCCAGCCGCTCGACCTCGCGCTCGACGTTCTCGGCGATGAGCGTCTTCACGACGATGCGCGGCTCGTGCAGCACCACGTGGCCGAGCCCGATGCCGTCGGCGAGCGCGACGCCGCGCTGGCTCACCGGACGGCGCGCCGCGGAGCCGGCGCCGGGCGCCAGCGCCTGCAACTCGCCCGAGGCGATCATCTCCGAGAGCACCATGGCGGTGGTCTGGAGCGCCTCGATCTCCTCCTCGGAATAGACCCGGTAGGTCTTGTTCTGGACGACGAGCACGCCGAGCGTGTTGCCCGCGCGCAGGAGCGGCACGCCGAGGAAGGCGTGGTAGATCTCCTCGCCCGTCTCCGGCCGGTAGGAGAACGAGGGGTGCGATTGCGCGTCCGAGAGCGCCAGCGGCTCGGCCGTCTTGGCGATCAGGCCGACGAGGCCCTCGTCGGCGCGCAGGCGGGTGATGTGGACCGCGTCGCGGTTCAGACCCTCGGTTGCGAACAGTTCGAGGGTGTTGTCATCGCGCACCACGTAGACCGAGCACACCTCGGCGATCACGTTGGCCGCGATCAGGACGACGATCCGGTCGAGGCGCGCCTGCGGAGAGACCGGCTCCGCCATGGCTTCGCGGAGCCGGCGCAGCAGCAGGCGCGGGCCTCCGGGCGCAGCGGGCATCGGGTCGTCAATCCGGGTCGGCTGGCGCCTCGGGCCGAACGGCCCGATGCCCCAGACTCTTGTTTCGCGTCGGCCTGTCCGAGAACCGGCTCCCGTCGTCGGGCCGGTCCGGCGCAACCCTCACGTGCGGGTGCGCCGGCGGGTACGGTCAGGCCTGGTCGAGGCCGTATAGCGAGTGGAGCGTGCGAACGGCAAGCTCCGTGTAGGCCGCGTCGATGAGCACCGAGAACTTGATCTCGGAGGTGGTGATCGCCCGGATGTTGATACCCTTCTCGGCCAGCGCCCGGAAGGCCTTGGCGGCCACGCCCGCATGGGAGCGCATGCCGACGCCGATGGCCGAGACCTTGACCACGTCGGTGGCGCCCTCGATCTGGCCGAACTGGATCGTCTCGCGCTGGGCATCGAGGATCGCGCGGGCGCGTTCGTAGTCGGCCGCCGGGACCGTGAAGGTCATGTCGGTGGTCGATTGGTCGCCGGACACGGTCTGGATGATCATGTCGACGTTGATGTTGGCGTCCGCGAGCGGCCCGAAGATCGCCGCGGCGATGCCGGGGCTGTCCTTGACGGCCCGCAGGGTGATCTGGGCCTCGTCCCGGGCGAAGGCGATGCCGGTGATGGTCTGCTGTTCCACGATCTGATCCTCGTCGCAGATGAGGGTGCCCGGCCGCGCGGCATCGGGGGGATCGAAGGAGGAGCGCACCGTGGTCGGCACGCGGTGGATCATGGCGAGCTCGACCGAGCGCACCTGGAGCACCTTGGCCCCAAGGGAGGCCATCTCCAGCATCTCCTCGAAGGTCACGCGCTCCATGCGCTTGGCCTTCGGCACCACCCGCGGATCGGTGGTGTAGACCCCGTCCACGTCCGTGTAGATGTCGCAGCGCTCCGCGCCGATGGCGGCGGCGATGGCCACCGCCGAGGTGTCCGAGCCGCCGCGCCCCAGCGTCGCGATCCGGCCGGTCTCGGCATGCACGCCCTGGAAGCCGGCGATCACCGCGACCTCGCCGCGTTTGAACCCGGCGTCGAGGTTCTTGGGGTCGATCGCCTCGATCCGGGCCGAGCCGTGGGCGTCGGAAGTGTGGAGCGGGATCTGCCAGCCCTGCCAGGAGCGGGCCGCGATACCCATCTTGGTGAGCGCGATGGCGAGCAGCCCCGAGGTCACCTGCTCGCCCGAGGCCACGACGGCGTCGTACTCGGTCTCGGAATAGAGCGCGTCGGCGTCCTTCACCCAGGCGACCAGCTCGTTGGTCTTGCCCGACATCGCCGAGACCACGACGGCGACCTCGTAGCCGGCCGCGACCTCGCGAGCGACGTGGGCCGCCACGTTGCGGATGCGCTCGACATTGGCGACGGAGGTGCCGCCGAATTTCATCACCAAACGGGGCATGTCGCGTCCGGTCTGCCTCTCGTCGCCTTCAATACCGGCGTGCGCCCCATCGCCTGCGGTCAGGTCGGGCGCGGCTGTACCGGGGATGCGCCCGGCGGGTACAAGGGGCCTCCGGCCGTGTCAATCGGACGGCGGGTCGGTTGAAACGATACGAAAGTGAACCGGATGACGAGCGCCTCGATCGATCGGGACGAAGTGGCGCGCTTCGATGCGCTGGCCGCGCGCTGGTGGGATCCGCGCGGGCCGATGGCGGTGCTGCACAAGTTCAACCCCGTGCGGGTCGGCTACATCCGCGACGAGGTGTGCCGCGTGTTCGGGCGCGATCCGGCCGCACCGTTCCCGCTGGAGGGCCTGAGCGTGGTCGATATCGGCTGCGGCGGCGGCGTGCTGTCCGAGCCTCTGGCCCGGCTCGGCGCCCAAGTGACCGGGCTCGATCCGGCGCGCGCCAACATCGCGGCGGCCCGCGCCCATGCGGAAGGAGAGGGGCTCACCATCGATTACCGCGACGAGACCATCGAGGCGGTGGTGGCGGGCGGCGCCCGCTTCGACGTGGTGCTCGCCATGGAGGTGGTCGAGCACGTCTCCGACCGCGCCGGTTTCTTGCGCGCGACGTGTGAGGCCGTCAGGCCCGGCGGGCTCCTGTTCGCCGCGACCATCAACCGGACGATGCGCTCCTTCGCGCTCGCCATCGTCGGCGCCGAATACGTGCTGCGCTGGCTGCCGCGGGGCACGCACGACTGGGAGAAGTTCGTGACGCCGGCCGAGCTGACCGCCGACATCGAGGCCGGGGGGCTCACCGTCACCGACACGACCGGCGTGGTCTACAACCCGCTCGGGGATTCCTGGCGGGCGAGCCGCGACACGGGGGTGAACTACATGCTGGCCGCGCACCGACGCGCCTGAACGAAGCGGCCCGCCCGCCGTTGACGTGTCCCCAGGCTCATGACGGGACACTTAAAAAATGCTGGAGAAGCTGCCGCAAGCCGTGGGCGAGGCCCTGTCGAATGTCAGGGCCGGCATCGAGAAGGCCGCGTTCCACACGGTCGCGGCACAGGCGCCCGCCACGTTGCGGGTCACGAGCCCGGCCTTCACGGACGGCGCGCCGATCCCGGCCCGCCACACCGCCGATGGCGAGGGCGTCTCGCCCCGGCTCGCCGTTGCGGGCGTGCCGCCGGAGGCCGCGGCCCTGGTGCTGTTCGTGGAAGACCCCGACGCGCCTTCGCTGCACCCGTTCGTCCACCTCATCGCCTGGAACCTGCCGCCGCGGGATCAGGACTTTGCCGAGGGCGCGTTCGCGAGCCCGGCGGGGGAGGGCGCCCGGCACGATCTCGGCCGCAACTCGTTCCTGAAGGATGGCTGGCTTCCCCCGGACCCGCCGACGGGCCACGGCCCGCATCGCTACCTGTTCCAGGCCTTCGCGCTCGCCCGCGCGCCGGACCTCTCGGCTTCGCCGGGTCGCAGCGCACTCCTCGATGCGCTCAACGGCAACGTGATCGCCAAGGGGTGGCTTACGGGGACGTACGAGCGGGCGTGAGCGCTTGCGCGACGGTGGCGGCGATGGGCATGAAAGGAGGGAGTCGGGCGCGTCCCCTCCCCCTTGCGGGGAGGGGTTCGGGGTGGGGGTCGTGCAGAAGGCACCGCAACGCCCTGTCCTGAACCGCCCCTACCTCCGGCTCCTCCCCGCAAGGGAGGAGAGACCCGCGCCCGAGCCGACGAACGGACGGAAGTCGAAGACGATGAAGGCCCTGATGTGCACCCGGCTCGGCGGGCCGGAGGATCTGTCGATCGAGGATGTCGCCGATCCCGTGGCCGGACCCGGCGAGGCGCTGGTGCGGGTGAATGTCGCGGCGCTCAACTTCTTCGATACGCTCATCATCGCCGGCAAGTATCAGGTGAAGCCCGAACTGCCGTTCTCGCCGGGCGGCGAGGCCTGCGGGGTCGTCGAGGCCTTGGGCGAGGGCGTCGAGGAATTCGCCGTCGGCGACCGGGTGATGGTGCATGTCGGCTACGGCACCGCGCGCGCGCGCATCGCCGTCCCGGTGGCACGCCTCGCCCGCGTGCCGGACGGCGTCTCCGACGAGGTCGCGGCGGGGCTGTCGATCACCTACGGCACCACGCTGCACGCGCTGGCCGACCGCGCCCGCATGCAGTCGGGCGAGACGCTGGTGGTGCTCGGCGCCTCGGGTGGGGTCGGGCTCGCGGCGGTGGAACTCGGCAAGCTGCTCGGCGCCCGCGTGATCGCCTGCGCCTCCTCGCCGGAGAAGCTGGAAGTCGCCCGCGCCCACGGGGCCGACGAGCTGATCGATTACCGGGCCGACAACCTGCGCGAGGAACTGCGCCGGCTGGCGCCCGAGGGCGTCGATGTCGTCTACGACGCGGTCGGCGGCGATCTGGCCGAGCCGGCGATGCGGGCGCTCGGCTGGAAGGGCCGCTTCCTCGTGATCGGCTTCGCGGCGGGCGAGATCCCGAAATTCCCCCTCAACGTCATCATGCTCAAGGGCATCGACGTGCAGGGCGTCCACTGGGGCGCCTTCGTCGAGCGCGAGCCGGCGGCGCATCAGCGCAATCAGGCGCAGCTTCTCGCCTGGGCCGCGGAAGGCAGGCTGACCGTGAAGGTGCACGGCGTCTACCCGCTCGAAGCCTACGAGGAGGCGCTCGGCATCCTCAAGCGCCGCGAAGCGAGCGGCAAGGTGATCCTGAAAGTGAGCTGACGCCCCGTCATGGGTGTCCAGAGGGCAAGCCCTCTGGTGGGTCGTCAGGGCAAGGCCCTGACAATCTTGCAGGGTTTCACCCTGCACCCGTCGAAACCCCTGACTTGGCGTCAGCCCTGCCTTGCCAGCGCCGCCGCGATGCGGGCCGCGCCGGGGCCGCTGCCCGCGGGCACGGCGTTGCGGCGGTCGATGGCGGCGCGGCCGCGATGGCTCGCGTGGGTGATCGCGATGGCCAGCGCATCGGCCGCGTCGGCCACCTTGAACTCGGCCTTGGGCAGCAGGAACCGCACCATCGCCTGGATCTGGACCTTCTCGGCATGGCCCGAGCCGGTCACGGTCTTCTTGACGAGGTTGGCGGCGTATTCCGCCACAGGCAGCCCGGCGAGCGCGGGCACCAGCAGGGCCACGGCGCGGGCGTGGCCGAGCTTGAGCGTCGCCTGCGCATCCTTGTTGACGAAGGTCTCCTCCACCGCGACCTCGTCGGGGCGGTGATCCCCGACGACGCGCGTCAGCCCCTCGTGCAACTCGCGCAGGCGCAGCGCCAGCGGCAGCTCGCCGTCGGAGGTCACGACCCCGCAAGCGAGGTAGGACAGCTTGGTCCCCCGCGCGACGACGAGGCCCCAGCCGGTGCGGCGCAGGCCCGGATCGATGCCGAGGATGCGGACGTCGTCGCTCATCGGAAGCTCCCGGCCCTGCGCCGCCGCGGCGCGCGACCCTTGTGCGCACATATCGTGAACGAAGGGTTGCGGCAACGAAGTTGCCGGTTTCTTGGCTGGCCTCAAACGCCGGCGGCCGCGTCCGCGGCCTCAGGCTTCTCGCGCCGCTAGACGCCTCGGCTCACGCCGAGGCCGCTGCGCGGGGCGCTCTTCGCGCCCGGTCATACGGTGCTGCCGCGCGTTTCAGGCGGTGAACGTCCTGCTCTTCACTCCACCGCCTTGAATTCCCCCTCCAACCGCAAGGCCACCTCGTCGCCCAAAACCGGCAGGAAGGCGTTCACGCCGAACTCCGAGCGCTTGATCACCGCCCAGCCGTCGAAACCGACGGTGTAGAGCTTGTCGACCGGGTGGGGTCCGGCCTGGTTGAAGGTGGCGTCGAACGAGACGGGTTTCGCCACGCCGCGCAGCGTCAGGGTGCCGTTGACGCGGGCGGTGGTCGGGCTCGTCGGCTCGACCGAGGAACTGACGAAGGTCGCCTCGGGGAACGCCTCGACGCTGAGGAAATCCGGCGCCTTGAGGTGGGCGTTGAGCTTTTCGTGCAGCGCATTGACGCTTCCCGTGGCGATCTTGACCGAGAGGCGGCTCTGGGCCGGCGCCTTCGGATCGAGGGTCAGCTCGCCCGTCACGTCGGTGAACTGGCCGTAATAGGTCGAGTAGCCGAGATGGCTCAGCGACCACGTGATCTTGCCGTGCGCCGTGTCGAGCCGGTAGCGCCCGGCCTTCACCTGTCCGGGATCCTTGGTGAGCGCGGCAGGAGCCTCCTGCTTGGCGTCCTGCGCCAGGACGGGCACCGAGACGGCGCTCGCGAGGAGGAGGGCGGCGAGGAGCGTGCGCTTCATGCGGTCACCTTGTCGGTTGGGCCGCCCTGACGGATATGGCGTCCGGGCGGGCGCGGCAACGAGGGGCCGGGCGCCGATCCTGACAATTGATCGGTGTCTGCGCATGATCGGCAAACTCAAGGGCCTGGTGGATTCCTACGGCGAGGACTTCGTCATCCTCGACGTGAACGGCGTCGGCTACGTGGTGCACTGCTCCGCCCGCACGCTTCAGCGCCTGCCGCCGCCCGGCGAGGCCACGGATCTGGCCATCGAGACTCATGTGCGCGAGGACATGATCCGCCTCTACGGCTTCCGCTCGGACGCGGAGCGGGAGTGGTTCCGCCTGCTCCAGACCGTGCAGGGGGTTGGCACCCGCGTCGCGCTCGGCGTGCTTTCGGTGCTGGAGCCCGGCGCGCTCGCCTCGGCCATCGCCACCGGCGACAAGGGCGCCATCGCCCGCGCCCCCGGCGTCGGCCCGCGGCTGGCCGCCCGGCTGGTCGCCGAACTCAAGGACAAGGCGCCGGCCTTCGCCCCCATCGATCCGGCGCTCATCGCGCTGACGGGAGCGGTGGAGGACCGCACCGCGCCCCAGCCGGTGGCGGATGCGATCTCGGCGCTGGTCAATCTCGGTTATCCCCAGGTTCAGGCCTCGGCGGCGATCGCCGCCGCGTTGAGGTCCGCGGGGGAGGGGGCGGAGGCGAAGGTCCTGATCCGGCTGGGCCTCAAGGAACTGGCTCGCTAGCCAGCGCCCGCCGATCCTCGCAAAAATTGTTCTGTTCAGAAGCCGTCGTCGAAGGGCGGCGGCTGCAGCCGCTGCCAAGCCGCGGCGATCCGTTCCGGCTTCACGTCGAGGGTCCGCGCGCAGGCGAGCAGCCGCGGCTCGTCGCCCATCACGTGGTCGAGGACGGCGGCGAGGAAACCCGGATCGCGGGCGCTCTCGCGGAGCGTGCCGGGATCGAGGCCGCTCTCGACGACGAAGCGGGTGAGCCGCTCGTCGTCGTCCGCCAGCCATCCCAGCACTTCGACCGCGAGACGTTCGCCTCCGGCATCCGTATGATCAAGTTTGCGTTTCATCAACGAGTAGCAGTTTAAAGAGAGTTCGAGGGCTGTGCCGGATGACGGAGCGCGGTCGGACCGCCTCGGAGCAGGTCATGAAGAAAACCGTTCTCATCGTTGAGGACAACGAGCTCAACATGAAGCTCTTCAACGACCTGCTGGAGGCGCACGGCTACGCGACCCTGAAGACCGCCAACGGCATCGAGGCGATCGAGCTGGCCCGCGCCCACCATCCCGACCTGATCCTCATGGACATCCAGCTGCCCGAGGTGTCGGGGCTGGAGGTGACCAAGTGGCTCAAGGACGACGACGACCTGCGCGACATCCCCGTCATCGCCATCACCGCCTTCGCGATGAAGGGCGACGAGGAGCGCATACGCGAAGGCGGCTGCGAGGCCTACCTCTCGAAGCCGATCTCGGTCGCGAAGTTTTTGGCAACGGTTCGTCGGTACATTGGCGAGGACGGCGCCGCCTGATTCTCCCGAGGTGACCCGGGCGGCTGTCGGCCGCGCAGCGGAGGAACGATGTCGGCCCGCGTCCTGATCGTAGACGATCTCTATCCGAACGTGCGGCTGCTCGAGACGAAGCTGTCGCTCGAATATTTCGACGTCGTGGTCGCGATGAACGGGCCCGACGCCTTGGCGATCTGCGAGCGCGGCGCCTGCGACGTGGTCCTGCTCGACGTGATGATGCCGGGCATGGACGGCTTCGAGGTCTGCCGCCGCCTGAAATCGAACCCCGACACCGCCCACCTGCCGGTGGTGATCGTCACCGCCCTCGACCAGCCCGCCGACCGCCTGCGCGGGTTGGATGCCGGCGCCGACGACTTCCTCACCAAGCCCATCGACGACACCGCCCTGATGACGCGGGTGCGCAGCCTCGTGCGGCTGAAGGCGGTGACCGACGAACTGCGATCCCGCGCGCTCGCCACCCGCGCGCTCGGCGGGATCGATCCGCTGGCGCTCGCCGCCGCCGATACCGGCGAGGGGGCCAACATCCTCCTCGTCGAGGACCGGGCCAGCGCGATCGACCGGATCGGCACGGCCCTCTCGCAGCATCATCGGGTCACGGTGGAGACCGATCCGCACCGGGCCCTGGTGCTGGCGCCCGACGGCGGCTTCGAGGTCGCGCTGGTCAGCCTCGACCTCGAAGGCTTCGACGGCCTGCGCCTGTGCAGCCAGCTCCGCTCGCTCGACCGCACCCGCAACCTCTCGCTTATCATGCTGGGCGAGATGGGCGAGAAGACCCGCATCACCCGCGGGCTCGATTTCGGCGTGAACGACTACCTGCTGCGCCCGATCGACCGCAACGAGCTGGTGGCGCGGGTGCGCACCCAGGTGCGCCGTCGCCGCTTCACCGAGACCCTGCGCGGCGCGCTCCAGGCCTCGATGGAACTCGCCGTCACCGACGACCTCACCGGCCTGCACAACCGGCGCTACCTCGACCGGCAGATCGGCACCGTCTTCGGCGACGCAATGCTGCACCAGAAGGGGCTCGCCTGCCTGCTCCTCGACATCGACCGCTTCAAGCTGATCAACGACACCTGGGGGCACGAGGCCGGCGACGAGGTGCTGCGGGCGTTTGCCGAGCGCATCCGCCAGCAGGTGCGGCCGATGGACATCCTGGCCCGCTACGGCGGCGAGGAGATCGTGATGGTGGTGCCCGGCGTCGACCTGCCGGAGGCGCAGGCCATCGCCGAGCGCGTCCGCGAGCGCGTCGAGGCCGCGCCCTTCGCCGTCCAGCGCGGCACCCGCGACATCCCGGTCACCGTCTCGATCGGCGTCGCCGTGCGCCGCTCGACCGACGCCAGCCCCGCCGACATGCTGGGCCGCGCCGACGCGGCGCTGTATCGGGCGAAGTCCGCCGGACGCAATCGCGTGGAGGCGGCGGCGGCTTGAGGCGCTCGAACGCGCTTTGAAGCGCGAAGGATAAGGCGCCATTCCCCTCTCTCGCCCGCTCTGCGGGCACCCTCTCCCGCAGAGGGGAGAGGGTGATTCGCGCTGTCGATCGACGAACAGGTGTTTTGGCGCGCGGCTCAGCCCGCGCCCGGATCGGTCTCGTCGCCCTGGCCCGGATCGCCGGGCTTGCCGTCGGTCTTCTCGTTCGGGTCCTTGACCGCGTCGGGCGCGGTGTTGGCGGGTTTCTCGCGCTCTCCGCCGTCCTTGTCCGAATCCCTGTCGCGCTCGCTCATCGGCCCATCTCCCTCGTCTGACGTCACGAACGCCGTCTCACGACCGTTTGGCCCGGTCCGGATCGCCCGCGATCGGCTCGCCCTCGCGCGGGCCGGCCGAAGCCTTGCGGTCGGAATGGCCGCCGGAGGAGCCGCCGATGGCGGGCGGCGTACGGCCTTCCTCGGCGCTGTCCGTGCCCTTTGCCCACTCGCCCGTCCGCTCCTCGTCGGAGCGCCCGCCCGAGCCCTGCCCGGTGATCGCCGCCTGCTGCGGCGTCTGATGGCCGCCGCCGGCCGGGCTAGGCCCGCGGGAGCCCACCGCATCCTCCGGCTTGCGGGTGCCGACGTTGCTCAGATCCTCGTCGGGGCGGTTCTCGTTACCCATGACGGCCTCCCTGGCGCGGCGGCTCCTCGCTGCCGATGGCGGCGGTGGCGCGCTCGATCGCCTCTTCGGCCTTGGCGTCCGGCTTGGGGCCGTTCGTCGGATCGGAGATGCGGCGCAGGTTCTCCGGCGGGGTCTCGGCCTCGGTCTGGTCGGTCGCGTCCTGGCCCGGCGTGCCGGAGGCGATGCGCGCGGCTTCCGCCGTCCCGTCCGGGTTGCCCTTGAGCTCGGCCTGGGTCCGCGACGGGATGCCGACATCGAGTGGCGAGGCCGTGCCGAAATCCTGGCCGTTGCGGTCCGCGGTGGCGTCGAAGTCCTTCAGCGACGGCCGGGTGCGGTCGGTGTCGGTCATGGATGATCTCCTCGGATTCGCCGGGACAACCGTCCGGGAACCCGAGGAGTTGCGGCAACTCGGAGAGTTGCCGCGCGGGCCCTGCGACAGGCCCGCGCCGTTGCGCTGGAAAAAAACTAGCCGATGCCCTCGAACAGCACCGACGAGATGTACCGCTCGGCGAAGGAGCAGGCGACGGTGACGATCCGCTTGCCCTGGAATTCCGGCCGCGCGGCCAGTTCCAGCGCCGCCGCGACGTTGCCGCCGGTGGAGATGCCGCCGGGGATGCCCTCGAGCCTGGCCAGCTCGCGGGCGGTGTCGATCGCCTGCTGGTTCGTCACCTGGAGCACGCCGTCGAGCACGTCGGTGTGCAGGTTCTCGGGGATGAAGCCCGCGCCGATGCCCTGGATCTTGTGGGGCCCCGGCTGGCCGCCGGAGATGACGGGCGAATCCACCGGCTCGACCGCGAACACCTTGAGATGCGGCAGGCGGGGCTTGAGCACCTCGCCCACGCCCGTCACCGTGCCGCCGGTGCCGACGCCCGCGACGAAGGCATCGAGTTGGCCGTCGGTGTCGTTCCAGATCTCTTCCGCCGTCGTCTTGCGGTGGATCTCGGGGTTGGCCGGGTTGGCGAATTGCTGCGGCATCACCGCGCCGTCGATCTCGGCAAGCAGTTCCTCCGCACGGCTGATCGCGCCCTTCATACCCTTCGGGCCGGGGGTCAGCTCCAGCTGCGCGCCGAGGAAGGCGAGCATCTTGCGCCGCTCCAGCGACATCGTCTCGGGCATGACGAGGATCAGGCGGTAGCCGCGCGCGGCGGCCACGAAGGCGAGCGCGATGCCGGTGTTGCCCGAGGTCGGCTCGACCAACGTGCCGCCGGGCTTCAGGCGGCCCGAGGCCTCCAGCGCGTCGATCATGTTGACGCCGATGCGGTCCTTCACCGACGCGATCGGGTTGAAGAACTCGAGCTTGAGCAGGATCTCGGCGTCGACGCCGCGCTCCTTGGTGAGCCGGTTGAGGCGCACCAGGGGGGTGTTGCCGATGGTCTCGGTGATCGAGCCGTATACGCGGCCGTGTCCGGCTTTACGCGCGGTGTCTGTCATGGCTGTCCACTCCCTGGGCGGCGAAATCGAGGGAGCCGGGGGACCTCACGGCGCGTCGCTCAAGCACCGATCCGCCCCGGCTCGCCGGGGCAGGGCTGTAGCCGATTTCCCAAGGAGCGTCGAGGTTTACCGGATCTGGACGGGGACTATCCGTCTTCGAGCGAGGGCGGAGAATTCTCTTCTCCCGCCGGCCGTTGCGACGACAACAATGTCATCCGGCCGATCCGGGAAAAGGCCGGTCTCAGGCTGGCCCGAGGGCGGCGGCGAGCACCAGGAGGGCGATGGCCGCGCTGGTGGCCCAGGCGGCGAGCAGGGCGGCGCCCTCGTGATGGGCGCGCATGAAGTCGTAGCGCGGCAACGCGACCGTGTGCGGCACCACCTTCGGCACCACCCTGGGTCTCTGGCGCTGGTGAACCCGGCCGATCCGCATCCCGTCCTCCGCTGGAGACCGGCCGCGCGAGGGGCGCGACCGGTTGCGGGTTCAGGAAACGGCCGGGACGACTGACGAGGAATGAATCCGCGGAGGCGACCGCGGATCGTCGTCAACGGCGCGTTAAGCCGGTGCGCTCAAAGGGTGCGATCGAAGCGCAGCTCGCCGTTCTGGGTGCGGATCACGAGCTGCGAGCCGACCAGATCCCAGGCGCCGGAGGTGCGCAGCGCGATCAGGAAGGCCTGCTCGGTGGCGGCCAGACCCTTGTCGCAGCTCTTCTTGGTGATCGCGAGGGGGCCGACCGCGAGGTGCTGCTCGCGCAGGGGGAAGGCGGTCGCCGTGAAGGTGTTGCAGCCGCCGTAGCCACGGGCGCGGTACTGGCTGTCGATGATGAAGGTCGGGCGGTCGTTGCCGTTGAACGGCTTGCCGTTGAGGCTGACGGCGGTCCAGGTGGCGCCGAGCGGGAACATCTTCTCCTGGGCCTTGGCCCCGGGGACGTATTGCGGCTTCTTCTCCTGGGTCCGCCCGCCCTGGCCGAAGCCGGTGATCTGGTTGGTTCCCTGCGCCAGGGTCGGCCCGGCAGCCAGCGCGGCGACGGCGACCACGCCGGCCAGCGCGGCGGTCAGCTTCCTGTTCATGTCCTAAAACCCCCTCTCGCTCGGCGGCCTCGCCCGTCCCGTGCGGACTGTTTCGCACGCATCAGCGCAAGCCTCGGCCGGATCGCTGCACGGGACGACTCGCGCATCCGGCGGCGGCGGAACGGGGAATCGTCAGAGATTCAAGCACAATTATGGTCGCGGGCCCCGTCCCCGCCGCCCTCCACCGGTGCCGGCGTCTCAAGGCGGTGCGCCGGGACGGTCCGGAGCCTCGATCGGGCCTTCTCGCGGGCCTTCTCGCGGGCCTTCTCGCGGGCTTTCTCGCCGGCTTTCTCGCGGGCGGGCCGAAACGATCGGCCCGCCCGATCGGTTGTTCAAGTGGCCCGAGCCCGCGCGGCGCGGGCGATGGACCGACGGCAACGGGAGAGCGGCTTGACGGGATCGGACGAAGCGGGCGCGAAGGGGTATGGCGGCGGCGACCTCAACACGATCGGGCCGGGCCAGTCGCGGGCGGCGCGCGGCCTGCTCGGCTGGAGCGCGGCGGACCTCGCCCGCGCCTCCGGCCTCGACGAGGGTTTCGTGACCGGCTTCGAGGCCGGCACCGGCGATCCGGCCTCGGGCCAGGTCGAGGCCCTGCGCAGCGCGCTGATGCGGGAGGGCGTGGTCTTCACGGAGGGCGACGGCGTGCGCCTCTCCGGCCGCCAGAAGGGTGGTGACGAGGGCACCCGGCTCGGCGACCTGACGACGGAAAACGATCGCTGATACCAAGTTGCACGGACCATGACCGATGGTCCTGTTCCGTACGTCCGGCGGACGGCCGCCGCCGCGCAGGCGCGCGGGCAAGCGGCGATGAGTCATGATCATCGCCGATTGGTATGAGAGGGCTTCAGGCGGTGGCGAGGGCCTTCAGATCGAAGGCTGGATCCGCCGCCTGCTCCGGGGTGAGCGAGCGGCCCGCGGCGATGATCCGGCGGGCCGCCATGTGATCGGCCGGGCGGTCGACCGATTCGACCGCGCTCAGGCGCCCGTCGCGGAACCGGAACACGGAAAAACCCCCGCCGGCCCGCCGCAGCACGCTCGCATCGTCCGGGCCGCCGAGCCCGGCGATCTGCAGCTTGCGCGGGCCCTGGTCGCTCCAGAACCACGGCACGGCGTCGTAGGCGGCCGGGCGCCCGGTGAGCCGCGCGGCGAGGCAACGGCCCTGATCGACCGCGTTCTGCACCGATTCGATCCGCACCCGGTCGCCGCCGGGGAGCCCCGCGGCGAATCGGGTCGGGAAGCGGGCGCAGTCGCCGATGGCCGAGATCGCCGGATCGATGGTCGCCAGGAAGGGATCGACCTCGATGCCGTCGCGCACCGGCAGGCCGGCCTCCGCGGCGAGTTCCTGGTTCGGCACCACGCCGATGCCGACGAGGACGAGATCGGCCGGCAGGTTTTCGCCGTCGGCAAGCGTGACGGAGGCGACGCGGCCGTCCGCGCCCTCGATCGCGCTCACGCCGGCCCCGAACCGGATCGTGACGCCCGCCGCCTCGTGGAAGTCGCGAAACGCCGCCGAGGTCTCGGGCGCGACGGCCCGCGCCATGACGCGGGGCGTCGCCTCGATCACCGTGACCGACAGGCCGCGGGCAGCGCAGACCGCGGCGAATTCGAGCCCGATGAAGCCCGCCCCGACCACGACGATGGTGTGCGCCCGCTCCAGCGCGCCTTTCAGCGCGTCGGCCTCGTCGAGCGATCGCAGGCCGTGGACGCCGGACAGCTCCGCGCCGGGCACCGGCAGCGCCCGGTTGCGGGTGCCGGTGGCGAGGATCAGGTGGTCGTAGGCGAGGCTCGCGCCGTCTTCCAGCCGAACCCGGCTCGTCCCCCGGTCGATGCGCGTGGCGCGGGCACGGCGATGGGTGATGGCGTACTCGGCGAAGAACGATTCGGGCCGCAGCAGCAGGCCGCGGGCATCGGTCTTGCCGGCGAGATAGGCCTTGGACAGGGGCGGGCGCTGGTAGGGCGGCTGCGCCTCCTCGCCGATCAGGGTGAGGGGGCCGGCAAAGCCCGCCTCCCGCAGCGAGGCGGCGGCCTGGAAGCCCGCCTGGCCCGCCCCGACGACGAGGATGCCGTTCCCTCGTCCGCTCACTCGCCCGCCTCCGCGGCGAGGTCGGCGGCGGCATCCGGGTCGGCGGCGAGCCGCGGCGCCATCTCGGCGGCCATGCCGGCGAGCGCTTCTTCCGGCAGCCGCGGCAGGAAGCGGCGTCCCTCGGTGGCGAGATAGTCCCAGAAGGCGTCGGCGGCGGGGCCCAAAACCTTGTCGGAGCGGCGCACCACGTACCAGTCGCGCCGGATCGGCAGGCCCTGCACGTCGAGCAGAGCGAGGCGCCCGCCCTCCACCTCGGAGGCGACCGTGTGGCCCGACAGGAGCGCGATACCGAGGCCCGCCATCACCGCCTGCTTCAGCGTCTCGTTCGAGCCGGCATCGATCCCGAGCTTGGCCCGGCGGATCATCACGCCGTTCATGAACTCCTCGAACACCGAGCGCGTGCCCGAGCCCTCCTCGCGCACGAGGAAGGATTCCGCCGCCAGATCCGAGCGGCTCAAGCCCCGCTTCCCGGCCAGCGGATGGTCGGGGGCGGCGATCACCACGAGGGGATGGGGCCCGAAGGTCTCCGCCTCGATGGCGAAGTCCCGCGGCGGGCGGCCCATGATCGCGAAATCGATGTCGTAGTTGCGCAGCGCGTCGATCGTGCCCTGGCGGTTGCCGACGGTGAGCGCGATCTCGACCTTCGGGTGGCTCTCCATGAAGCCCGCGATGACCGCCGGGGCGAAATACTTGGCGGTGGACACCACGCCGAGCGCCACGCGGCCGCCGCCGCCCCCTTTCAAGGTGCGAAGCCTGTCGGTACAGGTCTCCAGCACGGTGTTGATGCTGTTGATCGCCCACAGCATCTCGCGGCCGGCATCCGTCGGCTTGAGGCCGGTGGGCGTGCGGTCGAACAGCAGCAGCCCCGCCTCCTCCTCCAACTGGCGGATGCGGGCGTAGAGCGCCGCGGAGGTGACGTTGAGCTCCTGCGCCGCCCGCGTCATGGTGCCGAGCCGCGCCACCGCGGCGACCGCCTGGAGCTGCTTGAGCGAGAGGTTGCGCATGATTCGCTTTTAGTTTTTTTGCGCGGTACCACAAGTTTTTTCAAAAACCTTCCCCGACTGCTTCGCGCCCGCTGGCGCAGGCGCCACGGCACGGGGTATCATCGAGGCGAAAAATCCGCCGGGACGGCGGTGACGGGAGCGAGCGCGACAAGCCGATGACGAAGCCGACCGGGTCCTCCCTCGACGCGCATCTCGACGCCGAGGTCGCGCGCGACGCGACGCTCGCCGATACCGCCGCGACGATCCGCGCGCTCGCCGCCGCCGCCATCGACGTGAGCGCCACCTGTGCCCTCGGGGCGCTCGCGGGCGACCTCGGCGCGCAGGGCGAGCACAACAGCGACGGCGACGTGCAGAAGGCGCTCGACGTCATCGCTCACAAGCGCTTCATGCAGGCGCTCGAACAAGCCCCCGTCGCCGAGGTCGCCTCCGAGGAGGCCGAGGACGTCGTGGTGCTGAACCCCGACGCGCCGCTGGCGGTGGCGATCGACCCGCTCGACGGCTCGTCGAACATCGCGGTCGGCATGGTGGTCGGCACCATCTTCGGCATCCGCCCGAAGGTCGTCGCGGAGGGCGATCCCAACGCCTCGTTCAAGACGCCGGGCACCACCCAGACGGCCGCCGGCTCCGTCGTCTACGGCCCGGCCACCACCTTCGTGCTGACGCTCGGCAACGGCACCCGCATCTTCACCCTGGACCGCGCGGAGGGTGTGTTCCTGCTCACCCACGACGCCCTCAAGGTCGTGCCCTCGGCCAACGAATACGCCATCAACGCCTCGAACGCCCGCCACTGGGACGGCCCGATCAAGGCCTTCATCGAGGATTGCCAGCGCGGCACGGACGGCCCGCGCGACCGCGACTTCAACATGCGCTGGACCGCGGCGCTGGTGGCCGACGCGCAGCGCGTGCTGATCCGCGGCGGGGTGTTCCTGTATCCGGGCGACGGCCGCAAGGGCTACGGCCAGGGCCGCCTGCGCCTGCTCTACGAGACCGCGCCGATCGCCTTCCTGATGGAGCAGGCGGGCGCGGCCGCCACCGACGGGCGCACCCGCGTCCTCGACCTCGTGGCGACGAAGATCCACGAGCGCTCGCCGCTGGTGTTCGGCTCGACCGAGGAGGTGGCCGCCGTCGCCGCCTACTACGAAGGGCGCCAGCCCGCGGCCGGGCGCTCGCCCCTGTTCGGCCAGCGCGGCCTGATGCGCAGCTGAACCGATCGATGACGATCATCCATCATCGATCGCCCCCGCGCAAAGGAACAGACCTTGGGGGCGGCTTTCGTCCGCCGGACGCACGCAACAGGACCATCGGTCCTGTTGCGTGCGGCTAACGTAAGACCCTTTCGGCGCGTCATCCCATCAGTTTCGAAGCATCATGTCGGCGCGTCACCCCATCATCTCGGTCACCGGCTCCTCGGGCGCCGGCACCACCTCGGTCCGCAACACCTTCGAGCAGATCTTTCGCCGCGAAGACGTCAGTGCCGTGTACATCGAGGGGGACGGCTTCCACGCCTACGACCGCGACACGATGCGGGCGAAGATGGCGCGCGAGCCGACGCTGAGCCACTTCGCCCCGCGCGCCAACCTCCTGCCCGAGCTGGAGGAGGTGTTTCGCAGCTACGGCGAGAACGGCACCGGCCGCACGCGGCACTACGCCCACGACGCCCACGACGCCGCCCGCTACGGCATCCCCGAGGGCGCCTTCTCCGAATGGGAAGAATTCCAGCCGGGCTCGGACCTGCTGTTCTACGAGGGCCTGCACGGCTGCGTGGTCGACAACGCCGTCGACATCGCCCGCTATCCCGATCTCAAGATCGGGGTGGTGCCGGTGATCAACCTCGAATGGATCCAGAAGCTGCACCGCGACCGCTCGACCCGCGGCTACTCGACCGACGCCGTCACCGACGTGATCCTGCGGCGCATGCCCGACTACGTGCAGACGATCTGCCCGCAATTCTCGTGGACCGACATCAACTTCCAGCGGGTGCCGATGGTCGACACGTCGAACCCCTTCATCGCCCGCTGGATTCCCACCGCCGACGAATCGATGGTGGTGATCCGCTTCAAGGATCCGAAGGGGATCGACTTCTCCTATCTGGTGTCGATGATCCACGACAGCTTCATGAGCCGGGCGAATTCCATCGTCATCCCCGGCGGCAAGCTCGACCTCGCCATGCAGCTGATCCTGACGCCGATCATCATGCAACTGGTGGAGCGGCGGCGGCGATTGGCGTGAGGCGGACGGCGTCCCTGTCGGGATCGAAGAGCCGGTCGGTGATCGCCCCCTCGACGCCGACGCCGACATCGGGCCGCGCGGCGATGTCCCGGCGATCGTCGACGGGCACCGCGGGCGTGCCGCCGAAGCGCAGCCTCTCGTGCACCGCCCAGGCGCCGGCCTCGCCGTAGAGCAGGACGTTGTCGCTCACCAGACCTGCACCTGAAACGCGCCGGAGAGATCGCGCGAATCCCCGGCTTCCTGAAGCCGCGGCGCATGGCCGAGCCCTTCGACGGGCTCAGGATGAGGGCCTGAACGGTGAGATCGAGCGCCGCACCGAGGTAATCGTTATCTTCCCCGACGAGGCGGCCATCATCCGCCTCGTCGGCGCGATCCTGCTCGAACGGAACGGCGAGTGGGCCGTGCCGCACGGCCGCACCATGACCCTGGAAAGCATCGCCCCATCGGCGATGATCCCCTCGCCGGTCTGCCCACCCTGGCAGCCTGACCGATCCGGCAGCCGGTGATCGTGGTGCCCCTCAGCGCGCTACATCAAGCAATAGGATACGACCCAATCGACGGGATTTTTTAGATCATGCAATGAGTTGTAATGGTGCCGGTTGCGGGACTTGAACTCGCGACCTACCGCTTACAAGGCGGTTGCTCTACCAACTGAGCTAAACCGGCGCTGCCCGTTTCGCTACCAGTCCGCTCAAGGGGGCGCAAGCTGGGATGTTTCCGGCACGTTTCCGAACGGTAACGTTCGGCTGAACGCCCGTTTCAGAGTGAATTCAAGCGCATCGACCTAATCCCGTCCCGACACGCCCGGCCTGCCGGGGCGGGTGCGGCCGGTCGCCGGAAGGTGTCGCGTGATCCGGTCGCTCCCCCCGCAGCCCGCCAGGGCGCTCAGCCTGGGAAGAGGGGCCTCAGTATGCTTCCCGCCGGAACGCCGGCCGATCCCGATCTGCGCGAGTGCCTGCTCGGCGCGATCCCGGCCCTACGGGCCTTCGCCCATGCCCTGACAGACGACGGCGCGCGCGGCGACGACCTCGTGCAGGACGCGCTGCTGCGCGCATGGAGCGGCGCAGACGGCGCCGGCGACCGCGATGCCACCGCTTGGCTGTTCACGATCCTGCGCGCCCGCTTCTACGCCGAACGGCGGCAGCGACCTCGGGTCGGACCTCGGAAGCGAGAGGGGCTTCGGCCAGATCCGCCGGAGCGGCGGAGGGAGTCGGTGCGTCCGGACAGGTCGGAGACGGTGCGGTTCCGCGAGGCCCTCCGCCGCCTGCCCGATGCACAGCGCGAGGCCCTGATCCTCGTCGGCGGGCAGCGCTTCACCTACGGCGAGGCCGCCGCCATCTGCGGGGTGGCGGTCGGCACACTCAAGAGCCGGGTCGCCCGCGCCCGCGCCCGGCTCGCCGCGGAACTGGAGCGTCGACCCCCGCGCCCCTGACCCGAGCCGGACAACGTCGTCGGAGTTCAGCAACGGGCTCGAATTTCGGATCGACCGATGTCGGTTTCGTTCTCTTCGCTGATCATGAATCGCAAAGATGGAGAATTCCGACCGTGATGGCTTGCCTGTCGCAATCGATCGATTTGAGTTCGGGCAACGAAGGGACGCGGCGCCTCGAACGTGCCGCCGGTCCGATCGGGTTAGGACAACCCTGGCGCGTCACCGTCCGTTAAGGTCCGGCGGCGAACCTTCGCCGTGAGACCGATCCGGAATGGTCCGATTCCGGCTGTCGTCCGCGGCCCGCGCGCCGGTCCGTGTGCGGCGTTCGCCGGAGAACCGAAGGCGGGCTCGGGCGATGCCGAGTGCAAATCCGGAACGGGAGGAGGACCCGTGCGAGACGTGGCCAAACCGATGCTGGAGCCGTCGCGATCGAAGGTGGCGTCGGTCGCGACCGCTTCCGTGTCCAGGCCGGCCGCGGGGCGTGCGGTGTCGGGGCGCTGCCTTCTGGAGGACGGATCGGAATATGCCTGCATCGCCAGCGACCTCGGCCCCTGCGGCGCCGTGATCGCCTGCGCGGGCCTCCCGCGCGTCGGCGAGCGGGTGGTGTGCTACCTCGACGGCATCGGCGCCGTGCGCGGGCGCGTGGACCGGGTGCAGCCGTCGCGTTTCCATATCGGCCTCGACGTCGGAGAGGCGCGGCTCGCCCGCATCATGGCGCGCCTCGCGTGGCAGGAGGCCCGCACCGGCGAGCAGCGCGCGGCGCCCCGCCTCGTGCCGGTGAACGACCGGACCCAGGTCTGCCTGCCCGGCGGGCGCGTCGTGGCGGCCCGCATTGCCGACCTGTCGATGGTCGGCGTCGCCCTGCAGGTGGAGGCGCCCGAGGAGGCGCTGCCGCCGGTCGGCGCCCTCATCCGGGTCGGCCTGCGCTACGCCGTCGTCGCGCGCGCTCTGGAGGGCGGCTTCGCCGCCCGCTTCCGGCTGCCGCTGAGCCGCGAGACCTTCAATCCCGAGATCGTCCTCTGAGCGAGCCGGCGCCCATCCGTGTCGGAAAAACGCCGGTCACGGGATCCCGGTCCACCACGAACACCTTGAACGGGCCGGGGCTCATCCCCTTGGATTCCCTTGGCGTCAGCGCATCGCGTCGCGCTGGGCCATGGCGGTGGCGGATTTCGACTTCTGCATCGTCGCCTCGATCTGGTCGCGCTGGCGCTTGAACTCGGCGAGCAGCCGCCCGTCGAGTTCGCGCCCGCGCGGCACGCGGATCTTCATCGGATCGACGAAGTGGCCGTTGATGACGACCTCGTAGTGCAGGTGCGCGCCGGTGGAGAGGCCGGTCGATCCGACATAGCCGATCACCTGCCCCTGCCGCACCCGCGCCCCCGCCGAGACGCCGCGGGCGAAGCGGGACATGTGGTTGTAGGTCGTGACGTAGCCGTTGATGTGCTGGATCTCGACGCGGCGACCGTAGCCCGAATCCCATTCCGCCTTGATGACCGTGCCGTTGCCGGCCGCCACGATCGGCGTGCCGATGGGGTTCGACCAATCGACCCCGGTATGGAGCTTGGCGTAACCGAGGATCGGATGGCGCCGATAGCCGAAGCCGGAGCGCAGGATGCCGTCGGCGATCGGCTTGCGGATCAGGAACTTCTTGAGCGACCGGCCCTGGTCGTCGAGATAGTCGATCGAGCCGTCGTCGGGCGACTGGAAGCGGTAGACCTTGCGCCACTCGCCGCCGAGATTGAGCGCGGCGTAGAGCAGTTCCGGCCGATCGGCCGCGGCAGGGCCGGCCTCCTCGTCGTAGGTGTAGAACAGGTCGAGCCCGTCGCCCGCCGAGATGCGGCGTTGGAAGTCGATGTCGTAGCTGAACACCCGGACGATGTCCTCGACGGTCGGGCGCGGCACGTCGTGGCGCGCGGCCGTCTCGTAGAGGCTCTGGTAGAGCCGCGGGCCGGTGCCCTCGTCCTCCTCGTCGTCGCCGTCCTGGGCTTCCGCCTGCGCCGGTTGGGTCCGGCCCTTGGTCTCGTCGACCGGGGGCGCGACGGGCACGAAGGCCCCCTTGTCGTTGATCGCCGCGATCGCCTGCACGCCGCTCTCGCCATAGAGCACCACGCGGGTCACCTGCCGCCCATCGCCGGGCTTGGGCCCCGGCGCGACCTGGACGCGGAATTGCTGGCCTTCCGACAGGCCCGAGACCTTCGTCTTGCCGCCGAGCGCGGCGACGATGCCGGCTATGCCTGCGTCCGAGGCGTGGCCGGTCGCCTTCAGCATCGCCTCGACCGTGTCGCCGCGCTTCAGCGCGAGGTCGCGCTCCTCCACCAGCGGCGCCTCGCCGGAGCGCAACTCGACCTTGGCGAGCTTGGTGACGTTCTCGGGGACGACCAGCACCTCGATCGACTTGAACGGGCTGCCGTCCTCGCTCTTCTTCTCGTCAAAGCCCGGAAAGCCCGAGCCTTGGCGGAGCGTCCGCGACAGCATGATCTGCGGCGCGAGCGGCAGAGCCGTGCGCCGCCCCGCCTCGGCCGTCAGGCGGCGCTCCTCCTCGACCTGCGCGGCCACGTCGTCGTCGGACAGGGCCGGTGCGTTCGGATCGATCGGGGCCTCGGCGAGATCGCGCTTGACCACCGTGACCTCGGCGCCGGGTGCGTCGGCGGTGCCGGGATCGGTGGCGCGCTCCTGCGGCTCGTCGGAGACGAACCTCATCGGATCGAAGCGCGGCACGTCGGCGGCGAACACGCCGGTCTGCATCGAAAGCGCCGACGCGATCCGCACAAACGGCTTGACCTTGATGATCTCGCGATCCCCGAGCCTCACCGTCACGGGCGTGCGAAAACTCTGCTTGGCCGAGGCGATCATCAGGTTGCGCACCAGCCGGTCGCCCTTGTGCGCAAGGGCGACGCTCGCCTCCTCGGCGGGCTGCGGCCGGGCGATTAGGGCCGGCTTGTCGGAGATCGCGGCGAGCGACACGTCGCCCTGCAGCGAGACGTGGATCGCGGCGCCGATCAGCAGCGCCCCGGTGATGCCGGTGAGCGCGCTGGCGCAGAGCCAGCGCAGGTTGACGTCGCGGCGGTCGACCTGACGGGCATTGGCGCCGAGCAGGTTGAGCGGCGGCTCGACCCCCCGCGGCAGGTCGGCCGCGCGCCTCTGCGCGCCGGCCGCTCCTCCGATCTTCAGCCGCTCGCGCGTCACGGGCTTCCTCTGCATCGGCGCTTCGGACCGGATCTCTCGGATGGTCATCACACGTACCAGACTTGCCCGGACCCGGCGACCAGAACGTGAAGCGGAAAGCCCGGATGTCCCGGTGCAGCATGTCCAGATTGAGGCGATTGCCCTCAGGGATGACGACAGGGGCCGGAACATCCCGTCACACGGCTGTGATCGGGCGATGACGCAGTGCGGGACTTTTTTCGACCTGGCGGTTGACGGGCCTAGCCCGGTCCCGTAAAGGCTCTTTCACCGACGGGGCGCCGCGGCCCACCACATGGTGGCGCGGCGGCCTTGAGGTCATCGGGACTGTTTGAGCGGCACGGCTGATCCAGGCGACTGGATCGGACAATCGCTGTCCTTCGTGTCCCGGATGTGTCGATCGGATGACGGTTGACAGGACGGTTCGCCGGCTCTAGACGCCACGGACCGCTCGGGCGGGGCTCCTGCCGGTGACACGATCGCCGGGTTGACGAGGCCGCCGCGGTACTATCGCTGAAGACGGGGCTGATCGGGCCGGGCAACCGGGGCGATGGCGCGTTCTCAGCAGAGGGTTGCACTTCGGGTGCAGGCTTCGTCGCTCTTTGACAAGTAGATATCGAGAAAGAGAAACGCGGGCGGCTTGTTCATGTCCTTGCGGGTTCGGCTGAGAGGCTGAACCGTGAGAGTATGAGGCTGACCGACGTTTCGGAAGCTCACCGGGCTTTGGTGGAAACGCCGAAGTCACGGATGTGAGCACTCCGTTTATGTTGTGATCAGCTGAGATCTAACTCTTCAACTTGAGAGTTTGATCCTGGCTCAGAGCGAACGCTGGCGGCAG